>NZ_DAMBOE010000003.1:346420-346927 GCF_032063905.1 Alcaligenes phenolicus
GCAGCCTATTTGAACTCGTGACTGACGCTGGCCGTCTTTCCTGAGCGCACTCGAATTGTTGTGCTGAACTCTGGCAAGCCTGCATTTTTGATAACAATGCGGTGCGAGCCTGGAGCCAGCGACAAGGACTTCAAAGGCGGGCTGACACCTTGCTTGCGGCCATTCACGTAGACCTCCCCCCAAGGCCGTATATCCAGGGCGACGGTGCCCTTGGCAGGTGGCGCGGGCTTGGCAGCGACAGGTTCCAGTTGTTCCACATGATCAACTTGCGCGGAAGGAGCTGAGGATTCGGCTTGCGTGTTTGTGGCAATTCCTGAAGCAGCGGACGTGGTAATCCCAGTAGCTCCCATTGCTCCGGCACTTCCCGCGGCTCCGATGGTTTCACTAACACCCGAGGTTCCCGTTGCTGCGGCTTCTCCTCCCGTAGCTTCAGAGGCGCCAGTTGTTCCGGCTGTTCCGGCTGTTCCGGCTGTTCCGGCTGTTCCGGCTGTTCCGGCTGTTCCGGCT
>NZ_DAMBOE010000003.1:347027-579070 GCF_032063905.1 Alcaligenes phenolicus
CTGTTCCGGCTGTTCCGGCTGTTCCGGCTGTTCCGGCTGTTCCGGCTGTTCCGGCAGCATGATCAGCCAAAGCCAGACGAGCTGCATCATCCGATGTGTTTTGTATTTGAACTGGCAAAGCAGGCTGCAAAGCTCCCGACTCGGACAGCAGTTTCAACTCCGGTGTTGTCGCGGCTTGTGACCCCGAAGCCTGAGCTAATTGCTGCCCTGCCTCCGTGCCATTTTGTGTACCTGTCAGCTGCGACCCAAGCTGATCTGTTCCTTCCTCCAAAGGCTGCCCAGATTGAGATGCAGACACACCCCCTGCACCCAAAGCAGCCACATCATTCGGCTTGGACTCTCCACCCGCCACCAGCCCGCCCAGCGGCTCCGACGTAGTTGGTCCCGGCCTTGATATGGACTCTTCAGGCGTGGCGCCCGCCACCGCCGGACGATTGGCATCAGACGATGCAACAGCGGGCCCGGAAATATCGCCATCACCGCTCCAATACGCCGCCCCCAGCCCTGCCAGAACGATTACTGCCAAGCCTGCCACCCACAAGGGCAAGGAAGACCGGCGTTCAGGCGTAATCGGCAGCACAGTTTGCGCAGCGGGAGCATGTGCGGGTACAGGCTCTGGCACTTGCCCCAATCGTTCCAGCCTTCGGTAAGAAGCCATGGACTGAGGCCGCTGCACCCAGTCAAGGGCCAGACCCTGCAACATGGCCTGCGTCGGACCGTCCGCGTCCTCGTCCATCACCACAGGATCTTTCAATTGCCGCCAAGGGGCGGCCATCAGAGGAAAGCCCGTTGTCAGTTGCCAGCGCAAGGCCGCATAAGCGTATACATCCGTCCAGGGGCCGGCAGGCCGCACAGGATCATCCACATATTGCTCGGGGGCCGCACAAGATTCATCAAAAGCCATACCCTGAGCATGCGCCTGCGCCAGACTGCGCTTGTGCATGTTCTGCTCCAGCGGCAATAACTGAACCAGACCTTCATCACTCAAAACCACCGTATCCAGCCCCAGTGCGCCATACCATTCCTGGCTCTCATGCAGCTCGGCCAGTTGCAAGGCCAATTGATCCAGAATCACCAGCCGTTGGTCTAGCAGCAAGGAGTCCAGAATCTGCCCCAAAGGGCGACCCTGGACATCCTTGGCAGAGTTTGTACGTTTCATGAGGGATCTCACCATGGTTGATAAGCGCGGCTTGCTGCATCTGCCGCTGTTGCTGACACGAACAAGCGCCGAAACAGGGCCAGACTTAGCTCGCCGCTGTGCGTCACGCTGCGCCAGCCAGGATTGTTCATGCCCAGGCACCACCAGTAACTACGGTGGGAGCCGGGCTCCAGACAAGGCTGCAGGACAGCCCACGGGTCTTGTGGCACAGACGGCGCACGAGAGCCATACAAAACATCCAGAATGTCCTGCCCGGCATCACGCTGCTCGGACTGGGCGGCGACACTCTCCGCCAGCAAACCGGCGTAGGGCATGGCACTGCACAAAGTCTGATCCAGCTGCGTTACCGCCCAGCAAAACCTCACCCCTTGCTGCAAGGACAGGCCCAATTGCTCAACCATATTGGCCAGTACAGGCAGACGGACACGCTGACATTGCTCGACACTCAAAGGCACCAAAGCGCACACCATATACTCGCGCCCAACCCGGTCCTGACTGGGCATGACCGCCCCTGCTTGCACACCACCTTGCGGCAAGGACATCAGAAATCCCCAGGCATGGACGGGCGAGCTGGACATATTGGCTCCAGCCGTCTTGTTGGGCGAACGAATCTGGCTGACACCACTGCTGAACCAGCGTTCCCACGGCAGCAAAATCGGCTCGGGCATACGTCGACGTACAAAGTCCCCCATGGCCGGAATCTTGCCGTACCACATCACCACCGGATTGGAGTCGAAATCATCCTGGCGCATCTCAATGGCTCCCTGGGCAGCTAAACCCTCTCATCTCCGCCAAACGCCACGGATTCCTGGAGCTATTGGCCACCACATCCACCACAAACTGGCGGCTCCCCAAGGCAAAGGACAAGCGCTGGGCCCCAGCAGACGCGCCCGATACAGGCTGTGCCTTGTCCAGCAAGCGCAGCAGTGCCCAGGCACCGGTCGCCCTCATCCCCGAGCCTTCGGACTGTGGCTGTGCCTCCAGACTGACCTGACGGCCCCCGCGCGGCCCCGGCCACTGCACCCCCATGGCGACCTGCGGGCCATGGGCATAACGCAGCACCTGGCCATCCACATCCAGCAGCACTTGTGACAGCTCGGCATCCAGCTGAACCGGAGTGAACGCCATATCGATACGCGGTTGATTACTGCCTGCCGGGAAGAACACATCCCGAATCACAGCCGCACGCTGAAACGCATCCAGATAACGGAAGTTGGCCGCCGCCTGTCCATCTATGCCCGGCTTGAAGCGCCAGCGCCCACCTGACATATCCACCTGGTGCATCAGATGCTCTTGAAAAAAGGCATCCATCAAGCCACCCGGCGCAAACATGCGGGCAAAATCGTTAGGTGCGACATCCTGCCTGGATTGAGCGGCGAAGGGATAACGACCCGCAATCGCACTACGGCAAAACTGACCGATAGTGGCATTTACCAACTGCCCCAAACTGGCTTGAGTCCGCGACGCAATCTCGGCAGAAGCACCCACTGAAAACTGATCCAGCGCGTCCCGCAAAGGCCCTGGCAACCGACCTGCCTCTGCCTGCAGCTTGGTCAAGACATTGGACTGCGGCGGTGTCCCCGCGCTGCGCAAAGCAGCATCCGAGGAGGTCAAAAAAGCATAGAACTCATCCAGCAATTCCAGGGTGCCATCAATAGGCGCTGGTGCCCCGCCACTACTGGAGGCCAGGCGGTGATAAGGCTCGAAGTGCTGATCCACAATCGCCTCTACCTGCTTGGCCTGGGGCTCATTACGACGACTCCCCTCCAAGCCGACCGGGCCAAACATCTGCTCCAGCGCCTGCCGGGTATCGTCCAGCCGCACTTTGGCTTGTGCCCCCAAAGAGGCCCCCTGCTGCGCATCCTCTCGCAACAGGCGAGTTTGCAAAGCCACCTGCTGGACCAGCTGCTTCAAGGGAGAATCGGACATGGACAAGGTGCGGGCCAGCTGAATGTTTTCCAGCAAGCTGCCGCCTTGCAGCAGGCGCAAGTCAGCCAGATACTCATCCCACACACGCACATAATCCAGCAGATACAGACGACGCAGCTCCTGACTTGCCGCACGACGCGCCGCCTCGGACTGTCCGGCTCCCGTATCCAGCCCCAGAATCCAGCGGTCATCCTCGCGCATCTGCTGCAGTTCGCTGTCGATACGTGGTTCAACCACGGTCCAGTAACCCTCGTAGGTGTACAGACCGTCTATCCCTTCGGTTAACGGTTTGCCGCTTTCACGCTTGAATACAGAGGCAGCGTATGGCCCGGCCATGCCTGAGACAGACATGGGTAGCAAACCGGGTGTGGCCGCCAGAATACGGCGCATGCGGCTGTAAGTGCGCTGCTCAAGACTGATACGCGCCAGACGTTCCCGGCTTTGTTCAATCAAGGCTTCATTGCGCGGGAAGGGATTCAAGAGCAAGCCCGCCTGCGTCACTGCACGGACATGGCTCTCCAGCCTGTCGTATTGCGACTGGGTAAAGCCTGCCGGCAAGTCCTGTTTCAAACTACCCAGCAACCAGGTCTGTAAATGGGCCGCGTCATAACGTCGCGTGTCGTATAGCATCAAATAGGCGCGCAGGGCCTCGTAGCCGTACTCCAGGTCCTGCGCCTGCTCGCTGCGCAACACGGTTTCTATACGACGCGCCAGCAAGGGGGCCAGCAGTTTTTCCAAGGCGCGTTGATAGACGGTATCGGCGGCGGCCTTCATCTTGTCGCCCTGATACAGGCCCATGCGCCGCTCCAGACCGGGCGCATCCAAGCGAAACTGATCGCTTTGCGGCAATAGCGACAACATATCCAGCAAAGGCAGCAAGCCGACTGCCGGAGTGGTATCCAGCACCTGTGTCTGATCCGCCTGTTGCTGAGCCTGGGGGACACGTCCTTCAACCTGCTCCACATAGCTGCGGTTCAACAGGAAACTGCGACTCCAGGCCAGCCCGAGTAACAGCACGCCCACCGCCACCAGACCGTAGACCAGAAAATGGCGCAAGCGTACACGGCGCTCCCAGCGCTCGTCCCGGCCTGCCACACCGGCTTCCTGAAAAATCAGCTCTTTCAGCAACTGCGTCAGAAAATAGCTGCGACCCTGACCCGCCACCGGCTGCACTTGATCCGCCTGCACATCCACTTCCAGATACTCGCGCATGGAGTCCCGCACCTGATCCAGGCGCACACCTCCTTGCCGACCACTGGTGAAGTACACGCCACGCAGCAACAACGGTGCCTCGAAGCGGGACTGGCTAAACACCTGTTCCAGAAACTCCTCCAGCACAGGCCCCAGGCGAGCAAACTGTTGTGGCAGCAGATAGGCTTCGGCACGCACGCTTTCGTTGGGCTGCTCGGCCATCACGGCCGCCAGACCACGCTCCAGGCGTTGATGCAAGGCTTCGTACTCGCGCCCATAGGTGTGCGACAAGGAAAATCCCGCTTCGCGAGAGCTTTCATAAGGCAAGGTGAAGCCCCAGACCTGCTCCAGTTCCTGACGATCACAATGGTCGAAATACTCCTGAAAGCCCTGGAGCAAATCCATTTTGGTGACCAGCACATAGATAGGAAACTGAATCCCCAAACGCTCGCGCAATTCGGCCAGGCGCTGGCGCAAGACCTGCGCATGATCGTGACGTTGCGCGGCCGTGCTGGACAATAAATCCGGCACGCTGATGGTCAACAAGGTGCCATTAATAGGCTGCCTGCGGCGATAGCGTTTGAGCAAGCCCAGAAAACCACGCCATTCCTGTTCATCCCCTACCGGATCACTTTCATGCGTGGTGTAGCGTCCTGCCGTATCCAGCAGGACGGCTTCGTCGGTAAACCACCAGTCGCAATTGCGCGTGCCCCCTACACCTCGCAGAGACGTTTTTCCGTAGCGCTCCGACAAAGGGAACTGCAAGCCGGAATTGACCAGCGCCGTGGTTTTACCTGCTCCGGGTGCACCGATGAACACATACCAGGGCAGCTGATAAACGTACTGACGCGACAACAAGGAGCGCAAACGCCCGCCCATATGCGAACCGAAGCGAATCCGCTTGAGCAGTTCGATCGCCTCATCGAACTGGCTTTGCAAAGGATGCGGCGTAGCCGTATTGCTCGGTGCTGACACCTTCTGCGCCGGGCGGCTTAATTGGCCTAGCAACTGCGCGTTCAAGCGGCCTTCACGCCAACTGCGCCATAACAGGCGCAACAACCAGAACACCACCACAACCGCCATCGCAATCCAGCGCGACAGCTCGGTTTCCAGTGGCCGGGTTTGACCAATCGCCAACAAGGGCCCCAGCAACCAGATCAGCACCAGCAGGATCAGCACACCCACAAAGGTCCAGACGCTACGGCTGAAGACCAGACTCAAAAGACGTGTCATTGCCCGGCCTCCTTGCTCAAGGGCACGATCGTGATCTCCACCCGACGGTTCTGTGCCCGGCCTTGAACGGTGTCGTTATCAGCCACAGGTGCGGCATCGGCCCGACCTTGGGCACGGACACGTTCAGGCTGGCTCAAGCGCTCCTGCAAGACAGCCTTGACTGAATCGGCACGAGCCTGCGAGAGATGAAAATTGGAAGGAAAGCGCACGCTGCGTATGGGGACGTTATCGGTATAGCCATCTACCAGCACCAAACCCGGCGCGGCTTCCACCGCATCCGCAATACGGGCAATGACGGGGAGCAGCGGCGCACGGATCTGGTCGGCTCCTGAATCGAACAGGCCATCGCCCCGCAGGATAATGACGCTGCGATCGGCCTGATCGCGCACGGTCAGCAGACCCTCGGCCACCTCGGGGGCCAGCAGCTCTGCCAAGGCCAAGGGTGCAGGCGGTGCGACGCCACCAGACGGCGGCTGGCCCTGTGTCTGCAAGGCCGGCAGGCGCAAAGCCACGATGTCTTCGAAAGCTCGATCAGACTGCCGGTTCAGCAACAGACTGGCACCCAGATACATCAACAAGCACAGCAGCAAGGCCACGCAAACGGCCACCCAGATAGGCACAGGTAAAGGCTTGCCAACTTTCTGCGCCGGGTTGTCGCGCCAATGCGGGGACAGAGCGGCTGGCACCGTTTGCCCATACTGGCGCAAGCTCATGTACAGCCGTTGGCGCACGGTTTCCAGCTGGCTGGCGCCCTGCTCATGCACGCGATAGCGGCCTTGAAAACCCAAAGCCAGGCAGAAATACATCAGCTCCAACAACTGCAAATGCGCCGCCGGGCTTTGCATCAATTTATCCAGAAGCTGAAAGAACTTCTCCCCACCCCAGGTCTCGTTGTGAAAAGTGACCAGCAAGGTGTGCGAGGACCAGACTCCAGCCTGCCCCCAAGGGGTTAGCGCGGCCGCCTCATCCAAGGTCGTGCACAGGCAATAACGAGCCGCCAAAATGGTTTCATTGGCCACGGGCACGGCCTGGGCGCGCAATTCAAATTGACGGATTTCAGCGACCAGCTTGGCACGCAGACCCGCCGGGTCTGCATGTCGGGCACTGCGGCGTATATCGGACACCATCACCAGCAAAGGGTTGGCGGCCTCCAACAGGGGATTGGCCCCTTGCGCAACAAAACGCGGCGCATCTGCCCGCGATCGGCGCTCGTCCGGGACCGGGCCATTACTCCAGGAAACTGTCTCGTTCATAGCCATGCTCCGGGTCAGCGGCGTATTGCCCAAAACTCAAGTTGCAGGCCGGGAAAGTCTCCGGCCAAATGCAGGGCCAATGCACCGTTCTGCTCCAGCTGACGCCACAGCTCGCCGCCTTTTTCCAGCTCGAAGTAGGTGAAGCCGGCGTGATACGGCAAGGCACGTGGCGCGACAGACAAGGGCTGCAAACCGATACCCGGCAATTGCAGATGAACCAGATCGCGGATGCGCTCTACCGGCCCCAATTTCACCTGTGCCGCAAAATGCTGCCGCACGGTTTGGGCGGGCAAATCGGCCTGTACGGCCAGCACAAAACCCGCCTGACGCAAGAGTGCGCGGTCCGCAATCTGGGCCAGCCGTACACCCTGCCCCTTGTCCTCCAGAGCAATCGACACGGCCTGCTGTTCCAGGACCACAGACAAGGCGCGGCGCAACTTCAGCACCAGCGGCAAAAAGGACTGGGCCAGATCGTCATGCTGATAGGAGGGCCAGACCAGCGGCTGACGTCCGTCCTGGGTGTAGGTGGCCAAGGCGCCATGCAGCTCCATCCAGGTCTGATACAGCTCGCCAGGATGTACGTATACGCGCTGCTCCATGGCCCACAAGGCAGCCCGGTAGCGATTGACCAGCTCCAGCATCATGAAGTCGGCCACATCACCCTGCCCGCGCCCTCCCGGCCCCAGGCGTTCTGCCAAAGCTTGTGCACGGGCCTGCAATAGAGCCTGCACATCCGCGCTTAAAACACTGAGGCGTGCATGAGCCTGAATGGACAGGATGGGGGGAATGAAATCCGGGTCCAACACCAGCGAGCGGTCAGGCCTGCGCTCCAGAATGCGGGCCACGGGCATGGCAATGCTGTCTTCATACACCTCGGATTCGGGCAGCAAAACTGGCTGCAAACGCCCTAGTTGCGACAGGCAAGGTTCAGGCGACAAACCACTGCTGTCATACAAATCCTGTTCGCTGACCACATAACGCGAACGACGCGAACTGTGCCCATCAAACTGAATCTCTGCCCGCCCGGCCTGACGACGGGGCAGCACCAGCATCAGGCGCTCGGGACGCACCACTTCGGGGGCTGTCCAGGCCACAATCTGCATCGCACCCGGCCGACAATCAAAGGGCGTGCCATCCGGCAGCAGACCACACGCTTCGCGCAAGGCGACACTGCCCATACTCAGGGCCTGTTCGTCCAGACTCAAGGTTTCAAAGCCCCAGCAAAATGGCTGCGCAGCCCGCCTTCCGGCGTGGGCATAGTGCTCCAGATAGCGCTCCATCTGCTGAAAATGCTGAGGCCGTAAAAACAGCCCTTCGGTCCAAATGACTTTATCCATTGAAATAATCCGTTCTACGCCCATCAATCAACGACATGAATGGCGTTCTTGCGTAACTGCAGGCTGACCTGGACGGCGTCCGGGGCCGCCTGCCAGAACTTGTAGATATTGGTGGTGCGCGACTCGGGCAGCGGCAACAGGACACGCCACACACTGGCATCCAGCTCGCGATACCCTACGACCACGCCAACAGCGGTGGCCTGCAGATCGCCCGGCCGTTTGAAGGTATGAGTCTGGCCGGGGCGCAGCACGATCTGCTCCACATTGAGCAGATCCGCCTGCAAGGCTTGTTGCGGGTCAGACTGCAAGGCAAAGAAGTCCCTGGATTCAAAGGTGCTGCCCGAGCGCAGCTCGAACACAAACACCTGTACCGGGGAAGGCCGACCCGTGGCATCCGGGTTGAGCTGTTCATCAGCAGTCAGAACAATCTCGTAGGGCACGGCCATGCGACTGGAGGTGGACGCACACGAGGCCAGCAAACCCAGCATCAGCAGCGAACACAAACGAAGCAATCGGCGAACGGTCACGATGTCTCCTTGAATGGCAATGCGCCCCATCTAAAAGCATGAATGCGACAACTTTGTTAAGGACACGGGGTGTTTCGGTGCTTACCCTTGCGCAACAACTCTTACAAAACCGTCCGCGTCATGTCATGTGGCTGTCTTTTTCCTTTCCTAGTCTTGAGGGCAAGTACAACTTTTCTTTTTCCTGCCATGTATTTACCTGCCCGCCTGATCGTTCCGGCTCTGGCCCTTTTACTGACCGCCTGCGCCCAAACCCAGAACAAGCCAGTGGCTGTTTTCAGCCCGGCTGCCGAAGCTGAACTGGAGCAAATACGCTCTGCCTTTAATGAGGGCGACTACAGCACCGTGATCCGGCAAGTGGGCCGCTCCAGCACCCTGCCTGCTGCCGCGCCCAATCAATACAGTGAAGCCTTGAAACTGCAGGCCTTCAGCTTTTGCGTGCGCGACTACACTTTTTTATGTGAAGAGCGTTTCAAGCAGGCACGGGCTGTAGACCCTGGCTTTACCCTGGCCCAGGCCGAGCGCGGTCACCCCACCTGGGGGCCGGTTTATGAAAAAGTGGCAGGAGCACAGCCATGAACACAGCAGCTTTAGATTGGCGCTTGCAAGCAGAATCCGGCGGAGCCCCGCGCCCTGTTCCTGAACCCGGTCTGGTCTGCGGTTCCTGGACTCAGGCTGACCTGGTTTTGCCCGATAACAATCAGACGCCGCCCGTGCTGTCTTACCTGCGTCGTCAGCAAGATGTGCTGACAATTCAACGAGCTAGCGCAGACGGTCAAGTTGCCGTGAATGGCATCGAGTTGGCACTGGCACAGGTCAAGACTTTGCAGAACGGAGATCGCCTGACTTTGGGGGAAATGCACTACCGGGTGGAATCGGGAGTCAGCCCTGTCACACAGGATGAAACGCCTTTGGCAACTGCGCCGGCAGCCGATCCTTTTGCGGATCTGCATGTTCCCGGCATGGTCCCGGTGGGTGGTCCCATGCCTGATCCTTCGGACAAGCATCCCTTTGATACAACAGCTAAACCGGCCAGCTCGCCCAGCACCGACAGCACCATTCCGGCAGCCAGTTGGCAGCCCGAATTGGGGCGCGCACCGGAGTGGGTCAGCACCTTGTCCGACAAGGAAAACGAGTTCGATCTTTTGCAGGGAATGCGTCAGGCCTAGGCCTTAGCTGCGCGGATCTTGCCAATCTGGACGGCTGTCCAGAAACAGGCACAGATCCGCTCTGTCCTGCGTGCCGGGCGAGCCCAGCCAGGTTTCCTGGCCCAGGCCCAAGCCCGCCCCCAATCCCAGATCAGGCTGTTCGCTGGCTTGTAGCACCAGTTGCAACTGAACCGACCACTCCAAGCCCAGATACAAAGCCAGGCAATAGCGCAATTGCCGCCAGGCCGGACGACCCGGCAAGAAGCGGCCATAGTCCTGCCGACTCAAAGGGCCGATCCGTATTCGTATGGTTTGCTGCACATCCAGAATACGTGCGCCAAGAACGGTATTTTTCCCAAGCCCCGAACAACTGCGGCCCAGGCTGACCTGAGTTTGATCATCCAGCGGCACCCAAACCGGCACGTTCTGCTGAATGCTGACGGGCAATTGGAAATAGCTGGCCAGAAGCGACTGCAGAGCAGGCGCACTACGGGTTTGAGAAGCCAGCGCGGGTGCCTGAAAATGGACCGCATGGTCGCTCATGGGAGCCGATTCGCTCTGGCTCCCGACTCCTGCCAGGCTGGCCAGCCAGCGCGTAAAACCATCCTGATCATGTTCCAGGTCACAGACTGCCTGCGCTTGTGCCCAGGCTCTGAAAAACAGCAAAAACAGACGGTGATGGAACTGGTCCAGAAAGGCCACACCAGCGCGGTCACCAAAGTTGCGACTACGCTGAAAAAAGTACTCCGTCATGTGCAGCGGCAAAGGGCCATTGGGCCCCCACAAGCCAAAGCCCTGCACATCCAGATGCAGTTGTTCATCGTCCCAACGAGCGGTTTGCACACTGGAGGCCGCAAAAGCCAAACTAGGCGGCTGGCCTACCCGCACATCTTCTTGGCGAGGCGTAGGCGCGGTTCCCAAACGAGGCTGGCCTTGGGCGGCTTGCAAGGCATCAACAGCCCGCAAAACCCGAAACAGATCATGGCCATAAGGCCATTGCTGAATGATCCGGCCCAGCTCTTCCAAAGAAGCCTGGGGCTTTAGCTGTTCCTGCTCGGCCCGGTTCACAGCACCGCCCGCGTACCTGCTTGCGGTCCCCAGGCACCTAGCTCCACCCCTGTCTCGGAAAGAAACTGGGTAGAGACAAAACTGTTCAGGCTGACATGACGGGCCAGATAACGACTGAGCACGGCGGCCAGAACAAAAGGACGACCGCCGGGAAAACCACTTTGGTCCAGCATGACCTCAAAATGCACGCCACGCGCCATCACCAACGGTCCTGGAACCGGCATGGCCCTCTGCACAGGCCGCGCCTGCACCGCCACAATGGAGGCCAATTGACGCAAGGCACCGGCATCCGCGCTGTCCACATGCGGGGCCAGCAAGGCACGCCAGCGACCTGCTGCCTGCTTGGGGTCGGACTGGGCCACACCCAACTGGGCCAGACTCATCTGCGAAATCAAGTCCCAGGCCTGACGGCCGCCGGTTGATGCGGATCGCGGACGGGTCAACCCTCCCAATAAACTGACACCGGCCACGGGCGCCGAGACTTGCAGGCTGAAGTCAGACTCGGGCGAGCGCGGCAGCAACAAGGGCAAATCACGATTGCTGCACCAGGCCGTGACACTGATCTGATTCATGCCGAAAAACTCGGACTGCTCGTGCTGATTCACTAGCGATAAATACACTTCGCTACCGCCATAACTGCTGCGGCCACCCCAGCGTTTCTGGGTGTCAGACACCACGCGTGGTTCGCGACGCAAGGTGTAGTAACTGCCATAGCGTCCTGGGTCCTGCGCCGTGCTGGCATACAAGGGACGAAACAGCACATCGTCCGTACCCTGTCGGCCATGCCCTTGCACTTGCTCCATCAAGCAAACTTCAAAGTCCATGGGACGCGTTCTGTCCATGACCACATGATGATCTGTTGCCTGTGGGCGTAAGGCCATGCGTTCACTGCGTCGACGAAATAGATTCACGACCGGTGTGCAATACAAACGCACATGGCCAGGGCCAACGCGTGCCGCCAGATCGGGCCAAGCCTGCTTAAGGACAATATGCAGGCTCCAGCGGCGGCTTTTTCGCTCCTGCGCACGTCCTCTGGCGATAGCGGCTTGCAGACCACGCAGCCGTACAAAAGCAAAACGGCCCGGCAAGGCGAAATACTCCCGCAGCAAGCGATGGCCGGAGAACTCGTGGGACACCATGGGCAAGATGGTTTGATCATCTTCCAGGCCATCGTGTGTCAAACAATCAGACGTAGCCAGAAATTGTGGGGCCTCGTCCTCCATTTGGATGAACACCCCCAACGCCTGCCGCAGCAAGGCATCCAGCAGCAAGCTGCTGTCAGATTCCGGGCCGTCCAGATGCAGGCTAAGCTCATCCAGAGCCAGCTCTTCCAGTGTCAAACCGCCATGCACCGTGAAGTCCAATTTCAAAGCCGAACGAGCTTGCGCGGCCTGTCGGCTACCTAAAGCCGCCAGGGGCAGATCAGCCGCCACATCGCCTAAACGTACCTGCGACAAGCTCATGGGCCACAAGTCCACGGCATGGCAAGTAGAAAACTCGCAGGCGGTTTGTTCTCCGGCCGGAATACGAGAGCGCAAGGCGGTGTGGCGCGGCATGGTAAAGCCTTTGGCCAGAGCACCTTCGCTCATGCTGGGGCGAAACTGCACCAGTCCCATACTGGGGGTGGGCATCAACCAGGAAGGTTGAATCACATCCAGCAATTGCTGGCTTAGACGGGGAAATTCCGCGTCCATCTTCATCTGAATGCGAGCCGTCAGAAAGCTGAATCCTTCCAGCAGACGCTCGACATACGGGTCAGCCACCGCCGTATCGTGCACACCCAGACGGGCCGCCACTTTGGGGTAGGCTTGCGCAAATTCGGCTCCCAGCTCGCGCAGGTAAGCCAATTCACGGTTGTAGTAATGCAGCAGCTCCGGATTCATCCCGACGCGTAACTCTCTTCAAGGTCCAACTGCCCGCTTTCCAGATCAATACTGGTGCGCAGCAAGAATTCCTGCGGATACGGCTCGCACCAGACATGGCCCTGAATACGCAGGCTCAAAACGTTATGCAAATCGCGCTGAGCCCTGTGATCCAGACAATGCACCTGCAAGGTATCGGGCAAAATGCGCGGCTCGAAATGCAGGATGGCGGTACGCAGCGCTTCTTCCACATCCAGCCATTCCACTTCGCTCATGGTCTTGCCCGCCAGCGGGCTCATGCCATAGTTCAGGCAGGAGCGTCGTACATGGGCCAAGGCCTGCATCAAGGGGGTAGCGCCCTGATTGGGTGTATTGAGCAAATGACCCAGATCGCGCAATACCGCCTGACGCATCTGGTACTGGCTCATAGGCTGGGGAGGTTCCCAGGTTTGATCGGGCCGCTCGTCGGTCAGCCTGTCCAGCAGACAAGGTTGCAAGCGATCCGCCTGACCGCGCATCAGCGCGGCCCCGCGGCGTCCCGGTAAGCGAAAGCGGTCCATAGCGGCCCTGCCTGAAAACCCAAGCCCGATCAGGCTTCTTTGTTCTGCTTGATGTCCCAGGCCACCAGCGTTTCAGCACCTTTGCTGCCACGATCGGACTGTTCCCAGTACTGCTGTTTGACGCGTGCGGCCTGGAAGGAGTAATTGACCATTACGCTTTCCACATCGCGCTCGGCATTGAGCTGAACCGAAGTCACCAGCACTTCTTCCAGGGTGATTTTGGTGTATTCCACCTGCTCGCCACCGGCCTTGCACACCGACAGCTCCACCTTGCCCAGGTGCTTGCCGCTGGCGCAGTGCTTCATCACGGCAGGCGCGGCCTTGTCGATGCGGGCGACCACATGCAGATCGTTGAAATTGGCCTTGCCCTGGCCGCCACCGCCGCCCGAACTCATGCTGCCGGGTTGCGAAGCGCCCCACGAAAAGGACTGGATATCGGTCCAATCCTTGTGGTTGGAATCCTTGGATTCGCCATTGGCGCCTTCAATTTTCATGAACATATCAACAGACACGCTTTTCTCCTTGGAGGTCGAATAAGGCCATCAAAAGGCCAGGGTGGGAATCAGTTCTGCTCGCCTTTGAGCGACGGCAAACGGGACACCAGGCGCAGGGAAACCGTCAGGCCTTCCAGCTGGTAGTGCGGGCGCAAGAAGAACTTGGCAGCGTAATAACCGGGGTTGTCCGGTACTTCCTGCACCGAGACTTCGGCGGCGGCCAGCGGCTTGCGTGCCTTGGTTTCCTGCGAAGAGTTGGTCGGGTCGCCGTCCACGTAATTCATGATCCAGCTGTTTAGCCAACGCTCCATATCGTCGCGCTCGCGAAAGGAACCGATCTTGTCGCGCACAATGCACTTCAGGTAATGCGCGAAACGGCAGCAGGCAAACAGATACGGCAAGCGCGCAGCCAGACGGGCATTGGCGGTAGCGTCTGCGTCGTAATATTCCTGGGGCTTCTGCAAGGACTGGGCGCCGATAAAGGCCGCAAAATCGGAGTTTTTGCGGTGTACCAAGGGCATGAATCCGTTCTTGGCCAGCTCGGCCTCGCGGCGGTCGCTGATGGCAATTTCCGTGGGACATTTAATGTCCACACCGCCATCGTCCGTGGGGAAGGTATGGCAAGGCAGGTTCTCGACCGCACCGCCCGACTCCACACCGCGAATTGCCGTGCACCAGCCAAAATGCTTGAAGGATCGGTTGATATTGACCGCCATGGCGTAGGCCGAGTTGGCCCAGGTGTAGCGGTCATGGCTGGCTCCGTCGGTGTCTTCCTCGAAGTCGAACTCATCAACCGGGTTGGTACGTGCGCCATAGGGCAAGCGCGCCAGAAAACGCGGCATGGCCAGGCCCAGATAACGGGCATCATCAGATTCGCGCAGGCTTTGCCAGGCGGCGTACTCGGTATTGGAAAAAATCTTGGTCAGATCACGCGGATTGGCCAACTCCTGCCAGGATTCCATCTGCATCACGGACGGCGCAGCACCGGCGATAAAGGGGCTATGCGCGGCAGCGCCGATACGAGCCAGCTCACCCAGCATTTCCACATCAGGCGGGCTGTGGTCGAAGTGATAATCCCCCACCAGGCAACCAAAGGGTTCACCACCAAACTGGCCGTATTCCTGTTCGTACACTTTCTTGAACAAGGGGCTTTGATCCCAGGCCACGCCTTTGTAGCGCTTCAGGTTACGTGCCAGCTCTTTCTTGGTGGCAGGCATCACACGAATACGCAGCAGCTCATCGGTTTCAGTATTGCTGACCAGATGATGCAGGCCACGCCAGGCCCCTTCCAGGCGCTGAAACTCCGGGTGGTGCAGGATGTGGTTGATCTGCTCGGTCATCTTCTGATCGATCTGGGCAATCACCGCCTGAATGGTTTGATAGGCGTCGTCGCTCAAGGTCACGGACTGGTCCAACGCCTGCTCGGCCAGAGTGGTGACGGCAAATTCAACCGCCTGCTGGGCCTGCTCGGTTTTGGGACGAAACTCCTGCTGCAACAGGCTGGACAGTTCATCCAGCTGGGCCGTATCGCGGGTGGCGGTCAATGTCTGTGTGGAGGTCATGGGGTAGGCTCCTTATGCTTTGGGCTCGCTGTCCTGATCGGGCTGGGACTCGTCCATCGTCAGGGCCTGGGGTGGGCGGCCAGCCAGGGCACGCAAGAGTTCGGGCTGTTGAAGCAGCCGGGACAGCAATTCCTCTGCCCCGCTTTTGCCATCCATATAGGTCAGCAAATTCGCCAGTTGGGTACGGGCTTCCAGCAGGCGGGCCAAAGGTTCGATCTGGCGGGCTAGTTCAGCCGGGGAGAAGCTCTCCATGGAGTCAAAAGACACTTCTACACCCAGCACGCCATCGCCCTTCAGGCTGTTGGGAACCTGCATGTTCAGCTTGGGTGCGATGGACTTCATGCGGTCATCGAAGTTGTCCACGTCGATTTCCATAAACTTGCGCTCGCCCAGATCCGGTTGGCTCTCCGTGTTGTGTCCGGCCAGATCCGCCAGCACACCCATCACGAAAGGCAGTTGCACACGATGCTCGGCGCCGTACAGTTCAACGTCGTACTCAATTTGCACACGCGGAGCCCGATTGCGCCCAAGGAATTTCTGGCCACTGCCAGAATTGGATTTCACAGACATCAGGTCTTCTCCAGTTGATTTATGGAATTAAGAAGCGGCTGTCGCCACTTCGGATCGAGGCATGAAAACCTGGATCTGATCCCAGGCACCGGGAGCCAGGTCACGAATCAGCTCGTGAAAACCCATGGGCACCAGTTGCTGGGCGCGACGCAGCAGCAAAGGGGCAGGATGGCTGGGTTCGTGCTGTTCGAAATACGCCACCAGCTTGTCCAGCAACAACACCACCTCTTCGCGGGATGAAACATGCAGGTTTTGCCAGCCCGCCAAGCCCATCACCGGCGGTACCTGATTGGCAGGCTGCGGCGACACGGAAATGGTGGAGTGACTTTCCTGCACAGGCTCGGGAGCAGAAGGGGTAGACAGTGAAGTCGCCGCATCCAGCACCGCGCAGGCGGCTTCCACGGTGTCCCAGGCTCCGTCCAGACGCACAGACCACTCGGCATCCAGATGGCGATGCACCAAGGCCTCCAGCTCCTGGCGGAACTGACGCAAACGGCTCAAGGCCACGGTCTGACTTTGGCCGGCGGCAAAGGCACGGCGCAACTCATCGACCAGACGGTCACGCCCCGGCAGGCCGCTATCTTTCTGGCTGCCATCCAGCACATAGCCGACTTCACGTAAATTCAGTTGACGATGCCCCAGGCTGACCACGGGAGCCTCACGCATCAGGCGACCCAGACCATCAATAGCCGACAGCCCGGCCAGCGCATTGACGCGCGGCAAGGGGTCCAACTCACCATCGTCGTGCAGACGCGGATGAACGTGCTCCCAGCCTTGTTGCAGGGCGCTCAACAGCCAGTCGCACACTTCCACCAAGGCGGGCAATCCACCTGTCTGCAATCGCGCCTGAGCCAGCACCACCAGCAAGCGAATATCCGCCGAGCGATCCAGCAAGTCCTGCACCAGGCGCACGATGCGCGTCCAGTCCGGCACCTGCGCCGGAATGATGGTTTGGCCAAACTGCTGCTCGCCCTGTACTTGCAAAGCCTGCATCAAGGCCAGAAAGTCGGCTTCGTATTCCAGGTTGTCGCCGTAATGGGCTTTGCCGGTAGCCAAAATCCAGGCTGGCTGCCACTGCTCCTGTATTCCTTCGACCATAGCTGTCGTCTCGGATAACTGATCACGGAGCCAGTCTAGGAACTGAAGGTGACACCTTTTTGACGAAAATTTTTCCTTACTTATTTTGCAAAATGGATGTATTTACGCTCTTTTTGAAGCAAATAAAGAAAAAGCGCCACCCCCAGGCAGCGCTTTTCAAAGGAAGCAAATAGAGATCAGCTAGGTGCTAGTCGTCCAGCCCCTGCTCCTGTCGCCAGTGCTGGTAGCGTTGCTCCAGAACCGGCCGCAAGGTTTCGTAGCTGTCCCAATCGTCAGGCACGTGATAGATGGATGGCAGAACCTCGTCGTCCAGCGTATCCACGTAATCATCCAGATACAGCTCGTCGTAATAAAAGTCGCTAAAGGCTTTGCCCTGCTCGGACATGTCTTCGCTGACCAGCACATCGTCGCAACACTCTTGCAGCAGTTGCGAGCCTTTTATCATGTGATCACGGCACTGGCGCACCTCGTTGGGGTAACGGTCCATAAAAGCATTGGCCAGCAGGCCTTTTTCTACCAGCCAGGCCAGATACATGCCGATGTGCGTGCGACCACCTTGCGGGCCCAGATCAGAGGGGTAGTCCCCGCCCACATGCCAGTCCACAGCGTCATATTTAACGGGATCAGTGTGCGTTTTCAATGTCGTACCTCCGTAGGTATGCGTATGTTCTTGGGAAGTGGCTGCTTGGGTGCATTCTTGCCAATCAACTCTGCGCCCTTGCTCTCCATTGCCTTGTCCTTGGCCTTCTGGGTTGCGGAGCGGCGCGCTCCCCCGCTCTTGACTTCGACCGCCCGGATTTTGCCCGTGTTCTTGTCCTTGATCAGTATATCGATCACACGGCGGGTCAATGGTGTTTTTGCAGAAACCTGCGTGCCCATGACCTCGTGGCCTTCCTGCTTCAGCTCGGCCTCGACCTCGCGCTCTCGCTGCGCACCCCGACGCCGGTTGCGTTTAAGCTGTGCCCGCTTGGCTTCACGTGCTGCCGCTTTACGCGCCGCCTTCGGCCCGCTGCCCGACACGCCCTTGCCGCCTTTACCGGCGCCGCCCCCAGCGCCACCGCCGCCTAGCAACAGCACTTTGAACTGGCTGGGCACTACCCGCATCCCTACCGTATTGACGGTATTTTGCATGCTCAGACTGGTCAGGCGAGTCGCCGGAATTCCCTTCCACAGCACATTAGGTACGCAGGTAATGGAGCGCGAGCGCGACATCACGGTTTGCGAGATCAAGCCCAAAGCCACACCCGGATTGTCACCATTACTCAAGGGTATCGTTGTGAGCAGATTATGGGCAGGCCCTCCCTGCAACAGGATGTTCCAGGCATTGGGAATACCCATCAGACCCGTTGCGAAATTGGGGTAAGGAATCGGCAACAGAGCCGGTGGCGTCTTGCAGATGTCGGGAAAGGCAATATCCATGCCGCCCCGTTGGCAATTGGCAAACATCAGGGCTCCTTATTCAAGATTCATGTAACGCGCGGTCCAGCTTTCAGACTCGTGCAAGGCCGGGTCATTAGGCAGGCAGCCTGCGGCCTGTTCTTGCCCGGCCTTGTCCAGCAAGCAACGATGAAACTGGGTGCGCTCAAAATGTGCGCCATCCCAGCGAGCACGGCGGCAATCTGCGTAGGAGAAATCGGCATAACGCAGCTGGCTATGCTCGAAACGGGCCTGCTCCAGAACCGCTTGCGCGAAGTAGGCTTGCTGCAAAAAAGAGCCACGAAAATCTGCCTCGGGAGCGTGGGCTTGAGCCCACAGACTTTGTGTAAGATCCGCCTCCCGAATCTGCAGCCCCTGGGCCTGCGCCTGAACGAATAAAGCTTGGTTGGCCTGGGCTTTGTTCAGCACGGCCTGATTCAGGATGGCCGACTTGAAATTGGTGCCGCAAAGACGAGCGTGGCTCAGATCCACTTGAGTAAAGTCGGACTCCATCAAGACACTGCCGCTGAAATCCAGCCCCGACAGGTCCATGCCCTGGAAATTGCATGTTTTGGCCGTCACCCTGCTCCAGCGACTACCGGCCAGAGTGCTGCCCCGCCAATCCATTTCGGTGACCACCACATCTTCCAGACGGGTCGACTGCAAGGACAAGCCCCCTGCGCGGCAACCGGTCCAAGTGCAACGCTGCAAAAGAGCTTGGTCGAAATTTCCCGACTGCAAAATGCATTGCGCCCAGTGAGTGTCGCTCCAGGCTCCGCCTTGCCAGATAGCGCCCTGTAAATCACAGTCCTGCCACATCACCTCCTTGGCCTGGACATGCTTGCAGGACAAGCCAATCAACACGCATTCCATAAAAGCGCAGCCATCCAGCACACTGGCGTCCAGTACTGCTCCGCTCAAGTCACATTGATGAAAGCGGCTACCCGCCAGATTGACGCCCAAGGCTTGCACACGCGGCAGGCGACAAGCGATGAACACCGCTCCTGAATAATCGCCCGGTGGCAAATACAGATCGCTGATATCCAGTCCCAGCAAAGGCTCACCTTGCCGAATACGCAAACGCAAAGCATGTGCGTCCATCAGGCTTGTCCCCCAGCAGGGTCGCGACGTGCAGTGCGCAAATACAGATTGCGGCTGCGGGTACGTGCATCCGTTTGCAAACCCATCAAATCAGCGCGGAAGAAGTTCACGGTATCCAGCATCGCGCCTTGAACCTTCGCGCCCCCGGCCAGGCTATTGCTCATATCCACCTTGTTCAAGGTGGCTTGGCTAAAGTCAGTCTCGATCAGAATGCAGTCGCTCAGGCGGGCCTGCGTCCATTGCGACCCCTGGAGATTGGCACCGGATAAATCACAGCGAATCAGTTGGGCCTGTTCAAAACAGGATTGCGACAAATCCAGCCCACGCAAATTGCTTTCTTCCAGGCAGGCACCGCGCCAGTCTGACCCCGGCATGTCCACGCCGGACACCACGCTTTGACGCCAGCGGCTGTCACGGCAATCGAGCACACCGTCCAACAGGCCCAGCAGCCAGGACGTGTCCTCCAGGCTGGAGCCCCTCAAGGACAGATCCCGCAGATCACAGTCCAGCCAAGCGCATTGCTGCAACTGGCAATCCAGATAAGACAATTCGGACAAGCGCGAGCGCATCAAATATTGCACGCCACTTAACTGCGAGGTCTCGAAGGTGCAGCGCAGCAGGTCCACATCCAGCCACTCCTGCTCCTGCAAATGGGACTGCTGAAACAAGACATCCTGCCAGCTGGACTCGCGCGGCTGCCATCGGGCCGCCTGCACCTGACGAAACTGTACGGATTGCAGCACTGCCGCGCTGAAATCCACATCATCCAATTGGGACTGATTGAATTGAACCTGCTCCAATCTCGCCCGCACAAATGTGGCTCCCGAGCAGTCTGCTCCTGCAAACGTGCCTTGCTGTAAAACCGCATCGTTAAAGCAGGTCCCGACACAGCGCACCCCGGAGAAATCGAAGTCCTGCAAATGCAGTCCGCTCAAATCCAGGCCAGACAGGTTACGGGTTCCGGCCAGAATCAACTCCACGCGCCTGCGCAAACGCTGCTGACGCAGATCAGAGGCAACAGGCGGTGCAGGGGCATAGGTTTGCATCGCTCGTCTGGCCTGCTCCATAGGTTTGGATAGCAAGCCGGACACAGGCGCCTGGTCGCTGGCCGCTGCATCCAGCTCATACAACATGCGCTGCGTATCGCGCGCCGTAACACGGGTGCCGGCCTGATCCTGAAAGGGAGATTCACGCTGCAAATCCTGCACTTTCGCCATGCCCTCTTCCATCTGCTGACGCGCCTCCCATTGCTGGCGATTGGCTTGGCGCACTTCCTGCACCCAATCCGTTCGGTCCACATCCATAGGTTTGGGAGGCCCAGCCTGCGCCAAGGAAAACAGCTCGTTCTGCCAAGCCGGGTGTTCATGTGCCGCGTCCTGCGCCCAGCGCTCCAGGCGCATCCGCATGGTCAAGGACAAGGGGTCGTCTGAACTGGTCTGAACGTCATCCAAAGGTGCGCAGCAGTCGGCGGGTAGCAAATCCTGGTCGCGCAAGGCAAATAATCCGGCTTGATCGCCTTCGCTACGCAAGCGCAGCACTTGCTCGTAATGATCCTGGCCACGCGCTTGGCCCAAGGGCTCCAGGGCAGGCATTAATAAGTTCACATCTTGCGCCTGCGCGTCCTGAACCGGCACGCTTCCTTGGTACAGCAAAAGCATGTGGCCCAAATCGGGGAAGAACCAGACAGTGGTGTGCCGCAGCGCCAACTTTTGCAGCCCGGGTAGACGACGATCCTGATACCAGCAGATCGCCTCCCACTGCGGCAAGCTGCCACTCCACCGGGGTCGCTGGGCGTGCAGATGGTGCAGTTCCCAAGAACTGTCTGCGGGCCAATGACCTTGCTCACGCCACCACTGGTCCGGTTCAGCAGCATTGAAAAAATGTGGGTCCAGGCTGTCCAGCATCATGCCTGGATCGCCTTGCTGCCAGGCGGGGTCATAACGACCCGCCAAACGAAAGCGACGTGGTCGCAAAGGCGATACCGGCCCCAAACCCGCTGGACGGCCCTGCTGGCCAGAACGGTGCAAGCGCCCTTCCCAAGGCTCTACCTGCGGCAAGCAAAGCGGCTCACCCGGACTGGCTGTTTCCATCCCCATGCCGGCAGGATTATCAGGATACTGCGGCCCGCCCCAGCTACGGCTGCCATCCAAAGGCACGCGGGTAAAAGGCTCTGCCTCCCCCGGTCTGCCTTGCCGCCACTGACGTTGCCCAAATACAGCCAACTGCTTTTCTATCGGGCCGACACGTGCTTGTACTGCCAGTTGGGATACCGGCCCACCACCGGGAGCGCAGGCATGGCCAGAGACCAGAAACTCTGCACAAGGTTTGGGCAAGGCCAGATCCAGTACATCGTCGTCCTGCATCAGGCCGGATACGCTTTGCCACATACGTGCATCGGTGCTCAAGACATGCGGAGCATCCATGGAGCACCAGGCCTGTACCGACACGCTTAGCGCGTGTTGTCCGCGCCAGCTCCAGGGGCGTGCCAAAACACCCAAGCGCAAGGGCTTTACGATGCGCATGGGACTTGTCCTTTGGGAGAGCACGAGCAGGACTGGCTTGAGTCAAGAGCACTGCCTGACTGCCTCGGACCAGCGTGTGCATCATCCCTGTTCAACTGCAAAGCCAACGCCACCATCAATCAATCCCCATAGGAGTTGGCGGCGGGTTTCAACTGCAAGGTCACCTGTTCACGGTTCAGAGCACACAGCTGAGCATTGGCCGGATCGCACAGTACGCTGACCCAATTACCCGGCTTGAATCGCTTGTTCAGTTCGGGCTGCACCAGCACATCCACATGGGTTTTCTGGCCATCTACGTCCAGGCCCAGGCGCACTAGCGGATAAGCAGATTTGAAAACTTCTGGCAGCAGCTCATCCTGAGATACGATCACGGCCTGTTGAGGTACGACCTCGGCACGATGCAGGCGCTGATACAAGAGTTCCTCAGGACGAGCACGCCAATAGCGCGTAAAACCCCGATACCCGGCGACAAAACCACCCACGGCGATCAGCATGGGCAAGATGACCAGATAAGGCAGCCAGTCCCGCCACTCCAGGGCAATACCAATCGAAATCATGATGGCCCCCATCAAGGCGCTGAAAGCCATCCACATAATCTGTCCCAACATCGTCGCGGACGTCCTTAAAAAAAGATGTGCAAGCCGGACTTGGCCAAACGCAGAGCCGAACTGCCGACGCGCACCGCCTGCTTGCCCAGATACACCGCACTGGTCTTGATCGCCGCGTAGGCTTTCTCGTCCTTGAAGGCCGAGTGGTCCATCTTCATGACGGCAGCCTGGAAATTGACCAGATAGCCCTGCGCTCGAATACCCCAGGCATCCAGGGAGGAAATCGTGCCGTTCAAGCGGAACCCCGTCACTTTTTCGGTATGCGGGATCCACCACTTTTCAATACCTGTGACATTCACCTTCCAGCTAGGCGTGGTGATGTTCACGCCCGCTGCGGCGGTAATGTCCACGGGACCGGAAATGCTTTTGGTCAGATTGCCAGTCAGGGTGTCAGTGATATTGCCGGTGGTGGTCAGGTCCACATCACCTGTAATGGTTTCTTTGACATCGCCAGTCACGGTGTAATCCACCGCGCCGGTAATCGTGCGGGTGTAATCACCGGTTTGGGTGGAGTTGCGAGTGCCGGTGATGGAATCCGTGACATCGCCCGTGACCGTATGAGTGACCTCGCCGGTGATGGTTCGGGTCAGATCGCCGGTCAAGGTGTCGGTGACATTGCCCGTCACGGTACGCGTCACATCACCGGTATGAGTTCGGGTCTGCTCACCTTCTATGGTTTCCACCAGATCCCCGATGACAGTACGTACGACGCCGCTATTGAATGTCTCGGTTTCCAGATCCTGCACCGTTGTTGTGCGGGTTGCCGTGACACTCAAGGTGTCATGGCCTGTGACCACCGTCGTCCGATTGCCATCGACGGTGTGGGTTTCATCGCCCTCGACTTCCGTATCCAGATTGCGCTCGGCATGCAGCCAGATACGCTCCTGCCCGGCTCTGTC
The DNA here is from genome assembly GCF_032063905.1 of Alcaligenes phenolicus. Lineage (NCBI taxonomy): Bacteria > Pseudomonadati > Pseudomonadota > Betaproteobacteria > Burkholderiales > Alcaligenaceae > Alcaligenes > Alcaligenes phenolicus. The sequence goes on from NZ_DAMBOE010000003.1 coordinate 370,562, forward strand.
CTCAAACATGAAGGCGTTGGCATTGCTCGGATCGCCATCCTTGGAGCGGCTTAAAAAACCGCTTTGTGTGGCATTGTCCGGCAAGTTCCAGGGCGGCATATTGCTGGCGTTATACACACGACCGACGGCAATGGGCCGGTCCGGGTCGCCCCCCAGAAAGTCCACAATCACTTCGTCGCCCACTCGGGGCAGTTGAATGCCACCAAAGCCACCACCTGCCCACGGGCTGGAAACGCGCAGCCAGCAGGAGCTGTTTTCATTGGCCTGCCCGTAGCGATCCCACAAAAACTGAACCTTGATACGACCATATTGATCGGTCCACAGCTGCTCGCCGCTCTTGCCCACCACCTTGGCCGTTTGCGGGCCGTAGGTACGCGGAATAGGTGTGCGTCGCAAAGGGCGATACGGCTGGCTGGACGGGATCACCAGAAAGTCAATGAAGTAGTGACTGGCCATGCCGCTCTCGCCGGTATGGCCTACATCCAGAAAGTCGTAATCGACCTGAGTCACCAGATAGTCGCGGTTATCCTCGGGGCGCGGATGATTGCGCACGGACAGCAAATAACCCGGCGCGACACCACGCGCGTTGGTCTGGGCCTGTGCCTGACTGCGGACCGCCTGCAAGGCTTCCAACCGCAAGCGGGAGTAATGTTCACCATGTTGAGGCTCGGTGTAGCCACCCGCCCATTCGTAGACTTCCAGATCACCCAAGGCGTGTTCAGCCGGGTTGCTGCGCGTGGCGTCCAGGCTGGCTCCCGGCTTGCAATAGTCGTAGTCAGCGGTCGCGTAGCGGCCCGGAGTGACTTGCTCATACGGGTGCCAGGCGTGAATGTGCTCAACATCGGGATGCGCTACCCGGTCGGGGGAAACAAAGGGCAGCTCAGAAAGCCAGGGCGCAGCCGCATGTTGACCCACATCGTCGGCCATCACCAGGGTATGGGCGCCATTGCGATGCTCAAACCAGTAGTAAATCCCCTCGCGCTCCATCAAGCGGCTAACAAACTGAAAGTCGCTTTCCTGATACTGGACGCAATAGGTTTGACGCGGATAGTCCTGCGTCAGGCGCGACTCCCAGGCAAAGGGGTAGCGGCCCAGCACCTCCTGCAAAACCTCGGGCACAGTCTTTTCCTGAAAGATCCGGCTGTCCATGTTCTGGCTCAAGAACCAGAGCCAGGGGCGCAAGGTGGCCCTGTAGGTATAAAAGCGGTCACTGCGGCCGGTTTTACCCATCAGGCGAAATGCACTGATACGGCCATCCAGAAAGCGCGGCACCGCAAAAGGTGTTTTGATTTCCAGGCTCAGGGACTCGCCCAGCAAGCTGCGCAAATCCAGCAAGGGGGTATTGCAGACCACATCCACCTGCAATTCAAAAGGCTGGGACAAAGCTTCCCGACCTTGCAGGGCCTGAAACAGCAAGACTTCCGGCCCCAGCGGGCTATGCACTTGTACAAGGCGTTCTGTCAGCATGCTTACCCCATATGGATTTGGTCAGCGTCGACTTTGACCAGTTCACGAGCAGTCATCAAAGTATGGCGGGCATGCAAACGCATTTGATGCTGGGCCTGCACATCCATGCGGCCCCCACGCCAACGCTCTTCTTTCTCTGTCAGACGAAATACGTGATTGCACACTTGGGACAGGCGATCCGCCACGGTTTCCTGCACGCGCGACAAAATCCGCAGCGTGCCTGCGGTCAGGCTCATCTCCCGGCCAGACTGGCGCAGATGGCCACCTGCCTGCAAAGTCAGGTCCGCCTCGGACTGGATATGCACCCCACCCTGCGCCGCCTGCACATGCAAGCCCTGCTCGGCGACCAGATGCAAAGCCCCACCCTGGGGTCGTTCCAGCACGGCGAACACATAGGCCTGCTCGCCATCGGCACCGCCTACCCAGACCTTGTCGCCCACTTGCGGCTGCACCAGGCAACTGACGGCCTGCGGCACAATCCAGCAATGCTCGCCGCAGTCGACTTCAAACTGCCCCGACTCCAGACGAGCCTTGACCCGTCCCTGCCAGAACATGGGGGGAACGTGCAGGCTGGACACCATGCGCGAGGGCAATCCCATACATCCTCCGTGTGAGCTGTTCAACACAATGAAAAGGACTATGGCGCGAGCCCATGTCTACTCTATGACAACAACAAAACTTTACTTTTTTGACATTTAGCGGGTTTTAAGCAAATTTGCTTACACGTATTGCGCCAATGCTCACTGATGCGGGTAGGCGAGCCAATAAAAAAGCCGCCCGAAGGCGGCTTTGTCCAGCAACGATAGAAACAGCAGCAGATCGGAAATTATGTCCGCTCGAAAATCCCGGCGGCTCCCATGCCTGTACCGATACACATGGTGAGCATGCCGTATTTCAGCTGACGACGCTGCAAGGCATGAACCACGGTGGCGGCACGCATGGCACCAGTCGCACCCAGAGGGTGACCCATGGCAATAGCACCACCCAGCGGATTGACGCGCTCGGGGTCCAGGCCCAAATCACGAATCACCGCCAGAGATTGAGCAGCAAAGGCTTCGTTCAGCTCGATCCAGTCCATCTGGTCTTGCTTCAGGCCAGCCAAGGCCAGCGCATGAGGCACGGCCTCTTTAGGACCGATACCCATGATTGCTGGGGGCACACCACGGACCGAGAAGGTCACGAAGCGGGCCAGCGGCGTCAGGTTGTGCTCGCGCAGGGCGCGCTCGGACACAACCAGCAAGGCACCTGCCCCGTCCGACGTCTGCGAGCTGTTGCCAGCCGTGACCGAGCCACGCGCTGCAAACACGGGACGCAGCTTGCCCAGCACTTCCAGGCTGGTATCAGGGCGGGGACCTTCGTCACGATCAACCACTTGGGTTTTGACGGATATTTCCTGAGTGCTCAGGTTCGGTTGACGACGTGTCACCGTTACAGGCAGAACTTCGCCCGTGAACTCGCCCGATTCCCAGGCCTTGACGGCTTTCTGGTGCGAAGCCAGGGCAAACGCGTCCTGATCTTCACGGGACACTTTCCACTGACGCGCCACTTCTTCAGCGGTCAGGCCCATGCCGTAGGCAATACCGTAGTTCTCGTCCGAGGCGAAGATCTCGGGGCTGAACGTGGTGTTCACACCCATCACCGGCACTTGGCTCATGGACTCCACGCCCGAAGCCACAATGATATCTGCCTGACCCGTACGGATACGGTCGGCAGCAATCGCAATGGCGCTCAAGCCCGAAGCGCAGAAACGGTTGACGGTCATACCAGCCACGGTGTGCGGCAGGCCTGCCAGCAAGGCAGAGATACGCGCCACGTTAAAGCCTTGCGGGCCTTCAGGCAGAGCGCAACCGGCTACCACTTCTTCAATGGCGGCTGGGTCCAGTTTGGGTACATCGGCCAGCATGCCGCGAATGGCTTCCGCCAAGAGCTCGTCAGGACGGTAGGACGAAAACACACCACGAGGTGCTTTTCCAATGGGCGTACGCTTGGCAGCGACGATATAAGCTTGTTGTACAGTCATGTCTACTCCTTGATCCGCTCTAGTTACGCACCGGCTTGCCAGTGGACAACATCCCAGTAATACGTTCCTGGGTCTTGGGGGAATTGAGCAGCTCCAGGAAGGCCTGCCGCTCTTGCGCCATCATCCAGGCTTCATCCACCAGCGAGCCTGGATCCACATCGCCCCCGCAGATCACGGTTACGACCTTCTCGGCAATATGGAAATCATATTCCGAGATGAAACCACCTTCTTTCATGTTCACCAGCTGAGCTTTCAGCGTGGCAATGCCATCGCGACCGGCAACCGGGAAGCGACGAGGCAATGGAGCACGCCAACCGGCGCTGGCCAGAGCCTGTGCCTGACGAACGGCCACATACACCAGTTCCTGACGATTCATGACGATGGTGTCGGACTCTTTCAGGAAACCAAGCTGACGGGCATCCAGAGCGGAGCGCGACACCTGAGCACTGGCGATCGCCAGTGCAAAACGCTTCAGGTAAGCCAGCAGCGGGGCATCAGGTGCACCCATGGCTTGCAGTTCAGCCGAGCGACGAGCTGAGTAAGCCAGACCACCTGCGCCTGGAACCAGACCCACACCCACTTCAACCAGACCAATGTAGGACTCGAAGTGAGCGACGCGGTGCGCGCAATGCACAGCCAGTTCGCAACCACCACCCAGAGCCAGACCGGCAACCGCAGCCACCACAGGCACCTGGGCGTAACGGATACGCAGAACCATGTCCTGCATGGCACGTTCTACCGGCTCAACACCGGCCACGCCTTCTTTCTCGAACACGGGCAAAATGGCTTTCAGGTCAGCGCCAGCGGAGAATGGATCACCATCCTGGGCCACTACCAGAGCCTGATACGAGGCTTCAGCCAGTTCAATCGCCTTGGACATGCCATTGACCACACCGGGGCTCAGCGTGTGCATCTTGGTCTTGAAGGACACGATCAGCACGTCTTGTGGGTGCGGTGCGGGCAGCGTCCAGCAGCGTACCGATTCATCCTCGAAAACCGTGGTGGTTTCCAGAGACTCGATCTCGCCCACCAGCAAAGGTGTGCCAATGTGGCGCAGGTAAACAGGCAGATCGCTACGGCCTTCAAAGCGGCTTTGCGAAGGATTCCAGGAACCGGCCGCGGTGTGCACACCTTGCGCTTCCCACACAGGACCACGAGTCGCCCAGTCTGGCAGCGGCTGGCTGCTAAGCGTCTTGCCGTCCTGAATGTCCTGATTGATCCAGTCGGCCACCTGACGCCATCCGGCAGCTTGCCAGATCTCGAAGGGGCCTTGCTTGTGACCAAAGCCCCATTTCAAGGCCAGATCCAGCTGACGGGCGTTGTCGGCAATGTCTTGCAGATGAATGGCACTGTAGTGGAAGGTGTCGCGCAGCACGGCCCACACGAATTGAGCCTGAGGCTTGTCGGACTCGCGCAGCTGGCGCAGGCGCTCAGCCGGGTCACGTACCGCCAGAATGGCGGCGACATCGGAATCGATTTTCTGGTCAGCAGCCACGTAATCGCGCTGTTGAGCATCGAACCGCTGGATTTCACGGCCCTTCTTGCGGAAGAAACCGGCACCGGTCTTCTGACCCAAAGCGCCTGCATCGATCAGGCCCTGTACTTCTGGTGGCAGGCCAAAGTGTGCTTTGAAGCTGTCATCAGGCAGCTGATCCTGCATGGTGCGGATCACGTGTGCCAGAGTGTCCAGGCCAACCACGTCAGCAGTACGGTAAGTACCCGATTTGGCGCGACCCAGACGTGTACCCGTCAATTCATCAACCTGCTCGTAAGTCAGGGAGAAACGCCGAGCCTGCTCGAACACGGACAGAATGCCAAAGACACCGATGCGGTTACCGATGAAATTGGGGGTATCTTTGGCGCGAACCACGCCCTTGCCCAGTTGCGATACCAGGAAGGTTTCCAGAACATCCAGCAGCTCTGGCTGGGTGTATTTCGTGGGGATCAGCTCCACCAGGCTCATGTAGCGTGGCGGATTGAAAAAGTGCACACCGCAAAAACGTGGGCGCAGCGCTTCCGGCAAAACATCTGCCAAGGAAGTGATGGACAGGCCGGACGTGTTGCTGGCGATGATGGCATTCGGGTTCAGTGCTGGCCCGATCTTGCGGTACAGATCCTGTTTCCAATCCAGACGCTCGGCAATGGCTTCGATCACCAGATCGCAATCGGCCAGACGGTCCAGGTTGTCGTCGTAATTGGCGGGCTCGATCAGGTCGGCCAGGTCTGGCGTACCCAAAGGAGCAGGATTCATTTTGCGCAGATTGGCAATGGCACGCAGGGCGATGCCATTTTTGGGCCCCTCGCGGGCGGGCAGATCAAACAGAACTACTGGTATGCCTGCATTCACGCAATGGGCGGCAATTTGCGCGCCCATGACGCCGGCACCGCACACGGCGACCCGACGCAAGGTACGGGCACTGCCCGTCACTGCACTGGCTGAACTAGATGTCATAGGTTTGTCTCCAGGAAACTGAAACCCCACGCAGCATAAGGTCCCAAACGGACGCTCTACGATGCGAGGCAATCAAATAATCGTACACGCACAACCGCTTTTACGACCATAAAGTCTTTTTTATTTTCAATCAAAGATGGGTATAGATCAAATCCATCTTCATGAAACTGTCCATGTTTGGATCCGGATCGGGGTCATCAGCCGCTCCAACAAGCCACCATAAATTCAAACGATCGTTTCAATCCCTTTTATTTCAACAGATTGAACCCATAAAAAGCTCATTACACACTTCATTATCCGCCGGAAGCACTAGTCTCCTAAAGCGGGCATCACACATGGTTTCAAGTTATTTTTTAATTCTTTTCTTATTTATTTCAATTCATTTTTTATTTAATTTCTGCGCCCACTTTAATTAATTTTTATCTTTAAATATTTCAAACAAATAAGCAGCGCTTGAGGTTAGAAAAAAATTTGAGCGACCGCTGCCCGACGGCCGTTTTCTTGCCAATAAAGGCCTCTCCGCACCCCCAGCAAGAAGGATCAGACCGCCACCCGAGCGCACAAGAGGGCAAAAACGGCTTAATTTGTATGCCAGAATGTTCAAACTTCCACTTTTGACGAGCCCTATCCGCCTTCATTGCTCTATGACCCGGTCTCAAGAAGCTGCCCCTTTATCCTTAAGCGCTCTATTTCTGATCTTTGCCCGCATTGGCCTGACCAGCTTTGGTGGGGGCTTGAGTGGCTGGTTAATGCGTGAGTTTGTTGTTCAGCGGCGCCTGATGAGCCAGGCAGATTTTCTTAGCGGTCTGGCGCTGTCCCAAGCACTGCCCGGCATCAATGTGGTGAACCTCTCTATATGGATTGGTTATCGTCTGCTGGCCGGACCTGGGGCGTTAGTTGCCACGCTGGGCATGGTGCTTCCCCCGCTGCTCCTGGCCATTTTGATGCTGATTGGTCTGGAACAACTGACGGGCTCTACCCTGGTGCCTCAGGTCATGGCCGGAATTGCCGCCGCAGCCATTGGCCTGTCTCTTGAAATGGGCGTACGCTCGGCGCGCAGCGCAGCCACCGGAATCGTGCCCATTGCTCTCATGTTGGCCGTTTTTGTCGGCATTTTCGTCATGGAATGGAGTCTGATCCCCGTGATTCTGATCTGTGCACCGCTGTCCGTCTGGTATGCCTGGCTGCAACTTGAAGACAAAGCGGTGGAGCAATCATGATCACGATTTTGCTCCAGCTCATGCGCGTCTTTGCGCCCCTGTCTTTTCTGACTATAGGGGGCGGGCAAAGCATCATCCCGGAGATTCACCGGCAATCGGTAGAAATTCATGGCTGGCTCAGCAATCAGGAATTTCTGGATCTGTTCGCCCTGTCGCGCCTGACACCCGGCCCGAAATCCTTGCTTGTCACCCTGGTGGGCTGGAAGGCGGCTGGCTGGGCCGGTGCCCTGGCCGCATCCGTCGCCATTTTCCTGCCCTCTGCCCTGCTGATCTATTACCTGGCAACAATCTGGAAGCGCTATGAGGGCACACGCATCATCCGCGCCATTGAAATTGGTCTGCTGCCCATTGCCGCCGGCATGATCCTGGCCGCCAGCGGCACAATTCTGAAAGCGGCCCAAGGCGGACTGTGGGCCTGGGGCACGGCTCTGGCCTGTACGGCCATTTTGCTGCTAAGTCGCATCAACCCTTTATGGTTGCTGGCAGGCGGCGGATTGCTGTTCGCCTTGATACAACCCGCTATCTAAAACAAATTAGACACAAAAAAGGGCGACTTCACCACCAAAGCCGGTTTGAAGTAAGTGGCTGTATCAAGAGCCACAAAATGGCTCATAAAAGCGCCACGACCCCGCCCCCATAGCGCGCAAGACATTGAGACGCCAGAGCTGCAAGCGGTACAATGGCAGGTCCTTTTATCCCCTTTTGCCCGCGACATGGTTGTAAATACTGACCGAGCCGTACTAAATCTGGACTCCGCCTCGCTGGGCTACGGCGCCTTTACCGTGCTCGCGGACGTGTCCATGACCGTTCAGAAAGGTCAGGTCGTCGCCATGATGGGGGGGTCAGGTTCCGGAAAAACAACACTTCTGCGTGCTGCGACCGGACAAATTCGTGCTCAGAAAGGGACCGTTACGGTTTTTGGCCAGGACTTGGCCAAGCTGGACGGCGAGGCTCTGCGCCAGACGCGTCAACGCATGGGTGTGCTGTTTCAGCAGGGTGCCCTGTTTACGGACCTGAACGTGTTTGAAAACGTGGCGTTTCCCCTGCGGGAGCTGACAAACGACTCCGAAGCCGCCATTCAGGACCGTGTACTGGACAAGCTGGACGCCGTTGGCCTGCGCGCGGCTGCCCATTTAGGCATCAATGAAATTTCTGGCGGCATGGCTCGCCGGGTTGCACTGGCCCGTGCCATTGTGCTGGAGCCCGAGCTGATTCTGTACGACGAACCCTTTGCCGGTCTGGACCCCATTTCCATGGGCATTACCGCGCAGCTGATTCGCGACCTGACCGACCGCCTGAACTGCGCTTCGGTGCTGATTACGCACGATGTGGCTGAATCCTTTGCGATTGCCGACCAGGTTTATATTGTTGGCCAGGGACGCTTGCTGACCCAGGGCACGCCCACCGAGCTGCGCGCTTCCAAGGATCCCTACGTGCAGCAGTTCCTGCGTGGTGAACCCGACGGCCCTATCGCCTTTAACTATCCCGTCACCCCGGCTTTTGAAGCCTGGCTCCAGAATCGGACGACGCGCTCATGAATTTCATCACCGCCCCGATTAGCGCGCTAGGCGCTGCGATACGCAATAGCATCTACGGCCTGGGTGCCTTCAGCCGTTTGTTCGTGGCCTTGCTGGCCCGTTCCTCCTTGCTGTGGCGTCGCCCCCGTCTGGTTTCCCAGCAAATCCACTTTATTGGCAATTATTCGCTGCTGATCATTGCCGTTTCCGGCCTGTTCGTGGGTTTTGTGCTGGGCTTGCAAGGTTATTACACACTGAACCGCTATGGTTCCGAAGAGGCCTTGGGCCTGCTGGTCGCCCTGTCTCTGGTACGTGAACTGGGACCGGTCGTCACCGCCCTGCTGTTTGCAGGCCGGGCCGGTACATCGTTAACCGCTGAAATCGGCTTGATGAAAGCCGGTGAACAGATTGCCGCCATGGAAGTCATGGCGGTGGACCCCTTGCGCCGCCTGCTGGTACCGCGCTTTTGGGGCGGCATTATTGCCATGCCCATTCTGGCCGCCGTGTTCTCCATGGTCGGCATCCTGGGTGGCTATATCGTCGGCGTACAAATGATCGGCATTGATGCAGGCGCCTTCTGGTCGCAAATGCAAAACGGTGTCGATGTGATTGATGACGTACTCAACGGAGTGATCAAAAGCCTGGTGTTTGGCCTGATCGTGACCTTGATTGCGCTGTATATGGGCTGGCATGCCAAGGCCACGCCCGAAGGCGTTTCTCGCGCGACCACACGCACGGTCGTCAGCGGCGCTTTGGCGGTATTGGGCACGGACTTCCTGCTCACCGCCCTTATGTTCAGTTAACTATTTAGGAATTGCTCAACTATGAATCGCGAGAAAACCGATTTCTGGGTTGGCCTGTTTGTTTTGCTGGGGCTGGTCGCACTGGCATTCCTGGCCCTGCGCGCGGGTAACCTCAGTTCTTTTTCCTTTGCAAAAACCTACCAGGTATCGGCCAAGTTCGATAATCTGGGTGGCCTGAAACCGCGTGCGCCGATCAAGGCCAGTGGTGTGGTCGTTGGCCGGGTCGGCTCCATTGGTTTTGACAACCAGGACTTCAAGGCCGTGGTTACCCTGGATATGGATGAGCACTACAAGTTTCCTGTCGACACCTCCGCTTCCATCCTGACGTCCGGCCTGCTGGGTGAACAGTATATTGGCCTGACTGCCGGTGGCGACGAAAAGGACCTGCAAGGCGGTAGCACCATTACCTATACACAAAGCGCGGTTGTGCTGGAAGAACTGATCAGCAAGTTCCTCTACAACACAGCCTCCAGTGACGGCGGCTCCAAATCGGAGTAATAAACCGCCAGCTCATGCTCATTACAGACGACACAATCATGAATACAACAACTCGCCGCTCTTACTCCCTGCCTCGTGGAGTCCGTTTGAGCCTGATCGGTGCCAGTGCTGCGCTTGTGGCTGGTTGCGCCAGCGTGCCCAACCCCAACCCCCAGGATCCTTGGGAAGGCATGAACCGTGGCATCTACGCCTTTAACGAAACCGTGGACGGCGCGCTGATCAAACCGATTGCAGAAGGCTACAACGCCCTGACGCCGCAGCCTGCACGCACATGTATTAGTAACATTTTCAACAACCTGGGCGATGCCTGGTCGGCCGTCAACAGCTTCCTGCAAGGTGAGCACGTTGACTTCTTCAACACCCTGGGCCGAGTCCTGTTCAACTCGACCATGGGCCTGGGCGGTTGTATTGACGTTGCCACCATGAACGGCTCCAAGCGCATTCCCAACGACTTTGGCGTGACGCTGGGCGTATGGGGCATCAAATCTGGCCCTTACGTGGTTCTGCCCTTCTTTGGCCCCAGCACCGTTCGCGACGGTGTGGCACGTGGCACCAGCTTCCTGGAAGGCTTCTCCTCCACGGGTCCGATCATGGCGATCAAGGATGTACCGGTACGCAACAGCATCATGGGTCTTTGGGCTCTGGATGCCCGCGCTGGCGTGCTGGATGCAGAAAAACTTGTTAACGACATCGCCCTTGACCGCTACAGCTTCATACGCGACGCTTACCTGCAACGACGCCATGCGATGGTGCAAGCCCGCCGTACCGGTGGCGACACCAGCCAGGATTTGCCTGACTACTCGGACGCAGACGAATAAAAACGCCCTGCCCGCAGAACACTCATCTGGAGTTTTTTTATGATTTCCCGTCCCGCCTTGGGCGGGACTGCTTTGCAGTCCTCCCCCTCTCGCCTGATTTCCTGGATCCTGACCGCCTGTGCAGTGCTGGCCTTGTGTTTGCATGCGGTGGCCGCGCAAGCCCAAGCTGCTGACCCGAAAGGCGAGCCCAACAAATTTGTTGAATCGGTCGGTAATCAGGCATTGCAAGTGGTCAAGGAAAGCGACGCCATCCGCAAGGGTGACCGCGCCGCCATCCTGGCTGCCGTGAATGAAAACATCATGCCTTACGTGAACCTGGAAAAGACGACACGTCTGTCCGCGGGCCGCTACTGGCGTCAAGCCAACCCCGAACAGCGTCAGAAACTGGTCGAAGCGTTCAAGGGCACCTTGGTTCGCACCTACAGTGGCGCCTTGTCCCGCGTGGATGACAAGACACAGCTGACCATCCTGCCGTTCCGTGGCGATTCCAATGCTGACGACGTGGTAGTGCGCTCCTCGCTGACTCAGTCCAACGGTGGCCCGGTTGGTGTGGATTACCGCCTGGAAAAAACACCGGAAGGCTGGAAAATCTACGACTTGAACGTGGAAGGCATCTGGCTGATTCAAAACTACCGCAACCAGTTTGCCCAGCAAATTGAGCAAGGTGGTATTGATGGCCTGATTCAGGCGCTGAACAAACAAAACAGTTAAGGCAGGCCGTGGCGAGCACGGGCGCTTTGGTCGGGCATTCTTAAGCAGACCAGAGTCGTACTCTATAATAAAGAGCCTGATCACCCCCAAACAGGTCTACGCCCATGCGTAGGCCTGTTTAGTTAACAAAGACGCTACAGCGACGACTTTCACCGCCACACCCGCGTCAGGCCAACCCAAATTGCCATGTCCGCCTTCAAACTCGATAACGTCAGTAAACGCTTCGCTCCCCAAAGCCGGGGACTCAAAAGCCTGTTTTCCCCTCCCCGTTCCGATGCCGGTTTTCTGGCCGTCGATCAGGTCAGCCTGACTATTGAACATGGTGAATTTTTCGGCTTGCTCGGCCCTAACGGCGCCGGCAAAACAACCCTGATTTCCATGCTGGCCGGTCTGACCCGTCCCACCAGCGGCCAGGTCAGCGTCTGTGGTTACGATGTGCGCACCCAGTATCAAAAAGCCCGCCAATCGCTGGGCGTGGTGCCACAGGAAATTGTGTACGATCCCTTTTTCACCGTCCGTGAAACCTTGCGTCTGCAATCGGGCTACTTTGGCCTGAAAAACAATGACGACTGGATCGACGAGATTCTGGCCAATCTGGCCCTGAGCGACAAGGCCGATGTGAACATGCGCGCCTTGTCCGGCGGCATGAAGCGCCGCGTTCTGGTCGCCCAGGCGCTGGTGCACCGCCCCCCTGTCATTATTCTGGATGAACCTACTGCCGGTGTGGACGTGGACCTGCGCCGCACGCTGTGGGAGTTCATCATTCGCCTGAATCAACAAGGCCACACCATCTTGCTGACCACCCACTATCTGGAAGAAGCCCAGGCCCTCTGTGGTCGCCTGGCCATGCTTAAAAGTGGCAAGATCGTCGCCCTGGATACCACGCAAGCCATTATGGAGCGCGCAGGCGGCCACGATCTGGAGGATGCATTTGTGCGCATCATGCACAACGAAGGAAAAATGGGAGTCGCCCTGTGAACCAGAACAACTCTCCCAAACACTGGGGCGTGCCTCAAAACACGGACGCCCCCGCTGCCAAGATCGGCACCCTGAGCCTGCCCCCTCAGCCCAAGATGGGCTCGGGCTTTCCTACGCTGCTACGCAAAGAGCTGATGCGTTTCTGGAAAGTGGGCTTTCAGACCATTGCTGCGCCCGTTTTGACGGCGCTGATGTATTTGCTGATTTTCGCCCACGTGCTGGAAGGCCGCGTCACGGTATACGACTCCGTGCCCTACACCGCCTTCCTGATTCCGGGCCTGATGATGATGAGCATGTTGCAAAACGCCTTTGCGAACCCGTCCTCATCACTGATTCAAAGCCGCATTACAGGTAATCTGGTCTTTATCCTGCTGCCACCGCTGTCGCACCGCGAGATTTTCGCCGCCTATCTGCTGGCGTCCATCGCCCGCGGTGTCTGTGTGGGCCTCTGTGTGTGGCTGGTGTCGCTGTTCTTCGTGTCCCTGCCCGTGGCCAAGCCTTTGTGGGTATTGGTCTTTGCCGTCATGTCTTGCGGCATCATGGGCACCCTGGGTCTGATCGCCGGACTGTGGTCCGAGAAGTTCGACCAGTTGGCTGCGTTCCAGAACTTCCTGATCATGCCTGCGACGTTCCTGTCGGGCGTGTTCTATTCGATTCATAGCCTGCCGCCGTTTTGGCAAACTGTTTCACACTGGAATCCGTTGCTCTATACCATTGACGGGTTCCGCTACGGTTTTTTTGCCGCCTCGGATATTTCTCCCTGGTTCAGCCTGACCGTTGTCGCCAGCGTCTTTGTTGCGCTGTGTCTGATTTCGCTACGCCTGCTTGCCTCAGGCTATAAATTACGGAATTGATTTCATGTTGCCGACCCCCGAACAAGTTCACCAATACATTGCCGACAACCTGCCCTGTGAACACTTGCAAGTGCAAGGCGATGGTTCGCACTTTGAGGCCCTGATCGTCAGCACCGCCTTTGAAGGCAAACGCCTGATTGCGCGTCACCAACTGGTTTACAAAGCCCTGGGCGACCGGATGAAAGCCGAAATCCACGCCCTGTCCATGCGCACGCTTACCCCCGACGAATACAAGGCCAATCCGAATGGATAAATTACGCATCACGGGCGGACAACGCCTGAATGGCGAGATCACCGTCTCTGGCGCCAAAAACGCCGCCCTGCCCATTCTGTGCGCCAGTCTGCTGACTGCTGACACGGTGTACCTGGATAATGTCCCGCGCCTGCGTGACATCGACACCACCCTGAAGCTGTTGGGACAGTTGGGTGTCACCCAGGAGCGCAATGGCACGCTAGAGCTGAATGCAGGCGACATCACCAATCTGGAAGCGCCCTACGAACTGGTGAAAACCATGCGCGCCTCCATTCTGGTGCTGGGCCCCCTGCTGGCCCGCTTTGGCGAGGCCCGCGTCAGCCTGCCCGGTGGTTGCGCCATTGGTCAGCGCCCTGTGGATCAGCACATCAAGGGTCTGGCGGCCATGGGTGCCGAAATCCATGTCGAGCACGGTTTTGTGAATGCCCGCGCCAAACGCTTGCGCGGTGCCGTGGTGCGCACGGATATGGTGACAGTCACCGGCACCGAAAACCTGATGATGGCGGCTGTGTTGGCCGAAGGCCAAACCATTCTGGAAAACGCAGCCCGCGAACCGGAAATTATTGATCTGGCCGAACTGCTGATCAAAATGGGTGCCAAGATCCAGGGCCACGGTACCGACCGTATCGTCATTGACGGGGTCGAGCGCCTGCACGGTGCCAAGCACACCATCTGCCCTGACCGTATCGAAGCCGGCACGTTCCTGTGCGCCGTTGCCGCTACGGGTGGCGAGCTGACCTTGCGCAATACCGATGCTGACGCCATGGGCGCCACGCTGGACAAGCTACGCGAAGCTGGTCTGCAGATTGAAACCGGCCCGGACTGGATCAAGGCCAGCATGAATGGTCGCCCCAAGGCGGTCAGCTTCCGTACCAGCGAATACCCCGGCTTCCCCACGGACATGCAGGCTCAATTGATGGCACTGAACACCATTGCCGACGGCACCGCCTCGGTTGTGGAAACCATCTTTGAAAATCGCTACATGCACGTACAGGAACTGAACCGCCTGGGTGCACAAATTGATATCGAAGGCCATATGGCCGTCGTTACCGGCGTTCCTTACCTGACTGGTGCCACCGTCATGGCAACCGACCTGCGTGCGTCGGCCAGCCTGGTCATTGCAGGCCTGGCGGCTCGGGGTGACACTACCGTCGAACGCATCTACCATCTGGACCGTGGCTACGACCGCATGGAAGCCAAGCTTCAGGCCGTAGGCGCCAACATCGAGCGAATCAGCAGCAAGGAAACCTAATGAGTCCCGCCGGTTTAAATCAACCTCTGACGCTGGCCTTGTCCAAAGGCCGGATTTTTGACGAAACCCTGCCTTTGCTGGAAGAGGCAGGCATCAAGGTGCTGGAAAGCCCCGAAACGTCGCGCAAACTGATCCTGCCCACCAATAACCCGGACCTGCGTCTGATTATTGTGCGTGCCACCGACGTGCCAACCTACGTGCAATACGGTGCCGCCCATATCGGGATTGCCGGCAAGGATGTGCTGTACGAGCACATGGAACAGCACCCCGGCGGTCTGTACCAGCCCGTGGACCTGAACATTGCCCGTTGCCGCCTGTGTGTGGCCGTGGCCGAAGGCTTTGACTACCATTCGGCCGTCAAGCAAGGTTCGCGCCTGCGTATCGCCACCAAATACACCCGTGCGGCTCGCGAGCACTTCGCCAGCAAAGGCGTATATGTGGACTTGATCAAGCTGTATGGCTCCATGGAACTGGCTCCGCTGGTCGGTCTGGCCGACGCCATTGTGGACCTGGTCTCCAGCGGCGGCACCCTGCGTGCCAACAAGCTGGTGGAAGTGGAAGACATTACCCCCATTTCCTCGCGCTTGATCGTCAATCAGGCTGCCATGAAGAACCGTGGTGCCCAGTTGCAACCCCTGATCGACGCTTTCTCTCGCGCTTCGGTGGACGAGTAAAACGTCCCCTGCCACGGGCGGGGGATAAACAGCCTGACAATCCTGCTTGCGCAAAAGGCGCAGACCGCCTTTTGCCTAAGCGAAATGTTATACACTGGCCCTTGAACCTTAGCTTTTTCCTATAGCGACATGTCACTGATCCATCGCCTGACCTCCCAATCCGCCCAGTTCGATGCCGAACTGCGCACTCTACTGGCTTACGAAGCGTCCGAAGACGCGTCTATCGAGCACGCTTGTGCCGAAATTCTGCATCGTATCCAGCATGAGGGGGACGTGGCCTTACTGGATTACACCCAGCGCTTTGACCGACTTGCTGTTGAACAGGCCTCGGCACTGGAAATCTCCAAAGAAGAACTGTTTGCGGCTCTGGACAGCCTGCCTGCCGATCAGCGCAAGGCACTGGAACAGGCCGCCGAGCGTGTGCGTCGTTACCACGAGCACCAACGCACTGAAACCTGGACCTACACGGAAGCCGATGGCACCGTGCTGGGTCAGCAAGTTACCCCCTTGGACCGTGTGGGACTGTATGTTCCCGGTGGCAAGGCCGCTTACCCCTCCTCGGTTCTGATGAACGCCATTCCTGCCAAAGTGGCTGGTGTTCCAGAACTGATCATGGTCACGCCTACACCCGATGGCGTGCGCAACCCCATCGTGCTGGCGGCTGCCGCCCTGGGCGGTGTCGATCGCGTGTTCACTATTGGTGGCGCGCAGGCTGTAGGCGCTTTGGCTTACGGTACGGACACCATCCCGCCGGTAGACAAGATTGTCGGCCCCGGCAACGCCTATGTCGCCGCTGCCAAACGCCGCGTCTTTGGCGTCGTTGGCATCGACATGATTGCCGGCCCCTCCGAAATCCTGATCATCAGCGACGGCAGTGCTCCTGCTGACTGGGTGGCTATGGACCTGTTCTCCCAGGCGGAACACGACGAGCTGGCCCAGGCCATCTTGCTGTGTCCCGATGCAGATTTCCTGGACCAGGTTGAAGCGGCCATCGAACGTCTGCTCCCCACCATGCCACGCGCGGACATCATCCGCCGCAGCCTGTCGGGTCGCGGTGCCCTGATCCACGTCCGCGATCTGGACGAGGCCTGTAAGATCAGCAACCATATCGCGCCGGAACACCTGGAAGTCTCTACCCGTAACGCCCAGGACTTGTTGAGCAAAATCCGCCATGCTGGCGCCATTTTCCTGGGCCCCTACAGTTCCGAATCGCTGGGCGATTACTGTGCCGGGCCTAACCATGTCCTGCCGACGGCACGCACTGCGCGTTTCTCGTCACCTTTGGGCGTCTACGATTTCCAGAAACGCAGCAGCATTATTCAGGTTTCAGAATCAGGCGCCCAAACACTGGGACCCATAGCCGCTACGCTGGCACAAGGCGAGGGCCTGTACGCCCACGCTGCCAGCGCGCAATTCCGATTGAACCAATCCTGATACCGGCCTTGCCGCCGGCACTGATATGCGTACCGCCGAGATTACCCGCAATACCAATGAGACCCGCATCCGCGTGGCCGTTAACTTGGACGGCACTGGCCGTCACTCGCTCAACAGCGGCGTGCCTTTTCTGGACCACATGCTGGACCAGATCGCCCGCCATGGTCTGATTGACCTGGACGTGCACTGTGAGGGCGACACTCACATCGACGATCACCACACTGTCGAGGATATCGGCATTGCGCTGGGCCAGGCTTTTGCCAAGGCCGTAGGCAGCAAAGCCGGTCTGCGCCGCTACGGCCATGCCTATGTTCCCTTGGACGAGTCGCTCTCGCGCGTAGTGGTGGACTTCTCCGGTCGCCCCGGCCTGTTTTATTTTGTGCCCTTTACCCGCGCACGAATCGGCCAGTTCGATGTAGACTTGGCACGCGAGTTTTTCCAGGGTTTTGTCAATCACGCCCTGGTTTCTATGCACATCGATAACCTGCGCGGCGAAAACGCACACCACCAGTGCGAAACCGTGTTCAAAGCCTTTGGCCGAGCATTGCGTATGGCTCTGGAGCTGGACCCACGTAGCGAAGGCGTGGTGCCTTCGACCAAAGGGGTTCTGTAAACGTCCTTCGGACACACATCGTGACCACTATCGCTATTGTCGATTACGGTTCGGGCAACATCTTCTCGGTTGCCCGAGCACTGCATGCCGCCGCACCTGATGCGCGCATCGTTCTTGCTCAAACCCCTCAAGCCATTCTGGATGCGGACCGGGTTGTATTACCCGGCCAGGGTGCCATGCCCGATTGCATGGCCCACCTGGACCAATCCGGTTTGCGCGATGCCTTGCTGACAGCCGCCCGCAACAAGCCCCTATTGGGCATCTGCGTAGGCGAACAAATGCTGTTCGATTCCAGTCAGGAAGGCAATGTCCCCTGTTTAGGTCTGATTCCCGGCCAAGTGCGCCGTTTTGAGGGCCCGAACTACAAAAGCAGCGACCACGCCTCCGGCCCCGGGCTGAAAGTGCCCCATATTGGCTGGAACCGCGTACACCAGACTCAGGATCATCCCTTATGGGCTGGCATTGAGGATGGCGCGTTCTTTTACTTTGTTCATAGCTACTTTGTCGATCCGCTGCATATAGATCAAACTTGTGGTTCGACGCACTATGGCCAACGCTTTACCTCGGCGATAGCAAACGCTAATATTTTTGCGTTGCAATGCCATCCTGAGAAAAGCGCAGACAACGGCCTGCAACTGTTCCGGAATTTCGCCAACTGGAAGCCATGATTTTTCAAGCAAGCTTCCCGGCGTTGTTCTGACTTTTTCCGACCCAGTATTTCTTACGTTTTTTACGGCTAAAGACCATGCTTTTGATTCCCGCCATCGACCTTAAAGACGGGCGTTGTGTGCGCCTTCGCCAGGGTGACCTGGACGATGCCACTATTTTCTCGGATGATCCGGCCAAAATAGCAACACAATGGCTGGAACAAGGGGCCCGGCGCCTGCATCTGGTGGACCTGAACGGCGCTTTTGCCGGCAAGCCCAAGAACAGCGAAGCCATCAAATCCATTATTGCTGCCATCGACGGTGAAATTCCCGTACAGATTGGCGGTGGTATCCGCGACCTGGATACCATCGAGCGCTATCTGGACGCTGGCATGAGCTATGTCATTATTGGCACTGCCGCTGTCAAAAGCCCTGGTTTCCTGCAAGACGCCTGCAGCGCCTTTCCTGGCAACATCATTGTTGGCCTGGATGCCCGTGACGGCAAAATCGCCACCGACGGCTGGAGCAAGCTGACCCGCCACGACGTACTGGATCTGGCCAAGAAATTTGAAGACTACGGCTGCGAATCCATTATCTACACCGATATTGGCCGCGACGGCATGCTCACTGGCGTGAACATCGAAGCCACCGTCAAGCTGTCCCAGCACGTGAAGATTCCCGTCATCGCCTCCGGCGGTGTCACCAACCTGAAAGACATTGAAGACCTGTGTGCCGTAGAGCACGAAGGCATCGAAGGTGTGATTTTGGGTCGAAGCATTTACGAAGGCACCCTGAATTTTGCCGAGGCGCAAACCTTCGCTGACGAGTACCAGGCATGAGCCAGGACGTCACCAATGAATTAGCCTGCCGCATCATTCCTTGTCTGGACGTGACCGCTGGCCGTGTGGTCAAAGGCATCAACTTTGTGGATCTGGTCGATGCCGGAGACCCGGTCGAGATCGCCCGCAAGTACAACGACCAGGGTGCCGACGAACTGACCTTCCTGGACATTACGGCCACCTCGGACAACCGTGATCTGATCTTGCCCATCATCGAACAGGTGGCCAGCCAGATTTTCATCCCCCTGACAGTGGGCGGTGGTGTGCGCGAAGTAGCCGACATCCAGCGCCTGCTCAATGCCGGTGCGGACAAGGTGTCCATTAACAGCGCCGCCATCAGCAACCCCGACCTGGTGCGTGCTGCCAGCGATCACCATGGCAAGCAATGCATGGTCGTCGCCATTGATGCACGCCGTGTCAGTGCTGAGAACGAAGCACCACGCTGGGAAGTCTTTACCCACGGCGGTCGTCGTGGAACCGGCCTGGACGTGGTGGAATGGGCAGCCCGCATGGCCGAATATGGCGCCGGCGAACTGCTGCTGACCAGCATGGACCGCGACGGCACCAAATCCGGCTTTGATCTGGAACTGACTCGTGCCGTGTCCGAGGCGGTCTCCGTTCCCGTTATCGCCTCTGGTGGAGTGGGCGGCCTGCAAGACCTGGCCGATGGCGTGATCAAGGGCGGCGCCAGTGCCGTACTGGCCGCCAGCATCTTCCACTACGGTCAACACACTATTGCCGAAGCCAAGGATTTCATGGCTGCGCAAGGTATTCAGGTGCGACGCTAATGGCTGACTTACCGGCCTGGCTGGCTGAAATCCGCTTTGACGAACAAGGCTTGATCCCCGCGATTGCGCAGGACCAGGCCACGGGCAAAATCTTGATGGTCGCCTGGATGAACCAGGAGTCCCTGCAAGAGACCGTCAGCACTGGCCGCGCCGTGTACTGGTCGCGTTCCCGCCAGCGTCTGTGGCGCAAGGGCGAGGAATCCGGTCACGTACAGCATGTCAGCGACCTGCGCCTGGACTGTGATGGCGACGTTATTTTGCTTAGCGTGGAGCAGGTTGGCCAGATCGCCTGTCATACGGGTCGTGAAAGCTGCTTTTATCGCCAGCTGCAAGGCCAGAGCGATCAGGCACAATGGGTGGCGGTTGACCCCGTCCTGAAAGACCCGGAGCATATTTACCGATGAGCGAACAACCTACTGTCGAGACCATCCTCGATCATCTTGGCCGTACCCTGAAGTCCCGCCTGCCTGCACAAGGCGGGGACCCATCCTCTTCCTACGCCGCCAAGCTGCTGGCCAAGGGACCGGATGCATTCCTGAAGAAAATCGGGGAAGAAGCGACCGAGCTGGTCATGGCTGCCAAGGATGAAGAACGCGAGCGCATCGTCTACGAAACGGCAGACCTGTGGTTTCATAGCCTGGTGGCCCTGACTTACTACGGTCTGGAGCCCCGCGATGTCCTGACAGAACTGCTGCGCCGCGAAGGTACATCAGGCCTGGAAGAAAAAGCTTCGCGCCCTAAGGACCAGGTGTAATTCTGTCATTTAGACGCGCTACACTGTCCTGATACCTAGATTTTTGGCACTTGCCCAGCAAGTGCTTCGCTACCGAGGTTGCTATGAGCGAGAACTGTCTGTTTTGTAAAATTGCTGCCGATCAGATCCCGTCCAAAAAAGTGTACGAGGACGAGGACTTTCTGGCATTTCACGACATCAACCCAGCTGCACCTATCCATATCCTGGTAATCCCCAAGAAACACGTCGTGTCCATGCAGGACGTATCAGGTCAGGATAGCGAATGGTTGGGTAAAATGATGGCTTTGGCACCTTCCCTGGCCGCAAAGGCTGGTTGTCGCCCCGGCCCTGAAGGCGGTTTCCGCATTGTCATCAACAACGGTTTGGATGGCGGGCAGGAAATCAACCATTTACACATGCACATCTTGGGCGGTGAGCGCCCATGGCAACAACGCGCAGCCATGGCTGCTTAAGGGAGATACATTATGGGTAGCTTTAGCATTTGGCACTGGCTGATCGTTCTGGTCATCGTTGCCCTGGTTTTCGGCACCAAGAAACTGCGTAATATCGGCTCGGATCTGGGCGGTGCAGTCAAAGGTTTCAAAGAAGGCATGAAAGACGTGGGTGAAGAAGAAAAAACACCCGAAACCGTCAGCCAACGCGCTGCCGATCCTCAAACGATCGACGTGCAGGCCAAGGAAAAATCCGATCGCGCCTGATCCCCTTCTTGTGTGAGTCTGAATGTTTGATGTCAGCTTTAGCGAACTGCTCCTGATTGGAGTGGTTGCCCTGATCGTCATCGGTCCCGAACGTCTTCCTAAAGTAGCGCGCACCGTCGGCCATTTGCTTGGCCGCGCGCAGCGCTACGTTAACGAGGTCAAGACCGATATCCAACGCGAAATCAATCTGGATGAGGTGAACAAGCTCAAAGACCAGATGGAGGACGCCGCGCGCTCGGTGCGCAGTTCGGTCGAGGACACGGGCAAAAGCATCAGCCAGCCTCTGACAGAAGCCCGCGACACCCTGCAAAACGCGTCGGAGTCCGCACGCAAGGCCTTCTCGGATACCGCCGAGAGCGTCAAGGCGAGCCCCGACGCCACCCCCGCGAAAGAATCGGCTGCCAGTCAGCCCGATACGGATGCAGCCGCCCAGCCAGCGCCCAGTGCGCTAGCCAGTGACGACGCTCCCCGTCCTACGGATGCTCCCGCCCAACCCTCTAAAGGACCGACGGCATGAGCACCGAAGCGCCTCAAGAAGATACCTTCATCTCCCACCTGGTCGAGCTGCGGACACGCCTGCTGCGCGCGGTCATTGCCGTGGTCGGGATTTTTATCGTGCTGTTTACGTATCCTGGCGCTTCGGCCATTTATGATGTGCTGGCCCAGCCCATGATGAGCTCTCTGCCCGAGGGTACGCGCATGATTGCCACCGGGGTGATTACCCCCTTCATGGTGCCGGTCAAAGTCACCTTGATGGCATCGTTCGTATTGGCCTTGCCTATCGTGCTCTACCAGGCATGGGCCTTTATTGCGCCTGGTTTGTACAACCACGAAAAGAAGCTGGCTTTGCCGCTGATCATGACCAGCACTTTGCTGTTCATTGCCGGCATGGCGTTTTGTTATTTCGTGGTGTTCCGCACCGTATTTCACTTCATCGCCTCGTTTGCCCCGCAATCGATTACACCAGCACCGGACATCGAAGCCTATCTGGGCTTTGTCATGACCATGTTCCTGGCCTTTGGCATTACCTTTGAAGTGCCTATCGCCGTGATTTTGCTGGTGAAAACAGGCGTTGTAACAGTAGCCAAGCTGCGCGAAATCCGTGGTTATGTAATTGTGGGCGCGTTTGTAATCGCCGCTATCGTGACCCCGCCCGATGTGGTCAGCCAGATCTTGTTGGCCGCCCCGCTATGCCTGCTTTATGAATTAGGGATTCTGGCCGCCAGCCTGATCAAGAAACGGGAAGCGGAAAACAGCGAAGGCCGCGAGCTGGATCTGTAAAACGATCAAAGCGACACCTGTTTGTACGCGCTACACGGCGTCCAGACCCAAAAATGGCTCTCTTGCCTTGCTCCAAAAGGAGTAGCCCAGAGAGCCATTTTTTTAGATACCTTGCCAAGCCTTTGCGCCACTACGATCTGCAAAACAGCGTAGCCAAATGCAAATCGCCTGACCATACAAGCATCAACACACTACCC
Organism: Alcaligenes phenolicus; assembly: GCF_032063905.1. Classification (NCBI taxonomy): domain Bacteria; kingdom Pseudomonadati; phylum Pseudomonadota; class Betaproteobacteria; order Burkholderiales; family Alcaligenaceae; genus Alcaligenes; species Alcaligenes phenolicus. The sequence continues at coordinate 393,330 of NZ_DAMBOE010000003.1, forward strand.
AAGAGCCTGTACGGCCTGCAAGGCCATGAACGCATCTCTACACCCTTTCAGTGAACTCCAGCGAAGAGGAGAAGCTGCTGACCCTATTTGCGCACCTGAGGTCGCATACCAACCTTGACGGGAACGTCCAGCTCCTTGCCATCGCGCAATACGCTCAATGTCACGGTCTGCCCGGGTTGCACTGGGCCAATCTGATTGAGCAGGCCAATTGAATCGGCCACTTGCTGACCATTCAAGCGCAACACTATATCGCCCACCTGCAAATGCGCCTCGGCAGCCGGACCGTGACGTTGCACACTGGCAATAATCACACCTGCATCACTCTTTAGTTTGAAAGACTTGATCAGGTCCGGGGTAATGTCCTGTGGCTCCAGGCCCAGCCAGCCGCGCGTCACTTCACCATTACGGATAATTTCGTTCATGATGGCCAGCGCAGTCGAGGACGGAATGGCAAAACCGATACCCAGCGAACCGCCCGTTTCGGAATAAATAGCCGTATTAATTCCCACCAAACGGCCAACCGCATCCACCAGGGCCCCGCCCGAGTTGCCGGGATTAATGGCGGCATCGGTCTGAATGAAGTTTTCGTAAATATTGATGCCCAGGCGATTGCGTCCCAAGCCGGAGACAATGCCCATCGTTGTGGTCTGACCCACCCCAAAGGGGTTACCGATGGCCAGTACTACATCGCCCACCTGCAATTGATCCTGTTCCTGGGTCTGAATCACAGCCAGCTTGGGCAGATCCACTTTCAGCACGGCCAGATCGCTTTCAGGGTCCGAGCCAATCAGACGCGCCTTGGCCTGACGTCCATCCGATAATGCCACCTCGATGGCATCAGCCGCTTCAATCACGTGGTAATTGGTCAGGATATAACCCTGCTCGTGTACGATCACGCCCGAACCCAGGTTGATTGTGGAGCGGCGGCCCATCAAGTCGGGCAGTTCGCGAAACAGGCGCTGCAGATCAGGATCTTCCAGCAAGGGAGAATTGCCTTCCAAATGCTTGCTGGTGTACACATTAACGACCGCAGGCGCGGCGCTAGTGACAGCCGAGGCATAAGACAGCGGGCCATCCTGCTCCATAGCAGGCGCGGGGATCAGGGACGGAACCGGTGCAGGCAAAACCACCGCATTCGTAGAACGGACGGGAGCCTCGGGCGCGCCCACCCACTGCGGTCGCAGCGTCACTACAATAAAAAAGCCCGCCAGACAAATTGTCACCGCTTGAGCAAACACTAGCCACAATCGACGCATAGCACTCTTTCAGATAAGGATTTCCATGACTCAGGTTTCAACAGCCGAACTGGCCAGCTGGCTCAATAGCACCTTGGATGTCGCCCGTTTCAAGGACTATTGTCCCAATGGGCTTCAGGTCGAAGGCAAACCCTATATTGGCAAACTCGTCACCGGCGTGACGGCCTCGCTGGCACTGATTGATGCCGCTATTGCCCGCCAGGCGGACGCAATTTTGGTGCACCACGGCTGGTTCTGGAAAAACGAAAACCCGTGCATTGTAGGCGCCCGAAAAACTCGCATCGAACGCGTCCTGACGCATCAGCTTAACCTCTTGGGCTATCACCTGCCCCTGGACGCTCACCCTGTCCTGGGCAATAACGCCCAGTTGGCTCGCCAGTTAGGCATCGAGGTGCTGCGCGACGCAGACGGCGTGGCACAAACCTGTGGTCCGGATGGACTGGTCTGGCTGGGTGAACTGCCAACCCCAGTTTCACTGGAAACATTCAGCCTGACAGTTTGCAATAATTTACAACGGCAGCCACTGGTTGTTGGCGATTTACAACGGAAAATCCGCCGAATAGCTTGGTGCACGGGAGGGGCACAGGGCTTTATTGATAGCGCCATCGCCGCGCAGGCCGATCTCTACATCAGCGGCGAGGCTTCGGAACAGACATTTCACAGTGCACAGGAAAACAATATTGCCTTCATGGCAGCCGGCCATCATGCAACCGAACGCTATGGGGCCAAGGCTTTGGGCGAAGAAATCGCTCGCCAGTTTGGCATAGAAGTGGAGTTCATCGATCTGGACAACCCGATCTGATTTCATCAAAAACCCGCACATATGACCTTGAACAAGCTTTAAAGCGCCACAGGCTAGACAAGCCCAGGCCCTGAAAGGCTAAAATCAGGCATCCGGCGCGGGCAAACTTGACCCTGCCGGTGGGTTTACATAAACAAAAAGGTGCCGCAAGGCACCTTAAAGCTTTGATAAGTCTGGGCTTTTATTTTTTCAGCGAATCCCTGATCTCGCGCAGCAAGATGACGTCTTCAGGGGTTGGTTCGGGTACGGCCTCAGCAGCTTCAGCCTTGGCCACGGTGGCACGCATACGGTTAATCATCTTGACCATGCAAAACACCACGAAGGCCAGCAAGATGAAGTTGATGAAAATGGTCAGGAAGTTACCCCACGACAAAACAACAGCGCCGGCCGCATTCAGAGCTTCCAGGGTTTCTGGGCCGGTAAAGCCCTCTGGTGTACGCAAGACCGTGAACTGGTTGGTAAAATCCACTTCGCCGCCAAGGATGAAACTGATGACGGGCATGACGATGTCTTTTACCAGCGAGTCGATAATCTTGCCAAAAGCAGCGCCAATAATGACACCGACCGCAAGGTCCATCATGTTGCCCTTAACTGCGAACTCCCGGAATTCGTTCAGGAAACCTCGAGCCTTGTTCATATGTTCACCTTTGATCAAGTTATGCTGCGCTGGGTAACGCGTATAATGTGCGGTTGAATAATATACCCAGGCCCAAATCCGTAAATTGTGGTATTGCCCGAGTCGGGCAGGAATAAGGATACTAGAATGAGTCAGAATACGACACAGCCCGATGCCAGAGGCGCGGTTGATTTCAATCTTCCGCCCGATCCTTCGCGCCGCACCTGGGTCGCCACCGCCTGTGCATTAGGTGGTGTCGCTGGTGTGGCGACAGCTGTTCCCTTTGTCAGCTCCTTTGCTCCTTCCGAGAAAGCAAAAGCGGCCGGCGCTCCCGTAGAGGTCGATATTTCCGGTATCGCCCCCGGTCAGATGCGCACCGTGGAATGGCGCGGGAAACCCGTCTGGATTCTGCACCGCACCAAAGAGCAGCTGGATGCACTGCCCAAGCTGGACAGCCAGTTGGCCGACCCTGACTCGGATCGCCCCGGTTACACCCCTGCGTACGCCAAGAACGAATATCGTTCGCGTCGCCCTGAAATCTTTATCTGTATCGGTATCTGCACCCACCTGGGTTGCTCCCCTACCCCGCATCTGGCTGCTGGCGCTGGCGCTGGTCTGCCCGGCGGTTGGGAAGGCGGCTTTCTGTGCCCCTGCCACGGCTCCACGTTCGACCTGGCCGGCCGCGTCTACAGCAACAAGCCTGCTCCAGACAATCTGGAAATCCCGCCCTACGAGTTCTCGGCTGACGGCACGATGGTTACCATCGGCGTAGACGAAAACAACAAGGCCTAAGGCGGCTGTAACCCAATACGTACTATTTAAAAAGATAAAGGAGCCGTTTCATGGCTGGCGAGAAAACCGTCGAAACGACAGGACTCTTGGGATGGATTGACAGGCGTTTCCCCCTGACATCCATGTACAAAGAGCACATGTCAGAATATTACGCGCCGAAGAACTTCAACTTCTGGTACTTCTTTGGCTCTCTGGCACTGCTGGTGCTGGTTATCCAGATCGTGACTGGTATTTTCCTGGTCATGAACTACAAGCCTGATGCCAAGCTGGCCTTTGAGTCGGTTGAATACATCATGCGTGAAGTGCCCGGTGGCTGGATCATCCGCTACATGCACTCCACAGGCGCTTCCATGTTCTTCGTGGTGGTGTACCTGCACATGCTGCGCGGCTTGTTCTACGGTTCTTACCGCAAGCCACGTGAACTGGTCTGGATCTTTGGCGTTGCCATTTTCCTCTGTCTGATGGCTGAAGCCTTCATGGGCTACCTGCTGCCATGGGGCCAGATGTCCTACTGGGGCGCCCAGGTGATTGTGAACCTGTTCTCGGCCATTCCTTTCATTGGTCCTGATCTGGCTATTTTCATCCGTGGTGACTACGTGGTGTCCGACGCCACCCTGAACCGCTTCTTTGCTCTGCACGTGATTGCGGTGCCTCTGGTCCTGCTGGGTCTGGTTGTGGCTCACCTGATCGCTCTGCACGAAGTGGGTTCCAACAACCCCGACGGCGTGGAAATCAAGAAAGGCCCCAAAGACGCTCAAGGTCGTCCTTTGGATGGCATCCCCTTCCACCCTTACTACACCGTACACGACATCCTGGGTGTGGCGGGCTTCCTGATTGTGTTTGCCGCGATTGTGTTCTTTGCCCCTGAAATGGGCGGCTACTTCCTGGAGTTCAACAACTTCAGCCCTGCCGATGCACTGAAGACTCCTCCGCACATTGCTCCTGTCTGGTACTTCACGCCGTTCTACTCCATGCTGCGTGCCACGACTGCCGACTTTACCTGGGTTCTGGCCGGTGCTTCCGTGCTGGGTGCTCTGGTGCTGTTCGTCAAAGGCAAGCTGCCCGGTATCTGGCGCCTGGTCGTACCCGCTGTCCTGATCGCTGTTGCTGTGCTGCTGCGTGTTATCGACGCCAAGTTCTGGGGCGTGGTGGCCATGGGTGGTACGGTCGTGATCCTGTTCTTCCTGCCTTGGCTGGATAAATCGCCTGTGAAGTCGATTCGCTACCGTCCTACCTGGCACAAAGTGCTGTACGCGATTTTCATCATCAACTTCCTGATCTTGGGTTACCTGGGCACACAGGCTCCGAACGATTTGTTCAACCTGCTGAGCCAGATCGGTACGGTGATCTACCTGGCCTTCTTCCTGCTGATGCCAGTATGGAGCCGCATGGGTACGTTCAAACCCGAACCTGATCGCGTGACTTTCCGCCCTCACTAGGCCCCCAACACGAAACGGAATGACCATGATTAAGAAACTGCTTGGCGCTCTGGCCTTGTCCCTTACCTGCACGGTGGCTGGTGCCGCCGAAGGTGGCTATGCCCTGGAGCGCGCGCCCGACCGCATGAATGACATGGCGGCGTTGCAAAATGGCGCAAAACTGTTTGTGAACTACTGTCTGAACTGTCATAGCGCCAACTCCATGCGCTACAACAAGCTGACAGACATCGGCCTGACCGAAGAGGACATCAAGAAAAACTTGCTGTTCTCCTCGGACAAGGTGGGTGATCTGATGAAGATCGCCATGACCCCCGAAATGGGCAAGAAGTGGTTTGGCGCTGCTCCTCCGGACCTGTCCGTGATTGCGCGTGCCAAGTCCACCAACCTGGGCCCTAGCGGCGCGGACTACATCTACACCTACTTGCGCACTTTCTACCGTGACGCATCCCGCCCAACCGGCTGGGATAACCTGGTCTTCCCAAGCGTGGGTATGCCTCACGCCATGTGGGAGCGCCAAGGTGGCGTCACCTTGCACCGCACGACCGTGGCTCAGGAAGCCAAGGACGATGGCAGCAAGGAATGGGTCAAGACCACGGCTACTTACGATCCAGCCGGCTTCTCCGACGTCAAGAAAGAAGTATTGGCCGATTACACCGGTCACGCTACTGACACCGTCAAGCTTGAGCCTGTTAACGCCAAGGCCGCTGCCAAATACGACAGCGACGTGGCCGACCTGGCCAACTTCATGGACTGGATGGCCGAGCCTGTGCAGCTGGAGCGCAAGAAAATTGGCGTGGGCGTGATCCTGTTCCTGCTCTTGTTCTTTGCCGTTGCATGGCGCCTGAACAGCGTTTTCTGGAAAGACATCAAGTAAAACGCTATGCTAGACGGGCAGGCCTAACTAGCCTGCCCGGCTTTTTATTGTTAAAACCCCTTGCAGGGTTTTAAATTCTGAGCCGTGAGGCTCTTGTTTTTATTTCTACGACTGGAATCTCCTACCATGATGGTGCTCTACTCTGGAACAACTTGCCCATTCTCACAGCGCTGCCGTTTCGTGTTGTTTGAAAAAGGCATGGATTTCGAGATCCGCGACATCGACTTGTACAACAAGCCTGAAGATATCGCCGTCATGAACCCCTACGGACAGGTGCCGATCCTGGTAGAACGTGACCTGATCTTGTACGAATCGAACATCATCAATGAATACATTGATGAGCGTTTCCCGCATCCTCAGCTGATGCCTGCGGACCCCACCATGCGCGCCCGCACACGCCTGTTCCTGTACAACTTCGAAAAGGAACTGTTTGTACACGTGGCCGCCCTGGAAGACCGCCGCAACGCGGATGCCAAGGCACAAGAACTGGCCCGTCAGCAAATCCGCAACCACTTGTCGCAGCTGGCTCCCATCTTGCTGAAGAACAAGTACATGCTGGGCGAAGAGTTCTCCATGCTGGACGTGGCGATCGCTCCCCTGCTCTGGCGCCTGGACCACTACGGTATCGAACTGCCCAAGAGCGCTGCTCCTGTGCAAAAGTACGCCGAGCGCGTGTTCTCGCGTCCTGCTTACATTGAAGCACTGACTCCTTCCGAAAAAGTCATGCGTCGCTAATCCACTATGCAAGAAACCTCGACCAAGCCTTACCTGCTGCGCGCTCTACATGAATGGTGTTCCGACCACGGATACACCCCACATATCGTGGTCACGGTAGACGCCAACACGGTTGTTCCACGCGGCCATATTCAGGATGGTCAAATCACCCTGAATATCGGGCATCTGGCCACCAATGGCCTGATTCTGGGCAACGACTACATTGAATTCCAGGCCCGCTTTGGCGGCGTCACGGAAGACATTTTCGTACCCGTGGCAGCTGTATCGGCCATCTACGCACGCGAAACAGGCGCTGGTATGGGTTTTGAAGTGGTGGAGTCCGAGCCTTACGCAGAAGGTGACACACCGGACGCCGCTCCTGAAGCTGCACCGGAAGCTCCCGCTGCCAAGAAAGACGCTGACAAGGTCTCGCACCTGAAGATCGTCAAATAAGGCGCGTTCGACGCAGACAAAAATAGAGCCCCGCATGGGGCTCTATTTGTTTGGGTTCCAAGCTCGGCATTCACCCACGCTTTGGCTTGGCTTGGCTTGGCTTGGCTTGGCTTGGCTTGGCAGATCAGTATCAGGTACTTGAACCACCTCAGGGAATACTCAGCCACCTAACGCCACTGAAAATACTTCCCAAGCCCCCAGCCCACCATCTACCCTTGCACTGCCTCCGCTTGATTACGGCGACGTCCAGCCGCCACACGCCACTCCAGCAGGCTCTTGAGCATCACGGACACAATCGCGAACACCGCCAGCAACGCAGCCGCTGTAAAAGCCGCTGCCGCCTTGTTATCGTTGTTCAGCTGATCCACCAGCAAGGACAAGGTCAGAGTCTGATTCATGATGGTGCCCGACACCACAGACACGGCGCCAAACTCCCCAATCGCACGGGCATTGGTCAACACCACACCATAGAGCAAGGCCCATTTGATATCCGGCAGCGTCACATGCCAGAAGATCTGCCAGCCATTGGCGCCCAGACTTAGAGCAGCCGCTTGTGCATCCGAACCCTGAGCCTGCATGATGGGAATCAGGATACGAGCCACATAAGGCGTCGTCACAAAGATAGTGACCATCAGAATACCCGGCCAGGCGAACATCAACTGGATATCACGCGCACTTAGCCACTGCCCCAGGGACGACTCCACACCGTAGACCACCAGGTAACACAGGCCCGCCACCACCGGAGAGACCGCGTAAGGCAAATCCACCAAGGTACTTAGCAAACGACGACCACGGAACTGGTAATGCGTCAGACACCAGGCCAGCAAGATGCCAAAGACCATATTCAGGGGCACCGTCAGCACCGCCACGAACAAAGTCAGCCCGATGGCATGCAGCATATAGTCCTCTTGCAGATTGCTCCACAAGGCGGGCAAGCCGTCGCCCAAAGCTTTGGAGAAAATCAGTACCAAGGGGACTACCAGCAGCCCCAGCACCAACACAATGCCCAAGGCCAAAATCAGGCGGTCTGCCGTGCTTTTAGGTGTTTTTCTCATGGTGCCCTCCGCTGCCAGCCTAATAGACGATTCTGCACCATCTGCAAGGTGAACAAGAGCAGCAAGGATGCGATCAAGATCACCGAGGCAATCGCGGCAGCGGCCGGGTAATTGAACTCTTGCAGCCGCACAAAAATCATCAGGGACGACACTTCAGTTTTGAAGGGAATATTGCCCGCAATCATGATGACTGCGCCGAACTCACCCAAGCTACGAATAAAGGCTTGAGACGCTCCAGTCACCAGAGCAGGAATCAGCGGTGGGAACACCACCTTGCTGAAGGTCTGCCAGCCACTGGCACCCAGTGTGTGGGCAACCTCTTCATACTCGGCACCCAGCTCTTCAATCACGGGCTGCACGATACGCACCACAAAGGGCAAACTGGTGAACGTCATGGCCAACACAATACCGGGGTATTGATAAGCAACCTTCCAACCCTCCGGCAGAAACTGGCCAAACCAGCCACCAGGCACAAATAGCGTCGCCAAGGTCAAACCTGCTACCGACGTTGGCAAGGCAAATGGCAGGTCCACCAAAGCATCAATCAAACGCCGCCCGGGAAATTCAAAACGCGTGATAATCCAGGCAATGATGAAGCCCACCACACTGGCAATCACAGTGGAATAAAACGCGGCACTGATCGTGACCTGATAACTGCTGACAACACGTTTATCAGTCACTGCACGCCAATAATCGGCCAGGCTCATGTCACTGACGTACATGAACAAGGCCGACAAAGGCAGCAGCACAATAATGGACAGGTACAGGACGCTAAAGCCAAAGCTCAGTCCAAAACCCGGCATGACGGGGCGGCGCAGAAAGAAGATGGGCTTTAGCGCAGTCTTCGCCCCGGAATCCTGCGCCCCGCCCACAAGAGTACGACTCATGAATTACTTGGCCAGCAACTGGTCCAACACCCCGTTAGCAGCAAAATGGCGGCTCTGGATTTCAGTCCAGGAACCCAGAACATCAGTAGGATTGATCAGCTTGACTGGCGCGTACTTGGACTCGAACTCCTTGGCCACGGCAGGATCCGTCACACGGTAGTTGAAACCAGCCAGCAGGCGCTGGATCTCGGGGGTGTACTGGAACTTCAGGTATTCGGTTGCTTCCTTGCGAGTGCCTTTCTGATCGACCACACGGTCCACCACGGCGACAGGGAACTCGGCCAATACGCTGACGGGTGGCACCACCACTTCCAGCTCGCTGCCCTTGAACTCATCGCTGGCAGCAATATTGATCACTTCGGATTCAAAGGTCAGCAAAACGTCGCCCTGACCATTCTGGGCAAACGCCACGGTCGCACCACGACCACCTGTGGGGAAGCTTTCTACATTCCCCAGCACCTTGCCGACAAACTCCTTGATCTTGGCCTCATCACCGCCGAATGCTTCGTTGGCATACAGCCAGGAAGCCAGGTAGGTATAGCGGGCATTGCCCGAGGTCTTGGGGTTCGGGAACACCAGCTTCACGTCGTCACGCACAAGATCGTCCCAGGACTTGATGTTCTTGGGATTGCCCTTGCGCACCAGAAAAGCGATGGTGCTGTAGTAAGGCGAGCTATTGTTCGGGAACTTAGTGGCCCAATCCTTGGCAACTGCACCGCGCTCGGCCAGGAACTCAATATCGGTAACCTGGTTGAAAGTAACGGTGTCTACTTTCTTGCCCTGGATAATGTCCTGGGCTTGGCGGGAAGTGCCGGCAAAAGACTGGTCAATCTTGATGTCTTCACCAGTCGTCGCTTTCCAGTGTTCAACAAACTTGGGGTTGATCGCCGCAAAGGTCTCGCGCGCCACGTCAAACGAGGCGTTCAGCAAAGAAACCTGGGCACTGGCCGTGCCACCCAGCAAAGACACAAACAACAAGGCAGAGCCAACAACAGACTTCAATTTCATGGTGTTCCCCAAAGGTCCCGGACGCGGCCTTCGGAGCCCGTCACTGATGTTCAATCGCGTGCTATCTATATAAGCGCAGCTTGGATAGATCAGATTATGGGTAGGGGAAAAGGCATTTAAAACGACATTTTCATCATGCTCTTATAACCAGAACCTATCTATTGGCTGGGCTGGCGTGGTGTGCACCACAGCAATATTTTTCTGGTGATTGCTTCTTGGCGAAAAACCCGGCTATAATCGTCAATTCGCCGGCTTAGCTCAGTTGGTAGAGCAGCGCACTTGTAATGCGAAGGTCGAGGGTTCAACTCCTTTAGCCGGCACCACGAATAAAACAAAACGCCAAGCTTTCAAAAGCTTGGCGTTTTGTTTTTCTGCTGTCGGAATCTTGCCTTTACTCTGGCGGGAATGCTTCGTACTGAGACAGATCATCAGTAATCTCATGCCAAGATGCTTTCGAACCTACGAACACATGACATGTCGGACGCGCACCAGGGTCATCATCCAATACACCTAGCGCCAAACCTAGCTCTCCGGGTTTCTGATCAAACTTGGTCAAAATATTTGATCCACACCGAGAACAAAAGCCACGGTGTTCCCCTGGCGAGGACTCATAAAAGCGCAACAGCTCCTGCCCGCGAAGCCAATGAAAGTCTTTAGTCTTTACCTTGCCCCGCGCCCTGAACGCAGAACCATGAGACTTGCGACACATACGGCAATGGCAATAGAGCAGATCCGTAATGGAGCCGGTGATATCAAAGACCACGCCTTGGCAAAGACAGCTTCCTTTCACAAATCCCCCCAGGTAAATTTCTCGATGCTGATTTCAGCCAGTGTCTGACACCTTAGTCGGTAGAGGATACAAGACATTGGGCCAAATCTGCCGGACATAAAGCCCCCAACAGAATCATCGTTCGCTCCAGTTCCTGGGCGATCAGGCTAAGCACTTGTGCAACACCCTGTTCGCCGCCTTGAGCCAAACCATAGGCCACGGCGCGCCCCAAGAATGCACCACTTGCTCCGCAAGCAATGGCTTTGGCGACATCCGAACCCCGCCGAAAACCACTATCAATAAACACCGGCATCTGCGTTTTGACGACATCCATGATTTGCGGGAGGACACTGATTGTTGAAGGTGCGCAGTCCAGTTGTCGACCTCCATGATTGGAAACGATCAGCCCATCTACTCCGTAGCGCAGGGCCTGCCGCGCGTCTTCAGGGTGCAGCACCCCCTTGATCAATAAGGGGCCATCCCATTTGGAACGCAACCAGGAAACATCGTCCCACACTAAACGGCGGTCCATGCTCCGAGCCAGCAGTGCCGCCTGCGCCTGGGCAGATGTGGCTCCTTCCGTAGGCATCAGGTTGACAAACTGGGGTTGCCCGGCCAAGGCCTGACGCCACAACCAGCGGGGCTGCGACGCCATATCCAGCAACAAGCGGGGACCGGGACGAAACGGCAATTTGAAGCCATGGCGTATGTCCTTTTCTCTATACCCACCTACGGGCACATCGACGGTCAAAACCAGGGCCTCGAATCCAACCTGGCGGGCACGATCCAGTATGGAATTGGCCATACCCCTGTCTTGCATCACATACAACTGCATCCAGCATGGGCCTTCGCAGACTTCACGCACTTGCTCCAAGGGGCTGTTGGAGGCTGTAGACAAGATGTACGGCAAGCCAGCCTTGCCTGCGGCACGCGCAGCGTGCAGATCTCCCCGAGGGCGCACGACATCGATCAGGCCAACGGGGGCTATACCAAAAGGCGCTGACCATCGTCGCCCAAAGACCTCTATCTCTGTTGAAAGTGCCGAGGTGTCACGCAAACTGCGCGGCGATAAAGTCAGAGCCTGCAAATCTGCCTGATTACGAGTCAAGCAAAGTTCGTCTTCTGCCCCGCCTGCAACATAGTCATAGACAAAACGAGGCAGGCCGCTTTGAGCCGCTAACTGAAAGTCCTGAATACTGAGCCGCATGATGCAATCTGTCTCCCCACCTGATGCCGGGCATTCAAGGCCCGATTCAATTTAATTGTTTAAGCATCAAGTATATGACTGAACGCATCGCTCCATACAAGGAAAATACACCTAATTGACGGGGAAGCTTGTGCCAAGACCAGGGGAACAGAGTAATACGCCATCACCCTGGTTGGCACCAGACGCCCTATCTACATACTCAGCATTGGGTCATCATCTGAAAGCAGAGTTATTGCTCCAAACCTGCCAATGCGTGGTCCTTTACGAACCCTAGAACCCTTATAGCCTCACCGGCGTCACCAGCTCCCCTTCCTTGACGAAGCGCTCCACATTCTTCAACACGAGCTCACACATGGCCGCCCGGGTTTCACGGGTTGCGCTCCCTACATGAGGCAATACCACAACCCGATCATTGCTCAGCAATTCGGCAGGCACTTCAGGTTCGTTCTCGAACACATCGAGCCCTGCTCCTGCCAACAGGCTGTTTTCAAGAGCGGCGACCAATGCTTTTTCGTCCACGACAGATCCACGGGCGACGTTGATGAGGTAACCATCAGGCCCAAGAGCGTTCAAGATCTCGGCAGACACCAGGTGATACGTTTCCGGGCTGCCGGGGCATGCCACGATGAGGAAATCGCACCATTGCGCCAAGGCCAGCAGCGAAGGCTCGTGCTGCCAAGGCAACTCGGGTTTGGCGCTACGTGTGTGATAGCGGATCTCCATGTCAAAGCCGATCGCACGACGTGCAATCACCTGTCCGACTCGGCCCATGCCCAACATGCCCAGACGCTTGCCGCTGACCCGCGTGCTTGGCATGGTGGGGCCGACACGCGGCCAGTCACCACGTCTAACGTGACGGTCGGAAGCAGAGATGCCCCGCACCGTATCGATTAGCAGACCCATGGCCAAGTCGGCCACGCAATCGTTTAGAACATCCGGCGTATTGCTCAGCATCACCCCACGCGCACGGACGGCATCCAGGTCGATGGCATCGTAGCCAACGCCCAGGCTACAAATCGCTTTCAGGTTTGGCAAGGCATCAATCAGTGCCTTGTCTGCGCCCTGCGTTCCGGTGGTGATCAGCACCGTGAATTCAGCTCCACGCTCACGCAAGAACGCCGCTTGATCAGGCGCATCGCTCAAGGTTTCGACGGGGCACAAGGCGGGCAGTTTGCCCGCCAGCGGTGGTGGCAAGGGGCAGGCTTGAAGAATTTTCTGGCTCATGGTCATCATTCGCTTGTAAAAACGTCGAAATCGACTTGTTTCAACAGTGCATTGCTCTGGCGTATGACATGCCCCGCAGCGGCGGCTTTACGGCGATAGGCCAACCAGCGGGGGTCAGCCTCCAAGGCATTACGACGGACTTCCCGGTCGGCCATATCTTCGTATGCCCACAGGTGCACCACCTGATTCAACTCGCCCACTTCCGTGGTGTAGTAACCGTGGCAAGGGCCCAAATGCTCAATCTGTACGGCACGTCCTTCCGTCGCATACAAGGACAGGAAATCGCGAAGCAGGCCGGTGGGAATGGTATAGGTTCTTTGGTCGATAATCATATTGCGAATCCGTTTTTATCCAAGGTATTTGGGCAAAAGCAGCGAGATGACCGGGAAGGCCAAAAGCACGGCCAGGCGGAAAACATCGGCTACCACGAAGGGAGTCACACCCCGATACAGCGTGCTCATCTTCACGTCGGGCAGCAGGCTTTTCAGGACCATCACGTTCATGCCCACGGGCGGGGTGATGAAGCTGATTTCCGTAACCACCACCACGATGATGCCGAACCAGATCAGGTCAAAGCCCAGGTGCTGCACCAAGGGGTAGAAAATAGGCACGGTCAGCAAGACCATGGACATGCTTTCCAACACACTGCCCAGCACGATGTAAATCGCACAAATCAGCAGAATCACCACGATCGGGCTCATGTCAAACTGCTGCACCCAGTCCTGCAAATCACCGGGCATGGAGGTGAAGTTGATGAAGCTGGAAAACAGCAAGGCTCCGATCAGCACCATGAACAGCATCCCCGTGGTACGCGCCGACTCGACCAGCACGTTGGAAAGCACTTGCCAGGTCAAACGGCCACGCAACAGCGCGAACAGAAAGGCACCGCAAGCACCAATGCCCGCCGCTTCGGTAGAACTGAAGATCCCACCGTAGATACCGCCCATGACGATGATGAACAGCACCAGCACGCCCCAGACATCGCGCAACGCAAGCAAACGTTCTTTCCAGCTCATGCGCTCGCCGGGGGGGCCCGCATTGGGGTCACGCCAGATCGTCCAGCGCACCGCCAGAAGATAGAAAATAATGGCCAGCAGGCCCGGCAAAATACCGGCAGCAAACATCTTGCCTATGCTTTGCTCGGTCAAGATGGCATAGACCACCATGACAATCGAGGGCGGAATCAGAATACCCAGCGTGCCACCGGCAGCGATGGAGCCAGAAGCCAGCGCACGGCTATAGCCCAGTCGGCGCATTTCCGGATAAGCCACCTTGGACATGGTGGCCGCTGTTGCCAGGCTGGAGCCACACACGGCACCAAAGCCACCACAGGCCACCACCGTAGACATGGCCAAACCGCCTTTACGATGGCCCAGGAAGGCATACGCCGCGGCATACAGTTCTTTGGACAACTTGGCTTGAGTAATGAAGTTACCCATCAAGATGAACAGCGGCAGTACGGACAGCAAATACTGAAACCCGCTTTCACGCACGACCGCGCCGGTCATGGCATAGGCAGAAGGCCAATTGCGCATGATGCCAACGCCAATAAAGCCCACCAGGGCCATGGAAAACGCCACCGGCACCCGCAGGAAGATCAAGAGGAGCATGGCTGCAAAGCCAATCAGTGCTTCAGTCATTCTGTGCCTCTTCTTCCAGATGGGTGGTGTCTGCGTTCAGATCCCGGCGAAGCTGAGCCAGCTCCACGATGGTGTTGACGAACAGCATGATGCTCATGAAATAAACAACCGGAGCCAATGGCAGCCCCAGCAAGGTGGTCTGATCCAGGTATTCGGCCGCCGACTCGGCTTGTGTCCAGCTGACCATGGCCAGCAAGGCACTGACTCCAGCGGCCAGCAGATGGCTGGTGACATGGACGACACGGACACCCTTCTCCCCACCAGGAATAGGCACTAAATCAACAACAACGTGTTCGCGCGCCATGGTGGCAAACACGATGCCACAGAAAATGACACCTACCATCAGTATTTCGGTCAGCTCTACCGCCCCCATGACCGATACGTTGAAAATGTAGCGCCCCAATACATCAGCCAGAGTCAGCAAGGCCAGCGAGACCATGCATAACTCGGTCAAACGTCGAAGACCCGCTCTTGATAAAGAGAGAATGGAGTTCATGCTTTGTAGCTCCGGGACTGCTGGCGCACGAGGCGCACAGCAGGTTCAAGACAGTCTGCGTGTGCTGATCAATTCGCGCTTTCCCGCTGCTTCAGGTCGGCACGGAACTCGGCCAGTACAGCAGGCCCGTCTATGCCTTTGGCCTTGGCGGCATCCAGCCATGCCTGCTCGAAGGACGCTGTACGCTCTTTGACGGCGGCAATCAGCTCATCGCTGGCAGGGTGAAACTGCACCTTGTGCTCTTCCAGGATCTTCATGGCGGCCACGTCTGCATCACCCCAGGCCTTGCCGCCCAGCCGAGCAATATGCTCACCGGACAGGCTCATCAGGATCTCGCGGTCTTTTTCAGACAAACGATCAAAGGCGCTCGGGTTCATGATGATGCCGTGCAGATCCGCATAGAGGCCACCGGGGAAAACCGTGGCGTGCTTGACCACCGTATCCAGGCGGAAAGAAGCGACGGACTCGGGCGGGAACAGCACGCCGTCCACCACGCCGGTGCTCAGCAGCTCATACGATTCTGAGGCTGGCTTCACAACCGCGTTCACCTTCAGGGCCTTGGACAAGTCGGCCTGCATGCCACCACCAATGCGCAGCTTCAGGCCCTCGAAGTCGGCAATGTTCTGTACCTGCTTGTCAGTGGTGTAGACGCTGCCTGGGCCGTGACCATAAATGCCTAGCAATTTGATACCGCGATGCTCTTTGGCATCTTGCAGGTACTTGCTATAGATGTCCCAGGCCGCCAGCGAAGTAGACTCGGCGCTATTGCCCGAGAACGGCAGCATGGCAAATTTCATCAAATCGAAATTGCCGGGGTAATAGGAGTAGGAAATAAAGGCCAGATCCACAATCCCATTGCGTACCGCATCCAGGTGCCCAACCGGGTTGGTCACGGCCTTGGTCAGAAAGTTGATTTTGACGCGCCCTTCAGTGGCCTGCTCCACCTCTTTGGCCCAGGGCTTCATGAAGTTCGCCACCAGCACATGCGTTTGCGGAATCCAGGCAGAGAAAGTCAGCTCCACAGGCTTGTCCGCTTTTGCGGGACCAGCTGCCACTGCCAGGCTGGTTAAGGCCATACCCAACAGGCGAGAAATCCATCGGTTCTTCATGGGGAAATCCTTTTTTGGTGGTAGTTCGTTATAGGTATAGTTAGCCAGGCCCGTCAGGAGACAAGGGCCTGCTCAATCAAGGTTTCGGCATCGCCGTCATGATGCATACCCAACTGCGTGGCGATTGCCGTTGTCAAAGGCGGCCACTGGGCAAACTGCTGGTCAAACTGAGGGTTGGACTGAAAGCTCAATCCCGCATCGGCCCCCCGGCCATAGCGGGATTTGGCAGCCTGTACCAGCTCTGCCACCTGAAGACGCTGGGCGGGAAGATTCCACACCCGACCAGCAGGCAAGCGAGCCGCTTCCAGGCTCGCTGTTGTCAGAAGGTGCCGCACACAGGCGGGCAAGGAAAGCAGCCAGATCCACCCTTGCGGGCCGATGGGGCACTCGTAGGTGCTGCCCGCAGCCAAGGCATGGATCAAGGAGCTGGCAAAGGAAGACAGCGCCGTTTCGGCAGTCATGGGCCTGGCGACCACGGTAGGCAAGCGAACCGAGCGGCCATCCAGAAAACCCCGGCGGCTGTAATCGGCTAGCAGCAGCTCCACCATCCGCTTCTGCGTTCCATAACTTAAAGTAGGTGCGACGGGCGTGTTGTCATCCACCTGCTGGGGCAGTGGCGTACCAAAGACACCGATACTGCTGGCATACACCACAACGGGACACTGGCCTTGCTGTCGCAGATGCTCAAACAAGCCTATCGTGCCGTCTATATTGACGCGCAAACCCAGTGCAAAATTCTCTTCAGCCAGCCGACTGGTCACCGAGGCCAGATGGAAAACCGTGTCGGGTGCGGGCATCAGCACCGCCTCCAGCACGGCTTTATCAGACAAGTCACCACTAATGCAGCGCAGCCCAGGCAGGTGGTGATAGCCTTGCTCCTCAAAAGCCAGATCCGTCAGCGTCAGGCTTTGAATCTCGTTGGCTTCAAGCAGTTTGGCCGCCGCACGGGCAAGCGCTTGGCCGATGTAGCCGTTGGCGCCGGTAATCAAGACATGCTTCATGGCTTATCTCCCGGCAGCCTGCGTGCAAGCCGCATCACGGCGACGTGGCGCAGCCAGCACACCGCGATCCCGCAAAGGCTGACACCAGGCCAAACCTTCTGAGGGCAACCCACGAGGCTGATACTCGCAACCCAGCCAGTTGTCGTAAGCCAGGGCGGGCAAGACCGCCACGCCTGCCAGAAAATCATGTTGTGCAAGATCCGGCTCGTAGCGCCCATCGGCACCCGCGATCTGCACATAGCCGATCCACGGCGCACAGGCCGCCACACTGGAAGGGACGTCCAGGCTTTCTTTGACGCAGTGGTAGTAGTCAAACTGCAGACGCAGGCGCGGGGAGTTGAAATGCTGGAGCACCTCAATGACCTGCTCGGGCAAATAATAGAAGTACCCGGCCATATCGCTGCGGTTGAGCGCTTCCAGCGTCAGCACCAGATCATCCGCTTCAGCCAGGGCCAAAGCCTGTTCCAGATTGCCAAGCAGTGCAGCCCGGCAATCTTCCTGCGCGAAGGGGCTGACATCGCCCGCCATCACATGGATACGGCGGCAGCCGGTAGCCTGTGCCACAGCACGGGCGCGATCAAAAGCTTCCTGGAACTGTACCTGTGCGCCGGGAATGGCCGCCCAGCCCAAACGGCCTTGCCCCTCGCCTATCGGCGTATTGATCAGTGTCAGCTCCAGCTTGGCAGCTTGCAACTGACTGGCGTACCAGGCGGGTGCATAGTCATAGGGCAGTAAAATCTCGACGCCCTGAAAACCGTCAGCCGCTGCAGCCTCGAAGCGTTCGCTCCAGTCCAGATGCCGATACAACCAGCTGAGATTAGCGGATAGTTGCATGGGGCCGCCTGTCTTATGCGTCTATCTGTCTAAGGAAGGCGTCGCGCTGCTCGGGCAGAACGACGCTGACCACGGCAGACACTTCGGCCTGACCCAAACCCATGGCGCTTGCCACGCGCAACATTTGCTGCACGCTGGCCGCAACCGGCATAGGCGCACCGCTTTGTTGAGCATTGGCGATCAGGGTGTCGATATCCTTGAGCATGGTGGACAGCGCACCGATGCTTTTTGCCTGGGCTTCTATCATGCGCGAAGCAAAGATCTGCAAAGGCTTGGAATCCGCCCAACCGCCCGCCAGCGCGGGCGCCAGCTTGTCCACATTGATGTTATTGCGCTGGGCAAAGCCAATGGCTTCGGCCAGCGCCGCAATCGAGGTCGCCACGATGGCCTGGTTGCACAGCTTGGTCGCCTGCCCGGTACCGGAAGGCCCCATATGCGTAATATTGCCGGCATAGGCGCGCATGGCGGCCTCGGCTTCAGCCATATGGGTTTCACTGCCGCCCGTCATGATGGCCAGCGTACCGGCCTCCACACCTGGAATACCGCCGGACACCGGGGCATCAATCCAGTCAGCGCCGCAGCTTTCCAGCAAGCGGGCGGCCAATTTGCGTGTGGCCTCAGGGTCGATACTGGAATGATCCACCAGCCATTTAAGGCCCACCGCCTGAGCAATACCGTCCGCACCGAACACCACAGCCTCGGCAGCCTTGGCATCAAACAGGCATAACAAGACGCCGTCGGTGCCTTCAGCCGCTTCACGTGGCGTGTCCACAATCTGCGCACCGAGCGCTGCCAGCGGTTCGGCCTTTTCTCTGGAGCGATTCCAGATTTTGACCTCGTGACCCGCTTTCAGCAGGCGCTGCACCATGGCAGCCCCCATCAATCCCAAACCGCAAAAACCGAGTTTCATCTTATACGTCCTCAAGCTGTTCTTGCGGCCACTCGGCAGCACCCGAATGGGTCACTGCCCCTTCATTGGTCGGTCCAACCAGGCGTGCGTACTTCTCCAGCGCGCCAGCCAAACGATCTCGTACGTAGGGTTTCCATTGCTCTCTGCGTGCAGCCAGTTCCTCCTCGGACACATGCAGCTGCATGCTGCTTTGCGTGGCGTCGATGGTGATACGGTCGCCGTCTTTTACCAAACCGATGTTCCCACCGGCTGCTGCTTCAGGGCTGGCATAGCCGATACACATGCCGCGTGTCGCACCGGAGAAACGGCCATCCGTCAGCAGTGCCACTTTTTCGCCATTGCCATGACCATAAATAGCGGCAGTGACACTTAGCATCTCGCGCATACCGGGGCCGCCTTTAGGACCTTCGTTACGGATAATCAGTACGTCGCCAGCCTCATAGGCCTGCTTGGACACCACCGCCATGCAGTCTTCTTCGGTTTCAAAAACGCGAGCGCGGCCTTCAAAAACCAGAGACTTCAAGCCAGCAATCTTCAGCAAGGCACCATCGGGGCACAAATTGCCCTTGAGCACGACCAGGCCGCCCGACGCGTGAATGGGCTGATCGCTGCTGCGCACGATACGACCATCTACATCGGGAAAGTTTTCCAGAGCCTCGGCCAAGGTTTCGCCGGTAATGGTCAAGGCATCGCCGTGCAGGTGGCCGCTCTTCAAGAGGGCCTTGAGCACTACGGGCACCCCGCCGATCACGTCCAGATCACGAGCCAGATAACGGCCACCGGGCTGCAAGTCGGCAATCAACGGCGTGCGATTGAACACCTCGGCCATATCGTCCGTGGTGAAACGAATACCGACTTCGTGCGCAATGGCAGGAATATGCAAGGCCACATTGGTCGATCCGCCAGTCGCAGCAACAGCAGCAGTGGCATTTTCCAGGCTTTTACGGGTGATGAGATCACGCGGCAAAGGACCACCATGTTCCAGAATCTCCATCACGCGACGACCGGCGCGGCGAGCCAGCGCGTGTCGTTGGCTGTATACGGCGGGCGTGGTCGAAGAACCCAGAAAAGACAGGCCCAAAGCCTCTGCCACCATACCCATGGTATTGGCGGTGAACTGGCCCGGACAGGAGCCCACGGTCATGGCACAGGTGCGCTCAATGCCGTGCAGTTGCTCCAGGGAAATCGCACCAGTCTGATAACGACCCACACCCTCAATGGCAGTCAGCACCGTGTTTTCAGTGCCATCGGGCGAGTAGCCCGGCAACATGGAGCCACCGTAAATGAAAACCGAAGGGACATTGAGGCGCGCCATGGCCATCAGGGTGCCGGGCAGCGTCTTGTCGCAACCGCCCAAACCAACCAGAGCGTCATAGGCATGGCCACGCACGGCTATTTCCATGCTGTCGGCAATCATCTCGCGCGAGACCAGGCTCATGCGCATACCAGCGTGGTTCATGGAGGTGCCATCGGACACGGAAATCGTGTTCATCATGACGGGTACACCACCACCTTGGGCTACACCCAGGCGCACGCTGTCTGCTTGCGGGCCCAGCGATTTGGAACAGGGTGTGTTGTCTCCGGCGGTTCCAATGATGGCGACCATCGAACGGTCCAGATCATCATCGTCCAGGCCTGTTGCACGCAGAAAGGCTCGGTGTGGGGTGCGAGTCACGCCCTCGGTCACTGCTTTTGATCTATGTTTTTTTAGCATGGTCTTTGGTGGTGATGAGTAGTTGAGAGATCGACTTAATCGGCCAGGTCCAAGCGGTCGAAGATCCAGGAAACATCTTCCTGAATGTATTGGCGCGCCTGGGCAAACTTGCCCGCGCGCAGCGCTTTGACGGTGGATTCGTGCAGGTGATCGGCAGAGTCTTCGTTGTGCAGCTGCTCGCGGGTTTCACGCAAGTAAGCGCCCGACTGCAGCCACAGGCTCTCGATCATGGCGAGCATGACGGGAGACTGAGCGGCTCCGTAAATCGTGAAATGAAAGATCCGGTTTTTTTCCAGACTGCTGGCCACGCCTTTAGGCGTGCGGCGCTCTTGGGTGATTTCTTGCGCCAGTTGCTCCAGCTGATCCAGCAAGGACGGGGTAAGAAAAGGACCCGCCCATTCGGTGACGGTGCCTTCGATCAAAACACGGGCGCGGCGAATATCGCTCAGGCAAGCTTTGGTGATCAAAGGAACACGGGTGGTGCCATTAGGCAAAGGCTCCAGTCCCTGCTGTGCCACCAGACGGCGCAGTGCTTCGCGCACGGGCATGGTGCTGGTGCCCAGCGCATCGGCCAGGTACTGAATGCCAAGCACTTGGCCCGCACGGTACTCACCGTGCATCAGCTTGTTACGTAGGGCTTGATAGACCGCTTCGTTGACGGATTGCCGAACGATGGGTTGAAAAGCTTCGAGCGGAGCGCTTGTGCTTGCATCATCTGAATGTTTCATTAAATTCCGTCACAACGTGAATTCGAGCAAAGATTTGTGATTTTTGATCAATTCTAAGGACGGACTTCTACGGCAACAAATCAGAGCTAACCCTTAGCCACCTGATTCGTGATGTGCGACTCGACAGGCATGATGAGCGAGCAGCGCATCAAGTTTTGCAGGATACGTAATTAGGCTGCAGGGCCGGCCATTGCTGGGATTGGCAGCTCGTTAAGGCCCTTGAATTCCTGCAAGGAAAAACTGGTCTGCGCTTGCCGAACACCCGGTAAACGATGCAATTTTCGTTGCAACAATTCCGAATAGCTGTCCAGATCCTTGGCCACGACCATCAGCAAAAAATCCGCCGGACCGGCAATGCCGTGGCACATCACCACCTCCGGAATATCACGCACGGCCTCTACAAACTGCACCGAACGTTCTTCATTTTGAAAGTCCACACTGATGCTGACGAAGGCCACCACGCCATAGCCCAGGCCACGACGATCCAGCCGGGCGTGGTAGCCTGAAATAAGCCCGGCTTCTTCCATGCGTCGAATCCGGCGCCAGCAGGGCGACTGCGATATGCCCACTTTTTGCGCCAGCTCGCTTGTTGTGAGCCGGGCGTTTCTTTGGAGCTCGGCCAGCAAACTGCAGTCCACCTCATCCAGTTCTATTTGCATAAAAAAACCCGTTTTTTAAGTTTTTCAGAAAAAGTTATGCTTCTATAAAAAACAGCTTGGCGCAAGACCCTTAAATCCATAAGATCAACGCATAAATTTAAGTGGGATGAAATCATGAAACCACAGAGAAATTTCAGCTTCACCCCTCTGCCCGCCCACTCGGGTGACCGCATCCTGCCGCTGATGGAGACCTTCGGGCAAGATGCATTGCAAGCTCCCCTCGGCGCGCAACGCGACTATGGTTTTCTATCGACCCACGCGACCTGTTTAACAGGTCGCACAGATCATTATTAACGTACCGGGAACAGAACAAATGAATGCTTCCAAAGCATCGGCTGACAAGGGAATCGGCGAGACAGAGCGCATTGTTTCGGAAGAAAAAGCGCAGTTGGATTTCAGCCAATCCATGAGCTATGGCGACTACTTGCACCTGGACGAGGTGCTGGGCGCTCAACACCCGCTCTCGCCTGCCCACGACGAAATGCTGTTCATCATTCAGCACCAGACCAGCGAACTCTGGATGAAACTGATGCTGCACGAACTGAATGCGGCCACCGCATCGGTCGCCGCCGACCGCTATGCCGACAGCTTCAAGATGCTGGCGCGTGTCTCGCGCATCATGGAGCAACTGGTCAGTGCATGGACTGTGCTGTCGACCATGACCCCGCCGGAATACACCGCCATGCGGCCTTATCTGGCCAGTTCCAGCGGCTTTCAAAGCGCGCAATATCGCTGCATTGAATTTGCTCTGGGCAACAAGAACGCCGCCATGCTCAAGCCACATGCACACCGCCCGGACCTGCTCCGCCAAGTGGAAGCGGCCTACCGTGCGCCTTCGCTGTACGACGAATCGCTGCGCCTGCTGGCCCGCCAAGGTTTCCACATTCCCGCTGACTATCTGGACCGTGACTGGACGCAGCCCTACGTGGCCAGCCCCGAGGTCGAAGCCGCCTGGTTGCAGGTTTACCGTGACCCGCATGCACATTGGGATTTGTACCAGCTGGGCGAGAAACTGACCGACATTGAGGACGCCTTCCGTCTTTGGCGTTTCCGCCATGTCACCACGGTTGAACGCGTTATTGGCTTCAAGCGCGGCACCGGTGGCACAGGCGGCGTCAGCTACCTGCGCAAGATGCTGGATGTGGTGCTGTTCCCCGAGATCTGGACTGTTCGGACAGCGCTGTAATGCAGTCTCCACACGACTTACTCTCCGCGCAGGAGCGCGAACGCGAATATTCGCCCAGCTCCTGTATAGGCGGAAACTATGCGCCCTATATCGAGGACTACGCCACGCTTAGCGCAGCGGCCTTGCAAAGCGGAGCTCGGCATGCCGAGCTTGCCTATGGCAGTGCCGCCGCGCATAAGCTTGACCTCTTTTTACCTACGCCCCGCGACTCGGAATCCCTCCCGCCGCTGCTACTGTTTATTCATGGCGGCTACTGGCAGGAACTTTCCAAGGCCTCCTCTTTATTCTCGGCCCCGGACTGCATCGAGGCCGGCATTGCCTTTGCCGCTATCGATTACACCTTGGCACCGCAAGCCTCTGTCCACGAGATGGTACTGGAATGCCGCCAGGCACTGCGTTGGCTGCACCAACACGGCGAAGAGCTGGGCTTTGACCCGCAACGTATCGTCGTGTCCGGCAGTTCTGCCGGCGCGCATCTGGCGGCCATGTGCTGCTTGCGTGGATGGAAAGATGATGCCGATTTACCCGTAGGGGCACCCGCAGCGGCGGTACTGGTTTCAGGCATTTACGACCTGCAGCCCCTGATTGGCACCAGCATCAATGAGGCACTGTCTCTGGACGTGGCGAGCGCACGGGCAATCAGCCCCCAACTCCTTGATCTGACAGGCTTTCCGCCCACCGTCATCAGCTGGGGAGAAATCGAAACCTCGGAGTTCAAACGCCAGAGTCAGGCTTTTGCCGATGCGCTGAATGCAGTGGGAGCCCGGTATCTGCCCCCCATCGAAATGCCAGCACGCAACCACTTCGATGTCATTCTTGACCAGGCTCGTCCCAACACCCGCTTGGGCGATGCCACGCACGCGCTCTTTGCGTCCTTGCCGGTCACCTCTACTCGGAGCAAGTGATGAAACAAGTTGTCGACGTCGGACTGCCACCCCTGAAGCAAGCATTTTCCTGGGCCGTCAAAGCCAAAGGGGAAATGCTGTTTACGGTGAACGGACCTGTGCGGCCGGACGGCAGCATTGATACGGGAAGCATCGAGCAGCAAGCTCGCCTGACCTTTGCCAATCTGCAACGGGCCACGCAAGCGGCCGGTGGCAGCCTGGACAATGTCACCCAGGTGCTGATCTACATGACCGATGTTGCCGACATGGACAGCATCGACAAGGTGTACAGAGAGTTTTTCTCCGCGCCCTTCCCCAACCGCGCCAGTGTTGGCGTTGCGGCCTTGGTGGAGCCGGGCATGAAGCTGGAAGTTCTGGCGTACGCGATGATCCCCTAAGGCCTGCAGAGGCGGACGAGCATCCAGCAAAGCCGCCCAAGCCTTGATCAACAAGCGTGTTGATTACAGCGAGTCAAACGGGTCTTGCGTGCTTGGCAAGCCGGTGTCGTCCCCCAGCACAAAGCGCGGGATGAATTGCAGCACATACTGCCGCATGGCTTCGACCAGGCGCTGCGCATCCGGACGCAGTTCGCGGGATCGCAAGGACACCACACCGACCATATAAGGCACGTGGATATCAATCGGGCGCAGCACGACGTTGGGCAGTGGCAGGCCGTGGGCGGTAAAGGGGTCAATCAAGGACACGCCTACCCCTTGGCTGGCCAGAACCAGACCCTCCAACGAGGAGGCAACCTCGATATGACGGATATCTTCCGGGGCTTCCGGACTGGCACGCAGCAAGGCGGTTGCCAGGGTATGGCGCAAGCGGTGGCGGTTCTGGATGGAAATCAGGGGGGTGCCCTGAATATCACTGAGACGCACCAGTTCCTGTTTGGCCAGGGGATGATTGACGGCCATGCCCAGCAGGCACGGGCTTTGACCTGACCAATGCAAGGTGCAGCCATCAATGTCCAGCGGCAAACTGGTCACCGCCAGATCGGCCCGTCCTTCGTCAATGGCTTGCACCACTTCTTCCGGCTTTACCGTATCAATAATCAGCTTTTGCTTGAAGGCCGGATCGTGCTGCTCCATGATGCCCAGCGCTTGCGGCACCAGGCCAATCGCCAAGGCGTGAGTAGTCACGATGCGCAGAGGTCGCAGGCCCCCACGGGCGATTTCCAGAGCGCGGCTTTGCAGCACCTCCAGATTCATCAAGACGGGCCGGGCTTCCAGATAGAACTCGCGCCCTTGTTCAGTCAAGGTGACCTGCGGACGGGTGCGGGTAAAAAGCCTGAAGCCCAGTTCCTGTTCCAGCTCCTGGATCTGGCGGCTAACCACTGGTTGAGAGCGGTCCAGCAGTCGGCCGGCAGCGGTAACACTGCCAGCAGACATCACCGCTGCAAAGGCTTCTAATTGGCGAATTTCCATGTCGTTCTATGTGAATGCCGCATTTATCAACACGGAATATTCTAATGCGGAATAGTTAGCCGGACTAGCGTTTCACACCGAAACATTGATCCAGCGTGGGGAAAGAACCATCACGCACTTCAGCCGCGTATTGACCGGCTGCCTGGGAGATCAAGGCGCCCACATCCGCGTAAGGTTTGGCGAATTTGGGGATCTTGCCATTGGTCAGACCCAGAATGTCTTCCGTCACCAGAACCTGGCCATCGCATGCGGGGGAAGCACCGATACCGATGGTCGGAATGGCGATGGTTTCAGTAATACGGCGACCCAGACCTTCTGCCACCCCTTCCAGCACCACACCCCAGGCACCCGCCTGTGCGTGAGCCACCGCGTCCTCCAGCACGCGCTGGGCAGCTGCATCTGTCATGCCTTGAGCCTTGTAACCGCCCATGGTGTTGACGTACTGGGGCATCAAACCCACGTGTGCCAGCACGGGCACGCCGCGCTCGACCAGGAAGCGCGTGGTTTCAGCCATGGCCTGACCACCCTCCAGCTTCACCGATTGGGCACCGCTGATGGCGAGCATACGCGATGCATTGGCAAATGCCTGCTGGGGTGATTCCTGATAGCTGCCAAACGGCATATCCACGACAATACAAGCATGTTGAGTCGCACGCACCACGGCAGCAGCATGGGCCGCCATCATATCGACCGTAATGCTTAAGGTATCGGGCATGGCATAGCCCACCATAGCGGTCGAATCGCCCACCAGAATCATATCCAGGTGCTCGTCCAGCATACGTGCGATAGGCGCGATGTAGGCTGTCAATGAAGCAATTTTTTGTTTGCCCTTGCAGGCGATCAAGGCGGGTACGCTAACGCGGACCTGCGTGGTATGTACGCTCATACTTACTCCAGCTGGAATCCCATAGAGCTAAAGCTTATATGGGATTATGAATGATGCAGATTGCAACATCTTAAGAAAAAATCCAGTCGACGCCTCTATAATCGCCGCAGGACAAAAAACAATAAGCTAATTTCCTGCCTACGTACAAGCTTCGCGTGTCCACCCCATGCGGATTCAGGTCCTTTTAAGGACTTTTGCTTTGACACCGCCTGTACTCTAGAGCCCGATCGTTCCCAATGCGCGGTGGTTTCATCAGCCATGTCCTGGCTGTTTTGCCGTGCACTCAACCGAGGAGAGACCTATGTCGACTACCCCCCCAACAATCACCTTCCACGACGATAACCGTGCGCCACAACTGGGCATGGGCGTGTGGCAGGTACCTGCCGAGCAAACGGCCGATGTGGTGTGCAGTGGCATCGAAGCAGGCTACCGCCTGATCGATACCGCCGCCATCTACGGTAACGAGGCCGAGGTGGGCCAAGGGATTCGTCAGTCCAAGGTGCCACGCGAAGAGCTGTTTGTGACCACCAAGCTGTGGAATGACATGCATGGCCACGACAACACCCGTGCTGGCTTTGAAGAAAGCATGGACAAGCTGCAGCTGGATTATGTGGATCTGTACCTGATTCACTGGCCCGTGCCCAAGAACCGCCAGTACATCCAGACTTGGGAGACACTGATCAATCTGCGCAATGAAGGTCGTGTGAAGTCGATTGGTGTGTGCAACTTCCTGCCCCAGCACCTGCAAACCTTGCTGGACAAGACAGGCGTGCTGCCCGTACTGAACCAGATTGAGTTGCACCCCGGCTTTCAGCAGGCGGAATCGCGTCATTACCACGAAGACCACGCCATCCAGACCCAAGCCTGGAGCCCGCTGGGATTGGGCACGCTGTGGGACAACCCGGTGTTGAACAAGATTGCCAAGGAACATGGCCGTTCCGTGGCGCAAATCATGCTGCGCTGGCAGATTCAGCTGGGCAATATGGTGATTACCAAGTCCAACTCCCCCGAGCGCCAGCGGGACAATATGGACATTTTCAGCTTTGAGCTAAGCGAAGCCGATATGGCCGCCATTGCCAGCCTGGATCAGGCCGACGGCCGTCTTGGCCCGGATCCAGAGCTGTTCCGCCTGCCCAAAAGCACCGTCCAGGACTAAGCCTTGGGGCGCACCCGACGCGCAGGCCCGGACAAGAAGGCTGCAAGAAGGGGCGCCAGGGCAAACAACCACAGCAGAGCCTGCGCCGACTGGCGTGCGCCCTGCACCCCACCGGGGTTCACAAAGCCCGAGGCTGTCGTGATGATTCCTGCCAAGGCCGCACCCAATGCCATCGTGAACAACTGCAAGGTGGTAATGGCGGCCGAGGCAATATTCTCCTGCCCCTTGGGCGCGGAATGAAATACCCGCGTCAGCAAATGCGGCCAGGCCAGGCCAATTCCCACTCCGACTCCCAATAAAGACAGGTACAAGGCCCAGGAATAATCCACGCCTTCACTCAAACCCTCCAACGGGATAAAGACACCCAGCGCAACCAGAGACAGGCCCGACAATACAGGCCCGGCAATAATCATGCGATCCCCGGTTTTCAGCCCCCGGCTGGAGCTGGCAATAGAACCCAGGGTCCAGCCGCCTGACATCAAGGCCGTCAGATAGCCTGCCTTCAGCGGGCTCATGTGGTGGATGATCTGCAGGAAATAGGGAATGAAAATTTCCGTTGCCACGGCCACGCTGACCAGACCAATACCGGCATACAGGCTGCCCAAGGCCGTGCTGACGGAGTAAGTGCCCTGCGGAAACAGGCGGCTGGTGGACTTGCTGTCGGCACGCGCCATCAAATAAACCAGAACAGCCCCGCCCAGCACACCGGCCAGATTGATCATCCAGGACGTAGACAGGCTACCCGCCGACATGACCAGCACAGAAGCGGTCAGCAGCAATACCTTGCCCAAAGTGGAACCGGATTTACGGGTTTCAGGCGCACGCGCATCGCGCAATTGCGTCCAGACCAGAATAGCCAGCAAAGCAGCGCAAGGAAGGACACTCCAGAAAGCCAGACGCCACTGTCCCATCTGGGCAAAGACCCCACCAATCGCCGGGCCCGACAAAGTTGCTACGCCCCACATGCTGGACACCAAGGCCATGACGCGCGGCCAAAGTCGCTCTTCAAATACCAGCCGGATCGAAGAATAGCTCAGACCCAGCAGCAAGCCGCCACCCAAACCTTGAATCGTGCGGGCAAAGAGCAGGAAAGGCATGGAAGGCGCTGCCGCGCACAGAGTCGTGCCAATGGCAAAGAACAGCAAGGACATCAAGAAGCTGTGCCGCAGACCCAGTTTTTCCAGAACTTGTGGCGACAGGGCCGAGCCCAGAATCGAGGCCACCACGAACAAGGTCGTATTCCAGGCGTAGTATTCCAGCCCGCCAATATCCTCCACCACCGAAGGCAGGATCGTGGTCGCCACGTACACGTTGATCGCATGAACGGCCACGCCCCCGGCCAAGGCCAGTGAGCGCAAGCCATTACGACCAGACAGGAGTTCAGACCAAGATGCTTCTTGGGTATTTGCCATTTTTCTTTATCCAAACAAAAAGCCGGCAACAGTGCCGGCCCTTCAAACACAGCAGTGCGCCAGTTGCACAGGGCACAACTGACGCACTGTTGGGCGTGCATGCACACGCCTGGGCCTGCTACGGGGCTTACGCCTTCAACAAGCCCCGCAAAACGTACTGCATGATACCGCCGTGACGGTAGTAATGCGCTTCGCTAGGCGTATCAATTCGGACCAGGGCCTCGAACTCGATATCGCCCGCACGCACTTTGACCTTCTCGGGAATCTTGTCCTGATTCAGGGCGGTAATGCCTTCGATATCAAAGACTTCATTCCCCGCCAGGCCCAAGGTTTCGGCGTTTTGACCGGCTGGGAACTGCAAAGGCATCACGCCCATGCCCAGCAGGTTGCTGCGGTGAATACGCTCGTAGGACTCGGCAATGACGGCACGCACGCCCAAGAGCACCGTGCCTTTGGCCGCCCAGTCACGCGAAGAGCCCGAACCGTATTCCTTGCCGGCCAGAATCACCAGCGGGACAGCGGCATTCAAGTAATTGCGCGAGGCATCGTAAATCGTGGCCACTGGTGCGCCATCTTGCGTGAAGTCGCGTGTATAGCCGCCTTCTGTACCCGGAGCCAATTGGTTGCGCAGACGCACGTTGGCGAAAGTGCCGCGAATCATGACTTCATGGTTACCACGACGCGAACCGTAGGAGTTGAAATCCTGCGGTTTGACGTCGTGATCCATCAAGTACGTTGCCGCAGGCGAGGTACGCGCAATCGAACCGGCGGGACTGATGTGGTCGGTTGTCACCGAATCGCCCAGCTTGGCCAGCACGCGCGCACCGCGAATGTCCGAGACGGGGCTTGGATCGCGCATCAGATCAATGAAGTAAGGCGGTTTGCGCACGTAGGTGGAATCATCCTGCCACTCGAAACGATCCCCTTTGGGGGTAGGCAGAGAGCGCCAACGCTCGTCACCGGCGAACACATCGGCATAACCATCACGGTACATATCCGAGGCAATCGCCTTGCTGATCACATCCTGCACTTCAGCGGCAGACGGCCAGATGTCTTTCAGGAATACATCCTTGCCATCGCTGCCCTGCCCCAAAGGCTCGTGGTACAGGTCAATATCCATGGTGCCCGCCAAGGCGTAGGCGACCACCAGCGGTGGCGACATCAGGTAGTTCATCTTCACTTCGGGGTGAATACGGCCCTCGAAGTTGCGGTTACCGGACAGCGTGGACACCACGGCCAGATCGTTCTGGTTAATGGCCTGGCTGACTTCCGGAATCAAAGGACCAGAGTTACCGATACAAGTGGTGCACCCGTAGCCAACCAGATCAAAACCCAGCTTGTCCAGATAGGAAGTCAGGCCTGCACGCTGGTAGTAGTCCGTGACCACGCGCGACCCGGGGGCCAGACTGGTTTTCACCCAAGGCTTGCGGCTCAAGCCCTTTTCCACGGCTTTCTTGGCCAGCAGACCGGCGGCCATCATGACGCTGGGATTGGAGGTATTGGTACACGAAGTAATCGCGGCAATGACGACCGAGCCATGATCCAGCGTGCACTTGCTGCCATCGGCCAGCGTAAACTCCACCGCCGCTTTCCGGGGTGCTGGCGGTTTGTGCGAAGGCACGTCCGAGGCGGGGAAGCTTTCTTCCACGGCCTCATCGTAGGTCGCTACATCGTCGCCCAGCAAGTCGCGCACAGCGGTACGGAATGCAGGTTTGGACGAGGACAGCGCAATGCGGTCCTGGGGACGCTTGGGACCAGCAATCGAAGGAACAACGGTGGACAGATCCAGCTCCAGGCGCTCGGAATAACGAGGCTCGTGCTGAGGATCGTGCCACAGGCCCTGGGCCTTGGCGTAGGCGCGCACCAGTTCGATCTGCTCTTTGCTGCGGCCCGTCAGCTCCATATAACGCAGGGTTTCCTCGTCAATCGGGAACATGGAGATGGTGGAGCCGTATTCAGGGCTCATATTGCCGATAGTGGCACGGTTGGCCAAAGGCACAGCGCTGACGCCGGGGCCGTAGAACTCTACAAACTTGCCGACCACCCCATGCTGACGCAGCATATCGGTAATCGTCAGCACCAGGTCGGTCGCGGTGGTGCCTTCAGGCATTTGACCGGTCAGCTTGAAACCCACGACACGGGGAATCAGCATGGAAATGGGTTGACCCAGCATGGCGGCTTCGGCCTCGATACCGCCTACGCCCCAGGCCACCACGCCCAGACCGTTCACCATAGGCGTGTGCGAGTCCGTGCCCACACAGGTATCGGGATACGCCAGCTGACGGCCTTGTTCATCGCGCGTAAAGACCACGCGGGCCAAATGTTCCAGGTTCACCTGGTGAACAATACCGGTGCCCGGTGGCACGACCTTGAAGTTATCAAAAGCACTTTGGCCCCAGCGCAGGAACTGATAGCGCTCCATATTGCGCTCGTATTCGATTTCCACGTTGCGTTCAAACGAGCTGGGCTTGCCAAAGTCATCCACGATCACCGAGTGGTCAATAACCAGCTCCACCGGTGCCAGGGGGTTGATTTTCTGCGGGTCACCGCCCAAGGCCTGCATGGCTTCACGCATGGCGGCCAGGTCCACAACGGCTGGAACACCAGTAAAGTCCTGCAGCACAACGCGTGCGGGGGTAAAGGCGATTTCACGATCGGGCTCGGCAGCAGGGTCCCAGGCGGCCAGGGCGCGAATATCATCGGCCGTGACATCGCCACCATCTTCGGTGCGCAGCAAGTTTTCCAGCAGGATCTTCAAGCCATAAGGCAGGCTGGCAACATCCAGGCCATCTCCACGAACCGCATCTAACCGATAGTAGTCGTAGGACTGCCCGCCGACATCCAACTGGTGCAAAGCCTTAAAACTATCTACGCTTTTCATATCGGGATCTCCATGGAAAAGTGCCGGCCGATACCATCCAATCTACCCAGCCAGCGATACACATGTGGTAACTGTCTATTGGTCTAGACCATTCCATATCTTACACTCTGGCGTAATCCCCTGCCCTGCGCCGCGTCCCTCCTGTGGCCTTGGGTCACACCTCCTCAAACTCGGAAACATTCTTTACGTATAATGTTTTAGGCGTCTTACGACCGTCTGTTCGGCCTCCCCCGCCCCTCCCTTTACTTCGAGCATTCGCCCATCCTCATGTTTTTTGTTGATCTGCGCCGGCTGATTCTCCTGCTGGCGACTGCCAGCAGTCTGCTGACCATGGGCTACACCTTGTATGGAGCCTATTCAGCGGAACGTTCCTTGCTGATCGAGCAAGCTCTGGAAAAGAACCGCGCCTACGCGTTGAAACTGGCCAGCAGCACCGATGCCTTCATCGCCAATTTGCAACAGCAACTTCGTTATAGCGCCAACGAACTCTCCCGTTCCCTGAACCAGGGCAACGAGCCCATGCTACGTGACGAAGTCAGGCGCCTGAAAGAACAAAACAACAGCTTTAACTCGGTTTTGATTCTGAATACCGAGGGCCGGGTTCTGGCCAATGCTCCCCAACAGCTCAACCTGCTTGGCACGACACTGCGGGGGGAAGGCACGCAACTGGCACTGAAAACCAGGAAACCCGTGGTCAGCCCACCCTATCTGTCCGCCACCGGGCGCTTGCTGATCTTCCTGTCGCACCCGATTTTTGATGCAGAAGGCAATTACAAAGGCCTGGTAGGTGGTTCCATCTACCTGCACGAGCCCAATAGCCTGAACGCCTTGCTGGGCGAGCACTTTTACCGTGATGGTTCTTACATTTATGTAGTTGACCAGCACAAACGGCTGATTTTTCACCGTGACGTCGCCCGGATTGGCGAAGTCATACACGGCAACCCGGCCATTGACGCTGTCAGCCAGGGCGAGAGTGACGCCCTGTCCCTGCGCAACGTGAAGGGCGTAGACATGCTGGCCGGTTTCGCGCCCAGCAACGATGTGAAATGGGGAGTCGTAGTGCAAAGCCCCACCAAAGTGGTGCTGGATGAATTAACAGTCCTGCTGGGCAAGGTACTGCGCAATTCCATCCCCTTTTTCCTGGCCGTGCAGATCCTGATCTGGATGTTGGCCATGCTGATCGCCAAACCTTTGCGACAACTGGCTCGCCAGGCTCCGCACCTGGACTCAGCCAAGGCCAGTTCGCGCATCGAGCAAGTTCACGCCTGGTATTTTGAGTCCCGCCAGATCAAGCTGGCCATGTTACTGGGTTTGAAGCGCGTCAATCGCAAAATGGGCGTCATGGATGTGGAGCGCAATACCGACCCGCTGACCGGTCTGAATAACCGCCGGGGTATGGCTGTTGTGCTGCAACAATGGAAGGAAACGGACACCCCCTTTTCCTTACTGACGGTGGATATTGACCACTTCAAACGCGTGAACGACACCTACGGGCACGATGTGGGCGATCTGGTGCTGAGCTTTCTGGCCGACACCATGCGAGCCTGTACCCGCGATACCGATCTGATCTGTCGGGTCGGGGGTGAAGAGTTCTGTATTTTCCTGCCCGATCAGGATATAGACCAGGCCGTGCAACTGGCCGAGCGCCTGCGCATTCTGATCAGCGAAACCAATAGCCCAACTGGCTCGCCCATTACGATTTCCATTGGGCTGGCGCACTGGCCCTTGCATGCCCGAGAACACAGCACGGTGTTGAAACTGGCGGACGAAGCGCTTTACAAGGCCAAGCGCAATGGACGCAACCGCGTAGAAATTTGCGACCCTGCCGCCAGCGACGCTCAGAGCAGATCAGCTTAAAGACGACGCAAGACCTTGATACGCACATCCACCTGAAGATCCAGGCTCGTCAATTGACGAGCCTGCTCCAGCCCTTGCGCGCTGGCCCGGAACAAATGCGGCGTCATCAAGAGCAGATCGGCAATTTGCTCTTGTGAATCAAGGCTGATCTGACAACGAACACGTTCAACAGCTTCCAGACTGAAACCGGCCGGGGACTGCGGAGTCTCGTCCTTATCGGCTTTCAAGGTCGGATAAATAATGCGGCGCAGTTCCAGCAAATGGTCTGGCCCCGCTTCCACCTGCACCCAGATACCGCCCGGCTTCAACGCCCGCAAGAACTCCTCGGGCACGGCAAAACCAAACATGCACAGCAAGGCATCCAAAGCACCATCCGGCACGGGCAATTGAGCATTGCTACCCACCAGCCAACGTATGTCCGAGGAACTGCGCGCCGCTGCCATGACGGCCCACTTGGAAATATCCAGACCAATCAGGGCCAACTGCCCATCCTGATCCTGCTGACGCAAATAACGCGGGTAATAGCCTTCGCCACAGCCCGCATCCAGACAGGCATAAGGCGCCTCCCCTTCCAGGCCATCCATCAAGGCACGCCACACGCCGGCGGCGATAGGCTCATACACCCCGGACTCCAGATAACGACGACGTGCGGCCACCATTTCCTTGCTGTCGCCCGGATCGCGTGAGCGCTTGTTTTGTACAGGAAGCAGATTGATATAGCCCTGGCTGGCCGTATCGAAACAATGGCCCGAGGGGCAGCGCCAGCTGGGAGCCTCAAACGAGAGCGGCAAGCCGTCCAAAGGACAGCACAGTTTCTCGAACAGGGGCGGGGAAAGGTCAGACATGAATGAATCGCTCTACGGCCACCGTGGCCAAGGCGATAGTGTAGCGCCCCGGCCTGTCTGTGCCGGGGCTCAGGATGAATTTACGACTCGGTCGCAAAGGCCAGCGCGTCGCGCAGCAAGGCCTCGATCAGGGGCTGGATGTTACGGGCCGCCTCTTCCTTGTACTCAAAGGGCCACTGCTCTTCCATATAGCAGCACTGTGCCATTTCCAGCTGCACAGCATGGATGTTCTGCTCGGGACGGCCATAGTGGCGGGTAATGTAGCCACCTTTGAAACGACCATTCAACACGCTGCTGTAATCTTTGTTGGCCGAGGCGGTTTTCATCAGACGTTCGCTCAAGGCTGGATCGCAACTCTGACCATTGGCGGTCCCGAAATTCAGATCCGGCAGACGGCCTTCAAAAAAGCGCGGCACGACCGAACGAATCGAATGCGCATCCCACAGGACCACACGGCCATGCAGGGCCAGCAAACGCGTCAGCTCTTCTTCCAGCTTCTGGTGATACGGCAACCAGATGGTCTCGCGACGCTGGGCAACCTCACGCTCGTCCGGCTCCTGGCCAGGCTGGTAGATGGGTTCATCGCCAAACGTGTCCACGGGACACAGGCTGGTGACACTTTGACCGGGATACAGGCTGGCATTGTCCGGCGGGCGGTTCTGATCCACCACAAAACGCGAATATGTCGCCACCAGCACGGACGCACCCAAGTTTTGGGCACATTCATACAAGCGTGGAATATGCCAATCCGTATCCGGCACCTGACGCGCTGACTCCGTAAAACGCGCCAGCAAGTCCGAAGGCACGTAGGTGCCCGAGTGGGGCATGGAAATCAACAAGGGGGCAGTGCCCGGATAAAACTCAAAGGCAGCAGGTACGGTCATGGCAGACTCCAGTCTGTTTCAGCACACAATCAAGAAGGAATAGGATACAGATCACCCCGGCGGTGCTGCCAGGCCGGAAGTGACTCACGCATGCGCTGCACGCGAGCGGGGTCAAGATCGGCGCAGATATAGCCTGGATGATCAGGCATACAGGCCAATACGGTGCCCCAAGGGTCAATAATCATGCTGCGGCCCAGGCAAGGCATGGCAGGACCGGGACCGCCGATCTGCGCGGCGGCCAGCACGTAACACTGATTTTCAATGGCTCGGGCCCGCAACAGCACTTCCCAGTGGTCACGGCCGGTATGCACATTAAAGGCAGCCGGCACTACCAGCACATTTGCGCCACGGGCACGCAAAGTACGAAACAGCTCGGCAAAGCGCATGTCGTAGCAAATGCTCAGGCCCAGATTCAGATCCCCGACCTGCACATTTTGCAGATGCTGGCCGTGGCAGAAATCGTCGGACTCGCGGTATTCCAGGCCGTTCACCACCGCATCGTACAAATGCACTTTGCGGTATTGCGCCACGATCTCGCCCTCTGGAGAGAACGTCACGCTCGTGTTGCCCAGCCGATGATCATCAGGACGACGCTCGTGCATGGAACCCAGATGAATCCAGGCACCGGTACGGCGCGCCAGGCTGGCCATGTGATCCGTCACCAGACCCGGAATAGGCGTGGCGTTTTGCTGCAACCATTCCGTATCACCACGTACATCGCTGTACTCGGGGGTCACAATCAATTGTGCCCCGTCCTTGGCGGCAGCCAGCACCCAATGTTCCAGCTGGTCCAGATTGGTTTGGCGGTCACGGCCGCTATCGAGTTGAACCAGGGCAACACGTGTCGTAGACATACTTTTATCCATTCGGACCGGCTCAGTACTGCAGGGCGCGGGCCGTTTCCAAGGCCAGACGGGACAAGACACCCGCCCCCTGGCCACCGTATAGAGAGGTGCTGGTGCGGCCATCGGTAAAGCCATCGGCCATCACAGCCAGCACCACACTGCGTTCGCCCATCGTCAAGATACCGGCGTCGTGACGCAAGCCGGGCAAGGAGCCGGTCTTGTGAGCCAGTTGAGCGATAGAAGGCAAAATTGCCGCAAAGTGACCTCGTTCGCGCTGATCGGCCAGCATGTCCAGCCCCTGCTGACGCAGGTTTTCGGGCAAGGCAGGCGAATGCAACAGGTACAGCAAGGTCGAGCAGGCATCCTGAACGGTCGTCCAGTTGTCTTTACCGGCCTCGCGCGCCTTCATGTCCATCATGTGGCGCTGCAAATCCGTATGCTGCAAACCGGCCTGGGCGCTCCAGGCGTTGATGTTATCCATGCCCAGCAAGTCGATCAGGGCATTGGTGGCGACGTTATCGCTCAGGATAATCATCAGCAGGGCCAGCTCGCGCAGGCTCAGGCTGGGCACGCCGGGCAGTTGGCTCAAGATGCCGGTGCCAGGGGTACGGTCGCCCTCGGGCAGAGGGTAAACCGTATCCAGCGATAGCTTGCCCTGGGCAACTTGCTCGAGCAGGCACAGGAGCATGGGCGTTTTGATCAGGCTGGCCGAGGGCATGACGCGCTGCGCATGCCACTCGAACAAGGAGGTACCGTCGGTAGCGTAGACCGCCATCGAAATACGGGCGGACTCCTGGGTCAGCAAAGGCTCCAGTCGTTCCTGCAGGCGCTCACGAACCAGTGGCGCATCCAGCAACTCGCTTCCTAAGGTAAACATACACACTCTCCTTCAGTACTCAGACCAAAATCATGAACAGACCGGCGAACATCAACAAGTTGATGATCATGACCGCCCAGCCGTTATACAACATGTATTTGAGCTGAGTGGAACGCGCCAGGCCCATCTGGCCGAACATGTCCGAAGAAGGGAAAGGACCAAACCAGTCAATCTGCGAGCTGCCCAGAATAACGGCAGCGGTAGCTGCAGGGCCCACACCAGCCGCAGCCAGAACGGGGCCAAAAATCTTGGCAGTAAAGGTCATCTGCGCGACGGCCGCACCCGGTATGTGACCGACCACGTTAAAGGCCACAATCAACATGCACAGCACGGCGCCACTAATACCCACCAGATACGGTTGTACCGAATCCAGCAAGGCGTGATAGGCGTTCAACTGATCCACCAGCACCAGCACCGGGTTGAACAGCCAGAACAGGAAGAAAATCCAGATCAGCTTGCCCGCACCGGCATACATGGCCTGCAAAATTTCACGTGGGTTCATGCCACCGGCCAGACCGGTTGCTGCACCCAGGGACACCATCACGATAATGGCGTAAGCAAAGCCGGCTTTGGAGGCGATACCCACTGCAGCCAGACCCACGATGGTGATGCAGAAGGCCCAGGCAGCACGCACAGCCTTGGGCGAAGCCTTGGCGTTCACGTCAAAAGCAGCCTGACCTTGGGAGGCTTCTTCGTACTGGAAATGATCCTTGGTCATCTTCTGAATACGACCGGACATGAACCAGCCCGTCAGCAAGGTAGCAGCGGCCATGGGCAGACCGGCAACCAGCAGGTAATCGGTGTAGCTCAGGCCAGTCAGACCCGTGACGGTCACCACGTTAGGGGTGAATGGGCCCAGCACCAGACCGGCGGAACCGGCGCTTTGGAACAAGGCAGCCACAGCGGGAGGGGACAGACGTACGGCCGCAGCAATTGGAATCACCACCGCAGCAATAATGGCGTTACCGCCAGCCAGCGTACCCAGAGCGCCACAGATCAGGGTGGAGGCCACCATGATGCCCAGACGCACACGCACCGGATTGGACAAGCCAATACGCTTCACAATGGCTCGCACCAATTGCTCGGCAGCACCTGTACGGGCGGCCACTTCACCCACCCCGGCGCCCAGCACAATAATCAAACCCACAACCGCAATAAACGAGCCCAGGGACTCGGCCAGCAGTTTGCCCATGGCAATGGGCGTCGTACTGGTCATGATGGCACCCAATACAATCGCACCAATCGTGGCCAGAACAATATCCACACCCAACAAGGCGATAAGCGCAAACACCACTACCGGCGTCAAGCCCCACAGGGAGCTTTCACCCGGCATGTAAAAGTGGGTGTACAAGGCAATCGCCATGCCAATTAAAAACACCACCATGGCAGCATTGCGCTTGCCCGTTGGCATTTGTTGCTGAATGACACTCATGTCGTCTCCTTAACGATCCTTCCTGGCCAGTTTTCAAAAACCGGCCTGCATGTGATGCAATCGCCCTGCCCTGGTTGACCACCCCAGATCACGGCGA
Organism: Alcaligenes phenolicus; assembly: GCF_032063905.1. NCBI lineage: Bacteria > Pseudomonadati > Pseudomonadota > Betaproteobacteria > Burkholderiales > Alcaligenaceae > Alcaligenes > Alcaligenes phenolicus. Next base: position 432,186 of record NZ_DAMBOE010000003.1, read on the forward strand.
CTGTTTTCTTGTCCGACGCGCCGCTTATAGCGGGATAATCGGCGCATCCAGGCTTTGTGCCTGAGCGGCAAAGGCGCGATCAAGCACCTGGCCGGGCCGCTGCTCCGGGGCAACAGGGTGAACCTGTACGCCATTCACAAACACGGTCTGCACACCTTGAGACGGTAAGGTGGGCTCTTCCCAGGTGGCGCAATCTTGCACCGTTTCGGGATTAAACACCACCAGATCCGCCCAGGCGCCGACTTGCAACACGCCGCGGTTTTCAAGCCCGAAGACCGAGGCAGGCATGGCGGTCATTTTGGCAACCGCCTGCTCCAGGGACATCAGGCCATCTTCGCGTACGTACCGCCCTAAAATGCGCGTGAAACTCCCCCACAAACGAGGGTGGGGATGCGCATCCGCAGGCAATCCGTCCGAGCCCACCATGCAACATGGGTGGCTGAAAATGCGCTGGACTTCTTTCTCGTCCATCGCAAAATAAATCGCGCCAGCAGGCAGCAAACGCCGTGCGGCAGTTTCCCGGTCGCAGCCCCACTGCTCGGCAATCTCGGCCAGATACAGGCCATTGCACTCGGGGTGAGGCTCGGACCAGGTAATACGAATCTGGTCTATAGTGTGGGCGCGCTCGGGGATCAGGATCGTGGAGCTGCCCGAATAGGGATAAATATCCAGGGTGGCCTGCACGCCATCAGCGCGGGCCCGATCAATATTGGCCAAGGTATGGCTGCTGCGGCCCCAGTTGGCCGGCATCATGCACTTGTGGTGCGACACCAGGGTGGCGCACTGCGTCTGGCGGCCTACCGCCAGCACTTCTTCTACCGACTCCTGCACTGTGTCGCCTTCATTGCGAATATGGCTGGTGTGCAAGGAGCCCTTGGAAGCGGCAACACGGGCCAGACCTTCCAGTTCGGCCGGCTCGGCCATGCAGCCGGGCTCGTAAGCCAGGCCGGTACTAAAGCCCACGGCGCCTTCTTCCAAGGCCTTGGCCAGCAAGGCTTCCATGGCCTTTTGTTCATCGGCATTCGGCTGGGACAAGGGGTCCTGCATCACGGCCATGCGCAGATTCGCGTGACCGACCAGAGCCGCCACGTTGATCATGGGCTTGAGGTTTCGCACGGCTTGCACGTACTGCGCCATGTCTGCAAACAAGGGAGAATCGCCCAGCAAGGCCAAAGCCGCTGCCGAGTTGCCAGGCAAAGGAGCCGGGAAAGCGCTGACGCCACAATTGCCGACCACAACCGTCGTAATGCCCTGGCTGGTTTTCCAGTCCAGAACAGGCCGCTCGATGAACATCAAATCATCATGGCCGTGAGTATCAATAAATCCAGGAGCCACCACATGGCCGCTGGCGTCCACCGATTGATCGGCGTGCCAGGCGCTCAAGTCGCCCACGGCGACAATCCGTCCTTCTCGAATACCCACATCACCACGCCAACGCGGGGTGGCCAAGCCATCAATAATCCAGCCATTGCTGATCTTGACGTCCAGCCTGCGGTCGTCTGTCTGCATCTACGTCTCCACTAACCCTCCCACAAAAAGGGGAGTTGACCGCATTATCCAAAGGTATTATTAATATGAAAAATTGTTTAAGTTAATTGATTAATCAGAAAATGATATGGACAGACTTCCCAAGCACATCACGCTCAAGCACTTGAACGCGTTTGTCGCCGTGGCCCAGGAGGCCAGTTTCACCCATGCCGCGCGTCGTCTTTTTCAAACACAATCTTCGGTCACGGGCCTGATCCAGCAGTTGGAAGTTGCCCTGAATACCACCTTGTTCAACCGCACCAGTCGGCGTGTATCCCTGACGCCTATTGGTCAGGAGTTCCTGCCGCGCATCACCCGCCTGCTGGCAGATTTTGATGGCGCCATCAGCGATGTCATGCGTTATGGGGAATTGAAAAGCGGGCGGGTCAGTGTGGCCGCAGCGCCGTCGGCCATTACGGATTTGATAGCACCGGCAGCCGCCAATTTCTCTCAGCAGCATCCGGCGGTCCGCCTGTATTTACGAGATGACAACTCGGGACGCATTCAGCGCCAGATCGTGGCCGGGGAGATCGACTTTGGTCTGACCAGCCCCTGGGCGGATGTCCAAGGGCTGGACAGTCAACCCTTGCTGGAAGACCAGTTTGGCGTGCTCTATCGCAGCGACGACAAGCTGATCAAACCGGATGCCAACAACACGGTCAGTTGGTCTGCTCTGAATGAGCGCAAGCTGGTGGGCGTCGTAGACGAAACCGGCATCATGGCGGTGCTGCAGTCCCGCCCGGACCTGCCCATCGAAACCTCGGCCCCGTTTTATGAAGCGTCCAGCACCACCTCGCAAGCAGCGCTGGTGCAAAGTGGTCTGGCCATTGCCCTGCTGCCTGCCTTGGCGGCACAACGGGTCTTGATGCCCGGTCTGAGCTTCTCCTTGCTGCAGGCCCCCACGCTGGTACGTACCTTGTGCCTGATGTTTCACCAAGAACATGACTTGACGCCCGCGGCGGCGGCATTGGTCGATGAGGTGCGAGCCTACGTGAAAAAAGCTCCTTTACCGCCTGGATGCCGCGCTCTGTAAGCATGTGCAAATGTGGTGGGAGACAGGCTTGGGCTCAGTAACAATAAGGACGGCAAGTCGCGTCCCGTTTTCCTCGCGACTTGGCCCTGACTGCTCGACCCTTTCCCTTCGATAGACGAACAGCAAAGCTGGACGTAGAATCGCCTCCAAGCCTCGCCTGATCACAATGCCGTCATGCCAGTGCTCCTTCTCTGGGATCGACAGCACAAGGGCGAACCTGCAGGTCATTGTCCTGCTCTCCAGGAGAAGCCATATGACGCAGTCCTCCGCGGCATCCAGCAACGCCAAGCCGCTTCACATTGACGACATTACCGTCGTAGACAACAGCAAACTTAAAAAAGCCGTAACCGCCGCTGCCTTGGGCAACGCCATGGAATGGTTTGACTTTGGCGTTTACGGCTTTGTGGCCGCCACCTTGGGTAAAGTCTTTTTCCCCGATGCCTCTCCCGCAGTACAAACCATTGCCGCCCTGGGTACCTTCTCGGTGCCCTTTTTGGTGCGGCCTCTGGGCGGTGTGTTCTTTGGACTGATGGGAGACAAGTTCGGTCGTCAGAAAGTGCTATCCCTGACCATCATCATCATGGCGATCAGCACCTTCCTGATTGGTCTGATTCCCTCTTATCTATCCATCGGCATCTGGGCACCCATTTTGCTGCTGCTGTGCAAGCTGGCCCAAGGCTTTTCCGTAGGCGGTGAATACACTGGCGCGGCAGTTTTTGTGGCCGAATACGCCCCCGACCGGCAGCGCGGGTTCCTGGGTAGCTGGCTGGACTTTGGCTCTATCGCGGGCTTTGTGCTGGGCGCTGGTTTGGTCGTGCTGCTGCAAACGTCCCTGACCGAAGAGACCTTCCAGGATTGGGGCTGGCGCATTCCTTTCCTGATTGCCGGTCCTCTGGGGATTTTGGGCTTGTACCTGCGCCATGCCGCTGAAGAGACTCCCGCCTTTACCGAGCAACTGGAAAAGATGGAGAAAGAAGACCGCGCCGCCCTGACAGAACGCCCCACGGTTTCCTTTGGCGAAATCTTCTCCAAGTACCGCAAAGCCCTGCTGATCTGTATCGGCATGGTGCTGGTCACCAACATCACCTATTACATGTTGCTGACCTATATGCCTACCTATCTGTCCAGCAGCCTGGGCTATGCCGAAGAACATGGTGTCTTCATTATTGTGGTGGTGATGATAGGGATGCTGTTCGTGCAACCGGTGGTGGGTTTTGTCAGCGACAAGATAGGCCGCAAACCCTTTCTGATGGCCGGTAGTCTGGGCCTGTTGATTTTCGCGATTCCCGCCTTTCACTTTATTGGTAGCGACAGCAATGTGCAGATCTTCCTGGGGCTGCTGATTCTGGCCGTTTTGCTGAACTGCCTGACTGGAGTCATGGCCTCTACCCTGCCCGCCCTGTTCCCGACCCGGCTACGTTACAGCGCCTTGGCCGCCTCCTTTAACATCGCCATCATTGTGGCGGGCCTGACGCCTACGGTTGCGGCCTGGCTGGTGGAGCAGACCAACAACTTGCTGGTGCCTGCCTACTATTTGATGTTTGCCAGCGTCATCGGTTTGATTACCGCCCTGTTCCTGCCCGAAACGGCCAACCGCCCCTTGCGCGGCGATACACCTACCGCCTCCAACCGCAAGGAAGCCAAGGAACTGCTGCAGCAGGCTTATGACCACATCGAACAGAGTGTGCAGGATGTGGAAGAAGCTATTGCCAAGGCCGAGGAAGAACTGGAAGCCTTGAAGCAAAAACGCCAGCGTCTGGTGGACCGCCACCCCGAGCTGGATTAATGAAACAGTCCTCTCTATATAGAGGGTAGGTGCTGTCGGATTGGGGGCTGAAACGCCCCCTGCAACTTTCACAGCGACAACGCCAAACCGCTTATTCCCGTAGAAAAAGCCTGAATCTGATTTAAGTCAGATTCAGGCTTTTTTGTGGCGGCTCAGGATTCAAACAAGAATCCTCCAAACCATCGTTCAGAGCACGGTATTAAACCGTCAAACCGCCCGACACTTCCAGCGTCGTGCCATTGATGAAGCTGGCTTCATCCGAGGCCAAAAACGCATACACATTGGCGATCTCTTCAGGTTTGCCCATGCGGCGCAGCCAGCAATGATCACGAAAGCCTTGCAGCACTTTTTCCGGGATAGTTTTCAGAATGTCGGTCTCGATAAAACCGGGACAGACGGCATTGACGCGTATCCCCTTGGGGCCCAACTCCCTGGCCCAGGTTTTGGTAAAGCCTATCACCCCGAACTTGCTGGCCGCGTAATTGGTTTGACCATAATTGCCGTACAAACCCACCACGCTGGAAGCATTCAGAATTGAACCGCTTTCCTGCTCCAGCATCACCGCGGCCACGGCCTGAGTGAAGTTGAAAACCGCTTTCAGGTTTACATCAATCACATCATCAAATTGCTGCTCGGTCATGCGTACCAGCTTGGCGTCTTTAGTGATCCCGGCATTGTTCACCAGCACATCAATGCGGCCAAACTTTTGCTTCACATCCGCCACCATGGCGTCAATCTGTGCACGGTCCGTCACATCCACGGTGTAGCCTACGGCGGTAACGCCATTACCACTTAAAGACTGCGCGGCTTGATTGACGGCATCCGCATTACGATCGCACAACACCACAATCGCCCCTTCCTGGGCAAACTTCCTGGCCGTTGCCAAGCCAATTCCAGCTGCCGAACCGGTGACTATGGCCACTTTATCTTTCAATCGCATTCCAGCTACCTTTTAGAAATTGTTCAACGCTGTTGTGCAAACAAAAGGGCTTGACCGCAGCCGTACAGACCTTTTCCTGTGGACCTGCTTGCACCAGCACACTGTTTTGTACTCCGATCACAGGCAGACCGCCAGTCACGGTGGGCAAACTGTACACAGACACAATGGCCCCGAAAGGGGCCACTGGAACAAGGTGATGAAGGCGAAATTCACGGACTCCCTGGCCTTACGTCCAAACCAGTACAGACAGTCCAAAAAGCACGGCCTGCGTCATCGCAAAGGGCGATCAAGACAAGCAGCCGTAGCCGAAAACTACAGCTTTTCCCATGGCAGGTCCGGCGCAATCAAGGGTTCACCGTCATAGCCATGCACCACACCAAAGCGCTCATGGGCCGCACGCCAATCGCGTTGTGCCTGGCCGATCACGTCCTTGTTTTTACCAACAAAATTCCACCACAACACCAGTTCCTCGGTATACGGCTCGCCACCCAGCACAATGACTCGGCTGCCGGCGCTCAGACTCAAGCTCAACTGCGTCAGGCCACGGCCCACATAGGCCAATTCATTTGCCTCGAACTGCTCGGAGTGAATACCCAAGGCGCCTTGCACGACTAAAAAGCCATACTCAAACTCGGGGTTCAAATTCAGTCTCACTTCCCCAGCCTTGGAGCTGCTCAAATCCATCCCCACCATAGGCGAATACATTTTGCTGGGTGCCTGATGCTGTGCATAGGTACCGGCCAGCAGGGTAAAGTCGCACTCGCCCTCACGCCAATGAGGCAAGTCGGGATGGTGGTCAAAAGCGGGTTCACAGTCAGCGTCCTTGGACGGCAAGGCAATCCAGAGCTGAACCGCATGCAGCTTGTCCTCGCCGGGCAAGGACTCCTCGGTATGGCTGATACCGCGTCCTGCTGTCATCAAGTTCACCTGACCAGACTTGACCACTTGCACATGGCCCAAGCTGTCACGGTGAAGAACCTCGCCCTGAATCATCCAGGTAAAGGTTTGCAGACCAATATGCGGATGAGGGCCCACACGCAGGCCGGAGCCCGACGTGAACACGGCGGGCCCTGCATGATCCAGAAAGCACCAGGCACCCACCATACGCCGTTGCGAGGAAGGCAGAATCCGGCTGACGGTAATGCCCCCACCCACTTGTGCGCCGCGCCCGGCAACACGTTGAACACGTTTTTCGCCATTGATGTCTTCGGGACAATCAAAGGATGAAGAGACTTCGGAACTGTGTGTACTCATGGGTCGAACTCCTGAAAACAGATCTGGGGGCTGGGTTTCAAACAGCCAAAAGCGCTGGCCACTCAAGTGACCAGCGCAGCGCCGAAGCGATTTACTTACCGGATGTGAACTTGGTGTGGCTATTGATCAAGTTGCGGTAGTCGGGGATATGGTTGGAGAACAAGGCACCCAGACCTTCCACGTCGTTACGCCAGTCGCGGTGCAGTTCGCAAGCCACGCCAAACCAGGTCATTAGCTGGGCACCAGCCGAGGACATGCGATCCCATGCCGAGTGACGCGTCAGTTCATTGAATGTGCCCGACGCATCGGTGACCACGAACACATCAAAGCCTTCTTCCAGAGCCGACAGGGCCGGGAAAGCCACGCACACTTCAGTCACCACACCCGCAATAATCAGCTGCTTCTTGCCAGTGGCCTTGATGGCTTTGACGAAGTCTTCGTTATCCCAGGCGTTGATCTGGCCGGGACGAGCGATATAAGGCGCATCCGGGAAGGTTTCTTTCAGCTCGGGGACCAAAGGACCGTTAGGGCCTTCTTCAAAGCTGGTGGTCAGAATGGTGGGCAAGTTGAAGTACTTGGCCAGATCAGCCAGAGCCAGCACGTTGTTCTTGAACTTGTCTGGATCAATATCACGCACCAGAGACAGCAGCCCGGTTTGGTGATCTACCAGAAGTACAGCGGCTTGGTCTTTATCAAGACGTTTGTAAGGCGTAGTCATCTCAGTCTTCCTTAACGATGATTGAAAGGAGCGGGTGCAGGGGCTGCACCCGGTACTGCAAGAGCGCGGCGTTGATTAACGCTGCGAATCCAGCTGTTCCTGATTCTTGAGCACGTCCTGTGCTTTGGCATAGCTTTCGATCAGCAACTGATAGGCGGGGAAAATCCTGGTGTAGACCTGGGCCCATTCCTGGGCATCAGGGCGGTTCCAGGTTCTCTGTAATTCGGAGGCCACTGCGCCGGTATCGATAGGCACCACACCGGCCTGCATCATGCGAGCCAAGGTAATTTCCTCGGCCATCTTGGAGTAGGTGCCGGAGGCATCAATCACTACAAACACCTTGTAGCCTTCGGCCACCGCGCTGATCGCGGGGAAAGCCATGCACACGCTGGTAATGGTGCCGGCAATGATCAGGGTCTTGCGGCCGGTTGCCTTGACGGCGGCAACAAAGTCCTCGTTGTGCCAGGCATTGATCTCGCCCTTGCGTGCCACGTACTGGGCGTGGGGAGCATTCTGGTGAATCTCGGGAATCAGAGGACCGTTCGGGCCTTGTGGCACGGAAGCCGTGGTAATCACAGGCAGCTTGCTCAAGGTGGCGATTTTGGCCAGTGCTGCCGCATGGTCACGCAAGGTGGTCATGGGCATGTCCTTCACGGTCTGAAACAGGCCGCTTTGGTGGTCGATCAGCAGCATGACTGCGTCATCAGGATCAATTACCGGGGCGGCGCCATTGAAATTGGCTACATTGCTGGGGATAGTCATCATGTTTCTCCTGTGGATGAGGGACGGGGGCCACCTGAATGCGGCCCCCGCGGGCCTTGCACTACGATGCCGACCCTGGTGTCATCGCACCAAAGCGGCCACTGCTGAAGTCATCCATAGCCTGCAAGATCTCCTGCTTGCTATTCATGACGAAGGGGCCGTGTCCCACAATGGGCTCATCAATGGGTTCACCACTGATCAGCAAGACAACGGCGTCGTTATTGGCTTCCACGCTGAACTGGCTGCCTGTCCGATCCAGTACGACCAGTTGCCCTTCACGAGCCACGCTTTGGCCATTGACCAGTACGGTGCCTTGCAGCACCACCAAGGCGGCTGTCCAGCCTTCAGGGCTTTCCAGCTCGGCAATGCCACCCTGATTCAGACGCATATCCCATACATTCATGGGAGTGAAGGTCCTGGCAGGGCCAATGGCACCGTCCTTTTCTCCGGCGATCACACGCACCATGCCAGCAGCATCAGGCAGTGCGACCACAGGAATTTGCTGGTCGGTAATGGCCTGATAGCCAGCAGGAGCACTCTTGTCTTTGGCAGGCAGGTTGACCCACAGCTGCACCATTTCCAAAGTGCCGCCAGAACGAGCAAAAGCGTCGGAGTGATACTCCTCGTGCAAGATGCCCGAGCCGGCCGTCATCCACTGCACATCACCGGGGCCGATCGTGCCGCCCTGGCCAGTGGAGTCGTGGTGCGAAACCTCGCCCTTGTAGACGATGGTGACGGTTTCAAAACCCCGATGTGGGTGCTGGCCAACGCCGCGCTTGTGGTTGCTGGGAGCAAACTCGGCAGGGCCGGCATAGTCCAGCAGCAGGAAGGGGCTCAACTGTTTTGCGTGTGTGTGGTACGAAAACAGGGAGCGAACGGGGAAGCCGTCGCCCACCCAGTGAGGACGGGGAGCGCTATAGATACCAAGAATTTTCTTCATGTCCATCTCCTTGTTTCAACATAAGAGACAGAATAAACTCGGGACAACGAAGCCAGTAGCCCCCTAAATCGGCCATCTATGTTCCATTTATGGAACGATAAAACTGCCATGCAAGATTTAAACGACTTGTACTTCTACGTTCAGATTGTGGATCACGGCGGCTTTGCCCCGGCCGGTCGCGCACTGGGTCTACCCAAATCCACGCTTAGCCGCAGGCTGGCTGCACTGGAAGAACGCCTGGGAGTGCGGCTGATCCAGCGCTCCACCCGCCGCTTTACCGTGACCGAGATTGGCCAAACCTATTACGAGCACTGCAAGGCCATGCTGGTAGAGGCCGAAGCGGCACAGGCAGCCATCGAACTGACACGTGCCGAGCCACGCGGTGTGGTGCGCCTCAGTTGCCCCATCACCTTACTGAACGCCCATGTCAGTGATATGTTGGCCGACTTCATGGTCAGCTACCCGCATGTCACAGTGCAATTGGATGCCACCAACCGGCGCGTGGACCTGATCGGGGAAGCGCTGGATATGGCGATCCGCGTGCGCCCGCCACCATTGCAAGACAGCGATCTGGTGATGCGTGTTCTGTCCGACCGCAGCCAATGTTTGATAGCCAGCCCGGAGCTGATTGCCCGCCACGGGATGCCCGGCTCACCCGCTGATCTGGCGGACTATCCCAGCCTGGCATTGGGTCTGCCACAACAAAGCCATACCTGGACCTTGTATGGTCCCGATGGCGCACAAGCCGTGCTGCATCACACGCCCCGCCTGATTACCACCGATATGACGGCCTTGCGCTGCGCTGCACTAAAAGGCGTTGGTGTGGTGCAGTTGCCTACCCTGGTAGTCTGCGATCAATTGGCCGACGGCTCTTTGGTGAAATTGATTCCGGACTGGGCTCCACGTCGCGAAATCATTCATGCCGTGTTTTCCTCCCGCCGGGGGCAGATGCCAGCTGTGCGAGCATTGCTGGATTACCTGGTCGAACGCTACCAGCAAATGGATGAGGACTGACAGCAACCTTGCCAAGGCACAAAGAAAAACGCCCTGCATATGCAGGGCGTTTTGTAGTCCTGGGCAATCAAGCCAGGGGATCAGGCGCCGCCATTAAAGTCGCGAACTTGCTTTTCAGCTTCCTCACGCGCAATGCCGTAGCGCTCCTGAATTTTACCGACCAGATATTCGGTATTGCCTTCGGCAACATCAATATCGTCATTGGTCAGTTTTCCCCATTTGGCCTGAATCTTGCCAGACAGCTGTTTCCATTTACCTTTGATCGTATCTTCATTCATAGTCGTTCTCCTGTTTCAACGGGAATTCACAATTAGGATTGATGACGGAACTTTTATTCCGGTTTTACTTTCAATCCCGACGAATCGACTTTCACAACGCCTTTCACACTTTCCGTTGCAGCAACGGCTTTCTTGTGCTCAATTTCACTGGGCACGGTACCGGTCAATGTTGCGACGCCATTATTGGTCTCAACAGAGATATCCGTGCTCTTCAAATCCTTGGTGCTGGCCAGATCAGCCTTGATCTTGGTGGTGATCCAGGTATCGCTGACGGCTTCACCTGCGCTTGCCGAGTGATCCTGATTAACGGCTGGCTCATTAGCCATTGCGCCGCTTTGCAGACCAAAACTCAAAGCAGTAGTCATCAACACACTGGATAGGATGGCGGATTTTTTCATATATGCTCTCCAATATCAGAAAGGGAATTTTTAATTTCAAAAACCCTTTATCCCTGCTATTAAAAGGAGTCCAAATCAATCAACAAAAATTTCGTTGTTTGCGATGGATGGTTCTACCGTAACATTCCCGATCAGGCTGAAAACTACAAAATGCTACAAGCGTTTTCTTTATAAGTATTTTCTTCAAACTTCACACACCCCTATTCACCTCACTTATGGAAAGCGGCTTGTGACAGGCCTATCCTGGCCATCGTGCTGGCTAGATAAAATCCGCCCTGACAGGCAGCACGGCCGGCTTCCATACGTTTCTGACGAAGAAACTGAAGCCCCTTTGACGCGAAAAATTCTGGGCAAGAACAAAGCAGTCAAGCAGAGCCTCGCTCACTAGATAGAAGCCGATCAGGGCAGATACATAAAGTAAAAAATTTAGCAGGGCTGCTAACAAAACCACCGCCTTGGCCTCGATGCCTGCCACGCAAACACGCCCACCGCAGCTAACAAGCGACAAAAAAAGCCAGATCATCGAATTGATAATCTGGCCAAAATCAGAACAAGGTGCAGACTGCACACCCTCACCCAAGCAACAAAGTCGCTACCCGTCAACGCAGATGATGCACCTCCTGCATCCCGTAAACCTGCACCGGCAAGCCAGCCTGACGCGCTTTAAGCTGCAAGGCCAGATATTGGGAATAATGACGCGACTGATGCAAATTGCCGCCGTGGAACCACAAGTTCGGCTGTTGCGTTGGCTTCCACATATTGCGCTGCTCGCCCTCCCAGGGCCCTGGATCTTTGGTGGTCTCCGAGCCCAAACCCCAGCACTTGCCTACCCTATCCGCCATTTCCTGGCCTGCGAGATCGGCCACCCAGCCATTCATCGAGCCGTAGCCGGTGGCATACACCACCAGGTCCGCAGGCAATTCCGTGCCATCTGTCAGTACCACCGCGTTCTCGGTCAAATGGCTGATGTCGGTCCGGGACTTCAACTTGATGCTGCCATCAATAATCAGCTCGCAAGCGCCCACATCGATGTAGTAGCCCGAAGCACGACGCAGATACTTCATGAACAAACCGGAGCCATCGTCACCCCAATCCAGCATGAAGCCTGCCGCCTCCAGCTTCTGGTAGAACTGTGCATCGCGCTCGCGGATCTTGTCGTACACAGGGATCTGGAAGTCCGCCATGATGCGGTACGGCAGAGAGGCAAAGAGCAAATCTGCCTTGCGCGTTGTGACTCCCGATGCCAGTGCCCGTTCAGAATATAGATCTCCCAAGCCGATCTCCATCAAGGAGTCGGATCGCACAATATGCGTGGACGAACGCTGCACCATGGTGACATCTGCCCCCGCCTCCCACAGCGCCGCGCAAATATCGTGCGCCGAGTTATTGGCCCCGATCACCACTACTTTCTTGCCCGCATATGCTTCCGGTCCGGGATGCTGCGAGGAATGCTGCTGTTCACCCTTGAACACATCCTGCCCCTTCATGCTGGGCACGTTTGCCTTGCCGGACATGCCCGTGGCAAAAACCAATTGCTGTGGCCGTAACGTCATGGGCTTGCCATCACGTTCGATCTCCACTTCCCAGGTCTGGCTGGACTCGTCGTAGCGCACCTTCTTGCATACGGTGCTGCTCCAGTAATTCAACTCCATCACCTTGACGTACATTTCCAACCAGTCGCCAATCTTGTCCTTGGGTGCAAAGACAGGCCAGTTGTCGGGGAAAGGCATGTAAGGCAGGTGGTCGTACCAGACGGGGTCGTGCAGGCACAACGACTTGTAGCGTTTGCGCCAGCTATCGCCAGGGCGGGCATGTTGATCAATGATGAGCGCGGGTACGTTCAACTGCCGCAGGCGCGCCCCCAGCGCAATACCGCCCTGTCCGCCGCCGATCACCAGCACATAGGGCTGCTTGGTCGTGCCCAACTCAGCCTGCTCCTGTTGACGACGCTCCTGCCAGGTCTGACGCCCACGGCGAATGCCATGCTCGGCCCCCATGGGGCGGCGCACACCCAAAGGCTCCTCGTGCCCTTTCAATTCCGACATGGTGGTCAGGAAGGTCCAGATCTTGCCATCCTTTACGCGGATATGGCCGTAGCCACGCGCCACGTCAGTTTCCACACGAAACCAGCCCTCCACCAGACCTTGGCCGTCGTCACTGACCGGCTCGGCACTGTCGCGCTCGAACCTGGCTGACACGGCACCTTGTTGCTGCTGCGTCAGCATGTCGCGGATCTGGTCGCGCCCTTCCATGGTTCGGATATTCCAGGTGAACATGACCAGATCACGCCAAAAACATTCTTCGGCAAACAGGGCTGCCGCATCGTCCGGTGCATTGCTGGCAAGCGCATGGGTCAGCTGTTCAAGAACCGTGTCCAACTGTCGCGCAGACGGCTGCAGTTGCTGCTGTGTTTGCATGATTTGTCTCCATATCTTTTTAATGTTGCGCCGGGCTTTTGTTGCCCAGCTATGGAGTACATAGCAAACACCGTGCCAAACCGGGAGTGGCTTGTTTTAAAGGGGTGCCGCCTGTTTTAAGGCGGTGAAACTGTGCCAGCGGTGACACAGGTGATGCATCAGGTGTCGCAACCTGTGTCAGAGGGCGACTCTTGGCGAGCTACGCCTGCCCGTTTGATATAACGATGCAAGGTGGACCGGCTGATACCCAACTGCCGGGCCGCCGCACTCACGTTATCGCCACAGGCCCGCAAAACCTGCTGCCAGGACGATTCTCCGGCAGAGACGGCTGCGGCCGTTGGGCTGCCTGTAGATGTGGCCAGACGCCGCTCTCGCAAGGCCTCCGGCAAATCCTGCACCTCAATGCAGGAACCTTCCGCCAAGGCCAATGCCAGCACCAGCGCATTGTCCAGCTCGCGCAAATTACCCGGCCACTCGTAGGCTTGCAGCGCTTGCCAGGCCTCGGGAGACAAACCGGGCACATCGCCTTTATTACGCCGATGCAATATCTGCTGCACCAGCCATTCCAGATCACTACGCTGACGCAAAGCGGGCAAGGCCAGCACTGCCGCATTCAAGCGATACAGCAAATCCGCACGAAAGCGGCCTTGCTCTACCAAGGCACTTAAATCATGGTGGCTGGCTGAAATCACACGCAGATCTACACGCTTACCGGTGCGCGCGCCCAGTGGCATCACTTCGGACTCGGCCAGCACCCGCAGTAAACGGCTTTGCAGGGCCAGCGGCATATCGCCAATCTCGTCCAGGAACAGAGTGCCTCCATCAGCCGCTTCGATCAAACCCGTGCGACCGCGTGCAGCACCGCCGGTATACGTACCGGCCAAATAGCCAAACAATTCGCTTTCAATCAGGCTCTCGGGCAAGGCCGCACAATTGACGGCCACAAAATTCCCGCCACGACCGCTAGCCGTGTGAATCGCACGTGCCAAATACTCTTTGCCCGAACCTGTCTCGCCCTGCAACAACACCGGCATTTCCCGCGTCGCCAAACGCGCCGCTTTCAATAGCATGGACTGCATGGCCGCATCCGTGCCTGCCAAACCTCGCAAGGCCTGTGGCAAGGCGGCATCCACGGCTGCCCCATCCATCCCCACAGACCGATTGTTCAATACACGCCGTGGCTCAATGGCATGGGCAAACAGCACACTGCCATCACGTGCCATAACGACACGCTCCTGCGTGGGGCGATAGCGCATCAAGGTAGGCAACTGGTCCACTTCCAGATGCAGAAAGCGCATCAAGCTCTGCCCCAACAAGCCCGCAGGATTACGCCAATCCACCCCCGCCGCCCTCGCCAGAATGCGAGCACCCGTATGCGTCATGCCCTTGATACGGCCAGAGCCATCAATCGCAATAGCCGCTTCCGGATCAATATCCAGAAACTCCGGCGACTGCGACAAGCATAAAATCCATTCCTGACGGTGACAGGCCATCAAATTGGCCAGTTCAATACGGCGGGTCGCCGCATTGGCAAGGTGCAGGGCCAAACCTTGGCTGGCCTTGGCCTGCGGCGACTGCAGCAAGGATAAATCCAGCACCGCAGCCAGCTCGCCGTCGTAATGATAGATAGGCGCCGCCGTGCAAGACAGGGGCGCGTGCATATGATCGAAATGATCGTTTTGATGAATGGTCAGGGCCTCACCCGTGTGCAGGCAAGTACCCACCGCGCAGGTCCCTGCACGCTCTTCAGACCACTCCGAGCCCATATACAGACCGGCCTGCCGCAAGGCATCGCGTTGGCCATCCGAGCCCAGGAAATCTACCGTGACGCCCTTGTTATCGGACAGCAGCAGCACGTAATTCAGCCCGGAAACCTGCTGATAAAGACGCTCCAGCCCGGAGCGCGCGATATTGATCAGGGCTTCGGACTGCTGACGGTGCTCGCGCAACTGGGAGTCCGGCACGATATAGGCCTCGCAAGCCTGCGCCGGGTCCAGCCTGTGATGCTCAATGCACCGCCGCCAGCTATGGACCACAGCCTGATCGCGCCGGGACAGGCTGCCCTGCCAAACAGCCGTGATCTCTTGGACGTGTGCCACATGTGAAGACTGCATATCTGCGCTCATCCCGAAAACAGACCACCCCCGGGCGGGCGCGGCCTATCTTCCAGTGTGCCGCCATGCTTAGCCGCCGTACATGGAGGTTTTCCTTGAGATGCGGTGCAGCAAATCAGCTGCTTTGTGGAACTTCCCCGACATGTCCGAGTAGCTACATAATGCGCATGCGCCGCAGTCCTTCAGACAACCTCTTCTGCATGAGCCACTCTAGACGAGCTCCAAGCAGGAGACGCACCTGATCAAACTGCCCTGCTATCCTGTCCAGCAGCCGATCAAGCAGCTCCGCCGCCTCTTCATCGCCTGACAAGCCAAAGGCTTTGGCATCGTGTACCGCATTGGCTCGGCTGAATGGGAACAGAGCCACTCAGCGGTAAGTTCACTGGGTCAATTGACCATGGCAGACCTGCATCCTGATAGCTAGGCGCATACATGAATTGGCCAAGCTGAGCTGACGAGTCGTGGATAATACCGACCCACGGTCACCCATTGCCCCGTGTCAGGCCGCTGCAAATAGACGTATAAAGGCTTAGAAGTACTCATCGTCATCTCTGCCCACTCTTGCAGGCCCCTTCGTATCGCCGCTACTCCAATGAGCATCAGGCATTGGCACGATGGATTCGAGCAGACCAAGCGCTGCCAGGGCAGTCAAATAGCTCCCCATTGCCACCGCCGGGTCGCCTCGTTCCATTCGGCGTAATGTGCTTTCCGAGACCTCGACTCTTGAACTAAAGACTTGAGCTGTAATTTTCTGAGCGACACGTTGAGTACGAATGCAGCGCCCCCACACCAGAGCCCGTGACTCGACGGCTGGCAGGTAAAACGGAGTAGGAGCGAGTTTCTTGGACATGGTGCAGACAACAGTTATCGTTCATAGATAACCGTTTATCTCATATAAACTCTGATCTATGAACGTTTTTTAACTATCCCGCCTGACTTGCTAGTCCTCAAACAGCTTGAGAATCCTTAGCCAGCTCCGTCAAGTGTTGGGCAAACCCCCCTTCTGCCCCTGCGGCGTTCACATGGTCGAAGTACTCGTACCAACCGCTGGCTTTGATGCCAGCCAGCAAAGCCTGACAAGCTTGTTGATCAGGGAAGCGCCACACACCCATAAAGCGGTGCTCACTGGCCTGGTCAATATCGTGCTCGGTAGCGGTCAGAGCCAGCACCTCAATACCAAGGTTTGAGAGGCCTCCCATCGCCTCCTGAAGACCTGCCAGGAAGGACTGGCGCTGCTCGACGGGCAAGGCATTCCACTTGGCATTAGGCGTGTAAAGCTCGATCAAATAATGAGACATGGGCTGTTTTCCTTTCACTGAGGATACGTAATAGGGGCTGAAGAATTGGATATGTAGCGTTTACAGATGGGGCAACAAAGAAACTGCGTGCAGCGCAAGACTGCAGCACTGTTTCACCCTTTCCACATGGAACATGCCATTTGATTAGATATCTAATCTTATAGATGAAAAATAAATTTCGCAAGCAATCCATACGCGTAAAAAAGCCCGAGTTCAGCATGACGCCGAACCCGGGCTTTGGATCCCACCTTGTCAATCAATCAGGCTGCTTTGGCCTTTTAGAACTGGATGCGCACCATACGCTCTTTAGTCCCTTTTTCCTTGCTGTTGCCGTCGTTCTTCACCGACACATACAAGGCTTTTTCAGCGGGGATGTATTCCAGGCTGTTGGGGTGTGGAGCCAGCTCAATGGTTTGCAGCGGCTTGTAGTTCACCGTATCGAAAATACTGACCGAACCCTTGCCCTCTTTCTCGCGCACACCGCCTCGGTTAGCGACAAACAGACGCTGGGATTCGGCGTCAAAACGCACACCAATAGGCACTTCGCCGGTAGGCATGGTTGCCAGGGTTTTACCGTTGGATGCATCCAGCACAAACACTTGATGACCAGCGCTGCGGCGCTTGTATTCACGCTCCAGATGCAGGTTACGCGCGTCATCACGGTCAATCCCCTGGTCCACCCCGAACAATCGGTTCTGCGCCGGGTCATACGCCAGGTTCAGCAACTGGTCGGCTTCAATTTCCCAGACCTGATCGATGTTCAAGGTCTGGCTATTTACCACCATGATCTGGCCCTGCATATTGGAGACAAACAAGCGGTTATTGGCCTCGTCCAGGGTGATGCCCACGACGTTATAGCCAAAGCCGGGCAGCACTTTTTCCAATTCCATGGTCTGGGTATTCACCACGAGCAGCACGCTGTCAAAACCCAGGCCCAAGCCAGGCGCGAACACACGGTGGTTTTTCTTGTCCACGACCAGTTCACGCGTCTTGTACTGGAAGTCCTCGGTGATCTTGAAACGCTCCATCATCTTCAGCAAACCATCTTTACGTGCCTGGCCAAAATCAGCCGCATTGATGGTGTCCTGAAAATTGATTTTTTCCTGCACCCGAATGCGCTTGATTACCTCGTTCTTGACGGTATCAACCACGGCAATCGTGCCGTTGAAGCCTTGAGTCAGATACAGGCGGTTGGCGGCATCATCCAGGGCCACCCCAAAGCTCTTGGCCTCCATGGGAATCTCTTGCTTGATTTCCAGGGTCTTGGGGTCCAGCACCAGCGTGCGCGACAAGGTCTCGTCCTTCCAGTTGGGCGAGGACACGTACAAGCTGGATTGAGCGGGGCCGAAGACAATTTCCAGAACTTCAGCGGCAGTCGGTTTTTGCATGATCTGTGCTTGGGTAACGGCTTGGTAGCCCGCAGGGGCAGGAGTTTTGGCGTGTACGTAAGCGGCCGACAAGCTCATTGCAATAGCAAGGTACAGACCACGCACAAGATGGCGAGTAGTAGACGACGTCATAATTTAGGCTCGATAAAAGTGGGTGAAGGAATTACCACTGGTAATCAATGGACAGATGCACATTGCGCGGCGCGCCGTAACGTGCCCGGAAGATCACGAAGTTGTCGTAGTAGCGCTTGTCAAAGAGGTTATTGACGGTGAGCTTGGCATTCCAATGCTGGTTCACGCGGTAATTGGCGTGCAGGCCAACCAGGGCATAGCTGCTGTGGGTGTCTTCCAGCACCTTGCCATTGCTGGCGGTGTAAGGACGACCGGCCGTCCACAGATCACGCTTGCCAAACCAGTTCACGGTGGCACCGGCGCTCAGGCCCTGCAGTGCACCGGAGAATTGGTACATGGTGCCCAGACGGAAGGTTTGGCTTGGAATATAGGTGTTGATCCGCTCGCCTTCACCGTTCTTGGTGCTGGCGTAGCTATAGGAGGCAAACACGTTCCAGTTGTTGGTCAGCGCGCCGTTCAGCTCCACTTCAAAACCCTTGGTTTTATTGCCTGCACCCGAAGATACATAAGGGCGGCTGCCATCGGGCAAGAGGAAGTCATCCGGCACCGAAGGGTCCAGGACGGCCAGGTTGTTTTGACGGGTCTCGAAAGCAGCCAGGGAGAACTGCAGGGCCTCCTCCATCAAGCTGCCTTTCAGACCGATCTCACGGTTAACCCCGGTGATAGGATCCAGGAAATTCTCGTTGATGTCCTTGTAGCTTTGCGGCTGGAACAGACGGGTATAGCTGGCGTAAGCCGTCAGATTGGGGTTGATGTCGTACGTCACCCCAAAGTACGGCGTAATTTCATTGCGGTTGCGCAGCTCGTTGGACACACCGGTGAATTGGCCATCTTTACCGTAGTTGTCACGGTAGGTTTTATAGTCCGACAAGCGCAGGCCCATGATCACATTCAGCGGATCAATAATGTTCAAGCGCGTGCCTGCAAAAAAACCGTACTCGCGTGTGTGGACCCGGTTCCATTCACCCGTGCGGCTGACGCTGGGCTCGGGCATATAGCCGTCCCAGTCGTAAATATTGGGGATGAACCAGTTGCGGGTATCGCTGACCTGCATGGTGTACGTAGTGTCACGCTTGCGAGTGCCGTTAAAACCGAACATCAGCTGGTGCTCGCGGCCAAACAGCTCGAAAGGACCATTGGCCGACAACTCCAGGTTGTCCTGATGACGATAGCCGTTGGCGGCCAAGTTGGCGCGGATGCCAATACCGGATCCGTCCGGGCGAACCACCGGATTCACGCCCTGCCCCAGGCCTGTAATCAAGGCATCACCATCGTCACGCTGATGGCTGTAGCTGAGCTTGGCGTTCCACTTGTTTTCAAACTCGTGCTCGACCGAGAAGAAAGCGTTTTGATGCTTCTTGTCCCAGTAGGTCCAATCCGGCACCAGCGACATGGAACGCGACACGTCAATACGGTCGCCCTCGCTGGTGAACAAAGGCACGCCCATATTGCCTTCACCACGCAGCTTGGCGGTCTGGTAGTCGTAGCCCGCGGTCAGCAAGGTTCTGTCTGTCAGGTCAAATTCCAACATACCGGACAACAAATCGTTCTTGTGGTCCTGGCGATCCATGAAAGAATCCGCCTGCTTGCGCGAACCAATAACACGCATGCGTAAACGGCCATCGTCAGTGAGCGGGCCAGTCACATCTGCCGTCACACGCTTGTCGTTCCAGGAACCGTACTGAGCACTTAACTTGCCACCAAACTCGGCCTGAGGGCGTTTGCGGATCAGGTTGATCAAAGCGGAAGGCTCGCCCGTAGGAGACAGCAAGCCTGTCGCACCGCGCACCACTTCCACGCGGTCGTACAGATCCATATCCAGAGAAATGGGGTTGAACGCACCACGTCCGGCCGCCCGGTAGCTGCTTTGCACGCCATCTACCTGCACATTGCTGATATCAAAGCCACGAGCCTGAAACTGAAAGCCGCCACCCACCGCCGCCGTATTGGCCGTCACGCCGGTGGTGAAGTTCATCACATCATCAAAGCTGGTCAGGCCAAAATCATCCATTTGCTGACGCGTCATCACACTGACCGATTGCGGCGTGTGCTGCGTGTCCATATTCAATCGGGTGGCGGTGCTACTGGTGCCATTCAGTGTGTACAAGCCGGTGTCTTCAGTTGCGCGATTCAGGGTGCCTTTAACCTGCACAGGTTCCAGCTGAGTGGTTTCCGTGACCGGCCACAAGTTCACCGTATTGGCATCGCGCGAGTAGCGAATGCCCGTGCCTGCCAGCAGGGTATCCAAGGCCTGCGTCACGCTGTAATTGCCTTTCAGGCCCGCGCTTTGTTTGCCTTCGGCCACGCTGCCTGCGCCAACCAGATAGACCCCGCTTTCTTGCGAGAAACGCATCAGCACGCGGCTCAGGGGGCCGGCTGGAATGTCATAACGCTGGGTCTCGTCTGCCGTCGGGCTGTTTTGCGTGGCCGCCTGAGCAGGCTGGGTACTCACGACAAAGGCACTGCCGGCCATCAACACATACAGGGCCAAGGCCAGTGGACGCAAAGGGGCGCAATGCGATCCTGCATCCTTGGACAGGGAAAGGGGATCGGGGCGACGATGCATAAGGAGACATCCTTCAAAAACACGGGTCAGTCACAATAAAAACGATGAACCTGAACGATGTTCTTGCGTTGATGTTCAGTACTGAGCGGGCACTACGGCCCGCCTCCTGCTTCATTGGCCTCACGCCAATCAGGTCCTCTTACTGTCTAAAACCACCAAGTCTCCAAAACCCGGAACCTGCTTTTGCATTTTTTTCGGAATTCTTTGCCAGAAAACAGGCAAGCCTTTGAATTCAATCGGTTTTTATTTTTGTGATTTTTACGATGATTACTGCTGCAATGCCCTGTTCAATCAATCCAGAGCTTGTACATTCGTCCACCAGGGCATGGGCTGATCAATACGAATCGGCAATGCTGAAGCCAGCATTTTCAGCACACGGTCCGTGTCATGAATGGGGAAGCTGCCATAGACCTTCAGATCGGCCACGACATCATCTACACCTAGATAGCCTTTGCGGTAACGGCCCAATTCCTTGATCACGCTACGCAAGGCAATGTTGTCAGCCACCAGCACGCCTTGGGTCCAGGCTTCGCGCGCCTGATCGGCGTCCATGCTTTGCCGGATACGCTGCGCACTAAAGTGCACCTGCTTGCCCGCCTGTACCGTGGCGGTGTTTTGACCAGTGGCGGTAGACACCTGCACGGCCCCTTCGTAGACCGCCAGCTGCGTACAGTCCTTGTCCATACGCACATTGAATTGCGTGCCCAAGGCGCGCATATTGCCCTGCGGGGTTTGAACGGTAAAAGGTCTTTCCGTGTCGTCCTTGGCCGTCTGAATGAAGATCTCGCCGGAGATCAAAACAATATGGCGAGCCTGCACGGTGAACTGCACATCAATCGCAGAGGCGGTGTTCAGCCACAGCCGGGAGCCATCTGCCAGCACAATCTGGCTCTGCTCGCCGGTTTGTGTGGAATGGTCGGCGGCCAGGGCCAGAACACTGGATGGCAGCCAGGACTGACGCCAGCCCAGCCAACTTAGAACTCCGGTTCCTGCCAGCACAGCCACGCTGGCCAGAACGCGACGGCGCTGATGCAAACGCTCGTTGGCCGTGTGCAATTTCTCCACCACACGACGTGAGTCCGGCGCGGTACGCACTGGCTCGAAACTGCGGCTGACTTCCTCCACATATCGCCAGGCAGTGCTGTGCATCTCGTCCTGCTTGAGCCAGCTCTGCCAGGCAGAGCGCTGCGCCGCACTGGCTTTGCCATCGCGCAGGCAGGCATACCATTCGGCGGCTTGCATCAACACAGCATGGGGAGGCGTGGACGACGGAGAAAAGCTGGAACCGTGCTTCATGAGACTTAGTATTGGGGTTCCTGACGCAATTCGGCTACGGTCTGGCAGGCATGCAGGCTGATGCAGCCCAACATGGCTTGTGCCACGTACCTGCGCACCATGCGGCCGGAAATACCCATTTCCGCGCCGACCTCATCGTCTGTCATCTCGCAAATGACGGCCAGGGTAAAAGCCTTGGCCGCTTTGGGAGACAAGCTGCTAAGCATGACACTGATCTCTTCCAGAGCCTGCAAAATCATGGCCTGGCGTTCTGCCGAAGGGTAAAAGTTCTCGGGTGTAGCAGCCAGAATATCCAGCCAGGCCTGTTCAATTTCCTGACGTCGCCACAGATTGATGCACAGGTTTTGTGCCGTCTTGCGCAAGTAGGCGCGCGCCTCGCCAGGACTGGCAAATTGCCAGCGGGAACGGCTGCTTAACAAGCGTACAAAGGTGTCCTGCGCCAAGTCAGCCGCCTGGTCCGCGCCACCCAAACGGTGATGCAGCCAGCGCTGCAACCAACTATGGTGGTCGCAGTACAGTGACTCGACCGACTCGGCCGAATACACGCCTGACAAGGGAAGAACTGAAGATGACACGGGGGTACTCCGCACTACACATAATGAGAATCGTTATCAATTATATGGTGTGGGCTGCAAAATCCGCTAGCGGTGTGTATTTGGGACGACACATACACTGGCTTTCAGGCATGGTTCGCCCTCTTTCGCTGGGTTTATTTCTCTATAAGAACCACTCAAAAATTACCAAACGGCGAAGAATACAAAAAGAGCCGCTAAGCGGCTCTTTACGGTCGATATAGTCTGAAAGACTCATTCGACAGTCACACTCTTGGCCAGATTCCGTGGCTTATCCACGTCCGTGCCACGCGAGCAAGCGGTGTGATAGGCCAGCAATTGCAAGGTCACGGTGTGCAAGATGGGAGACAACTTGCCGTAGTGCTCTGGCATACGGATCACATGCACACGCTCGCTGCTGCCGATGCGGGTATCGGCGTCGGCAAACACGTACAGCTCCCCACCTCGTGCGTGGACTTCTTCGATATTAGATTTCAGCTTTTCCAGCAGTTCATCGCGTGGGGCGATAGTGACCACAGGCATGGCTTCGGTAACCAGGGCCAGAGGGCCGTGTTTCAGTTCACCAGCGGGATAGCCTTCAGCGTGGATGTAGCTGATTTCTTTCAGCTTCAACGCGCCTTCCATGGCGATGGGGTAATGCATGCCACGGCCCAGGAACAAGGCGTTTTCCTTGCTGGCAAAACGGTCGGCCCATGCCATGATCTGTGGCTCCAGAGCCAGCACGGCAGCGATAGCGGTAGGCAGATGGCGCAGGGCTTTCAGGTAGTCGCCTTCCTGCTCCTGATTCAGGTGACCTTTGACTTGAGCCAGTGCGATGGTCAGCAAGAATAAAGCGGTCAGTTGAGTGGTGAAGGCTTTGGTGGAAGCCACGCCAATTTCTACGCCAGCGCGGGTGATATAGGACAGCTTGCACTCACGCACCATGGCACTGGTGGCCACGTTGCAGATGGTCAGGGTCTGTTCCATGCCCAGGCTGCGGGCATGTTTCAAGGCGGCCAGAGTATCGGCGGTCTCGCCGGACTGGGAAATCGTCACCACCAAAGTGCGCGGGTTGGGCACGCTGTCGCGGTAGCGGTATTCGCTGGCAATTTCCACGTTGACGGGGATTTTGGCTAGGGACTCAATCCAGTAGCGGGCGGTCAGACCGGCGTAGTAGCTGGTGCCGCAAGCCAAAATCAGCACATTGTCGATGTCCTGAAAAACCTTGTAGGCCTGGTCGCCAAACAACTCGGGCGTGACGCTTTCAATGTCTTGCAAGGTATCGCCTACAGCGCGGGGCTGTTCGAAGATTTCCTTTTGCATGAAGTGGCGGTATGGGCCCAATTCAGCGGCTGCGGTGTGCAGATGTACGGTGTGTACCGGACGATCAACGGCGCGGCCATCCTTGTCCATGATCCACACATTATTGATCTGCAAATCAATCACATCACCGTCTTCCAGGTAGATGATTTGATCAGTCGTGCCGGCCAATGCCAAGGCATCCGAAGCCAGGAAGTTTTCGTTCTGACCCACACCCACAACCAGAGGCGAGCCATGGCGAGCACCCACTACACGGTGAGGCTCATCCTGACAGAACACGGCAATGGCGTAAGCCCCCGTCAAGCGACGAATGACCTGTTGCACGGCCTCGAACAGATCACCGTTGTACAGGTGGTCGATCAGGTGAGCGATCACTTCGGTGTCGGTTTGGCTCTCGAACACGTAGCCAATGCTTTGCAGCTCGGCGCGCAGTTCGTCGTGGTTTTCGATGATGCCGTTATGCACCAGGGCAATACGTGCTTTGCCCTTGCCGGAGAAATGCGGGTGTGCATTATGAGTAGCAGGCGCACCGTGCGTTGCCCAGCGCGTGTGAGCAATGCCGGTAAAGCCTTGCAGATGATCTGCCTTGACCTGTTCTTGCAGCTCGGCCACGCGCTGAGTACTGCGTGCCCGCAACAACTGGCCCTGCGCATGAACAGCAACACCGCAAGAATCGTAGCCCCGGTATTCCAGACGCTTCAAACCTTCCAGCAGCACGGGGACAATATCGCGTTGCGCTACCGCGCCAACAATTCCACACATAGCCAACTCCTGTTCATGGCCCTTTTCGGTGGGCCAACTAATCAATTCAATCCGCCTATTCTGATCTGAAACACGAAAAATATTATGTCTATTTTTTCTTCGAAATGAATTAAAATTTCATTTAATAAAGAATATGAAAGAAAAACAAAATTTATTTTATTTAACAGAATTTTATTTCATCATAGATAGATAAACATTGTCATGATTGAACTGGACGAGCTGGATTTACGCATTCTGGAGCAGCTGCAAAATGATGCTTCCATCAGCAATCAAGCGCTGGCTTTGCGCGTGCATGCCTCTCCCCCAACCTGCCTGCGGCGAGTACGTCGTTTAAGTGATCAAGGGGTAATTCGCAGGCAGGTTGCCTTGCTGGACCCGGAGCAACTGGGCCCCAGCTTGACGGCCATTGTGGAGATTACACTGGACCGTCAGGGTGAAGAATACCTGCAGCAATTCGAGCGTCTGATGGCCCCCGAAGCAGCGGTGACGCAATGCTATCGCGTCTCGACCGGGGTGGATTTCATTGTGATCTTGCAGGTCAGCGACATGACGGCGTATCACAAGCTGGCTCACTCTTTATTCACCAGTCAGGCGAATATCCGCAATATACGCAGTTTCTTCTCGATTCATCAGGCCAAGTTCGAGACGCGAGTTCCTTTACCTGCACCGAAGATATGAACCTGGCCAAGTCGTTGTGCCGGAACGCTATCGGCAATGAACAAGGCATGGGCTGTGGCTGTGGCTGCGGCTGCGGCTGTGGCTGTGGCTGTGGCTGTGGCTGTGGCTGTGGCTGTGGCTGTGGCAGGAATTAAAACACGCGTAAAAGCCAGCACAAGAGCAAAGAGTGAAACGCTCAGCAACCGAATAAAACAGCCGCGTTCAGGTTCGTACGCGCTGCTGTACCAGTTGCTGATACAGACGCAAGTAACGCTGCACCATGACAGCGGGGTCATGCTCCTGCTTCACCCAGCGATGCGCCAGCGCTGCCTGTTGCCGCGCTGCTGTCGGATTGCTCAAAGTCTCATCCAGAGCCTGTGCAATGGCTTGTGCATCCCCTACCGCGCATAACTTGCCACGGCCATTATCCAGCAGCTCACTCAAACCGCCCGCCATCGTGGCCGTAACGGGCACGCCGTACACGAACGCATCAAGAACGCTGGAGCCCAGGGCTTCATGCCGGGAACTCAAGACAAAGCCGTCCATCAAGCGATAAGCCTGTTCGGGGCGGGCTTCAAAACCAGCCAGCTTGTAGCAGTCTTCCAGCCCCAACTGCGCAATCAGTTCCTCTGCCGCCGAGGACTCGGAGCCAGGCGCACCGAAATGCAGAAACACAAAGTCCTGCCTACGCTGATACAGGGCGTGAACCGCGCGTATCAAAGTCTGGGGGTCTTTCTCGGACGTCAGTGCAGCCATCGTCCCCAGAACGTGCAAGCCCTGCGGATTCCAACGCAGCCGCAAGTGGTTCACATAAGCTTCATCCTGCTCGACGTACTCAATGGCACTAGGAATCACGTCTACGGAAAAACCCAGGCGACGCGGCTCTGCCGCTGCTGCCTGGCTGATCGCTACCAAACGATCCGCCTTGCGCCACTTCCAACGCGTGCGTCGTTCCTTGGAAGTCAAAGCGCTGTCTGGCTGCTGTCCGCTACGTTGCTCGACGCGTTTGCGGTCAATCGGAAAAGCCGTGCGACGCGTAAAGACCACCCGTTTTGGCAACCAGAAATGCAGCAAGGCCAGCCAGCTCATGCAGGACGCGGTTTGGGAATGGACGATATCAAAACCCCGGCCATGCACCAGTAAATAGCGCAGCGCGGCACCCACGGAGGCACATTCCACCACGCTCAAGCCCTGCTCTTTGGCACGCTTGGCCAGCTCTTCATCACGTCGAGCCAATAGACTGACCTGATGACCAGCCTGCTGCATCTGCTGGATGCTCAGCAAGGTTTGCCGCTCGCCACCGCGCCAGCCGCGCTCGAAATTAAGCTGCAGAATGCGCATGACGACGATCCAGAATCAGCCCATCCGGGCACTGTGTGCCACAAGAGCACGCAGCAATGCTCCCCTTGCGATGCAAAGGGAGGGATACCGAAGATGGGCTAACACACATCAAGATTTGCGAACCGGGCGCTTCCAGCCGGACACGCTGCGCTGGTCCGAACGCGACAAGGTCAGCTGATCATCCGGTGCATTGCGCACCAGGGTCGTACCCGCGCCAATCGTTGCGCCACGGCCTACTGTCACCGGAGCCACCAATTGGGTGTCCGAGCCGATGAAGGCATCGTCACCAATCACGGTGCGGAACTTGTTCACGCCGTCGTAATTGCAGGTGATGGTGCCTGCGCCAATGTTCACACGCTGCCCCACATCGGCATCACCGATATAGGCCAGGTGATTGGCTTTGGAACCTTCGCCCAGCTGGGTGTTCTTGATTTCCACGAAGTTGCCCACGTGGGTGTGATTGGCCAGAACAGCACCAGGACGCAGGCGAGCATAAGGGCCGACACGGGCTTCTTCACCAACCTGAGCTTGTTGCAGATGGCTGAAAGCTTCGATTTGCGTACCGGCACCAATCGTCACGTCACGCAGCACACTATGCGGGCCGACGCGCACACCGTCTTGCAACACGACCTTGCCTTCAAACACGCAACCCACATCAATGAACACATCACGGCCACACTCCAGTGTGCCGCGCAGATCAAAGCGGGCCGGGTCGGCCAAGGTCACGCCTTTTTCCAGCAGACGGCGAGCCTGTTCTGCTTGCCACAAACGCTCCAGCTCGGCCTGTTGAATGCGGCTGTTCACACCCAAAGTTTCCCAGCCAGCAGCCGGTTGAGCCGCTTGCACAGGCACGCCATCGGCAACCGCCAAGGCGATGATGTCGGTCAGGTAGTACTCGCCTTGCGCATTGTCGTTGGTGATGCGGGTCAACCAGTCTTTCAGACGGGCCGTAGGTGCAACCAGAATGCCGGTGTTCACTTCTTTCACGGCACGTTCGGCTTCGTTGGCATCTTTGTGCTCAACAATGCGTTGTACGGTGCCATCTGCACCGCGAATGATGCGTCCGTAGCCGGTGGAGTCCGCCAGTGTTTCGGTCAGCACGGCCACGCCTTGGCCGCGCGCTTGCAGCAAGCGGCGCAAGGTGTCAGCCTGGACCAGAGGGACGTCGCCATACAGAACCAGCGTGGCGTCATCTTCCTGGTCGCCACCGACCAGTTCAGGCACGGCCTGTTGCACTGCGTGGCCCGTACCATGCTGAGGTTGCTGCAAGGCAAAGGCCAGCTCGGCCTGTGCGAAGGTTTGCTGAACGCGCTCGGCGCCATGACCCACCACGACCACAACTTTTTCCGGCTCCAGTTCACGTGCGCTGTCGAGCACGTGGGCCAGCATGGATTTGCCGGCGATAGGATGCAGTACTTTGGGCAGGTCAGACTGCATACGCTTGCCCATGCCTGCTGCCAGAATCACGATATTAAGCATAAAAATTTACCTACTAGGTTGGTCGATCAGTTCTTTTTGGTACTGCTTTTGGTGCTGCGCGTGGCGGTCTTTTTAGCCGCCGTTTTGGTGGCCGCCTTGGCCGCGGTTTTAGCGGCTGCTTTCGCTGCCGTTCTTACCGGCTTGGCTGCTGCCGGAGCACTGGTCTTGGCCGAAGTCTGGGCATTGGCAGCTGCCGGTTTAGGGGTCTTAGTCGAGCCGGCTGCTTTAGCCTTGGTCGCCTGCTGGCGATAGTTTTCTACCTGCTGCATCGATGCGGCTGTGGCAGTCGCCATGGCATCAAATTGCTGTTGCAGCATGTTCCACCACGCTTGCGCAGCGGGATTGCCTGCACCGGCTTCCTGCTGAGCACCGGGCTGTTTATCTTTGGGGCCGTCCTGCTTGGCAGCCGCTTCGGGCTGTGGCGCAGCCTGTTGAGACTGTGGCGAGGGCTGAGCCGCTGCTGACTGGAATGCCGCATGCGCTGCCGCCTCCGGCTTGCTGGCCTGCGCCTTGGCACCTGCTGCACTATCTGCACCCGCTGCCATGGGATTGAAGGCCATAAAGGCTTCAAAGGGATTTTTCCCGCCCGCAGCCTGCGTACCTTGCTGTGCCATGGTCTTGATAGCCGCCAAGGTGGAGCGCTGAATCTCCAGACCCTGGATAGTCGTGCTTAGCATGGACAGGTTCAGCTGCAACCAGCTTTCCACGGCACGCAAGTCGCGAATACGACGATCCAGATCATCGGGGGACAAGCTGGGCATCATGCCCGAGCTCAAATCGCCCGCCCCGCCGCTGGCCATGTTTTTCCAGGCCTGCGCCATCATGTCCATGCTGCGCAGCAATGGATTGTTGCCGCCGCCCAGGGCATTGAAATCAGGTATACCAAAAGGATTCGGGTTCATGCGTAGCTCCCATCGGGTTGGTGCCTGCCCGGTGATTCCCAGGTTCAGGCCAGCTGTTCCAGATGCTGCTTGATGCTGTCGATCAGCACCACTTGCGCTTCCAGGGTGAACAAATCTGCTTCTATCATTTGCCAGGCTTCATCCAGCGTCAATAAGCGAAACTCACTAACCTCGCCGTCCATATTGCAGGGCCGCACATCGTCGGCCAACACACAATCGCTGACCAGGGCGTTCTCCACCTGATAGCCTTCCGGCAGGCGACGGTGCATGCGCAAGGACACGCGCAAGGGGGTGCAATTGTCCAGCACGGACTCGGCCAAACCCGCTTCTTCATAACTTTCGCGTATGAGGGAGGTATGCAGCGACTCACCGCTGACCGCCAGTCCACCGACCAGCGTGTCCCACATATTCGGGTCTGTCGATTTGGTGGGTGAACGACGTGCGGCCCAGATGCGGCCGTCTGTAGACCAGCCATTCAAATGCACCGCTTGCGTCAAAAAACCCAAAGGCCGCACTGCACCACGTTCAATTCGGGACAGGCATTGCCCTTCGCCGACCACGTCCAGCAACTCGTCACGCCAGGCCCGAATGCAACCGCCTTCCTGCAAACGCAAGGCGACCTGATCCAGGACCTGAGCCAGGCTCAATTCCTGGCTGGGGCAATCGCTCAGACGCAAGACATCTTCTTCAATCGAAACCCCAGGCAAAGGCTCAATACAGCGAGCGGCCTTGGGAGTGATCCATCCGGCAACGCGCCCATCAACAGTGACAGGACGGCTGCCCGGCGGGGGCAATTGTTGCAGCTGACTGGTCAAGCTGGCCATGCGCTGACGCAGGGCCTGAGTAAGTGATCGGTTCTGGAACAAAGTCATAGTCCGCGATTGTAATTCAAGCCTTGCCCCATTACGGCTTTTGTAGCGTTTAGTCCAACCTTGTCTTCTAGGGACATACCCTGCCCTTGAAGGCTAAAGCAAGTTCTATATAATTTCCGTGAACAGATAAGCTACTAAAAACTTCGAGCGGACCAGCACTTAGCTGCGACAAGCCCGCCACTGCAACACAGCAGTTTCTTCCAGCGTTGGATTTTTCGGAGCGTTGACGCAGCCGAACCCCGGTTTGGCATGGCAACACCAAAAGAGGGACAACAATGAAGATGTGGAGAAGTTTATTTGCTCTGACCGCCTGTTCGACGGCAGGGCCAAGCCTGGCTCAGATCACCCACATGGAGGGTGGTCCCCGTGTCAATCAGCTCAATTTGCATAACGGGGTTACCCCCATCGCCCAGGACATTGCCTGGCTGCATTGGATGATGCTGATCATCTGTACCATCATCTTTATTGGCGTGTTCGGCGTGATGTTCTATTCCATCATCCGGCACCGCAAGTCCAAGGGCGCGATTGCCGCCCGCTTTCACGAACATCTGGGTGTGGAAGTGGCCTGGACCATCATCCCTTTCCTGATCGTGATCGGCATGGCACTGCCTGCCACCAAAACCGTGGTGGCCATGAAGGACACCAGCAGCGCCGACCTGACCGTCAAGGTCACTGGCTATCAGTGGAAGTGGGGCTACGAATATCTGGACGGCCCGGCCACGGGTGTGAAATACCTGTCCAACCTGTCCACCCCGCGCGCCCAGATTGAAGGCCGCGAACCCATTGGTCCGAACTATCTGATGGAAGTGGACAAGCCACTGGTGGTGCCGGTTAACAAGAAAGTGCGCGTCATGCTGACGGCCGAGGACGTCATCCACTCCTGGATGGTGCCCGAGTTTGGCGTCAAGCAAGATGCCATCCCTGGCTTTTTGCGCGATACCTGGTTCCGTGCGGACAAGGTCGGCACCTACCGCGGCCAATGCGCCGAGCTGTGCGGCAAGGACCATGCCTACATGCCCATCGTGGTGCAAGTGATGGCGCAAGAAGACTACGACAAGTGGGCCCAGGAGCAGAACGACTTGATGACTGCCCAGGCCGATGATCCCAATAAAGAGTGGACCAAGGACGAGTTGACCGAGCGCGGCAAACAGATCTTTGCGCAAAACTGCGTGGCTTGCCACCAGGCCAATGGCAAAGGCATGCCCGGCACCTTCCCCGCTCTTGACGGCGATACGAAGTTCGTGCTCGCCCCCAAGAAAGGCCAGATCGACACGGTGTTGAATGGTCACCCTGGCACCGCGATGGCTGCTTTCCGCAATCAGCTGACAGATGTGCAGATTGCCGCGGTCATTACCTACACACGCAACGCCTGGGGCAACGCTGGCAAAGGGCCTGACCCTGTCGTGATGCCCGCCGACGTCAAGGAACAGCGCTAAGTCTGCGCTCGCCGCCTATCACACTATCAATCTATCCCTGACTACGGCCAGGGGGAGTGCAGCAAGGAGTCAAGCATGAGTAGCGTCACCGTCGACCATGTAGCGAACCCGAGCGGACATGATGATCACCATCATGCCCATGCCACCCCTAGCGGCTGGCGTCGCTGGTTGTTCGCCACCAATCACAAAGATATCGGGACCATGTACCTGATCTTCTCCTTTGTGATGTTGCTGGAGGGCGGCGTGCTGGCTTTGCTGCTGCGTACCGAACTGTTCCAGCCGGGTCTGCAGTTTTTCCGGCCCGAGCTGTTCAACCAGTTCACCACCATGCACGGCCTGATCATGATTTTCGGCGCGATCATGCCGGCCTTTGTGGGCTTTGCCAACTGGATGATTCCGCTACAGATTGGCGCATCGGACATGGCCTTTGCCCGCATGAACAACTTCAGCTTCTGGCTGCTGCCCGTGGGCGCAATTCTGTTTACCGCGTCCTTCTTTGTGCCTGGCGGCGCGCCTGCCGGTGGCTGGACCATGTACGCCCCGCTGTCCTTGCAAATGGGACCGGGCATGGACTTCACGATTTTCGCGGTCCACATTCTGGGCGCGTCCTCCATCATGGGGGCCATCAATATTGTGGTGACGGTATTGAACATGCGCGCGCCTGGCATGACGCTGATGAAAATGCCGCTGTTTTGCTGGACCTGGCTGATTACCGCTTACCTGCTGATTGCCGTGATGCCCGTGCTGGCCGCTGCCGTGACCATGCTGCTGACAGACCGTCACTTTGGCACCCACTTCTTTAACGCTGCCGGTGGTGGTGACCCGGTTCTGTACCAGCACATCTTCTGGTTCTTTGGACACCCCGAGGTCTACATCATGATCTTGCCGGCCTTTGGCATTGTCTCTGCCATCGTGCCTGCCTTCTCGCGCAAAGCCCTGTTTGGTTATGCCTCCATGGTGTACGCCACCGCCGCTATCGCGATTCTGTCCTTCCTGGTATGGGCCCACCACATGTTCTCCACGGGGATGCCGGTAACCGGGCAGTTGTATTTCATGTATGCCACCATGCTGATCTCCATTCCGACCGGGGTAAAGATCTTCAACTGGGTAGCCACCATGTGGCGCGGTTCGCTGTCCTTTGAAACGCCCATGCTGTTTTCCATCGGCTTTATCTTCGTGTTCACGATTGGCGGCTTTACCGGCCTGATCCTGGCCGTGGCCCCGATCGATATTGCGGTACACGACACCTATTACGTGGTGGCTCACTTCCACTATGTGCTGGTGGCCGGATCGCTGTTTGCCTTGTTTGGCGGTGCCTACTACTGGCTGCCCAAATGGACCGGCCGCATGTACAACGAGCGTCTGGGCAAGATCCACTTCTGGTCCACCATGATCTCGTTCAACGTGACCTTCTTCCCCATGCACTTTCTGGGCCTGGCGGGCATGCCACGTCGTTATGTGGACTACGCTGGTCAGTTCACGGACTTCCACCAGATTGCCACCATTGGCGCCTTCTGGTTCGGCCTGTCGCAATTGCTGCTGATCTACATCGTGATCCAGGCCGCACGCGGCAAGGGCGAAGTGGCCAGTGCCAAGCCGTGGGAAGGTGCCGAAGGCCTGGAATGGACTGTTCCATCGCCCGCTCCGCACCACACGTTTGAAGTACCCCCTGTCGTCAAGTAACACTGGAGGAACGCCGTATGACCCCCGAACAACGCCGTCGCAACCGCCGTCTGGGATTGCTCCTGGCCGTGTTCGTCATTGCCGTCATGGCCTGGACCTTTCTAAAAGGCAGTCAATTTTTAGGACAGTGATATGGATGACGATTTTCGGGACCTCACACGGCGCAAGCTCAGTTTTTTCCAGACATTGAAAGCCATTGCCTGGGGATTTTTTGGAGTCCGTCGTGGCCGCGACCATGAGCAGGACATTGCCAAGATCAATCCGGTCTATCTGATTATTGCCGCCTTGATCGCCACGGTTGTTTTCGTTGTGGGCCTGATTATGGTGGCCCGCTGGTTCATTGGTCAGGCCAGCTGAACCCTGGCCGGATACTGCGCCCCAGGGCACATGACCCGAAGGAGAACACTATGCATGTCGAGACTACGGCTCACCCGTCCAAGGCGCCGTATTACTACGTCCCCGGCTTGTCGGGGCATCCGGTACGCGCCAGCATTTCCCTGTGCCTGACGCTGTTGGGTGCGGCTACCTGGATCAATAACTGGCCGGGCGGCTTCTGGGTGTTTCTGGTCGGGATTCTCAGCTTCTTGCTGGTGCTGTTCTTCTGGTTCAGCGACGCCGTGCGCGAGTCTGAAACGGGTCTGAACAGCACGCGTGTCGATATCTCCTATCGCTGGAGCATGTCGTGGTTCATCTTTTCCGAAGTCATGTTTTTTGCGGCCTTTTTCGGGGCACTTTGGTATACCCGCGAAATTGCCACGCCGCTATTAAGCGACCTGGATCACCGCGCCCTGCTCTGGCCTGACTTCACCGGCACCTGGCCGAATCAAGGCCCGGCGGGCACTGTTGCCCCCTTCCAGACCGTAGGCCCGCTGTGGCTGCCTACGATCAACACGGCCTTGCTGCTGACCTCGGGCGTCACCCTGACCATTGCTCACCACGCGCTGCGAGCCAGCAAGCGTAGTAGCGCGATTTTCTGGCTGTTCATGACGGTTGCGCTGGGCTTCGCCTTTGTGGCCTGTCAGGCTTACGAATACATGCACGCCTATGCCGAACTGAACCTGAAGTTCACTTCCGGCGCTTACGGGGCCTTGTTCTATATGTTGACGGGCTTTCACGGTTTTCACGTGATTATCGGTGCCACCATGCTGACGGTGATGCTGATACGGCTGATGCGCGGGCACTTTACCGCCGAGCACCACTTTGGTTTTGAAGGGGCCGCCTGGTACTGGCACTTTGTGGACGTGGTGTGGCTGGGCTTGTATCTGTACGTGTACTGGTTCTAGCGATTCATGCTCCAGGCCCGTGTCTTCGGGCCTGGATTTTTCCTTCAAGCCAAAGGCACACCAGTGCTTTCAATCCAACCCAGATGATGGGCCAGCAACACAAACAGAAACAGGGCCACGGATAAGCCCACTCGCCAAGTCAGCGCATAGGCCATGCGATTGGAATTACCCCGGTCACGCATCAAATACACCAGGGCCGAACCCAGCGAAACAATAATCCCCAGAAACACGATCAGGACTAGCACACGCATTACGTCTCCCCCGCTTCAGGTTGAATTGATGTCCAGCAACAATCCTCGTTCTTCTTCGACTCGATCCCTGCTTGCCCTGGTTTGTCTGGGTTTGCTGATACTGCTGTTCATTAGCCTGGGACGCTGGCAACTGAGCCGCGCGCAGGAACGTCAAAGCCTGGCACAACAAATAGAACAAGGCCGCCAGCAAGCTCCCCTTCATATTGATTCCCAGGCCAGCCTGGATAAAGGTGCCTTGTGGCAGTCTGTCGCGGTGCACGGCTCCTGGCGCAGTGAGTTAACTGTACTCCTGGATAATCGCAATTTCAAAGGTAAGCCGGGCTACTGGATTGCCACCCCTTTTGTGCTGGATGAGGGCGATTTGGCGGGCTCCAGCCTGCTCGTACTACGAGGTTGGTTGGCTCGCGTACCGGGGCAACCCCCTAGTGTTCCGGCTGCACCATCCGGCCACCAGACCATTTCCGGCGAGTTGATGGAGCGCGTGCCGCGTCTGTTTGAGCTGGGCAGCAGCCCCTTGCCTGCACACTTGCCTGACCCGTCGGGCACGCCCCCTGTCGTGCAGAACCTGGCCCTGGAAGATCTGCGCAGCCGCATTGATCTGCCTGTGCTGCCGCGCGTGCTGGCCCAGACAGCTCCCACCTCGGAGTTGCAAACCAATTGGCCAGACCCGAATATCGACTTTGAAAAGAACCGTGGCTACGCACTGCAATGGTTCGGTTTTGCCCTGATTGCCCTGTGTGCCTGGATCGGTGTAGCGTGGAAATGGCTGCGACGCTCCAGGCTCAACTCTGCCCCTACAAGGAAAACCTGACGTGGACACGACTCAACCCCCTACCCGCCCGCGTTCCATGACTCCGCTGTATCTGCTGCTGGCGATCAGTCTGGCACCCGTGCTGTTTGCACTGGCCGCCTACTACATGCCTTCATTGGGACTGCGGCCAGACGAGAGCAATGCCTACGGTCAATTGATTGAGCCTCAACGCAGCGTGCCTGAACCTGCCGCACTTCCCCTGCGCAATCTCCAAGGCGAAGCTTTTGATCTGCAATCGCTGCGAGGTCGCTGGGTGCTGGTCAGCGCCGATGAAAGCGCCTGCCCCGAAAGCTGCGTGCGCAAGCTATTCATTCTGCGCAACTCCCACGCCAGCCAAGGCAAGAACGTGGAACGCCTGGCACGCGTCTGGTTTGTGACTGACCAGGGCCAGCCTTCAGAGCAAATTCTGGAGGCCTATCAAGGTACCCATATGCTGCGTGCGGACCCGCGCCAGTTGGCCGAATTCCTGGCCCCTGAAGCCGCTGGCAAGGGCCCTGAACAAGCTGTCAAAAATGGCATGTGGATCATCGACCCCAATGGCAATTTGATGATGCTGTTCCCCGAGGATGCCGACCCGCTCAAGGTTCGCACCGACATTCGCAAACTGCTGAACAACTCACGTATCGGATAAGCTCATGGCCGATATACGCCAACGCTACCGCAAGCTGGTTTACCTGACCTGGTTCCTGACCCTGGACCTGATCATGTTCGGCGCGTTTGTGCGTCTGACAGATTCGGGCCTGGGTTGCCCGGACTGGCCCGGTTGCTATGGCAAGCTTACGCCGCTGGGCGCGGGCGCACATATCGAACAAGCCTATCAAGCCATGCCCTATGGCCCAGTCAGCTGGGGCAAGGCCTGGATTGAAATGATCCACCGCTACGTGGGCGCGGCTTTGGGCATGCTGATCATTGCCATTGTCTGGATGGCATGGCGGCACCGCCATACGCTGGGGCATTCGGCCCGGCTGGCGGCTTTCACCTTACTGGCTGTGTGCGTGCAAGGGGCCTTTGGTGCCTGGACCGTCACCCACAAGCTGATGCCCATTATTGTCACCACCCACTTGCTGGGCGGCATGAGCGTGCTGGCCTTGATGACCTGGCTGGCCGTACGCGAGAACCCCGGACCGCCAGTCTCACCTGTAACCCGCCGCTGGCGACCCTGGCTGATCGGGGCCTTTATCCTGCTGACGATTCAGATTGGTCTGGGTGGCTGGGTCAGCACCAACTACGCGGCGCTGGCCTGCATGGACTTCCCGCAATGCCACGGCCAATGGATACCCGAGATGGATCTGCACGGCGGATTCTCGCTGTTCCGCGCGCTGGGCGAGCTGCCTTCCGGTGAAATGATTTCCCAGGCCGCGCTGACCGCCATCCATTGGGTTCACCGCAATATGGCCTTTCTGGTGTTTCTGGTTCTGGGTTCCGTTGCGTGGAAATTACGCGCCGACCCCATCTTGCGCCGCCCCGCAACTTTGGTGCTTTTGCTGCTGCTGGCCCAGCTCATCACGGGGTTAACCACGATCTTTTTCCAATGGCCTCTTTTGATTGCCGTCCTGCATAATGGGGGAGCTGCCGGTCTCGTTTTATGCTGCGTCACCCTGTTGGTACGGCTTTCCCGCAAGTCGACTGTCCCCCAAGGAATACAGTATGACAAACACCGCTACCCTGGCTCCCGCCTCGCTCCTGCGCCAGTATCTGGTAC
This sequence comes from Alcaligenes phenolicus, assembly GCF_032063905.1. Classification (NCBI taxonomy): domain Bacteria; kingdom Pseudomonadati; phylum Pseudomonadota; class Betaproteobacteria; order Burkholderiales; family Alcaligenaceae; genus Alcaligenes; species Alcaligenes phenolicus. The sequence goes on from NZ_DAMBOE010000003.1 coordinate 469,097, forward strand.
TGACTAAACCCAGAGTCACCCAGCTGGCTGTTTTCTGTGCCGTTATCGGCATGTTTCTGGCTGCTCCCGGCCTGCCCGATCCGGGCACCGTGGTCGCGGGCACGCTGGGCATATGGATGCTGGCGGCTGCCGCCTTTGCCATCAACTGCCTGATCGAAAGCCAGATTGATGCCCGCATGTTGCGTACCGCTCGGCGCGGTACGGCACGCGGCACCATTACCCCGCCGCAAGTCCTGGCCATGTCCGGTTTGCTGGGCGGCATGGGCATGCTGGTGCTGTATTACTGGGTGAATCCGCTGACCATGTGGCTGACCTTGGCCACCTTCATTGGTTATGCGGTGATCTATACCGTGATCCTCAAACCCCTGACCCCACAGAACATCGTGATCGGTGGTTTGTCCGGTGCCATGCCCCCTGCCCTGGGCTGGGCCGCCATTGCCAATGCCGTACCGGCTGAAGCCTGGCTGCTGGTGCTGATCATCTTCATCTGGACGCCCCCGCACTTCTGGGCATTGGCGCTCTACCGTCAGCACGACTACCAGCGCTCCGGCCTGCCCATGCTGCCCGTCACCCACGGCAAAACCTTTACGACGCTGCATGTGCTGCTCTACAGCTACATCCTGATGGCTTCCAGCCTGCTGCCCTTCATCATCCGCATGAGTGGTGTGCTGTATCTAGTAGCTGCGATCTTGCTGGGCGCACGTTTCATTCAATACGCCCACCAACTGCACCGCAACTACAGTGATGAACTGTCTCGCAAGCTGTTCCGCTTTTCCATTATTTATCTGGCGGTCTTGTTTGGGGCATTGCTGCTGGATCACTGGGTGCGCTTGATCTGATCACGCCCAATAAAAAAGCGAGCCATGATCGGCTCGCTTTTTTTTATGCCTGTCCCTCGGGGGGCTGCGCCTGTCGTACCCAGTCCGGGGGTAAAGGCGGGCCGACAAAGCTTTCTGCCTCGCTCAAGGCATGAGCCAAACCAAACAGCGGTGGCAGTTCCTCATGTTGGCGTTGGCCGGACTCGAACTCTTGCCACACTTGATACGCTCGTTGGCGCTGTCGCACCACGGCCTCGATCTTTTCACTGAAGATGGGATCTTTGCCGCGCAAGGTATCGAAATCACGCTCGGTCAGCATCAGCAAGCGGCTATAGCCCAGGGAGCGCACTTCACCAACGTGGTCGCTATGTTCCACGACATTGACTTCACCAATCGTTTGCCCTGTCCCCAGCTCCACCAGACTGCCATCAGGCAAAGTCAGTTCCAGCGCCCCGGACGCCACAAAGAACATGACACGCATGCCCCCATAACGCAGATGAATTTTCTGGTCTGGCAGCGCCAGACGTGGGCGCAAGCGCCGCGCCAGCTCTTTCTTGGCTTGCTCGGAAATGCCATCGAACATGGGCACCTGGGCAATCAGTTCCATGGCGCTCATGGTCATGTCCAGAGTGGGACGCTCGTCCAGATAGCGCCAGCGTTGTGTGATCTGCTTGACCAGATCAGCGTACATCTCGCTGGTAATCAGAGAGTGGGACAACATGGTGCGGTAGTGGGCGCGTTCTTGCGAAGCGGCGACGCGCGCCAAATAGGACTCTTGCAGCCACTGCGCAAACACCGGGTATTGCAGCGTCAAGGAATGCAAGGCATCTTCCAGCTGGGACAGACGCAACTTGTGAGCCTGCACAATCGTGCCCGTTGCCTGTTGGCCCAATAAGGGGGCCAATTCGGTTTCGGCAAAACGTATCAAACGCTGGGCCACAGACCGCTTGGCGATCAGGTTCGAGAAGCGCTTGTCCAGTTCCCGCACCAGCCAGCCCTGCAAGCCAAACAGATAGTGCAAGCGCAAGGCGGAGCGGAAACCTCGGGAGTAACGCAGATCATTGGCAATGGCGGCCTCAAAACCGGCCAAACCAGCAAGACGCACCGTATCGTTCATGCGTTCGGCCCGGCTCAATAAGGACTCGGCGGTTTTCCAATCCACAATCTGCGATTTCAGCAGCTCGTAAAACAGCTCCACCTCGCGGGCCGACAGAATCGCCATCCCCATTTTTACTTTCTGTGCTTCGGTCAGGCTTTGGATCTGACCGGATGCCACACCGGCCTGACTGGCATCGAACACCGTACACAGGCGCTCGATGACCTGTGGCTTGATCTGCTCTTGCCGACCCAGTTCCTCAGTCTTGTCGCGCAGCTCTTCCAAAGCCAGGCTCACCGCCTGATCGCGCAAATGGCGTTCCAGCGGGGTCAGTTGATTCAGGCCCAAACGGCGAATCAAGGGGCGCAAACTGATCCCATTCACAAACAGGGTCAGCAACACAAAACCCGTGGTGGCCACGCCGATGAACTGGCGCACATCATGCGGAATGGCGTGCTGTTCCGTAACGGCCAAGGCCAGTGCCAGGGAAACAGCGCCGCGCAGGCCCCCCCACAGAATTACCACCCGATAGGGGCGACTGACTCGAGTGCCAAAGCGGGTGCGCCCCAGCAAGGGGAGCACGGCAAACACCATGACAGCCCGTGCCAGCAAGGTCACTACAAACAGCAAGGCCACCAGGCCAATCTGCATCCAGGTGATTTCAGCCATCAGGCGCGGAATCAGCATGGCGGCAAACAGGAAGATCAGGGAGTTGGCCAGAAAACCCATCTGGGTCCAGGAGCTGCTCAAAAGCTCGAAGGTCGCAGGCGACATGCGGGTGCGACCTGTGGAGCCCACCACCAAACCGGAAATGACCGTGGCGACCACACCGGATACGCCCAGATAGTGCTCGGACACAAAAAAGGCCAGGTACGCCAAGGCAATGGTCAGCGTGACTTCAGCAGCCGGCCAACCGCGCAAGAGCACGAACAGGCCGCTGGCCAGACGACCCATCAAGAAACCCGCGACACCACCGCCCAGAAAACTGAACAGGAAGCTGCCCAACACCTTGCTGCCACTTAATTCCCCACCCCCCGTCAAGACTGCCAACAGCACGGAGTACAAGGCAATGGAAGCCGCATCGTTAAACAGAGCCTCGCCTTCCACCAAGGTAGACAAGCGTTTGGGTGCGCCCACTTCACGGAAAATGCCCACCACGGCCACAGGGTCTGTCGTGGCCACAATCGCGCCCAACATCAAACAGACCACCAGACCATAAGACGAAGCCGCATTCAAGGCGTAGCCAACGGCAAAGGTACAGACCACTACGGCCACGATGGCCATCATCAAGATGGCGCCGATATCGTCGAGCAGGCGGCGCAAGTTCATGGCCAGCGAAGTCTCGAACAGCAGGATGGGCAGGAAAGCGTAGAGAAAGGTCTCGGAGGAGATGTCAAAGGCCTGCAAGGTATCCAGGAAGTCCGACACCATCTTGGGCGCCCAGGCATGCAGGTGTAGCAAAATACCCAGCGCAAAGCCGATCAAGGCCAGAAGTACGGAGTACGGCAGTCGCAAGCGTCCAGCCAAAGGCGGCATAAAGGCAACCAGCCCCAGCAGGCCTGCCAACCCAAAAACAAACTGCCCAATCTGCATCGCGACATCCTTTGTCATCGGCATTGAGTCGATCGGCATGTACATACGCATTCAGGCATGGGCAGGCCAGATCGGCACGGAAAATCCCCCCGCTTTCCGCATGAATCAGAATAGCGCCTTTTTCCGGACACACAGCCGCCGAATTATCTTTTTCTCGCAAAATTTACGTTTTTTGGCCTATGGACCCGCATTCAGAAACACAAATGGACGGTGATACGGCGGCAAGCCAAAATCTGCGCCAGCGCAAGTTCACGTCTGACATAACTCGTTATACTTTCGCATCATGAATTTCCCGCGCACCTTCCTCGCTGCGACTCACTGGCCCCATCGTCTGGGCCTGTGCTTGTTGTTGCTGGCTGTAGTGCTGCGCGGCATGGTCCCTGCGGGCTATATGCCCAAGCAGACAGATCAGGGGTATGCGCTGGCCTTCTGTCTACCTTCTGGACAAAGCCTGCCCCCTGAAATGATTCAGCACTGGGCGGCCTTGTTAGGCGAGGACACCACGTCCCATTCGGACGAAGCCACCACCAGCGCCACCTGTCCGTTCTGCGTCATGCTGCAAGCCGCATTGACGCCCGCGCCGATTGCTATCGTCACGCCTTTGAGCCTGGGCCAGTTCCGGCCCTTGCTGCTTCCCCCTCTTAGCCCCGCTCTGGCGCAGGCCTTTATTCGTGGCCCGCCCGTGGGGCAACGCGCCCCGCCCTCTCTTCTTCCTGTCTGATTCCCCGCGTTCGGCTCTGCCGCCACGCCTTTTCTCCTTTGTTGCTATCGCCCAAGCGGGTTTGCCGCTGGACGACGGCTGCTCTTCGGAATTTAGTCATGAAGAAATTAATAAACCCCGGCCTGATCAGCGCCGGTGTGCTGGCCTGCGTGCCTTCTATTGCCCTGGCCCAATCCACCGTTATTGAACAACTCAGCCCTATCGTAGTGACCGGAGTGGCTCCTGAATCCCCTTTGCAGTTCAGCACCAACCCCAAACTGCCCCGCCTGCCCTTGCCTGCCAGCGACGGCACGGACTACTTGAAAACCATTCCTGGCTTTGCGGCCATTCGTAATGGCGGCAGCAACGGGGACCCGGTGCTGCGCGGCATGTTTGGCTCGCGTCTGAATGTGCTGACCAATGGCAGCTCCATGCCCGGTGCCTGCCCGTCACGCATGGATGCGCCGACCTCCTACATTTCGCCCCAATCCTTTGATGAACTGACCATCATCAAGGGCCCTCAAAGCGTGCGCTGGGGCCCGGGTGCTTCTGCCGGAACGGTACGCTTCGAGCGCAAAGCGCCCGGCTTTACCGAGAACGATGCCACGCTGGACGCCAGTATTCTGGGCGGCTCGGCGGGTCGTCACGCAGGCAATGTGGACTTTGCGGCTGGCAATGCCTCTTACTATGCCCGCCTGACTGCCAATCAAGATCGCGCGCAGGACTACAAGGACGGAGATGGCGAACGTGTGCCCTCGCGCTGGAAGAAATGGAATACGGACGTCGCCATTGGCCTGACACCGGATGCCGATACCTTGCTGGAACTCAGTGCAGGCACAGGTGACGGCTATGCCCGCTATGCTGGTCGTGGCATGGATGGCACAAAATTCAAGCGTGAAACCCTGGGTCTGCGTTTCAAGAAGGATATGCCCGAAGGCGTGCTGCGCAATGTAGAGGCTCAGCTCTACTACAACTACGCCGATCACGTGATGGACAACTACGGGCTGCGCACCTTCAAACCGGGTGGTGGCATGTCCATGCCTATGGCCTCCAATGTGGACCGCCTGACCTGGGGTGGCCGTCTAAGCATGGATTGGGCCTTGAGCGAGGACCTGACCTTAACCACGGGTGCTGATTTGATGCGCAGCCGCCATCGCAAACGCAGTGGCATGGGCATGCAGGACTACCGCGATCAGGATTGGGTGAAAGATGCCGAGTTCGACAATATTGGCCTGTTCACCGAAGCCCGTTGGGATTTGAACGACGCCAGCCGTTTGATTGGTGGTGCACGTCTGGATTGGGCCAGCGCCCGTGACCTGCGCCCCAGCCTGGGCAGCGGCATGATGAGCAAGCCCAACCCCGGCGCGAACGAGCGCCGTAAGGAAACCCTGCCCAGTGCTTTCCTGCGTATCGAGCATGATCTGGATTCCCTGCCCTTGAGCCTGTACGCCGGTATTGGCCATGTCCAACGCATGCCGGACTACTGGGAGCTGATTTCCCCAGCCAGCGGCCCGCAAGGTAGCGCCAGTGCCTTCCTGGGTATTCAGCCTGAAAAGACCACACAGCTGGATTTTGGTGCTCAGTACAAGGATGAAACGGTCTCGGCCTGGGCCTCTGCCTATATTGGCCAGACTCAGGATTACATCCTGTTCGACTACCTGCCCGGTGGCATGATGGGTATGAAAACCCAGGCCAGAAACGTCAAGGCCCGCATCATGGGCGGCGAATTGGGTGCGGACTGGAAAGCGACGCCCAACTGGACCTTGGGCGGCAGCCTGGCCTATGCCTGGGGCCGCAACAATACGGATGGCCGCGCCCTGCCGCAAATGCCCCCGCTGGATGTGCGTCTGACAGCGGATTATGTGCAAGGCCCCTGGTCCGCAGGCGGTGTCTGGCGCATTGTGGCCAAGCAAAATCGCTATTCACAGGGACAAGGAAATGTGGTGGGTTACGACTTCGGGCCTACAGGTGGCTTCAGCACCCTGTCGCTGTATGGGGGCTACAAGATCAATCGCAATCTGTCGCTGACTGCCGGTGTGGATAATGTGTTCGACAAGACTTACGGCGAACACCTGAATCTGGCCGGGAACAGTGGTTTTGGTTTTGGCGCAGCAAGCCGCTTTAATGACCCTGGCCGCACCGTCTGGCTACGTGCCGCTTTGACCTTCTAATTGTATTTGCCTGCCGAGTCAGCCCGACCCGGCAAGCAAAAAACTGAAAAATCAGGGCAAAAAAAAGGGACACCTAGCTGGTGTCCCGTAAACATCCGCTTCAAAAGGGAGGGGAAGAGGAGAAGCCGAAGCGGATGCGCAAATGCCGAATTGCATAGGTGGCAAAAATCAGCAAATGTATTGTTTAGTCCGCGAAAATCAGCTTAAGTTCTTCGGATTCCCCCGAAAAGTTGTAACTCTTTAAAACGACTTAAGCCGCAGGCGCCAAGGCGATGCGCAGCTTCTTGAATGCAGCCACTTCAATCTGACGGATACGCTCTGCCGACACGCCGAATTCGGCGGCCAGATCGTGCAAGGTGGCACCGCCATCGTCCTGCAACCAGCGGGCGCGCACAATGCGCTGCGAACGCTCGTCCAGCGTATCGATCGCTTCTTCCAGGCCGCTGCCTTCCAGCATATCCTGGGCACGACGCTCCAGCACACGTGTGGGCTCCTCGTGTCCTTCATCGGACAGGTAGGAGATAGGCGCGAAATTGTCATCGTCGTCGTTGGCCGGGGCTTCCAGGGCCATATCGTGACCGGACAGACGCACTTCCATCTCGCTGACGTCCTGAGGACGCACATCGAGTTCACGTGCAATCGCGTCTACCTGAGCCGTATCCAGCGTTTGTCCGTCCGGACGCATGCGGCGCAGATTGAAAAACAGTTTGCGCTGGGCCTTGGTAGTGGCCACTTTCACCATGCGCCAGTTGCGCACGACATATTCGTGGATCTCGGCCTTGATCCAGTGCACGGCAAAGGACACCAGACGTACACCGCGATCAGGGTCAAAGCGTTTGACGGCCTTCATCAGGCCCACGTTACCTTCCTGAATCAGGTCGGCATGCGGCAAGCCGTAACCCAGGTACTGGCGGGCAATGGAGACCACCAGACGCAGGTGCGACAAAATCAGTTCACGCGCAGCATCCAGGTCATCCTGGTCGCGCAGGCGCTGACCCAGCTCGGTTTCGCGTTCGGCGCTGAGCATGGGCAGGCGGTTAACAGCAGAAATATACGCTTCGATCGTCCCCAGTGCGCCTGGATTAGACACGGCGGCGACGAGTTCATTACCAGACGCCAGGGCCAAAGCGTTCGCTTGTTGTGTCATGGAAAATCCTTCAAAAGTCAGCCGGCGAGAGCACTAAACAAGGCTCTCAAACCGCAGAAAACGTATTTCAACAATCATTGAGTTTAGCACTCGATGGTCTGGAGTGCTAAAAATTTCGAGTACAGGAATAAGAGCGTCGCAGCAAGAAAAAGTTCACTACTTGAGGGAAAACTGCGGCAAATCGGTGGGCGGGACGCCACAAACAGGCTAAAAAACCGTGGCTGCCTGAGAGTAACGCCTTAACGCCCACCTGAAAATAACAAAGTGCGACCTTGTTTATCCAGCGATCACAGTCGCTCGGCGTGAAAATTCAGATGGTCCTGAATGAAGGTCGAGATGAAGTAGTAGCCGTGGTCATAGCCGTCGTGACGGCGCAGGGTCAAAGGCTGTTTGGCCTGCTCGCACGCCTGCTCGAATACTTCCGGATACAGTTGTTCGGCCAGAAAACCGTCACTCAAGCCCTGGTCCACCAAGATACCGGCAGGATACGGCGTACTGGTCTTGGCCATCAGGGCACTGGCGTCGTGTTGTTCCCAAGCCTGGCGATCCTGACCCAGGTAGGCACCAAAGGCCTTTTCGCCCCAAGGGCAGCGGGTCGGCGCAGCAATAGGTGCAAAGGCCGACACGGAGCGGTACTTGCCAGGGTGGCGCAGAGCCAGCGTCAAGGCACCGTGGCCGCCCATGGAATGACCAAAAATACCCACACGGCTGGCGTCGCCGGGCAGGATGGTCGTGACCAGATCAAACAGCTCCTGGGTCACATAGCTTTCCATGCGGTAATTCTTGCTCCAGCCGGGCTCAGTGGCATCCAGATAGAAACCGGCACCGGTTCCCAGATCCCAGCCATCGTCTTCGCCTTCCACGCCAGCACCACGCGGGCTGGTATCGGGAGTGACCAGCATGATGCCGTGCTCGGCAGCGTAACGCTGGGCACCGGCCTTGATCATGAAGGTTTCTTCCGTGCAAGTCAGCCCTGCCAGGAAAAACAGCACAGGCACACGGCCTTGCCCGATAGCCTCTGCCAGACTGGCGGCCCCTTTCTGAGCGCTGGCCTGTAGTTGCGGCGGCATGTACACAGAAAAACGCATGGGCAGGCCAATTGTCTGCGAAGCGTGTTGGTAGTAGCGCTGCCAACCATTAAAACAGCGGTGTTCGTTGAGCAGTTCCAGTGTCTGAGTCATAGCCCCCTCGTGTTCTCAATTGCAGATCCGGCCCACATCCTGTGGCACGCCCAAGGGCGGCCACGGACTCTGGAACCGGGATAAAGGGTGCAGGCGACTGCCTGCGCCCTTCTCAAGCGACGTCTATCAGTACATCACCACCGAACGGATGGATTTACCGGCATTCATCAGGTCAAAGCCTTCGTTGATGCGCTCCAGCGGCAAGGTGTGGGTGATCAGATCGTCGATATTGATCTTGCCATCCATGTACCAGTCCACAATCGTGGGCACGTCGGTACGGCCACGAGCGCCACCAAAGGCCGAGCCCTTCCATTCGCGACCCGTTACCAGCTGGAACGGACGGGTGGAGATTTCGGCACCAGCCTCGGCCACACCAATAATGATGGACTGGCCCCAACCACGGTGGCAGCACTCCAGTGCCTGACGCATCACCTTGGTGTTGCCGATACATTCAAAGGAGTAATCCGCGCCGCCGTCTGTCAGTTGAATGATGTGGTCCACCACGTTTTCAACCTCATTGGGGTTCACGAAATCGGTCATGCCGAACTGGCGAGCCATGGCTTCGCGCTCGGGGTTGATGTCCACTCCGATGATCTTGCCAGCGCCGACCATCTTGGCGCCCTGGATCACGTTCAGGCCAATACCGCCCAAACCGAACACCACCACGTTAGCGCCCGCTTCCACCTTGGCGGTAAACAGCACAGCGCCCAAGCCTGTGGTCACACCACAGCCGATGTAGCACACCTTGTCAAAAGGCGCGTCGCTACGAATCTTGGCCAAGGCAATTTCCGGCACCACGATGTGGTTAGCGAAAGTCGATGTGCCCATGTAGTGGTGCACTGGCTTGCCGCCAATGGAGAAACGCGAAGTGCCATCGGGCATCAGGCCCTTGCCCTGAGTCGAACGGATCGCGGTACACAGGTTGGTCTTGCGCGACAGGCAGGATTTGCACTGGCGGCACTCGGGTGTGTACAGAGGGATCACGTGATCGCCAGGGCGCAAGCTGGTTACGCCAGCACCTACATCCAGTACCACGCCTGCGCCTTCATGGCCCAGGATGGCAGGGAACAACCCTTCTGGATCAGCACCGGACAAGGTGTAGTAATCGGTATGGCAAATGCCCGTCGCCTTGATTTCGACCAGCACTTCGCCCGCTTTGGGACCTGCCAGATCGACCTCTTCAATCGTTAGCGGAGCGCCCGCTTTCCAGGCAACAGCTGCACGTGTTTTCATGTGGTCCACCCTCCGGGTAAAAGTAATTATGGTTACGGCAAACTCGGTCCTTCGGGACCAAACTCTTAAAGTATAGAGAGTATTTTATAAGGCGCTGCCCGGCTGGCGGCACCTTGTATGGGTAAAGACCCGTACAAATTGCCTGGCAGGCATCAATACAAGGACGATTTACCCGTCAGCAGCACGCCCAGGCGCAACATACCATAGGCCAGGTAATCGACCAGCCGGCTGAATACACCCAGACGCTGATACTGCTCCGGGTAGACTCGCGCTGCATTGTGCTCGATCTCGTACTCCAGCTTGGCCTGCAGGTCCTGGGTGAAAGGCACATCCTGAATCAGCACATTAGCCTCGCGCGCCAGCAGCAGACTGAACGGGTCCAGATTGGACGAGCCCACCATGGAGTAATCGTCGATAACGGCGACTTTAGCGTGTAAATAGCTGGCCTTGTACTCGTACAGCTCGATGCCATGATCCAGCAACTTCCCGTACATGAATCTACAGGCCCGATATTGCAGGAAGTATTCAGCATGGCCTTGCAGCAACAAGCGCACCCGCACGCCTCGTTCCGCCGTCTGTTCGATACGGCGACGCAAGGTACGGCCCGGAAAAAAATAGGCATTGGCCAGTACCACCTGCTCCTGCGCTTTGCCGAGCAAGTGCAGATACGCCTGCTCAATCTGCTGACGATGGCGCACATTGTCCCGCAGCAGCAAGCAGGCCCGTACTCCTTCAAAAACCTGCCCGGCCTGCTCCGCCTTCTTGCGCGCCTGACGCCGCTTGCGCCATTCACGCCACAGGGTAAAGCGCTGGGTGAAGCTGTCCCAATCCTTGCGTCTGCGCCAGGCCATGCGCAGCCATAGAGCCTGCTGAGCCCGCACCATATCGTCGACAATGGGCCCTTCGCAGCGTACAGCAAAATCAAAGCGCGGCCTGCCCTGTCCATTGATCAGGGGCACCTCATCAAAGTCGTCCAGAATATTGATGCCACCCACAAAGCCAATGCGCTCATCGACCACCAGCATTTTCCGGTGCAGTCTGCGCAAACGTCGCAAGGACAAGCGCGGTTCGCGCCACCCTTGGGGTTTGGGGCGATAAATCCGGTAGCGGGCCCGCATGGCCTTCAATTGCTCGGCAATCTGCAAGGCATGCACATCACTGCCAAAGCCGTCAATCACCACACGTACGCGTACACCCCGCTCACAGGCTCGTCGCAAGGCGTCCAGAACGCTGTGACCGCTGTCATCCAGGTTGAAGATATAGGTTTCCAGATGCAGACGCTTTTTCGCCTGATCGATAGCTTCGCAAATAGCCGGAAAGAACTCCTGGCCGTTTTGCAGCAAGGTGATTTGATTTCCTTCGTGCCATAGTGGATCGCGCTTCAGACTCGGCATGCTTGCTAGGCCTATGCGTTAAGAAACCACTGAACGCCCCTTTACGGCAGCTCCAGCTCGGTCAGGATGGGGGCATGGTCGGACAACTGTTTCCAGGGGTCTCCCACCAGTACACGGGCATTACGCACTGCAAAACCACGCTGGTAGACGCGATCCAGACGTAGCCAGGGAAATGCCGCGGGGAAGGTACGAGGCGGTGGCGTCATGCGTGCGGCACCGTTCACGCCCAACTGAATGCCTTGATCCGGCACGACCAGCCCGCTTTTGCGCATGGTACGCAGCCATTTGATGGGCTGACGCAGTCGGAAACGGTTATCGGCCTGACCACGAGGCGAGAACGAAAATACCTCGTACAGATTCAGCTGCTGCACAAAGATGGGTGCCAGGCGGTTATTCCAGTCGTTGAAGTCGCCTGCAATCAACAAGGGCTCGTCCGCAGGGACAATGCGCTTGATGCGATCGAGCAAGGCCTGAACCTGACGAACCCGGCCGCTGTTGAACAATCCCAGGTGCACCACAATGCAATGCACCGGACGACCATCGACATCAATGACGGCATGAAGCAGACCGCGCTGCTCCATACGATGGTCGGAAATGTCCTGGTTTTCGTACTGCAGAATGGGAAAGCGCGACAGCAAGGCATTGCCGTGGTCCGTATGTGGGCGAACCACGTTACAGCCGTAAGCCGTATTCATGCGCAAGGCAGCGGCCAGGGATTCGTGCTGGGCGTCCAGGCTGCCTTGCAGCTGGTTGCGCCCCTGCACTTCCTGCAAGAACAACAAGTCGGGAGACAGCCCATAAAGCCCCAGGCGCAGATCCGCCAAAGACTCCCGTTTGCCCGAAGCCGAGCGGCCTTTGTGAATGTTGTAGCTAACTACCCGAATCACTGACACGCTGTCCCCCGTTCTGACTTACTTGTTTTCAACAGCCCGCAGACGAATATGCAACTCGCGCAGCTGCTGCTCGTCCACAGCCGATGGGGCCTGGGTGAGCAGACACTGAGCACGCTGTGTCTTGGGGAAAGCAATCACGTCACGGATCGAATCGGCACCGGCCATCAGGGTGACCAGACGATCCAGACCCATAGCCAGACCACCGTGTGGAGGTGCGCCGTATTGCAGCGCATCCAGCAGGAAGCCGAACTTCAGTTGTGCTTCTTCAGGGCCGATCTTCAAGGCATTGAACACTTTGCTTTGAACGTCAGCACGGTGGATACGGACCGAGCCGCCACCCACTTCCCAACCGTTCAGCACCATGTCGTAAGCCTTGGCAAAGGCCTTGCCGGGATCTGTTTCCAGCAGGTCTTCGTGGCCGTCTTTGGGGCTGGTGAAGGGGTGGTGAGCTGCAAAGTAGCGGTTTTCGCCCTCGTCGTATTCGAACATGGGGAAGTCCACCACCCACAGGGGTTTCCAACCTTCTTCAACCAGACCGTTCGCCTTACCGAATTCGCTGTGACCGATCTTGATACGCAGGGCACCAATCGCATCGTTCACGATCTTGGCCTTGTCGGCGCCAAAGAAGATCAGGTCGCCGTTCTGGGCGCCTGTGCGCTCCATCACCTGTTTCAGAACCTCAACATTGATGTTCTTGACGATAGGCGACTGCAGACCTTCAGGGATCGAGGTCACATCATTGACCTTGATGTAAGCCAGACCCTTGGCACCGTAGATGCCGACAAACTTGGTGTATGCGTCGATTTCGCTACGCGGCATGGCGCCGCCGCCAGGAATGCGCAGAGCAACCACGCGGCAGGAGGGGTCGTTGGCCGGTGCGGAGAAGACCTTGAAATCCACTTCACGCATCAGGTCAGCCACGTCCACGAACTCCAGCTTGACGCGCAGGTCAGGCTTGTCCGAACCGTAGCGCTGCATGGCTTCAGTCCAGCTCATGGTGGGGAACTTGGGCAGCTCCACGTTTTGCACGGTGCGGAAAATGTGCGTGACCATGCCTTCAAAAATATCGCGAATCTGCTCTTCGTTCAGAAAAGAGGTTTCGCAGTCGATCTGGGTAAACTCAGGCTGGCGGTCAGCACGCAAGTCTTCGTCGCGGAAGCACTTGGTGATCTGGTAGTAACGGTCAAAGCCCGACACCATCAGCATTTGCTTGAACAGCTGGGGCGACTGGGGCAATGCAAAGAATTCACCTGCGTTCACACGCGACGGAACCAGGTAGTCGCGAGCGCCTTCAGGGGTGCTCTTGGTCAACATGGGGGTTTCAATATCAATGAAACCCAGGTCGTCCAGGTAGCGACGGGATTGCATGGCGACTTTGTAGCGCAGCATCAGGTTGTTCTGCATCTGCGGACGGCGCAAATCCAGCACACGGTGCGTCAGACGCGTGGTTTCGGACAGATTGTCATCATCCAGCTGGAAAGCCGGCGTGACCGAAGCGTTCAGGATCTCGATTTCGTCGCAAACGATTTCGATCTCGCCCGAACGCAGGTCCGGGTTGACGGTGCCTTCAGGACGAGCCTGAACGCGGCCGGTAATGCGCAGGCAGTACTCATTACGGATACGTTCGGCCACTTCAAAGGCCTGCACGTTGTCAGGGTTGACGACAACCTGCGCCAGACCCTCACGGTCGCGCAGATCAATGAAAATCACACCCCCGTGGTCGCGGCGACGATGTACCCAGCCAAACAAATTGACCGTCTGGCCCAGGTATTCTTTGGAAACCTCGCCGGTATAACACGTACGCATCTAGGATGACTCCGAAATAGTAAAAACTGCAAATTGGAAAATTCAGGTTCCAGCCAAGGGGGGTGTCCCTTCGGGACCCTCCGGCTGGTCAGAAACAGGGGGCAAAGCGATCGGCTCGGTAGGGCTGACCACTCCCATGGATACGATGTATTTAAGCGCCGCATCCACTGTCATGTCGAGCTTGTGTACATCCGCCCGAGGCATCATCAGGAAAAAACCGGAAGTCGGGTTGGGCGTGGTGGGCACGTAGACGCTGACAAAGTCCTCTCCCAGTATCTGCGCCACTTGTCCGCCCGGCGTGCCGGTCAAAAAGGCAATGGTCCAGGAACCAGCCCTGGGATACTGCACCAGAACGGCCTCGCGAAACGCCTGACCATCGGGTGCCAACACCGTATCACTGACTTGTTTGACGGAATTATAAATGGAACGCACCAAAGGAATACGCCCAAGTAGCAATTCCCAACGATCCACAACGGCACGGCCCAGGTAATTGGCCGCCAGCAAACCCGTACCAAACAAGACAGCCAGCACCAGCACAATTCTAAAGCCGGGAATCCGCAGGCCGAACAGGGCCTGCGAAGACAGAAACTCCGGCACGACGCTCTCCAGCGTTTCGATCAGCAAGGTCAGCACCCAGACGGTGATGACCAAGGGCACCCAGATGAGCAGGCCAGTGACGAAATAACGCTTGAAGGGGCGCATAAGAAATGGTGTTAGCTGGACGATGAGGAAGAAGGTGTCGTCGCAGGCGCGGGTGTGGACGTAGCGCCACTGTCCGCGGGCTTGCTGCCACCCTGGTTACGAAAATCCGTTACATACCAGCCCGTACCCTTGAGCTGGAATCCGGCCGCCGTTACCTGTTTGGTAAAGGTAGGCTGGTTACATTCTGGACAAACCTCCAAAACGGGGTCCGACATTTTTTGCAGCACATCTTTTTCGTATTGGCACGAGCTGCATTTATACGCATAGATAGGCACGACTCATCCTAACAAAAAGCCGAAACAAACTTCGAGATACAAATAAGTAGGGTCGAAACCAGCAAATTTCAAGCCGGAGACCCGCTCAATCAGCAACCGCAAAGGGTTCCCAGGGGCGCTTCTGCCGTGATTTTAGCCCTTTTGGCGTTCAATCGCACTGAACTTCGCCCCGGCCAGACAGGCCGCCCCTGGCGGCCATCCGGTTTAGATCAAGAACATGCAGGCTGCGACCAGGGTCGGCACCATGGCACTGAGCAGCAAACGCAGAGGCGAGATCGCACCATCCGGGAAGCTGCCTTTCAGAATGGAGAAGCCAGCGGGGTTGGGCGCGTTGGCAATCACGGTCAGACCACCGCCTGTAACCGCACCGGCCACCAGCATATAGCGCCAGATATCCGAGGTGCCTTCCACCAGAGAGCCCAGATAGGTCAGCGCCGCGTTATCCGTTACTCCCGTCAAGGCCGTCGCCCCCCAGAACAGCACGGTGGGCGACAAGCCGCCCAGCAGATCCTGCAGCCACCATTTTTGCAGACCACCCAGGACCACCAGACCGGCCAGGAAGAAGCCAACCATCAGGCCTTCACGCACCAGCAAAGGGTTCTGGTAATGCTTGTAGGAGTGGGCATAGCCAATAAACAGCATCAGCAGAGCCATGAACACAATGGGGTGATGCGCGCCCAGCACAATCGCCACCAGGAAAGCCACGTGAATGGCCATGACGGTAATGGGTACCGGGCGCTGCGCCTGTTTTGTTTCAGGCATGCCCTGCCCCATTTCCATCAAGGCTTTACGGCAAACCAGGGTGACCAGAGTGGCATTGATCAAGACGGCCATCACAGCACGCCAACCAAAATGCGTCGCCATAAACGCGGTGTCCCAGCCAAAGGTGCTGGCCACCATCAAGACTGGGGGGGCTGCATAGGCAGTCAACACGCCACCAATGGAGACGTTCACAAACAGCACGCCCACCGTCAAATACTTGAAACCGGCATGGCCTTGGTGACGGAAATAGGCTTTGTGCAGCAACAGCGCCGCCAACGTCATGGCAGCAGGCTCGGTAATCAGGGAACCGGCCAGAGGCACTACCGACATAGTGATGAAGTAGGTGGAAATCTTGTCAGACACGGGCACGGCACGCGCCAGTACCGACACCGTCTTGTTCACCAGTTCCAGAATCGGACGGCTGGCGGCAACCACCATGATCGCGAACACGAACATGGGTTCGGTGAAGTTGCGGGTTTCCAAATACTCGATAGCAGACTGCAAATCCACAAAAACAGCCATATAGGCCACCAGCACACAGGCCCAGACGCCAAACACGGCCTCGACCTCGGACAACATGTGCCACAGCCCTGAGTGGCTGCCGCCTTTATTGGCCAGGCGGGCAAATACCGGAACCGAGAAGGTGTGGACGATGGCAATGGCAAATAGCGCCGTTGCGACATACTCAAGAGGAGAGGCCATTCTTCAAACCTTTAAAGCTTTACGTAAATTGCTTGAACACGGATCAAGCCAAGCTGATCGTGCCAGCCAAAGCGGCCACCACCAGCAACACACCAACCCAGATGTTGGCACGGAAAAGGCGCAGGCCTCGTTCGGGATAGCGCACGTCAAACTGCCGCATCTGCCACAGCAGATGAATGCCGATGACGGCCATCACCACGTAATACAAAATCCGCTCGTTCAGCAGAAAACCGCCCACCAGCCAGCAGGCCATGGCGGCGATGTAAAAACCGCTGATCCAGGTTTTGCCTGCATCGCGGAAACGCAGAGCCGTGGAGTGCAGGCCCAGCTTGGTATCGTCAGCCATGTCGATATAGGCATAGATGGAGTCGTAGCCCACCTGCCACAAAATCGCGCCCACCCACATCAGGATGGCGCCAAAAGGCACCATGTTCTGCGTATCGGACCAGGCCATCAACATGCCCCAGTTAAAGCAGATACCCAGAACCACTTGCGGCCAGTAGGTAAAACGCTTGCACAGGGGGTAAATCATCACGATCGGGAACAGGGCCAGGGCCAGCCAACGGCTGTACTCATTGATAGCCAGCAGCAGCAAGGCACACACGGCCATTTGCGCCAGCACGAAGATCACCGCCTGACGCATGGTGATCTGGCCGCTGGTCAAGGGCCGGAAACGGGTACGTTCAACCTGATGGTCGAAGTTACGGTCCGCCATATCGTTAAAGCAGCAGCCAATACCGCGCATCAACAAGGCGCCCAGAGAAAAGATCACCAAACGCCACAGGGTAGGAATACCGTCCGCTGCCTGCACCAGAGCGGCCAGAGCGGGCAAGAGGGTCAGCCAGGTGCCCACAGGCCGGTCCAGCCGACACAAACGGGCATACGGCCCCCAGGACGCTGGCAAATAGCGGGCCACCCAGTCATTGTTGGGACGCATATCGGACAGATCGGGACGCGGGGAAGATTCCGAAGCGGATGGAGATGTCATAGAGGTAAAACCTAAATCCAGGCCTCAAGCCATAGACTGAAAACAGGCATACCCTCTGGCAGAGGGTATGCGGTGGATTCCAGGAACCTGTTCATGCTCTGGGAGCAAGCAAAACGCAATGGCCGGCGCTGAAAACCACAGCGCTGGCCGGGCCAGCGCATGAAAAGACGCAGACCCATCAGTCTGCGTCCCGTGCCTGCCAAACGGCGATCAGGCTTCCTTGATGAGTTTACCCAAGATGGCGATGCCTTCGCGAATTTTTTCCTCGGGCACGGTGGCAAAGCTCAGGCGCAAGGTGTTGCGTTTGACGTCCTTGCCGGCGTAGAAAGGTTCGCCCGGAACAAAGGCCACCAGGTTCTCAATGGCTTTTTGCAGCAGGACCGTCGCATCCACGTGCTCGGGCAAGGTCACCCAAATGAACATGCCGCCTTCAGGACGGGTCCATTGGGCTGTGTCCGGGAAGTTCTTGTCCATGGCGTCCAGCATGATGGCGCACTGTTTCTGGTAAATATCGCGCACTTTGGGCAGGTGCTTTTCCAGGAAACCGTTATGGACGGCTTCGTAAACAGCCATCTGCGTCAGTGTGGAGGTATGCAAGTCCGTGGCCTGCTTGATCTGCACCAGTTTGTCGATGATCTTGGCTGGAGCCACGATGTAGCCCAGGCGCAGGCCAGGAGCCAGCACTTTGGAGAAGGTGCCCAGGCGTATCACGGTAGCACCGGCTTTGCGGCCCAGGGACAGCAGGCTGGGCAGACGCTCGCCGGCGTAACGCAGTTCACCGTAGGGATCGTCCTCGACGATCGGGATATGCGCAGCCGCACATCGCTCTACCAGGTCCTGGCGGCGTTCCAGAGGCAGGCGCAGGCCGGTGGGGTTCTGGAAGTTGGGCAACGCGTACAGCAGACGGGCACCCATGGCTTCGGGAGCCGACACGTACTCGGGGATCATGCCCTGGCCATCGGTAGGAATAGCCACGAACGAAGGATCGTACACAGACAGAGCCTGCAAAGCGCCCAGGTAAGTAGGCGACTCCACCAGCACCTTGCTGCCTTCATCAATGAACAGCTTGCCCAGCATGTCCAGGGCTTGCTGCGAACCGTTCACCAGCAGGATTTCGTCGGCGTCCACAGGGGCGCCTTCGGCGCTCATTTGCTCTGCCAGCCATTGGCGCAGCGGCAGATAGCCTTCCGTCGTGGTGTATTGCAGCGCCACACGGCCCTGCTCGCTCAGTACCTTGTTGAACGCGCTTTGCATTTCCTCGACAGGAAAGCCGACTGGAGTGGGCAGACCGCCCGCAAAGGAAATAATCTCGGGACGCGCAGTGACCTTGAGAATTTCACGAATTGCGGAGCCACTCAGTTTCTGGGCACGTTGGGAAAAGGTAAAAGACTGCGAGAGGGTATCCATGATTCGGGGAAGTCCTGAAGAAGAACGATTAAATACTTCATATGCAAACTTTCTAGCTTGCAATAAATAACGCAGGATGCCGAAAAAACCAGGCATCCTGCACCTTTGAATGAATTATGACTCGGGTTTATTAGCGTATACCTTGCCACCAAGCGGCTTTCAGCGCAAGTAGCTCAAGGGTTTGTGCTCGGGATTTACCCTGAAAAAACAGCCTGCCCTTCAAGACGATCGTCGCGCTTTGTCTATACTCAGCTATTGTATATACAATTAAAAATCCGCCCGGAGCCATGCCACCATGAGCCAGCCCCACCCTGCCACTTTGCTTCGCCTGCTAAACATCAGCATCCTGCCCGCGCAGCCCTGGAAAAACGGTGGCGGCACCACGCGCGAGGTGCTTTGCCATCCCGAACATTCCGACTATGAGCACTTTGACTGGCGCATCAGCCTGGCCCAGGTCCAGACCTCCGGCGATTTTTCCCGCTTTCCCGGCATAGACCGACACATCATGTTGATCGAGGGCGACAACATGCAGCTGATTCACGAGCAAGATATCCATGTGCTGCATCCATTCCAGCCCTACGCCTTCGCTGGCGAGGACAAGATGGCCTGTTTGTTACCACTCGGTCCGACACAGGACTTGAACCTGATGCTGCGCCGGGGCCGAGCCCAAGGCAGCTTGCACGCATGGCAAGGACGGAACGACTCCATGAAATTGGCCGCTGGTACGCATTTTCTGTACGCACCGCAAGGCGGCTATCAACTCCAGGCCGACACACACAGCTGGACCCTGGGCGCCGGGCAAGCCCTGACAGGCAGCACACCCGCCCCCTTGTCCCTGCAACTGCAGGCCGACCATGCTGATGCCCCGCTGGTCTACGCCTATATCGCTCCCACGGAATGAAATGATGAGCTACACACTTTGGACCGATTTACGCCTGGCCCCCACCGCCGACCCCGAGTACGTCATCGAAGATGCATGCCTGGTCGTACAGGCGGACCGTATCGCCTGGATGGGCCCACGTCATGACCTGCCCGCGCAGTGGCAACACCCCGCCCACGAACACAAGCTGGGAAATCGCTGGGTGACCCCCGGCCTGATCGACTGTCACACCCATCTTGTTTACGGCGACAACCGCGCCCAGGAATTTGCCCTGCGGCTGGCCGGGGCCTCTTATGAAGAAATAGCCCGTCAGGGTGGCGGCATTGTGTCCTCCGTCAAAGCCACCCGCTCCCTGAGCGAGGACGAATTGCTGGCCCAAGCCCTGCGCCGTCTGGATGCCTTGCTGGACGAAGGCGTCACCGCGATTGAAATCAAATCCGGCTACGGCCTGAATCTGGACAGTGAACGCAAAATGCTGCGCGTCGCCCGCCGTCTGGGTGAGTTGCGTCCGGTCACGGTGCGCAGCACCTTTTTAGGTGCCCATGCCCTGCCCCCTGAATTTGCCGGGCAAACCGATGCCTATCTGGATTTGGTCTGCGATCAAATGCTGCCCACTCTGGCACAAGAAGGACTGATCGACGCGGTTGACGTCTTTTGCGAGCGTATTGCCTTCGACCTAAAGCAGTCCGAACGCGTTCTGAAAGCGGCCCAAGCGCTGGGCTTGCCCGTCAAAATGCACGCCGAGCAGCTCTCCAATCTGGGCGGCACAGAAATGGCGACCCGCTACCAGGCCCTGTCCACCGACCATCTGGAATACCTGGATGAAGCAGGCGTCATCGCCATGAAAAAAGCCGGAACCGTGGCCGTGCTGCTGCCCGGAGCCTACTACTTTCTGCGCGAAACCCAGTTACCCCCGATTGAACTGCTGCGCAAACACGGCGTACCGATGGCCCTGTCCACTGACAGCAACCCTGGCACCTCCCCCTGTGCATCCCTATTACTGATGCTGAACATGAGCAGCACGCTTTTCAGACTGACTGTTCCCGAAGCCCTGGCAGGCGTCACTCGCCATGCCGCTCAGGCCTTGGGCGCCCCTGACATCCGTGGTGAACTGAGCATCGGGTCCCGCGCCGACTTTGTCGCCTGGGACATAGACTCCCTGCCCGAACTGGTCTACTGGCTGGGCCTGCCACGCTGCGCCCTGGTCGTACACCAAGGCAAAATCAGCCGTGACCTGCGCAAGGAATGATCATGAGCATCCCCCGAAAACATGAAGCGCTCTGGGCCCCTTGGGCCTATCTGGACGGCCAGTGGCAAGCGAATGTACTGCTGCGCTGGGACCAGGACGGCACACTGACAGACGTTCTGCCCGAAGCCAGTCAGCAGGATATAGACGCAGCGGGTTCCGTTCACACAGCGCAAGGTGCCGTACTGCCGGGCATGCCCAATCTGCATTCACATGCTTTTCAAAGTGCCATGGCTGGGCTGACTGAATTCCGGGGGCAAGGCCAGGACAGCTTCTGGAGCTGGCGCGACCTGATGTACCGTTTCGCTGCCCGTCTGGAGCCCGAGCACATGCAGGCCATTGCCCAATGGCTCTATATACAGATGCTGAAAGCGGGCTACACCAGCGTGTGCGAGTTCCATTACCTGCATCACCAGCGCGACGGCCAGAATTACGCGCCCATAGGCCTGCTGGCCCAAGGCGTCATGGAAGCGGCCAGCGCCAGCGGTCTGGCCATTACCATGCTGCCCGTGCTGTACCAGTACAGTGATTTCGGCAGCAAGGCACCGCGTCAGGATCAACAGCGCTTTTTGAATAGCCCTACGCAGTTGCTGTACCTGCTGGAGTCCCTGCACAACAGCCACCCCTTGAGTGCTGACCGGCGTTACGGAGTTGCACCCCACTCCCTGCGCGCTGCCAACGTTGGTTCTATCAGTACCTTGATCGACGGCCTGCACAGCCTGCCCTCACGCCACCCGATTCACATCCACATTGCCGAACAGACAGCCGAAGTGCTGGCCTGCCGGGACATCAAAGGCAGCAGTCCGGTGGCCTATCTGTATGACAACTTCAATGTGGACGAACGCTGGTGCCTGGTCCACGCCACTCATATTGACGAGCAGGAGCGCCAACAAATTGCCCGCAGCGGTGCCGTAGCAGGTTTGTGTCCAAGCACCGAGGCGAATCTGGGTGATGGCCTGTTCCCTGCCGCCGCCTTTCTGGCTGAGCAAGGGCGTATGGGCATAGGTTCGGACAGCCACATCTGCGTAGACTGGCGCGCCGAACTGCGCTTGCTGGAATATGGTCAACGATTGATCAGCCAGCAACGCAATGTGCTGACTTCGTCCCAACAACCTTTCGTGGCGGACTACTTGTTTGACAGCTGCGCACGCGGTGGTGCACAAGCTTCCGGACGAGCCAGTGGGCAACTAAGCCCCGGTCATCAGGCAGATTTAATGGTGATTGATCTGGACCACCCCAGTCTGGCGGGTCTGGATAAGCAGCATTGGCTGTCGGCGCTGGTCTTTGCCGAACGCGCCCACGCCAACCCGATTCGTGATGTATTCGTCAGCGGTAAAGCCTGTGTGACAGACGGCCATCATCCTCAGGAAGAAGCGGCCTTTACGGCTTATAAAAAAGCGCTGCAAAGTCTGATGAAAAACGCCTAGGCCAAAAAGCCTCCTACCCATTTTCTTCATGGTGCTCTGTACACCATAGAAAATGAAGCCAAGCTGTCTGACCCGTTCAGTGCCCCGTATGGATACACAAAAAAAATCCCTGGCGTGGGGACCCATGCCAGGGACAAGTTCGTGGAGACAAAAACAATCAGCAGGACTTCATGAACACTAAAACAGATCAGCCGCCGTTGCTGCCAAGCTTTCGTCCAGTACCAAGGCTTTCAAGGCCTCGATATCGGGAGCCAGATAACGGTCCTGGTCGTAGAAAGGAACGGCCTGACGAATCGCATCCTGCACCTTCTTCAAGCGCTCGGAAGTCAGCAAAGGTGCATGGAAATCAATGCCCTGTGCCGCGCACAGCAATTCAATCGCCACAATCGCAGCCGTGTTCTGTGCCATGTCTTCCAGACGGCGCGCCGCAAAGGTTGCCATGCTGACGTGGTCTTCCTGATTAGCCGAAGTAGGCAGGCTATCCACACTGGCAGGATGTGCCAGTGACTTGTTTTCCGAAGCCAGAGCCGCCGCAGTCACATGGGCAATCATGAAGCCCGAATTCAAACCCGCGGAAGGCACCAGGAACGGTGGCAAGCCAGAGATGCTGGCATCAATCAACAAAGCGACTCGACGCTCTGCCAAGGCACCAATTTCAGCAATCGCCAGAGCCAAGCTATCGGCAGCAAACGCCACCGGTTCGGCGTGGAAGTTGCCTCCGGAAATCACCTGATCCGGCTCGCCATTCTTGCCGGGAAACACCAGCGGGTTATCCGTGACAGCATTGGCTTCCGTCAGCAGGCTGCGTTCGTTCTGTGTGATCAGATCCTGAATCGCACCCATGACCTGGGGCTGACAGCGCAAGCTGTAGGGGTCCTGCACCTTGTTGTCATTGTCGCGATGCGACTGACGAATCTGGCTGCCAGCCAGCAGCTCCCGATACAGGCGAGCCGCATAAATTTGCCCCGGCTGGCCACGGACCTCATGGATGCGCGCATCAAAAGGCGCATCACTGCCTTTGGCGGCGTCCACACTCAAGGCGCCGGCCAGAATCGCATTGCGGAACAAGGTCTGGGTGCGGAACAGGCCATTCAAGGCCAGGGCTGTAGACACTTGCGTACCATTGATCAGCGCCAGCCCTTCCTTGGCAGCCAGCACAATGGGAGTGATACCCGCCTTGGCCAAAGCCTGCTGGGCTGGCATCCATTCGCCCTGCCACTTGGCCTGTCCTTCCCCGATCAACGTCAAGGTCATGTGCGACAAGGGCGCCAGATCACCCGATGCGCCCACGGACCCCTTGGACGGAATGAAAGGCACCACGCCCGCATTCAGAATATCCAGCAAGGTCGTAACCACATGCGAGCGTATGCCCGAAAAGCCACGCGCCAAACTGGCAATTTTCATGGCCATGATCAAGCGGGCCACCGCATCGGACACCGGCTCGCCCACCCCCACGGAGTGCGACAGAATCAGGTTCTTTTGCAGTTGCTCCAGATCGTGGTCGGGAATGCGTTGCTGGGCCAGCTTGCCAAAGCCGGTATTGATGCCATAAGCCGGATTACCTTCGCTGATGATCTTGGCCACAATGGCCGAGGACGCATCCATGTCCCCGATCGCCTCTGGTGGCAGAGTCAGAACAGTCGGTTCCTGCCAGATTTGGCGTAGCTGTGCCAAAGTCAGTGCGCCGGGAGAAAGCTCGATACTCTTGCTCATTTATCTGTCCTGTTTTTCTTACTTGATCATGGGCAGTGTCAGCCCGAAATTCTTGGCTGTTTGAATCGCCAGCTCGTAGCCGGCATCCGCATGACGCATCACACCACTGGCGCAATCGTTAATCAAGACCCGCTCCAGACGGGCCGCGGCCTGCTCGCTACCGTCAGCCACAATCACCATGCCTGCGTGCTGGCTGTAACCCATGCCTACTCCGCCCCCGTGGTGCAGCGAGACCCAGCTCGCCCCGCCTGCGGTGTTCAACAAGGCATTCAACAAAGGCCAGTCCGACACGGCATCCGTGCCATCACGCATGCTTTCAGTTTCGCGGTTGGGGCTGGCCACCGAGCCTGTATCCAAGTGGTCGCGGCCAATCACAATGGGCGCTTTCAGCTCGCCTTTGCGCACCATTTCGTTAAAGGCCAGACCGGCGCGGTGACGCTCGCCCAGCCCCAGCCAGCAAATTCGTGAAGGCAAGCCCTGGAAAGCAATGCGTTCCTGCGCCATGTCCAGCCAGCGATGGACGTGCTGATTGTCGGGGAACAGCTCTTTGATTTTTTGATCGGTTTTGTAAATATCTTCCGGGTCGCCCGACAAGGCCACCCAACGGAACGGGCCTTTGCCCTCGCAAAACAAGGGGCGAATATAGGCAGGTACAAAACCGGGAAAATCGAAGGCATTGGCCACGCCTTCATCAAACGCAACTTGGCGAATGTTATTGCCGTAGTCCACAACCGGAATACCCATTTTCTGAAAATCCAGCATGGCCTGTACATGAACGGCGCAGGACTTAGCAGCGGCTTGCTGAATACGGATGTGTTGCGCCGGGTCTTTCTGCGCCGCCTGCCACTGCTCCACCGTCCAACCCGAAGGCAAATAGCCATTGAGCAGATCGTGGGCGGACGTCTGGTCCGTCACCAGATCAGGTTTCAAACCACCAGCTTGGGCACGTCGCACCAGTTCAGGCAGTACGTCGGCAGCGTTACCCAGCAAGCCAATCGACACAGCCTCCTTGGCGGCCGTGTGCTGGGCAATCAGTTCCAGCGCATGGTCCAGATCGCGCGCCTGCTTATCCAGATAACGGGTCTGCAAACGGAAGTCGATACTGCTTTGCTTGCATTCAATTGTCAGCGATACCGCCCCGGCAAAGCTGGCAGCCAAAGGCTGTGCGCCACCCATGCCACCCAGGCCAGCAGTCAGAATCCAGCGCCCAGCCAGCGAACCACCAAAATGCTGACGACCTGCTTCGGCAAAAGTCTCGTACGTGCCTTGCACAATGCCCTGGCTGCCAATGTAGATCCAGCTACCCGCCGTCATCTGTCCGTACATGAACAAACCGGCCTGATCCAGCTCGTGGAACTTCTCCCACGTGGCCCATTTGGGGACCAGATTCGAGTTGGCCAGCAGCACACGTGGCGCATCACTATGCGTACGGAACACACCCACCGGCTTGCCGGACTGAATCAGCAAAGTCTGGTCATCTTCCAGCTTGCGCAGGCTGGCCAGAATCTGGTCGTAGCACTCCCAGTTCCGGGCCGCACGCCCGATGCCGCCGTACACCACCAGATGCTGGGGATTCTCGGCCACGGCCGGGTCCAGATTGTTCTGAATCATCCGGTACGCGGCTTCCGCCACCCAGTTCTTGCAACTGAGCTGTGTACCCGTAGGGGCATGAATCTGCCGCGCAGGATCGAAACGGGGATCTTGGCTGGCCGCCGAAGTGTGATGATCAGGCATGATGCTGTCCTCCATCTGAGGTGTCTCTGGATACGCGCTGGTTCTATCTGGCAGGCTGTTTCCACACGCGGAAGGCAGGTCCAAGCGCCGACAAAACAACGGTTTTCTTGTAAGCTCATGCCAATGTATAGTCATTTTTCCAAGTTGTCTATACATATAAAAAAGAGCCTTGCATAAGCTCGTGAATGCGAGCATGGGAAGGCATCACTCGCGGCCTGGTGCACGACCTCAGATCTGGCCTGCGCAAGACTCTTTTAAGTGTGAACACGTCCTACAGGAAAGCATAAAAATGGATGTCCCCCAGACGAGCCATTCGTCAACTGAACCAAGCATGCCCGCCTACCTGCAAATCAAGAATTTTGTGCTGGAGAAAATCCAGTCCGGCCAATGGCGTGAAGGTGATCTGATCCCCACTGAACTGGCTTTATGCGAACAATTTGGCGTGTCGCGCATGACGGTCAACCGCGCGCTGCGGGAGTTGACGAATGATGAGCTGCTGATCCGCATCAAAGGCTCGGGCACCTACGTCGCGCAGCCCAAATTCCAGTCCACCCTGATCGAGATACGCAGCATCGCGCAAGACATACGGGAGCGCGGCCACCAACACAGTTGCCAAGTGCTGAGCATGGAGCGGCTGCAGGCCAGCCCGGCTCAAGCGCGGCTGTATGGCATTGCGCCGGGCGCGGCGCTGTTTCATTCCATTATTGTTCATGCCGAAAACGGCTTGCCCATCCAGTACGAGGATCGCCTGGTGGATGCGCAAATGGCGCCGGATTACATGGAGCAGGACTGGAGCCAGATCACGCCTAATGAGTATCTGGTGCGGGTTGCTCCCTTGCCGACCGGCTTTTACAGCATTGAAGTGCTGGTGCCGCCCACCGGAATCGCACAGGCCCTGCACATGAAAGAGCAGCAGCCCTGTTTGGTGATGGACCGCCGCACTTTTTCCAGCGATCAGTTCACGACTCACGCCAGGCTGTGGCATCCGGGGGATCGCTATAAATTCACCGGCAAGATGTAGGCCGTAAATCTGCTCTGCCTAGAGTTTGACCCACAAACGCATCGATCAGGCGCACAGGCTTCTGGCCTCCTGAGCCATACACCGTCGCCATTTTCTTGTCGCATTGACCTGGCACGACCAACCCTTGAGCTGATCACTTGCCAACCACACCGGAACGAGCCTGCTCATGCTGGCGATAGCGGGTCAACGACAAGCCTGTGTGGCGCTTGAAGTACCGGCACAGATAAGAGGGATCCTCAAAATTCAGCTGATCGGCAATCTGCCCGATCGCCAGCTGGCTGTAGGAAAGCAGTGCCTTGATCTCCAACACCACCTGCCTGTCGATCAAGGCCTTGGGACTGTCGTTGAAAAACTCTTTACTCAGCTGGGATAGATAAAACGGGGTGATGTTGAGCGCATCGGCATAAAACTTCACCTCCCTATGCTCCCGACAATGCTGGCCAACCAGCTCCCAAAACCGCCAACTGATCATTTCCTTGCGGCTGAACTGCTGACTACCCTGGTATTCAGGCGGAATCTGCTCGGCAGTGCGCAGAAAGAAATTCTGCAGCTGATTGCGCAGCATGATGTCCTGATACAAGGTGCAAGTCTGCACAATCTCGCGCAGCTGCACCAGCCAGGCAGCCAGCAAAGCCCGCTCTTTCCGCGGGAGCACACACACAGCGGATTGTCATGCAGGAATACAAACAAGGGGTTAGGCAACTGATACGCCACTTCTGAGGCCAGGTTCTTGGGCATCAACAGGAAAAACACCTTGAAACTGCGCGAACGCCGTTTCAGCAGCGCAATCGTATCCTCCGCCAGCACCAGCACATCATGAGGACGTACAAGCTGATCCTTGAAGTTCAGGCTGACCAGAGCGCGGCCCGACAGGCAGATCATCAAGGTCATATAGGTATGACCAAAAGACAAAGGTATTCCCACGCCTTCCGCCAGCGTTGTCTCGCCTGTCAGCCAGCTGTCTTTGGCGCTGAATAATTGTGGAATCTGATGCATGGTATTCGTCTTTCCTTTACGGCCCGGCAATCCGCAATACTTTCTAAAAGTACCGAAACTGCCAAGTTCCTGCTCTGTTCCCTGAAGCCGCCAGGTTCTATTCTGTTTTCTGCTTAATTAGTGAGTAAAGAAAATGAAACTTCAAACAGAAAGGCTGATTTTACGCCCCTGGCAGGACAGCGACGCCGAGGATTTATACGAATACGCCAAGGACGACCGAGTCGGCCCGATTGCCGGTTGGCCGGTTCATACCAGCGTTGAGGAAAGTGCTGAAATTATCCGCACAGTTTTCAATATGCCCGAAGTGTATGCCGTCGAGCACAAGGACAATGGCCGAGCTGTCGGTTGCGTTGGCATCCTGATCGGCAAGAACAGCAACTTCGAGATCAGTGAAGAAGAAGGCGAAATTGCCTATTGGATTGGCGTCCCTTACTGGGGGCAGGGCTTGATTCCCGAGGCCGTGCGCGAAGTGATGCGACACGCTTTTGAAACGCTGAAGCTGAAGGCCCTGTGGTGCGGCTACTTTGCCAACAATGCCCAATCGCAAATTGCGCAAACCAAGTGTGGCTTTCGCCATCATCACACCGAAGAAAACAAGTACAACCAGTTCCTGCAGGACTACCGGACTGAACACATCAGCCGCATTACCGCTCAGGAATGGCTGGCCTTGCCCAAACAACAGGCCTAACCCCAGCCATCACCCTCCGGTCAGCTCGAAAGCGGCATCCTGGGACTGACTCACACACAAGAACAGCTCCTGGGCTTCTTCGCGGCTTAATGTCAGGCCCAAGCGAGTCTGCAGGCATTCAGCCCAGGCGGCCGCGTCCTTGTATTGATGCCGTTGCGACAGGCCCGCATTGTTCCGCTGCGTATACGTGTCATTGACCATTAGCTCGCGTATACCGGGCTGGGTGCGGCTGATCAGCAGGCTGTTCAAGAACACCGACTGCGGATAGGTCGAGGTGTACCAATTACCGATTTCAAAATCGATCTGCGAAGCCGGAGCCAAGCCGTACTGATACACCGTCTGCCAGCCGCTACGGGTTTGGAACTGCAAGCTCAGCACTTCTCCGGCCCGCGTAATCCGATATATGCCGTGTGGCGTTGTTTGCGGCGTATCCAGCACAAACTCCAAAGGTGCCGTTTGCGTGGTGGAGCCAAAAGCCACATCCGCAAACCAGCTACGGCCTTCAATCTCGACTCGCAGCAACATATGCGTCAGGCCGGTTTCCACCTCGGCGGGGACTTGCCAGCGCACACGGGCAATCAAGGGCGTAACGTTAAAACCCATCTGCTGCAAAACCGCCAGAAACAGCGTGTTGTGCTCAAAGCAATAACCGCCTCGTTGACGCTGAATCAGCTTGTCCACAATGGCCTCCAGATCCAGAGGCACACTGTCTCCCCGGTAAGGCGCAATGTTCTCAAACGGGATCGCTTGCGGGTGCAGCACATGCAGCTGTTGCAACACTTCCAGGCTCGGTTCCACCGGCCCCTGATAGCCGATACGGGCAAAGTAAGAATCAAGAAAAGCCGCTGTAGAAATGGCAGTCATCTGACACCTCAAAAAAACGCGATTATGAAAAACGGCAGTCTGCTCCACCTGTTTATACAGGTAAAACGACCGCCCAAAGCTGTCTTGCACCCGGCGAGCCAGGTCTGCCACCCTACCGACACCCCATTGCCAGCAAAGCGACAGACCCTAGTGGCTCAAGCGCTATGCTGACTGACGAAGTTCAGCAAATTCTGTTTGGGAACCGCCCCCACCAGACGGTCAATAACCATGCCATTCTTGAACAACAACACGGTCGGAATGCTCTGGACACCATAGCGCAGGGCCAGATCAGGCGACTTGTCCAGGTCCACCTCGCCAAACTGGGCGCGGCCCTGCATATCGTCAGCCAAAGCATTGAAAATGGGTGCCATCACCCGGCACGGCCCACACCACTGCGCCCAGAAACGCACGGCATACAAATGGGAGGCCTGGCCCAGCTCAGCATCAAAATTGTCGTTATCAAGTGTCTTGAGCATGAATGAAGACTCCATAAGGTAAGGGCGAGACGCCCGTGCCAGATCGCCATGGTGTCGCGGCGATCGAAGGCAATAATCAGGCAAGCAAACAAGGTCCCGGCAGAGGGCCGGGCCAATCTTCTACCTGGAATGAGCCGCCGTACGGCTTAAACGTGCATCCAGCCCCGCCAACAGCAAGGAAACCACCGCGATGATGACACCCACCCAGGCAACCGAGGCCACGCCATAGCCCAGACTGATCGGAATACCGGCCAGCAAAGGAGCCAAGGTCAAACCAGCCTGAAAAGCGGAGGCGTTGGTAGCCCCTGCCAGCATGGGTGCATCCGGTGCCAGCACATACACGCGCCCCCACACTGCCGGGTTCAACAGAAAACCTGCCAGGCCCAGCATGAACACCATGGCAACCGTTGCCCACACCGACGCAGCAAACAAGGCGATGATGGCCGAGCTGATAATCAGGCCAATAATCCCCGCGACCAAGGTTCCACGCGGCTGAGCATCAGCGGTACGGCCACCTATCGTCAAACCGATGAAGGCACCGACACCGAACAGGATCAGGACCGCCGGCAGCCATTCCGCACTCAAGCCACTGACTTCCATCAGCAAGGCGGCGATATAGCCGAAGGTGCCCATGTACGCGGCCGTGGTGAACATGGTGGTGGCATAGGCCACCCACAGGACGGGACGCTTCATGGCACACAATTCAGTGACCAGATCTGGCTCTTTTGCATCACGGGCAGTATGCTTGGGCAAGGCCAGCAGGACGGCGACTGCAGAAATCACGGTGACGGCAATCACCGCCCAGAAACCGCCTCGCCAGCCTGTCGCCTCACTGATGTACGTACCCGCCGGGCCACCCAGCACCATAGCCACCGTCAAACCGCTGACCACAATGGACAGGGCTTTGGCGCGGCGATCCGGTGGTGACAACTGCACAGCCGTGGCCGCTGCCACGGACCAGAAACAGGCATAGGCCAGACCCATGCCAAAGCGCGCCAGCAAAATGGCCCAGTAGCCCTGTGCCAGCAAACTGACCACCGTAGCCGCAATGAAAGCCAGCTGACTGATGAACAAGGCACTGCGGCTAGGCCAGCACAAGGCCAGGATCGCAAAAGGCGGGCCACCAATCAGCGCCCCCACCGCAAAGGCTGAAATCAAGGTGCCTGCGGTAGGCAAGGAAATGCGCAGATCCTCCGCAATCATGGGCAGGATGCCGCCCATCAGAAACTCGGCACTGCCCATGGCAAACAGGCTCAGGGCAAGCAGATAGACGGCAGACGGGATGGTTCCAGTGGTTTTCAGGCTACTCATGACAGATGTCCAACAAATTACAGCGCCTTAGGCCACTTGCTGGATCAGCAAGGCCGCAAGGTACATCCCCAAACCAAAAACCGCGTGTGTCAGCACGCTGCGCAACCGGTTGATCCAAGGCGTAGGGGTACGCGATGCAGCCACTCCGGCCCCCATGGCGGGCTGCATGACAAAAAAGGGCATCACGACCGTCACCGTGCCCACCATGACGGCGGGCAGCCAGCGGGGATCTTGCAGCCATGCGGTGCCATAGACCGCGACCAGCAAAAAGGCGAAAACAATGCCCACGGCATAGTGAATGAACCAGCCCAGGGCAGACTCCCCCGCAATCGGTTCAGCCTTGCCGATATTGCTGTGCGCGATCTGACCACGCAGCAAATGTCCAGCCCAGCGGCCTACCATGGCGTAGTTCAGCGTGGCAACGCCCATCGCCCTTTGAATCAGGCCCCAGATATCCATGAAGATGGTGGCTCCGACCCCGATCAGAATCACCTGCACCCACTCATTGATCGATAACATTGGCAATCCTTTCCGTTGATAAGCACATCGTTTTGAGTGATCATAGAAGTTGAAGTCAACTTCAAGTCAATAGGTGCAAGATGGATATTTCAGCAGTCGCCAAACAGACCGGCTTACCCTCCTCCACCGTGCGCTATTACGAGAAGGAAGGCCTGATCAGCGCGATCAGCGCTCCCGGGGAACGGCGTCGTTTTACGCCACAAGTGCTGGATCAACTGGCCTTGATTGCCCTGGGGCAGGCGGGCGGTTTGTCGCTGGAAGAAATACGGGCCATGCTGCCTCCCGATGGGGCTCCGCAGGTAGACAGGCAATTGCTGCTGTCCAAGGCCGATCAACTGGATGCCACTATCAAGCGCCTGAAAGCCATGAGCGAAGGCTTGCGCCACGCTGCCCACTGCCCCGCCGCCAACCATACGCAATGCCCGACATTCCAGCGCTTGCTGAAAGCTGCCGCCGTCCGGGTGAAGAAGAACAAGACCGGCAACTCCAGCGAGGCGGTGTCGCGTCTTGCCAAAACTTTGCAGGGCAAAAAACCAACAGCCATCACGGACTGAAGCTTCAAGGCCGTAAAAGCCTCCCCCTATAATGGTCAGATATCGCGCCCCATCCCTTTGGACTGGACCAAACACAGCCATAACGTTTCCCCCGCGACACACCTTCAAGTTATTTATGTGAGGAGCCGTCTGCATGACGAGCACTGAGTCAGCAACTGAGTAAGCCGCAACAAGCTCTGGTCTTGTTGCGGCGTTCTGTACTTCCAATCCCGCTGATTGATAACAAACAGACGCCGCCCGATCTCTTTTTCGAGTGGTAATTTTGTTATGTCTTCCTCACGCTCTTCCTGGGCTTATACGCTGCCAGCCGCCCTGCTGCTGATGGCGCCCTTCGACATCCTCGCTTCCCTGGGGATGGATATTTACCTGCCCGTCGTCCCGGCCATGCCGGAGCTTCTGGGCACGACTCCAGCCGTCATCCAGCTGACCCTTAGCCTGTACATGCTGCTATTAGGTGCAGGGCAACTGCTCTTTGGCCCCCTGTCAGACCGGATAGGCCGACGACCTGTTTTGCTGACAGGCGCCGCCCTGTTCGTGCTGGCTTCAACCGCCGCTGCCTTGTCCAGTTCCGCCTGGGCTTTTGTCGGTTTTCGGGTGTTGCAAGCCCTGGGGGCCTCGGCCACCCTCGTGGCCTTGTTTGCCACGGTGCGCGATGTGTATGCCGATCGCCCCGAGGGCGTGGTGATCTACAGCCTGTTCAGCTCCATCCTGGCTTTCGTACCCGCCTTGGGGCCGATTGCAGGTGCTCTGATTGCCCGTGCGGGCGGCTGGCAAGCCATCTTCCTGAGCTTGGCCGGAATGGGGCTGCTGGCCTGGATCCATGCGCTGTTGCGTTGGCAGGAAACCCGGCCTGCCAAGCCAATACATTCACAACAGTCCGCACTGGCCGTCTTCAAAAGCCCGGCGTTCTGGGTCTATACCCTGGGCTTCTCCACCGGAATGGGGACATTTTTTGTCTACTTCTCGACCGCGCCACGAGTCCTGATCGGACAAGCAGCTTATTCAGAAATGAGCTTCAGCCTGGCCTTTGCCAGCGTTGCCCTGGTGATGATTGCCACCACCCGCCTGTCCAAAAGCTTTGTGGCTCGTTGGGGCACCGCCGGAAGCCTGAAACGCGGCATGGGGCTGATTGCCCTTGCCGCCCTGTTGCTGGCAACAGGACAGCGCTTGCTGGAGCCCTCCTTTGCCAGCTTTATCCTGCCCATGTGGCTGGCCGCCATTGGCATTGTGATGACCGTATCCGTCACCGCCAATGGCGCCTTGGCCCAGTTCAACGACGTGGCCGGTTCCGCCGTGGCAATCTACTTCTGCGTGGAAAGCCTGATCGTTAGCGTGATCGGCACCTTGGCAGTGACCTTGCTGGATGGGGACACTGCGTGGCCGCTGGTGGTGTTTGGGCTGGGGATGAGCAGTGTGGTGTTGCTTGCTTTGATGTTGCTGGAGGCAAGGACCAAACGCGAGGTTTGTAGATAAAAAGGGAAGGCTTTCGGTACGCCTTCCCTCCATTTGGATCACCCGTCGTCACTGCTCATGAGTAATTTCAGGAGCGAGCAACGACGGACAACAATGCAATCAAGCGTACCCATGTCCGTAATCCCAGTCCCAAGAACACATAAGGACTGGGATTACGGACATTAAGTCAGCAAGCCGTCCCCAAACTCAAGTCATACGTCACCCACGCTGTTGCCTGAGCCAGACCATCGTATAGCCTTCGCGCCTGCGCATTGTCCTGCGCCGTAATCCAGCGCAGGAACGGCCAGCCTTGCTCCTTACCTGCCTGGGCGACTGCCTCAATCAAACGGCGGCCCAGCCCGCCGCCTCGCTGTTCCGGCAACACAAACAAGTCATCCAGAAAACCAGCCTCCTTGCCCAGCAAGGGCTCCGGGAAAGGACGGTAATGCGCCAGGCCCAACAGCGCACCCTTCGCCGTAGCTACCACCTTGCCCTGCAAAGGATGCTGCGCATCGAGCAGCCAGCCCCAGGTACGAGCCAGGATCTCTTCATTCATGGGCTCTTTGTAAAACTCGGCGTATTGTCTGTACAGAGACTCCCAGGCGGCCCGGTCCTGTGGCTGCAGATCCCGGATCTGAATGCCATCGACTACTAGCTGTTCTGCACTGCTATTCATACTTGTATTCCACTGTTGCTACCATGCTGTTGCAAGAGCAGGCTGCTCCTGATGAGAGGCAAAATGCGGCAGTACATACTCAGCCAGCTCCTGGATAATTTCAGCCGCCGGTCGCTGCGCAAACTGAATACCCAAAGCGGCGTGATTCACACCCACTGCCTGCCATTCCTCCAACAAGGTGATCAGCCCCTTGCGCCCGGTACGCAGTGTAAAACCACCTTGCAAGGGTGTGCGTGGATAATCAGGATCATCCACCAAATCCAGCCACTCGTTGGTCATGTGTGGGCGAAAACCGCCATCTGGAATCCGGGCACGCCAGGCCTGAATTTTGGCAGCCAGCTTTTGCGGACCCAGCGGTGTATGTGTGGCTTCCGGATAGGTCAGCCAACCATCGGCATGTTCTGCGATCCATTCGGGCGACTGCCCCGAGGAGCCGGTGACAATCAAGGGGATCGAACCGTGCACGGGCTTGGGCAGCAGCTCTGCCGTATTGAAGCGGCCTAGCGGAGAGTCGATATTCAATTGCCCCCCTTGCATCAACTGACGGAAATAGCTGACAGCGTGTGCAAAACGCTCTGCCCGTTCGGCTCGCTCCACACCATAGGCGGGAAATTCTATAGGCCTATCCCCGGAAGCAATGCCCAGCACCAGCCGTCCGCCCGACAACTGATCAATGGTGAAGGCGGATTTGGCCAGATCGATCGGGTGACGCAGGGAGAAAATCGTGCTGCCCGTGGCCAAGGCCACCCGCTTGGTGCGAGCAGCCAGAAAAGCCAGGTAAGTAAAGGGATCGAACACCTGCCCCGCATCACCAAAGCTGGGGTCATACAACGGTACGTCTCGCACCCACACCGCCGCAAAATCCTGGTGATCTATCTCCTCTACCAACGCAGCCTGCCCGGCCAGCACACTCATATCGCCTTGATAAAAACGCAGAGGCAGAAAGATACCCACGGTCAGACGGCCAGGTGCAAACATGCGGCTATAACCAGGGTGAGTGGAAAAGGTAGGGAAAGATGCGCCTTGAATCAGGCTTGTTTCATTCGTCATGATGTTCTCCCCTCAAGCGCCGGTAGCGGGCTCAGGCAGTGTGATGCCTTTACGGACTGCAGGGCGCTGGGCCACGCGCTCATGCCAGGCACTCATGTGCGAGTAGTGGCTGAAATCAAAGTCGATAGTTCGCGCAATATGCGTCCAGCCAAAATGCGCAATATCGGCGATGGAATAGTCCTGTCCTGCCAGATAAGGATGGTCTGCCAAGCGTGTATCCAGCACGGTGAACAGATCATTCACCAGACGGCGGTAGCGCTCGATGGCGGCCGGGATTTTCTCCTGGGCGAACAACTCAAAATGCACGCGCTGACCCAGAATCGGCCCCACGCTGGAGGAATGAAATTGCAGCCATTTGATTGTTTCCCAGCGCTGAACAGATTCTTTTGAAAGCAATTGGCCGGTTTTCTCCGCCAGATATAACAAGATCGCGGCGGACTCGAACAGGACAACACCTGTTTCATCATCCTTCATCACCGGGATACGCCCATGCGGATTCAAGGCCAGGAACTCTGGCTGCCTATGCTCGTTCGCTTCGATACGCACGTGATGCAAGCGGTACGGTAACGCCATCTCCTCCAAGGCGATGGTCGCCTTAAAGCCGTTAGGCGAACTATCGGTATACAGATCAATCATGGTGTGGCTCCAGAACTGAAAGTTAGCTCTTCCTTGTTATATAGATAAGCTAAACTTTAAAAACGATTCAAAAGCCTATTTTCCCCAGCTATTTGACCAAAGAAAAACGATTAGATTTAATTGATAGATTTAGATAAACTAAACCATGAATCCTGTCTTTCCTTTACAAGCTCTGCGCGCCTTTACCGAAGTCGGACGCCACGGCAGCATCAAGCTGGCCGCCCAGGCGCTGGGCGTGACCTCGGGCGCAGTCAGCCAGCAAATCCGGCTACTGGAAGATCGTTTAGGCGTGACACTGTTTGTGCGCAGCCACCACAAAATGAGCCTGAGCGAAGCCGGTGAACAGGTCTACCCTGTCCTGCTGACGGCGTTCGACCAGATCGAACAGGCCATGCACACGCTGGAAGCCACCAAGCAAAGGAAGACACTGACGATCAGCACTGTGCCTTCCTTTGCCGCATCCTGGCTGATTCCCCGGCTGGCCGACTTCAAGCAACGCCATCCCGATATCGAAATCCGTGTGGAGGCGTCCCCCACGCTGGTGGACCTGCGTCGCGACAAAGTGGATATCGCCATTCGCCACGGCCTGGGCGTGTATCCCGGCTTGCGGGCCGAGCCCTTGATGGCCCCTGTCTTGCTGCCTGTAGCCAGCCCTGCGTTGCTGCAAGACAAGCCAACCATTCAGGAACCAGCAGATTGCCTGGAGTGGCCACTGCTACAAGATGCCGACCGGGCCGACTGGGCGCTTTGGCTGTCTGCCCACGGTGTGGAGGACGATGCGCGCGCCGATAGAGGCACGGCTTTTGAGGACGATTACCTGCTGATACGCGGCGCGATTGCGGGCCTGGGACTGGCTTTGATACCGCAAGAATATGCGCAGGATGAAATGGCCGCAGGCCGCTTGGTGCAAGTGCTGGACAAGCCCTGGCCAGCCCGCTTTGCCTACTATCTGGTGACCTTGCCCGATGCGGCACAAAAAGCAGAGGTCCGTGCCTTCAGTGATTGGATAAGCGAACAAGCCCAGCTATAGCAAGGTAGCCAGCCTATGTAGGACCGCCACTTCAACAGTCCTCATGTCCACACCCCCTGCTCCAGACATCGAAGATCCGCCTGACTTCCTGCAAGGAAGCATATGATTTTTTTGAAAAAAACCCCGTCCCAAAAGGACGGGGCAAACCTCAACAAGCAATTGAAAAACTCTTAAGGTAATTCCACGGCCACCGGTCCACGGGGACGGGAACAGCACAACAAGACTTTGCCCTCTGGCACAGGGTCCAGCGGCTCTTCAAAATAATCGACCTCGCCCGAGACCAGAGTGCACATGCAGGTATTGCACAGGCCCGCCCGGCAATTGAAGTCCGGGCTCAAGCCCGTTTCCTCAGCCAGATCCAGCAGGGAAGGACAGTCCTCATGCCATTGGGCCTGACGACCATCGGGCAGGAACGTCACGGTTTGCGTCGCATCCACGGCGGTCTCAGCACTGGTTTGCGCAGCAGCTTCAGTGATGGCGGGGAGCAACGCCTGCTCTGCGTTCACCCCTGCGGCGCTGGAGACCACGGCCGTTTGCCCCTCAGGCTGAACCGTGCTGGCGGCAGTATCGCCAGCCAGGGTATTTTCCAGCACCGTCGCCGGGCCAAAAAACTCGTAGTGAATGCGGTCACGCGCCACACCCAGACTGCGCAGCACACCATAATTGCTCTGCATGAAAGCACTGGGCCCACACAGGTAAAACTCGTAATCATCCAGTGGCAGCCAACGCTGCAACTGCTCACGTGTAATCAGTCCCGACACATGGTGCAAACCGACTTGCTCATCATGCTCAGTCGGGTTGCGATAACAGAAGTAAAGCTGCACACCTTCGCGTTGTGCCACCAGCTCACGCATCTCATCGGCAAAGGCATGCACCGCGCTGTTATCGCACGCATGAATCACATACACCTTACGCTGGCTGCGTTTAAGCAAGCGATGCAGCATGGAGAGCAAAGGGGTCTGGCCCACGCCACCGCTTAGCAACACCACAGGCCGCTGGCTGCTCTCGTCCAGCACGAACTCGCCCATAGGTCCGGCCGCACTCAACACCTCACCTGGCTGCACGTGTTGATGCAGCCAGGTGGAAGCCACACCATCGGCCACGTTTAACCCTGCCGGAGCCTTCTCGTGTTTGACGGAGATACGCAGACGATCCGTGCAGTCTGGGTCCCCCGACACGCTGTAATTACGCAGCACGGTTTGCCCGTCAATCTCCAGGCGGAACACCAGATACTGGCCCGGCTGATAAGGCGGCATAACACCATCCACTGGCTCCAGCACAAACGAAGTAATCACGTCGCTTTCGCGCAGTTTTTCCAGTACCCGATAGTCCCGGAAACGGCGGTTGGCCGCGGCTTCGGTGGGCACAGGTGATGCAGTCGTATTCATCGCACTCAAGCCGTTGTTGTCTCGCTGGCGACAGCTTGCTCGGCCTGGATCATCTGGCTGATCTTGCGACGGAAGCGCAAGGGACCTGAATCCAATGGCAAATCCAACGCGGCAGGACGCTCTTTCAGGGCTTTGTGCACTTCTTCCAGAACGACTTTGTCTTCCAGGAACGCGTGGCGTACATCTTCGTTGAAGATCTTGGAGATGGCCTCGTCATCCGGGCTGAAATTGCGCAGCTGGAACCAGAAGTAGCGGGTGTGTTCTTCGTCGATAGGCGTCAGGAAGTTATAGGAGTCCATCAGGAAAACGTCCTGGTGGTACTCGCTGGGCTCCTCAGTCGCCGCACCGGCGGGCAGGAAGATGGCCTTGATCACGGCCAGCGACGGGAAACGCACTTCGTATTGCTGCTTGCGGTCGCAATTGCCTTCAAATTTCACAAACTGCTTGTAAAACGGCGCAACTTCCACATTTTTTGACCAGCGCGAGACCGTCACGCCATTATTCTCAACCTTCACCGTCAAGGGCAGGCCGATGATGTCGGAGCTGCCAAACGAGCTTTGGTGTACCCAGGACACGTGCGATGGGTCCAGCAAATTGTCCGTGACGTACAGGTAATTGCAGTCCAGCTCCATGGCATCGCCACGGTTCACACCCCACTCAGGATTGTCCCACTCGGGAATGTCGATCAGTTTGGACGGATCAGCCAACTCAGGATCACCCATCCAGACCCAGACCAGGCCAAAACGCTCCGTACAGGGGTAGCTGCGCACCACCGCGCTTTTAGGGATTTGCGCCACACCGGGCGCCTTGGTACAGGAGCCGCTGCAATCAAAGGTCAGGCCGTGGTAGCCACACTCCACCTGGTCGCCAATCAAGCGGCCTTTGGACAAAGGCAGGCGACGGTGCGGACAGGAATCTTCCAAGGCCACGGGCTGGCCGTCTTCGCGGCGATACAGCACCAGGTTTTCGCTAAGCATACGCACGGGCTGCAAGCTGCGACCGAGCTGTGTAGCCAATGCGCCTACATACCAGGCATTGCGTACAAACATGATTTACCCCCAACTCTGAATACGGTGCATGATGGCTGAACGAGCCCATTCATGTTCTCTTATTTGTCATGATAGTCGCAATCAAATTCAGCCTACTATCCATATCGTTTAGAATTTCTAAAGTTAAATTACTTTTCTGGACGGGGTCTGACCATCATGGATACCTTGCCTCCCTTACGCGCATTGCAAGTCTTTGAGACACTGGGCCATAGCCAAAGCCTGCAAGAAGCCGCCCGTCGTCTGAAAATTACTCCCGGTGCCATCAGCCAGCAATTGCGTTTGCTGGAAGACACGTTGGGCTGTAGCCTGACCTACAAAGAAGGCAAACGCTTGCGACTGACAGCGGCGGGGGTCCGCTTTCATGAAATTTGTACCCAGGCGTTTGAGCTGTTGCGCGACGGCCAGCAAGAAATGGAGCGGTCGCGCAACACCAGCCTGCTGTCCATCAGCGCTTTGCCGTCCATGCTTAAAACCTGGATGGCCCCGCTGGCATTTCAATGGCAGGAACAGTACGACCCGGAGCTGACGCTGCATCTGAAAGGCAGCCATGCCGAGCCGGATCTGGAAACCGAGCAAATCGACTTTCGGATTACCTACGGTCAGGCCGCCGCCCGCCCCCGCAGCTTTACCGAGCTTTATACGGACCGTGTCGTGCCCGCCTGCAGCCCAACCCTGCTCCAAGGACAAGCCAGCTTGCGGCATCCCCGTGATCTATTGAGCTATCCCTTGCTGTCCTCGGACTGGCAGCCACGCTTTACCTCGCCTCCATCCTGGCGCGACTGGTTTGAGTCTTTGGAGATAGACATAGGCGACACACCCCTGGATCGCTTCCGTGTGTTCTCGCTGTCGCATATGGCGCTGGAGTCTGCGGTGGCCGG
The DNA here is from genome assembly GCF_032063905.1 of Alcaligenes phenolicus. Classification (NCBI taxonomy): domain Bacteria; kingdom Pseudomonadati; phylum Pseudomonadota; class Betaproteobacteria; order Burkholderiales; family Alcaligenaceae; genus Alcaligenes; species Alcaligenes phenolicus. The sequence continues at coordinate 509,553 of NZ_DAMBOE010000003.1, forward strand.
TCAGGGTTTTGTATTGGCGCAATGCTCGATGATAGAAAAGGAAGTGCGTAGCGGGCAGCTAATCCTGCCCTTCTCCCATTCCTTGCCTCTGCCCTGGCCCTATATGCTGACTCGACGAGCGGGTGCATTTGAGTCACCTCATAGCCAGGATTTCCATCGCTATTTATTGAATCGGGCGCGGCAGCAAGAGCAGATCAATCAGGAACTGCTGCTGCAAGCATTAGCCTGAGCAATGTCGCAGCACGACGAAACAAGGGTAGATTTCCGATAGATCTTGCTCGCCTGGCCGTGGCTAAGTACTAAACCATTGGGTGCTTCAGCTATATAAACGCAGGGTTATTGAATGGTTTAGCTCGACACTGTTCCGCTTTTCAGTTCAGGTTCAAGCCCCCAGCCAAGTGGCCAAAACAAGTCGAATGCATCAATCAGACAAGTACGTATAAGCGGCTTCCACCATTCGATCAACGCAGTTGCGGATGCATTTTCAGCATCAAAAAAAAAGCGTGTTTACCGCCCCCGAAGGGGCCATAAACACGCTCTTTAATCCTGCGGGAAAGACGTCAGTGTCTTAGGCCACAACAGCAGCCAGCGACTCCGCAAAGTAATCCACATTGGACTGATTCAGGCCTGGCACGCTGATGCGGCCCGACTCCAGAACGTACACGCCAAAATCGTCACGCAGTTTCTGGATCTGCTCTTTGGTCAGGCCGGTGTAGCAGAACATGCCTTGCTGCTTGACGAAGTAGCTGCTGTCGTACTGAGGAGCCAGCTCTTTCAAACGATCGTGCACACGCTTGCGCATGGCAGCAATACGCTGACGCATGGTTTCCACTTCTGCAGTCCACTCAGCCAGCAAGGACTCGTCGGACAAAATGGTGGCGATGGCCTGACCACCGTGCGAAGGCGGGTTGGAGTAGATGCGCCGCACCACAGCTTTGAGCTGACCCAGAACGCGGTCAGCTTCGTCCGCGCTCTGGCACACCACCGACAAGCCGCCGCAGCGCTCGGAGTAATAGGAGAAGTTCTTGGAGAAAGAGTTGGCCAGCAGGAAAGTCAGGCCTGCATCGACCATGGCGCGCACGGCGAAGGCATCTTCGTCCAGGCTACGACCAAACCCCTGATAAGCCATGTCCAGGAAAGGAATCAGCTTGCGCTGTTGCAGCACAGGGATCAGTTGCAGCCACTGCTCGTCGCTCAGATCCGCCCCGGTGGGGTTATGACAGCAGGGGTGCAGCAAGACAATGCTGTGCTCGGGCAGGACGGAAATGTCTTCCATCAGGCCGGTGAAATCCAGACCGCGCGTGGCTGGATCGTAGTAACGGTAGGTGTGGGTAGGAATGCCCGATCCACGGAAGATGGAGTGGTGGTTATCCCAGGCTGGATCGCTGATCCACATTTCGCTATTGGGGTAGGCTTCGTGCAGGAAGTCGCCACCCACTTTCAAGGCACCCGAACCGCCCAGTGTCTGAATGGTCGCAACGCGACCTTCTTGCAGCACTTTGCTGTCGGCACCAAAAACCAGTTTTTGCACGGCGCTGCGGTAGGAAGCCAAACCCTCAATAGGCAGATAGCCACGGGGCTGGCCCTTGGCCGCCCATTGTTCTTCAGCCCGACGAGCCACATCCAGCAAAGGCAGACGACCTTGGTCGTCGTAATACAAACCAATGGTCAGGTTGACCTTGCGATCGCGCGGATCGGCGTGAAATGCCTCGTTCAAACGGAAAATCGGATCGCCACCATAGGCCTGCAAATGCTCAAACATGCTTGTTCCTTGAAAAATTACGGTTGTGGGCCGCCCGGGCTGATCGCCGGTCTATTCAAATAACCATTGACCTTATACCTTGGGCCTACTTTAGCCAATATCTTGGGGATCTTTTTGCAGCACATGAGCACGCGAGCGATGCGTGAATGCGTCATCAGACTTGTCCCCCCTGAGCTCGGCACGGCACCTGTTCTTGTCTAGTCGGTGCAGGCTGCCAAACGCCAGTGTCACCATGAAGTCTGTCCACATTTCCAACAAACCGAAGCGTCAAGAACGTGAACACGGTGTACCAGCTTGTCTGCCTGGGCCTTGCCAGCAACGAATATACATGGCTTTCTGAGGATACAGAACCGTGCATTTGCATTCATTCGGCTTTTGCTCCGCCCGTACTCCCCACCTGTCACCGCATTGTCATATGCAGATCCCGTCCAAGACCGTTAACATGGGACTTTCACCGTTTCAACAGGAGTCCGCCGTGTCCGTATCGTCGCTGCCCAGTTCCCTATCCTGCCCTTTAGAAGGGGCCAGCAACTTCCGTGATATTGGCGGCTATGCCACAGACTCCGGCTCCTTTCGTAAAGGACGCGTCTACCGTTCGGACCATTTGGCGGATTTAAGCAGCCAGGACCTGGACACCCTGCAAGAGCTGGGTATTGCCTGCTCACTGGATTTCCGGGGTGCACATGAGCGCAAACGCTCTCCCTACCAGTACAGTTTTCTGACCAGTCATGCGCTGACCGTCGAACCCACCGTATTGCCTGATTTTCTGGACATGCTTGCCAAGGGCGAAGTGGACGTCAAAGCTGCCTACGGCACCATGAACAAGACCTACACGGAATTCGTGACTGGACATGCCGCAACGTTTGGACGGGTCTTTGACCAGTTGCTGGAAACCGATACCCCTGTCGTCATGCACTGCACGGCGGGGAAAGATCGCACCGGCTTTGCCGTCGCCCTACTGCACCGCGCCACCGGCGTACACCCTGATGATGTGATGCACGACTATCTGCTGACCAATCAGTTCTTCCGCCGCCCCAATCTGCCCGATAACCGTGGCATCAGCGAGGAAGTGCTGGATATTCTCTGGGGCGTCCAGCCCGAGTTTCTGGAAACCGCCTTCAAGACGATTGATGAAACGCATGGCAATCTGGAGAACTTCTTCCAGAACGCCTTGAAGCTCAGCCCCGCTCGACGCGAAGCCTTGCTGGAGCGCTACACCGCTTAAACCACGCCTACGGAGGTCGCTGGTAGTTCCCAGTGACCCTCCAGGCTCAGGGCCGGTCCCATCACATTACGCCAGGTCGGCAAATCATGCATTTGCGTGAACAAAGGCATGCAATAGCGTGGCTGCACCATGTCCACCAGCCAGCGTAAATCCGTCAAACGCGGATGCACATTCCAGCACAAGGTATGCGTGCCACGTGGTGCATGTGGGGCCACATAGCCGGTGTGAATCAACAAGCGCTCGCCAGACTGGGCATTGGGGTCCGCAGCCCGCGCCTGATGCTCGCGAATCAGCTCCCCCGCCTTGCCCTGACAGCCGTCCGGCTCACCGGCCAGCAGCAGGTGCGCTTGCGGATCAAACGTAGCCGCACGCGGCATCAACTCACGCAAGGATTGCTGCACGCCCGGCAACAACAAGTCACTGCTTTGGCTGATCATGCGAGTCAGGTTTTCGTAGCAAGACGCATCCATGCTCCAGTCCTCAAAGCCTTGCTGCTGGCGCCACAAGGCAATCTCTATCGCCCGACCTGAAGGCGGCACGGGTAACAAGGCGGGATGGGACTCCAGCAAGGACTCCAGAATGCTCCAGGCCACGTGATGAGACTGATCGTACAAACCGTAAGATGCATCCAGCAAAGCCAGATACGCAGGCGGTGGCAAATCGAAGGGGAACAACAGGGATTCGCAGGAAAAGTCCCCGCTATAGAACAGCCCACCACCCACATCCAGATGCAACCAGACACCCCCCAAAGCATGGCCGGACAAGCCGGTACGCACGGCAATATCGCCGATATAGGTCGTGCCACGGGTTGGCAGCTCACGCCAGATCCGCCCAGCAGGCAGGCTGCGCGCAGTAGAGGCCGTGGCATATATAGGTATGTGTTCAGGCAGCTTGGATAAGGAGCCAATATGATCCTGATGATCGTGCGTCACCAGAATGGCGTCTACCTCCAGCCCTTGATACCAGTCGCACACCTGTCCAGGATACAGAGGCCCGCCGGCATCCAGCAGCAATCGCAAGCCACATGCCTGCACTAGAATGGCGGCTGGCGCTTTGCCACCATAGCCGCTTAACACCGTCACCAGGGTCTGGTTCATGCTCCGTCCCCTACAAGGCATTCAGGCCAATACATCGCCAAGCCACACCCGGCATCCTGCTTTGCAGCACGGCACAACACCGGGCACAAAAGCAAAGCATCAATAAGCGCAATGGGCCGCAGCGCACGCTGCCGGACAGAAAAAGGCATCAACTTAAAGAACCAGAGTCACCGAGGTGCCCTGCCTTAAAAAGACTACGACAGGCTCAGGTTAAACAAGTGTTCTTTCAGCCCTGTTACAGTTTTATGGCAGTTCGATGGCAGTCACCACGCCTGGAGAAAACAGACAAAATAAAAAAAGAGCGCCAACATCAGCGCTCCTAAAGTGGGGGAACTACAAACAGGAACTCAGACAATCAAAGGCGTGAGAAACACAGCCAGTACCACTGCCGTCAACAAGCGCATGACAATGCCCAGAACGGCGGCCAGCATGACTTCTTTTTCATTCAGATCCGAGCATTCAGCCCAGACCACCGGAATCTGTCCAAAGACGGCCGACAGCGGCAATCCCGAAGAAGCCAGCACGAAGGAACCCACCACCAGAGATGGATCCAGTGTGGAAGCCATCGCCTGCAACTTGCCCATTGCCAAAGTGGGGCTGACCAGCATCGCCAGCACGCCGGTTTCAGGGTGAATATTCAGCGCAAGCAAACCGCGTTCAAGCACATCGCTGATAGGTGCCCAAATGCCGATATGCTCAAGCAGACCAATGACACAGAACACCAGGGCCACAGCCGGGATCAGGATCAGCAGCAACAATTCCACCCCTTCGCGGGCCGCCTTGAACAGCATGGGCGCAAAATCGATATTCGGCGTGAAACGGGGGGCTGCCAGCAGATCCACCGAGCGAACGTTGCGGTAAACCAGGCGCGACAGCAATAAGGGGGACAGCAACAAGGGGCCGAAGATCGCAATCAGCACCACGGCAAAGACATTCACCCCGGCAAAGGTCAAGGCCATCATCCCCAGCATGAACGTGGAGAACGACTGCTGAGACTGCACCATCGTGGCTACCGCAATCTTTTGCTCGTCCTTTGTTGCACCAGCCTGCCGCAACAACGGCCCCGAAATACGACCAGCCGCGTTGATATCACCAAAAATGTTGTACACGCTGGGAATAATGACGGCCGGGTTGATCCCGATAGCCCGCATCGCCGGCATAAAGACCCGCATCATGGCGTCAGTAAAACCCAAACGCTCCAGCAGGCGTCCAATGATGACGCTGATAATGACAGCCACCCCAACCTGCCCGGTCAAAAATACATCCACCACCACGGGCTTGACCTTGTTGAGCACCGTATCAAACGCGCCCGACAAGGTAGCGGGAAAGAAAAACAGCGTCAGCATGGCGAGCAGCAGCAAGCCCAGGCCTACCGCCTCGATACGCTCCATAGGCCGACGACCCGCAGGCGCTACATGCACTACTTTGTCTATTTCTATTGTTTTGTTATCCATGTCTCTCTCCGTTCAGGAAGCTGGACCTACTGGAAGCTCAACACGTTCTTGCCCATCAAATGAGCCGTCGAAAAATGCTGGGCATATTCACGCAGGCGGGCCCCACCCACCTGGTGCACAGGCGTAGACGTCACCCGATCACGGAACATGACCACCTCGACGCCATCGAGCAAGGCACTCAAGGCATAGGCCAAGGGCAGGCCATTCTCCAGGATCTCCAGCACGTGGCTATTGCCCACCAGGAAATTCAGGCCCAGTTCACGAGCACATTCGATAAGCGCATGACCGTCGTAGACCCGGCTGATAGAGGCCAGCACCGTGTCAACGCCCGGGTTCTCGGCCACCGCCTGACGCAGGTGATCGGGGCTGAATCCCGTATGCGGAAAAATGTGCAAAATACGCCCGACACGACTGTTGCGCTCCCCCAGTCGAATCGCACCACGCGTCAGGGTGCTGGTCTCCAGAATGTTTTCATTGCCCTTGATGCGGCGTTCGGCCTGCAAGACCTGATCCTCCAGATCCAGCCCCATGAAGCCGTCAAGCCGATCCAGCATGTCGCCCAAAATGCTCACCCCATCCAATGGTTCGCCCACGAACATCACATTGCCATGAATGCCTCCATAGGCAATATCGCTTTTAGCGACTTTGTGGCCATGCAGATACGCGATGCCCGGATGCAGACCATGAAACGCCTCATGACACTCCAGGGCAGCCACCCCATACAGGTCCAGGTAATCCTTCAGGGTCACGCCGCCGCAACTGGCGGCATCGGCAATCGGATGATGCGCAACAATGGCGTCCACCCCGGTTGCGCCCGCCAGCTCAATGCTCAATTCGGACATGGTCATGCACACCGCCACCTTGCGCACTTCCTTGTTAGGGTCCCCATGAATCAGCCCTGGGATTTCCAGTACTTCCTTGCCATAAATTCCAGAGGACTTCCAGATCACGAAGGGATGGTGGCCGCATTTGACCTCATCCATACAGGACACCATGCGTCCCCCCGTAATTACGTTCAATGCATCCAGCAAATCGGCTACATAGGCCATGATTTTGTCTCCAAATAAAAAGCCGGCCTCGGGCCCTGGGTAATCCCAGAGTCCGAGGCCGGCGGTATGCGAGCACTTCCTGTCGGCAACTTCCCCAAGTGGACCTGTCAGGGCCTGGGCTTGGCTCCAGAGCAAATTGCACATCCGGCAATCCACTTCGGACGGAAGGACAACAAGACTGTCTACCAGTCAGCTTCTTTTTATCGGTTCGGAATTCAGGGCAACGGTTCTCACCAATGCCACTGCATTCACACTCCTTTTTGCAACAACACCATGGTGGAAGACAATTGCGCCGCGGCGTCGTAGTCCTTGAATATGGCCACTACATCCAGGCCATATTCGTCCACCAAAACCTGCTTCATCTCCTTTTTGAAGGCCTTGATCAGATACAGATCCGCCAGATCAGCAATATGTGCATTTTCACGGCTCAGCGTCTGCAAGGCAGGCTGGCGTTTATGAACCGCCAACATGCTGATCCGATCCTCCAGCACATCAATCTTCAGCGTCACGACACCTGATGCAAAAATACTGCTGTTGATGCGGTTGTAGTCCCGGGTCAGTGCCTGCTTGAATTCGCCTAAAGAAGAAAAGCCTGCCATCCCCATTGCCTACCCCCAACATGCTTGAATTATTGTCGTTTTTCAGTGTGCAGCAAGCGCCTCCTGCGCTGTCTTGCCAAGCTGATGACGACGATACGCCAATCCAGCAACGGCAATATCTTCAATCGCCACACCCACTGATTTATACACGCAAATTCCCTGTGCGTCGTAGCCTTGTCCCCGGTCTAATTGCAACCAATCGCTTAACTCGCACAACTTGTCCGAAACGCCGCAATCGGGCGCGGCCAGAATCAGGTCCCCCGCCTCCGCGAGAGTCTGCTCACCCCACTCCACCACAATCTTGCCTGCCCGCTGCAGGCAGGCATCATCCAATTCCCGCGCCGTTGGCAAACTGGAGCCAACGGCCGCGACAAAGCAGCCTGGCTTCAGGCTGCGTCCATCAAACAAGGGATCGCGACTGCGGCTGGCCGTGACCAGAATATCCGCCTGTGCGGCGATCTCTTCCGCTCGGGCGGCTCGCACAGGCACACCACACTCCAGCTCCAGCTGGTGGCAGCGCTTCTCATCAACATTCGGGCTCCACACCAGCACACGCTGCAAGTCAAAGGTCTGGCACAACTGCAGAGCATGCGCCATCCCCTGGGCACCCAGACCCAGCACTCCCAAGGTTTGCGAATGGGGGTTGGCGCCACGCTGTGCTGCCAGCACCGAGCAGGCTGCGGTACGCCATTGCGTAATCGCGCCGGCATCCAAGGTGGCCAAAGCCTGTCCGTTCAGTGCATCAAACAGCACAATGACAAAATTGAATGCGCCATGCACGGTCGTATAAATCTTGGCACCCGCCACTTGCTGGCCTGGAATGACCGCGCCCAAGGTCGACAAGCGGGTATCGTCCACCTGCGTGCGCACACGACGCTGCTGGGCTGCCTGACCCTGTCCAAACTCGATGAAAGCCTGCTCCAGCACCTCTTGTACGGCAGGCGCATCAAGCAGCTCGTGTAATTGCTGATCGGTCAAATGCAGCATGGCCGCTCCTTTTACCAGCTCACCGTAACGTCACCACGAACAAAGGTCTGGCACGCCATACGAAAACCCTCTGCCAGATCCTGCTCGGACAAATGCTTGTGTTCCTTGGCCTTGACCTCGTCCGTATTGCTCAGCCCTTCCGTAATTCGGCATTTGCAGGTGCCGCAGATCCCGCCCCCGCACTTGAACGGGATGCCACCGCGCTCGCGGATGGAAACCCGCAGCAAGTTACTGTTCTCGGCGGCAGACACCACCAAATCATTATTCGACGCAAATGTAATCTGAACCATATTCTGCTACCTCAGGATTGCTGCTGTGCCGGGGTCTGTGCCCCTGCCTGGGGACCGTCAAGCTCACACTGACGCAATTCGGCTTGTATGCTGCCAAAGTGCGTCAATCCGGCCAGTTCTTCATAAGCCTGTTCGACTGTTGCAAACTTTTCCATTTGCCGGGTAGGGATGTCATTGATCGTGCCATTTGGCGTCTCTTCCACAATGCGAACGCGCGAGCCTTCCTGAATACGCGCAATGGCAAACACCGCCTTGAAACGACCCTGAAAATGGTATTCATAGGCCGCCACCATCTCCACGCCCACGCCCGGTTCCGTGCGGTATTCCCCTGGCTTGCTGGTCAGCACCACATACATCACTGCACCTCCTGTGTTTCAGCTTGCTCCAGAACGATGTCCTGATTAATCCATAGCTGACAGGCCAGCCGCCAGCCCTGATCGAGTCGCTCGCCCAATTGTTTTTTCTCTTTCCAGTTGGCCGCTGGCAGATGCTCGCCCCCCTCCAGAACACGGCAGGCACATTTAGCGCACTTGCCCATGCCACAACCGTAGGTCAAATGCGGAAAGGGAAATTGCTTGATACCCGCCCGGACCACCAGATTGGTGTTCTCCTGCACTTCACCCACATGCGTCTGGCCGTTTTTATGAAAAGTAATGGTTGGCATGAAACCTCCTGCTGGCTGCCAATAATGCGACCGGATTGCGAGCCCTGACCGCCTGAAAAAACCAAGAACGGTATACCAAGATAAAAACCGCAACCTTCAAGCAACAGTTTTTCTTGTTTTTAGACACAAACATCCATCAATTTGAGTAGAAACCCCTATTGCGGTATACTTAATTCAATTCAAACCCATTAACGAGATCATCATGAAAACCCCCGTCGAACTTCGCTATCTGCAGCGTCCCGTCGGCGAGCAGTTGCTGCCACACTTGGCCCAGCGCAAGCATCTGCGCCGTCGTATCCCGCTCATCAATCTGCCTTCACTGACGGAACTGTTTGGCTGCCGCAAGAAACGCGACCCCGAAGCCGGCCAGGATCAACTCTCCCACCAAGCCTAGACAAGAGAAGGCTCTGCGGAGCTGGGATCAGACTGGAAGTTGAAGGCGTCGGCATACATGAACTGCTCATTGGCGCCATGCTCCTTGAACAAACCACGGGCCTGCTCAATCATCGCGGGCGAGCCACACAAGTAAATGGCATGCTCTGACAGGTCAGGTTCATCCCGACACACCTGTTGCTGCACATAGCCGCGCGCGCCTTGCCAACTCTCGTCAGCATGGGAGAGCACAGGGACAAAACGGAACTCGCATAAGCGCTCAGTCCAAGATTCGATCTCCTGGGCCAGATACAGGTCTTCGGGCCGATTCATTCCCCAATACAGGCTGACAGGCGGGCAATCATCCTTATCCAGCAAGGACTCCAGAATCGCCTTGATGGGGGCAATGCCAGTTCCGGTTGCCACCATGACCATGGGTCGCCAGTCGCGCTCACGCCAATAGAACACGCCCAAGGGCAGCTCCAGCAGCAGCTCGTCGCCGGCTTTCAGGGTCGGCAAACATACCTGGGTGAAACGCCCACCCTCCACTTCCCGCACATGCAATTCAATGCGCCCCTGTGCGGCATCGGCATTGGCCATGGAAAAACTGCGTGCACGCCCGTCCTCGAACAAGATGTTCAGATACTGACCTGGACGGAACGACACTTGCACGTCCTGCGGCAACTGTAAAATCAGACGCCAGATCCCCTGACATGCCCTTTCCACGCTGTGAACCTGCGCCCGGACTTGCCGGGTTTCAGGCAAGTCATCACGGTGCGCGGCCAGACTGATTTCAATATCGGCATCGAGCCGTGCCTGGCAGGCGGCGGCATGGCCCTGTTCGTGCTCCTCGTCGGCAATGCTCATGGGCAGGCAGTCATCCTCATAACAAACCTTCCCACGGGTGACCTGAATGCGGCAGGTCCCGCAGCCACCAAACTCGCAGTCGCTATAAATGCGCACGCCTTGGCGCTGGGCGGCCTGCAAGATGGTCTCTTGCGGTTCTACCCAAAACTGCTCGCCGGTTTCCTTGATATCGACACGATGGGCCATGACCCGTCCTCCTGATGCCACTATTTCTTGATGTCCGCCTGAACCAGCACGTCCAGACCCTCTGCCTTCAAGGCCTCGGCCAGCGCCTGCAGGCCGGCAACACCGGCTGCCGTATCCTGCTCGCCGTTACCACCGCTCAGGCCTATGCCGCCAATGACTTCACCATTGACCACAATGGGATAGCCGCCTACAAAAGCAGCAAAACGCCCTTCAAAGCTCAACTGAATCCCGAAGGCTTCGTTACCCGGCAAGGCGGGGCCATTGGGCGGGGTGGTGAACAAATGGGTGGAGCGCTTGTGGCCTGCAGCGGTAAACGCCTTGTTCCAGGCAATCTGGGCGCCGGTAATACGTGCCCCATCCATGCGTTCCATCACGATGGGGTAGCCCCCTTCGTCAACCACGCAAACGGTCTCCAGCACGCCAATCTCCTTGGATTTGGCAATCGCCGCGTCCACCATCAAGCGCGCTTCGCGCTGTTCGAGACGTAGGATCTTTTTCATATGTCTTCTCTGTATTTCGGGTTAATAAAACTCAGATACCGCGATACACGGTCTTGATCTGGGTATAGAACTCCAGGCCCGCCCGGCCCGACTCGCGGAAAGTGGATGTGCTGGACTGTTTCAGTCCACCAAAAGGAGCATTGATCAAGTTGCCGGTTGTGGTGCGATTGATCTTGACTGTCCCGGCTTCAATGTCGTTGGCAAAGCGATGCGCATAGTCGGCACTGCGCGTCACAATGGCGGCCGACAAGCCGTATTCGGTGTCATTGGCCATGGCCAGCGCCTGCTCGTAGGAATCGATTTCCAGCAAGGCAATCACCGGACCAAAGATCTCTTCGCGGGCAATACGCATTTGCTGAGTCACGTCTGTGAACAAAGCCGGACGCATGAACAGGCCCCGTGCGTAGTCACCTTCGGTCAAACGTTCGCCGCCCAGTAAATGAGTGGCTTCCTGCTTGCCGATGGCCACATATTCCAGAATGCTTTCCAACTGGCTTTCAGTGGCAATAGGCCCCAGATCGGGATTGCCATTCAAACCATTACCCACGCTCAAAGCGCTGACTTTCTCTACCAGGCGCCGCGTGAATTCTTCTTTGACCTGACGATGCACGAGCACACGGCTGGTTCCCGTGCAGGCCTGACCGCTCAAGGAAAACCCGCCTTGAACCACCAGCTTGACGGCCAGATCCAGGTCGGCGTCTTCCATGACAATCAAGGGATTTTTGCCACCCAGTTCCATTTGGGTCCGGGTGCTCATGCGGGCCTGACGACAAATGTCTTCACCCGCCTGGGTCGAACCAGTAAACGAAATAGCACGTACCTGAGGGGATTGCACCAGCGTGGGCCCCACTTCACTGGCCCTGCCATGCACCAGATTCAGCACACCCGCCGGAATCCCGGCTTGCGCAAAGGCTTCGCACAGGTAATAGCCCGTCAAAGGTGTGTCGGATGAAGGTTTGAACACGACGGTATTACCGGTGATCAAGGCGGGGGCAATTTTGCGTGCCGGGATGGAGATAGGGAAATTCCAGGGCGCAATCACAGACACCACGCCCAATGGTTCACGCTGGGTGTACACCAGTTGCTGCGCATCATCCTGGGGGAATGTCTCGCCGGTATAGGTCTGGCCTTCAACCGCATAAAAACGCAGGGTCTGGGCCGAGCGCCCGACTTCCATCTTGCTTTGCGCCAGCGTTTTGCCCTCTTCTCGCGTCAGACCCTGAGCGATACGGTCCACATTGGCATCAAGCCAGGCTGCAGCCGCATTCAGCACACGAGCCCGAGCGGAGATAGGCGTAGCTCGCCAGCCTGCAAAGGCAGCCTGAGCAGCAGCAACGGCTGCCTTTGCGTCCTCAGCCGTGGACAGTGGGAAAGCCCCCACTACATCGTCACGATCGGCCGGATTCAGATTAGGCTGCGTACGCCCGCTCTGGCTGGGCAGCCACTGCCCATCAATGTAATTGTCGAAAACGACGTCCTTGAGATTGTCCACCGCTGTACTTCCTTGTTTCTAGGTCGGCGGGCAGCCCATCTGCCCGCTCGGCTGTCTGGCTCAGGCTGCTTCCAGCTGCAGTTCTTGCAGGCTGATTTCGTCTTTGACGTAATCGTTATACAAGGCGGTGGTATACAGTAGACGCATCTCGGCACCAATTTCGCAGATACGCAGGCAACGCTGTTGCAGCTCTACGGTATTGGCATGCTCAAGAACGATCTGGTAGCCGCGCTCGCCATGAATCTCGTCGGACACGATATGCAGATCGAAAAATTCCACTTCTTCATCGGTGAAACCGTATTTTTCGCGCAGGGTTGGTGTCTGCTTGCGGTAAATGGAGGGAACCTGAGACTCCAGGCCCACGACCAGCCCTGCGACGGCAACAACGGGGTCTTCACGCATGGCAATGGCGTAACACCAGGCCTGCAAGGCACGGGTGGTGGCATTCATATTGTCAGGATCTTCGATCCGAGCCCGTGTCGTGCCACACGCTTCGCCAAAGCGGATCAACAGGTCTGTGTGACGGTCACCCCCAATTTCCTCTTCATACATATTGGCCAGCAAGAAGTCTTTGGCTTCTACGTATTCGGCGGGGGTGCGGGCATACAGATAACCCAGGTAATCAGCAAAAGGGCCGACATAGTGGTAGTGGTTTTCGGCCCAGCGAGCCAGATGCTCACGGCTTAGCTTGCCGCTGGCCCAGGCAATGCTGAAAGGGGAAGTATTGGCACTTTTCCCTTTAATGGCGGTTTCCAATGCGGTGCGAAATTCATCGCGATTCAGCAGTTTTTCCATGACTGTTTCCTTGTTGAAAGACGTCGCCCTGACAGCAGCCGACGAAAGATGAGGTTTGGACTATTTAAGTATATTGTATACCGTCTACTATTTTAAAAAGTAGGGAATAACCCTGCCCGATTATCAATCCAGCGCCACGCAACCATCTTTGCGTGGGTCAGAAACAGCCTGCAAACGGCCGTCCCCCAAGCGCTCAACAGCTTGAGCGCCGCCAAAATCGCTGCGACCAGCAAGCTCACCTACGCCTTTATCGGGTGGCACATACCCGTGTTCACGCAGGAAGGCCGCCCGGCTTGCATCAAAACCGTCTTCCAGGGCTAGGCGGCCAGCTCCCTCCAGACGCCAGCGCGGTGCGAACAAGGCTTTCTCCAAAGGCCAGCCATCACGCAGCACACGAGTCCATATCTGTATCTGGCCTTGGGGTTGCATCAAACCACCCACCACACCCAGCCCCATATGGAACTGACCCGACTTCAAGGCCAAAGACGGAACAACCGTGTGATAAGGGCGTTTTCCCGGCCCAGGGCCATTCACATGCCCAGGCTCGGAAAAACCGAAACCCCGGTTTTGCAGCACAAATCCACAGCCGGGTACGGCATACGCAGAGCCGAATCGTTTAAAAATGCTGGACATGAACGTGACCGCCAATCCGTCTGCATCGACCACAACCGTACAGACCGTATTGCCTGCCGGATCACAGACAACCCGTGAAGCCTGAGCCATCGCCGCTTCGGTCGCCTTGACCAGTTCCAGCTCCGCCGCATCCTGGTCAACAGGGCGTTTCCAGGCACTTTGCACGGCGTCCAGGACCGCCACCCCATGCGTGTTGGGAGGGCATTCATAAAGGCTGAACTCTCCCAGCGATGCACTGACAGGCTCGCAAAAGAACCCTTTATGGCGGCGAAAGTCCTCAGTCCTCAACAGCCCCTGTACCTGCTCCATCGCCTGCTCTGCCTGCTGCGCGGGGCGTCCCAGATAGAAGGCATCGGGGCCTTGCGTGGCGATGTCCTGCAAGACAGCTGCCAGTTCAGGGTTCAGGTATTGCTCCCCTGCCCTGGGCGGCTTGCCCGCCCTATAAAGGGCGGCACACACGGGATCGCGATGCAGCACAAAATCAAAGATTTGCCATTCACGCGCCGCCACCGGCGCTACCGCAAAACCTTCCCGCGCTGCCTGAATGGCAGGCTGAAACAAGCGGGCCCAGTCCAGACGGCCATAGCGCTGGTGCATATCCCACCACCCTCGCACCAAACCAGGCGTGGTAATGGACAACACATGACGCTCCGGAATCCGTCCCCCGGGCAAAGCCTGGACATGCTCAGCCTTCAATAACAGGGGTGCCGCGCCGCTGCCGTTATAAGCCACTGGCGTACTATCGGGAGGTGCAATCATGGCCAACAGATCGCCACCAATGCCTGTCGCCATAGGCTCAACGACACCCATGACGGCATCGGCAGCAATAGCCGCATCCACTGCACTACCCTTGAGTTCCAGCATGGCCTGCGCGGCCCGCACCGCCAAGGGGTGCCCGGCAGCAACGGCCCAATGTTTCCCCAAGCCCTGTTTTTCACCGGCGCGATAGGCTGTCGTACCCATATCGCTCATCCGAACACCAGCACAGCGCAAATAGTTGACAGGGCCATCCCCGCCAGCACAGGAACCGTCAGGGCTCGCACCAGATCCAGAACATGCACTCGGGCAAAGCCCGCCACGGCAATCAATGAAGACCAGGCAATCAGAGTGCCACCGCCCGTCCAGATAGCACCGATCTGTCCTACCGCAGCCAGGGTTTCAACTTCCAGCCCGGATACCGGGCTCAAGGCCGAGGCCAGGGTCCCTGTCAATGGCAGACCCGAGAAGCCCGAGCCATCAATGCCCGAGATCATGCCCACCAACAGAACACCAAAAGCCACCAGAAAATGATTGTCCGGGATCAGATGCTGCCCCGCCGAGATCAACTCGAACAGCAGACTGGGCGTTTTTTCCAGTGGAGTGCCTAAAATGGCCGACGTTGCTTCACTGGCGCCCAGGAAGAAGAAACCGGCAATGGGCAGCACCGAACCCATGGCGCGAAAGGCGAATACAAAACCATCAGTCATATGATCCGGGCAGGTGTCCAGCATGCGCCGCGGCCCTTCTGCCATACAGGTAGCAATCATCATCAACACAAAGGCCACGCCCCCCACTAATCCGGCGGCGTCGCCACCACGCAGGACTGGCAAGGACGGGATAAAGCGGGGCAACAGCATGATGCCAATCACCGCCAGAAACGCCAGTGGCGTAATCCAGGCCAGAATGCGCGAATAGCGCTCTTCCTTGGGGCTCAGGCCGGGATGCACCGTGTGTTCATTACCCGCCGTGCCACGAGCAATCTCGGCCTTGTCATACGTGCCTTGAGATTCCACTTCATCCAGGGTGCTATCGGGCGCCTGACGCATCCAGGCATCCAGCAAACGGCTATCTGCCGGTCTGAAATAGCGGCGCATCAGCAAAAATGTCAACGTCAGCGCAACGCCACCGGTAATCCAGGAAAGCACCAGCGCACGATCCGCCAGCACGGCAACATCGGCTCCGACACCCGCTGCCTTGGCGCTGATGCCAGGAGCAACCCCAATGATGTAGTCCGACGATAGCGCCATGCCCTGCCCACAGATAGCAATAGCCATCGCCCCGACCAGAGGAGGCAAACCAGCCGCAATCGCCGCCGGCAGCAAAATGGCCGACACCAGAGGTACAGCGGGTGTGGGCCAGAAGAACAGGGAAATAAAGTAGGTAGCCGCCGCAATCATCAGAAAGGACGAGGCACTATTGACCATGACCTTGCGGAAGGGGGCCACCATCTTCACATCGGCCTCCAGCCTCTTTAACGAATTCAGCAAGGCAGTCATGAACGTGATTACCAGGAAAATATTGAACAGTTCCTGGGCCGCCACAAAGCTGGCCGAAAAAATACTGATGAAGCCTTGGATAGGGCTGCCAGTCATGGCGGTGACGACCGCCAAGGTGCCAATAACCGATGGCACCACCACATTGGCCCGAAAAATCATCGTAATGATGATGACCAGAACGCTGATCAAATAAGCCCAGTGCGCCGCACTGAGCACCACGTCGCTTTGCATGTATCCCCCTTTCCTTCTCTTTTTTCTGAATATCGAGCACACCTGAAACGGTATACTATCTTCAATTATGATTTCGAATCAGAAAAAACTATCAAAAACTGGGGAAAACTCTAAGAGTTTTATGTTTGAAACACTTAGATTGAATACCTTATACAAATGAAGAGGAAACTATGGCGGCTTTGATTGATCTGGTGGACCCGCTCTCCTGGCTGCTCATGGCTTTGCTGGTTGTGTTGGCCGCCTTCCTGCAAGGCGTTGGCGGAGTTGGGTTTGCAATGCTGGTCGCGCCGATTGCCGCCTTGATATTTCCGCAGTTGGTTCCTGGCCCTTTACTGGCCTTGGGTGGCAGCGTCTCTTTGCTGGCGGCCTTGCGAGAGCGTCAACATATCGTGCCCGATGTCGTTGTCTGTGCTCTGGGTGGCCGTGCCACCGGATCGATCATTGCCATACTGGCCATGACACAACTACCCATAGAGGCGGTGAATCTGGGTTTTGCCCTGGCCATTCTGGCCGCAGTGGCACTGAGTGCCTGGGGCTTGCGCATCCTGCCTTCCAAACGAAACATGATCCTGGCGGGCATTGCCTCGGGCATTATGGGAACCCTGACCTCGGTAGGCGCTCCCGCTCTGGCAATTGCCATGCAAAATCTGGCTCCGGCACAGCTACGCGCCTCATTGGGTCTTATTCTGTTTTTAGGTGCGAGCCTGTCCTTGATCCTGCTTATGATGGCTGGCCTGTTCTCCTGGCAACAGGCAATGCTCAGCATTGTGCTCTACCCCTTCATGCTGCTGGGCTTCGCCTTATCAGGACGATGGCGCCATAAAGTCAGCATGCCGCTAATGCGTAGACTGCTATTGGGGATTTGTTCGCTAAGCGCTGTGGTCTTGATCGCCCGCAGCGTTTGATGAGGATGCTTAGGCCGCAAACTGTATACCATATTCAGAAAAACGCCCTCACACCGTATAATCGTGGCTGGCCCTTTTGCCCAATTGCACAGGTCGCACCATGAATATCCCCAGTTTCAGCCTTCCCAACACCCTTTCCGGCGCGGAAAGCCGTCGCTTGGGCGATCAACATGCGTCATTGTTTGCGGTTATCCGTGACCAATTGCGCGAGCGCATCTTGAGCGGAGAATTTCATCCGGGAGATCGCCTTGTGGAAGGCAAATTGGCTAGCGAACTGGGCGTCTCGCGTATTCCGGTACGGGAAGCCCTGCGCGAGTTGGCCTCCGAAGGTCTGGTCACGATCGAACCACGACGTGGGGCCTCAGTGGCTATCCTGTCGACCGAGATTGCCTACAACATGGCTGAAGTGCGCGCCACGCTCGAGGGATTGAATGCAAAACTGGCCGCCCAACGCCGGGACCCAGCCAATATCGAAAAGCTGCAAACCATTCTGAGCCAGGGCCATGAAGCCATGGATGCCGGCAATCTGGATTTGCTCAAATCCCTGAACCGCCAATTTCATGAAACCCTGGCTACCATGTCGGGCAATATTGTTCTGACCGAACTCATGCGCTCCCTGCGTGACCGCACCGCCCTGTTATTTGCACCCAGCAATTTGCAGCGCATCCGCCAGAACTGGGAAGATCACTCTCAGATCCTCAATGCGGTTGTGGCCGGTAATGGTGATCTGGCCAACCTGCTGGCCACCCAACACGTGCACAATGCAGCCAAAGCCTATCAGGACGCCCAGAACGGCGAGAAAACCTGATCAGGCCGGGCGGCCTGCTCTCAAAGCCGCCTCAAATACCCTCCAGACCGATGCCAGACGCCGCTGGTATTTGTGTGCACCACCAAACAAAAGCTCGCTTTGCAGACTGTCGATCAAGGCCATGTACGTCATGGCCAAGGTCTCCACGCTCAAACCTGTTTCCGATTTGGCCAAAGCGGACTGTGCCAAGGCTTGATGGATGATGCGCTCCAGATCCTCCATGAACACATGCATGGGCTGCATCACCACATCGTACAAATGCACAGGCGGCGCAAACAAGGTGCGAATCCAGAAGCGCACTTGATGTGATTGCTCAAAGCGCTCCTGTATCCCTTCCAGGTACGCTCGCAACTGCTCCTTGATGTCATCGCCTCCCTGCAGAACTTGACGGGCGTGGTTCAGCTCATCGTCCACAATCTTCGGAATCAGGTTCAGGAACAGCTCGTCCTTATTGCGGAAATGGGCGTAGACCGAGGGCTTCTTGATGCCGACATCAGCGGCAATCTCGTTCATGGTGGTGGCATCAAAGCCCTGAACAGCAAAGCGCGCCAACGCGGCATCCTGCAGTTTTTCAGTCGTGGTTTTGCTCACAGTCCAACAGCTCTCAGTCAAAGGCCAATGATCAGGGCCGCTTTCGCGGCCCGCAGCAACTACCTATTTTACAACCCCCAGCTCACTGACTGATCGGGTCACCGTGCGGCAACGGCCAGCCAGAACATACAGAATAATAGCCAACAGACCGCAGCCACCAATTGCCACAGGCAAAACCTGCGGCCCAGGCACAGCCAGACTGACGATATAGCCCACCACCGCCGAAATCAGATAATGAAACATGCCCATCAAGGCCGCAGCCGTCCCAGCCTGTGGGCCAGCCACATCCATGGTCAAGGCCGTCACATTGCCAAACACCATGCCTAAAGAGCCCACCGAAACAGCAATCAAGGCGGCATACAGAATCAGGCCCGCCACATCCGCTTGCACCACCGCATACAGGAGCAGAGCCGAGGCCGTATGAACAATCAGTCCCAAAGCCAGCACCCGAGAGGTGGGCATCCCGGCCTTCAACAAATAATTGCTGACGACCCCACCCAGAACCAGCGCCACCGAGTTACCGGCAAACACATAGCTGAATACGGCAGGCGACAAGGAAAAATGCTGCGTGAACACAAAGGCCGAGCCACTGATGTAGACAAACAAGGCAGCCAAAGCGAATCCACCGGAGCCGGTATACGCCATGAAGGCCTTGTTACCCAACTCACGACCATAGGCACGAACAATATGGCCTGGATTCAAAGGCACACGCTGACTCACGGGCAGCGAATCCGGTATGGCTTTAAGCCCCCAAAGCAGCCCCATCGTCCCTAATGCGGCCAGCATCCAGAAAATGGCGCGCCAATCTGCGTGGCTCAACAGATAGGCGCCCAGAATAGGAGCCACAATCGGTGCAATCATCATCACCTGCATCAGCAGGGAAAAGATGCTTGCCGACTCTTTTACATCGCACAAGTCCGCCACAATGGCACGCGGTGTGACCAAGCCCGCTGCGGCGCCTAACGCCTGGATAAAACGCGCCGCCAACAAGGCTTCAACCGATGTGGCCAAAGCGCCAAAAACCGAGCCCACCACAAAGATAACCACGCCCAGCAGCAAGGGCACTCGACGCCCGAAGCGATCCAGCAAAGGGCCGTAAATACCTTGACCCAAGGCCAGGCCAGCCAGAAACACCGACAAGGTTTGCTGAATCCGGCCGGGGGAAGCCCCCAGCTCCTGCGCGATAGCAGGCATGCCCGGCAAATACATATCAATGGCCATGGCATCCAATGCCGTCAACAAGGCCAGCAACAAGATCAAGGGCCAGGCCAGGCTTCTGGCACGTGACAGCTCGCTCATGTCACACCCTTAACACTGCGGACGAACAGAAATTCAAACACGCTCACACCCCCGTATATAGCGACGTCAATCAAAGCTACCTACCGATAGGTAGGAAAGCCGCTACTGTACTCCTTTTCAGAATTCAGGCAAAAAAAAACCCCGGAAAATACCGGGGTTTTTTGTGAGCGCCTGCGCAACTTACTTAGATATCCAGCAGATCGCCCATATCGTCGGCGTGCTCTTCTTCCACCGCCATGATTTCAACCAGCATCTGGCGAGTGGTCGGGTCGGTGTCGCCAATGCGCTCGATCATCTGACGATAGGACTCGATGGCAATACGCTCGGCAATCAGGTTAGCGCGAATCATGGATTTGATATCGTCGCTATCGTCGTACTCTGCATGGCTACGCTGGACCAGATTGGCCGGGTTGAAATCCGGCTCGCCGTTCAGTTGCACAATACGTTCGGCAATGCGGTCGGCATGCTCGGCTTCTTGCTGGGCATGTTCCAGAAACTCGGCTTTGATAGGCTCATTGTTCAAGCCGGTAGCGGTGAAGTAGTGGCGCTTGTAGCGCATCACACAGACCAGCTCGGTGGCCAGGGCCTCATTGAGCATCTGAATGATTTCTTCACGATTGCCCTTGTAGCCGGATGCCACCGCCCCATCGTCCACAAACTTCTTGGCAGCTGCACGGATAGCGGCAACATCGATTGGACCTTGGCTTGTTTGGACTGCTTTCTGCTTGCTCATTGCATTCCTCCGTATTGATTCCCACCGCGAAAGTGCGGCGCTGTATCGCGCAACAACCGGAAACGAACACACTGACTTCATAACCAACAAGAGCTTGTCCTTGGGACAAGCGCTTTACCTAAACCTGGGCTTGAAGTCTGCACGCTGCTTGTGGTTGAGACCGGTCGTGCAAGAAACTGAACAAAGTGGATAGGTGTTGTCATGGTAGCCATTGCTCCTTGGCTTGGAAAGCGCAAAACCGCGGCTACCAGTAGCAAGCAGACCGGCCTTTCAAGGCCAGAAAACCACAAACCAGGCCGTCTGAAAACTGTTCAACCTCACACGGCATGCGGGCTTGGCACGAAATTTTTTACTGGTTTTCCCCAAGATAAAGAGCCCCGTTCTTGTTCAAGCAGAGATACAAGACCAAACACTTGGATACAGAATCCGGCCTCAGTTCAGACGGCAGCAGGAAGAACCGGGGTCAGCGCTCATACCTGACGGCTTCTTTTCATATCCATTCAGTTCAATTAATATGAAACGGCCGTTACTTTAAAATCAAGATCATGACTTCAATGAGCTGGCTGTTACTGACCTATAAAGTTCCCCCTGAACCCAGTGCAAAACGGCTGGCCTTATGGCGGCGCCTGAAAGCGCTGGGTGCGGTGTATCTGCAAAATGGGGTATGCGTCCTGCCCAAAACCGACGAGCATGTGCGCCGTCTGAAAGTGCTGGAAAACGACATCACCACCATGGAAGGTGAATGCGTCTTGCTGGAAACCATTGCTCTGGACAAGGCACAAGAGGACAAAGTCATCGCCCGTTTTACGGACGACCGCAATGAGCAATACCAGGAGCTGCTGGGGCGCTGCAAAGACTTTGAAGTGGAAATCACCAAGGAAATTTCGATTCAGAAATTCACCTACGCCGAGCTGGACGAAGAAGAAACCGACCTGAAAAAGCTGGAAAACTGGTACGAGAAAATCCAGAAGCTGGATTTTTATGGCGCCCCCCTGGCACAGGTCGCTCAAGAGCGCCTGCAAGACTGCAAGGCACGGCTGGATGAGTACGCCCAAATGGTCTACGACGCTCATGAAGAAAACCGCTAATCCGGCGTTCACACCGGCTGCCGACGTGCCTCGAGCCAAAATTCACCGCAGCGTCTGGGCGCTGGGTTTTGTGTCCATGTTCATGGATATTTCTTCGGAGCTGATCCACGCCCTGCTGCCCATTTACATGGTTACCGTCCTGGGCACATCGGTACTGGCCGTCGGCTTTATCGAAGGCATTGCCGAGGCCACCGCCTCCATCATGAAAGTGTTTTCCGGCGCGGTCAGCGATCGTTTTGGAAAGCGCAAACTGCTGGCAGTCATTGGCTATGGCCTGGCAGCCCTGACCAAACCCATTTTCCCGCTGGCGAACTCGCTGGACTGGCTGGTTGGTGCCCGCTTTGTAGACCGTATCGGCAAAGGCATACGCGGTGCGCCACGCGATGCCTTGGTCGCAGATGTGACCCCGCCGGAAATGCGAGGTGCCGCCTACGGCTTGCGTCAGACCCTGGATACCATTGGTGCTTTTGTTGGCCCCTTGCTGGCTATCGGCCTGATGTGGTGGACCGCCAACAACTACCAGCTGATCTTCTGGATCGCCGTGCTGCCTGCTTTTATAGCCATCGCCATCCTGGTGTTCTTTGTGCGCGAGCCCAAACTGCCCGCCAACACCCGCCCCCGCAAATTGCCTCTGAATCGGGAAGACCTCGGCCGCTTGGGTTCCCGCTACTGGTGGGTTGTCGCTATCGGTCTGGCCTTTACCCTGGCCCGTTTCAGCGAAGCCTTCCTGATCCTGCGTGGTGAAGCCAGCGGTTTGCCGCCCATGTGGGCTCCTGCGGTCCTGGTTGTCATGGGCGTGGCCTTTTCTTTATCTGCCTACCCTGCAGGTGTGCTGTCGGATCGCATGCGCAAGACCGATCTGCTCTTGATCGGCGTAGCTCTTCTCATTGCAGCCGATCTGGTGCTGGCCTTCGTTCCTGGTCTGCTTGGCCTGGGCCTGGGGGTTACCCTGTGGGGCCTGCACATGGGCTTTACTCAAGGTCTGTTCAACGTCCTGATTGCCGACAACGCCCCCGCCGAATTGCGTGGCACTGCCTTTGGCATGTTCCATTTGCTGACCGGCGTCGCCCTGCTGCTGGCCAGTGTCATCGCTGGTGTGCTCTGGGATACCATAGGCTTTCAAGGCACCTTTGCGGCTGGCGCGATCTTTGCGGTTTTGACTGGTGCAGGGTTGATTACCTTGCGACGTTCCGCTCAAGGAGCGTTCTGAATAAAAAAGGCCGACTTCATGTCGGCCTTTTTTCATTTCATCATTCCGCGACGGCAGCGATGCACTCAATTTCCAGCAGGAACAAGGGGTTCCCCATATCCGCAGCAATCGTGGTGCGGGCCGGGTATTCGCCGTCCTTGAAGTAAGTGCGATAGATCTCGTTCATGCGAGCAAAGTCACCAGCGTTCTTCAGAATCACATTGGCTTTGACGATATGGTTCAGGCTGGAGCCTGCTTCTTCCAGCAGGGCTTTCACATTGGCCATGACCTGATGCATCTGGGCGTCGAAGTCGTTTTCAGCAATCTGGCGATCGTCAAAAAAGCCTGGCTGGCCCGACACGAACACAAAGCCATTGGATCGTACAGCAGGCGACAAGGGGGCACGAGGGGGAGTCACTTTGTCGGACCGGATAATTTCTTTGTTCATATTCATCTCCTGGTTAGTAGCTTGAGCTCTCTGGGCTCTTTCGTATTCGTTAAGGGTTTATTGCGCGCTGGCGCCAGAGGCTTTTACCACTTTGGCAGCCATTTCCATTTCAGACTTCAGATACTCGGCAAACTCGGCCGACGTCGTACCCGCAGGTTCCAGTCCTTGGGCCAACAAGCGTTCGCGAATTTCGGGCAGGTTCACAATACGGACAAATTCAGCACTCAGCTTCTCCACAATCGGTGCTGGGGTACCGGAAGGCACAATCACGCCATACCAGGAGTTGGAGTTCATATTGTCCACGCCTGCTTCTTTGAAAGTAGGTACGTCGGGGATGGATTCCAGACGAGTATCGTTCGCCAGGGCAATTGCACGCAGCTTGCCGGATTTCACGTGGGGCAAAACATCGGGCGTATTGGCAAACATCATGTCTACATGACCGCCCAGCAAATCGTTCAACGCCGGGGCCTGGCCTTTGTACGGAATATGCAGCACATCAATCTTGGCTTCTGCTTTCAAGCGTTCAATTGCAATATGCGGCGATGTACCTGCACCAAAGGACGCAAAGGACAGCTCACCCGGTTTGGATTTCGCTGTAGCAATGACATCCGCCAGGCTCTTGACCGGCACATCCGGGTTCGCCACCAGCAGGTGCGGTGTGTAGGCCACCCAACTAACCGGCGTAAAGTCCTTCACCGTGTCGTAACGCAGGTTGTTGTACAGGCTGGGATTGATGGCAAAACTGTTTGCTACCATCCCCAAGGTGTAGCCATCCGGCGCAGCGCGGGCCACGATTTCCGTACCAATCACCGTACCGGCACCGGGCTTGTTGTCGATGATGACGGGCTGTTTGAAGTCATCCGACATTTTCTGCGCCAGACTGCGGGTCAGATTATCCAGTGTGCCGCCCGCCGGGAACGGAACAATGATGGTGATGGGTTTGGTGGGATATTCCTGCGCCCTCGCAAGCGAGGGCACAGCCGTTAAAGCGCTTAATACAGCCACGCCTGACAGGATTAATTTAAAGCGCATAGTCGTCAACCTTACTCAATAGTAGTGACCAGCTCGCCTATAGCGGGGATACGAGCTTTAATGACATCGCCTGGTTCCAAAGAGCGTGGAGGTTGCATGGCAAAGCCAACCCCGGAGGGCGTGCCTGTCGCAATAATGTCCCCTGGCTCCAAGGTCATGCCCGCCGACAACTGGGCGATGATGTTGGGCACATCGAACAACATGTCCGACGTATTGGCCGATTGGCGCAGTTCGCCATTCACTTCCAATTCAAGATCCAGCGCGTTGGGATCTGCGATGGACGTTTTCAGTGCCACTACCGGCCCAATCGGGCAGGTACCATCCAGAGACTTGCCCTTGAACCACTGGCCATGCAGTGCTTGCAGGTCGCGTGCCGTAATATCGTTGATCACCGTGTAGCCAAAGACGTAGTCCAACGCGTCTTCAACTGGAATGTCCCGGCCTTCCTTGCCGATCACAATGCCCAGTTCCACTTCGTAATCCAGCATTTTGGTGTGGGCCGCATGGCGGCTGACCAGGGCCTGATGGCCCACCACCGTAGTGGGCGGTTTGCTGAAAAACTCCAGTGCTTTGGGGAAATCATCCGCCGCGCGACCACGTGCCAGATTGCCTTCCACGATGTGGGCACGGTAATTGCGCCCCACACAGAAAATGTTTTTGGCCGGATTCGGGACAGGAGCCAGAAAGCACAGATCTGAAGCGGCATGGACGGGAGCCTTGGCCTGGCTTGCCTGCTCCATCAAAAGCTGCAGGCTGATCAGGATCTCGTCACCCATAAAAATGGCATCGATGACTTCAGTGGGCGCTTGCCGAGCACTTAAGGGATGCTCGTACATCCCCCAGGCCTGCGTCAGGTCTACCACCCGATCATCGTCCAGCATTCCGCCCAAATGCGTTTCCCCTGCGACTACAAAGGTCAGTAACTTCATGACAGCAAACCTCCTTATCGGATGTTGTTGGAACTGTTCAAGGTTTGCGTCAGCAGCCCTTGAACGTGCTCACGCGCCAGACGATCTGCCAGCGCCGCGTCCCGTTTTTCAATCGCGTCGAT
This sequence comes from Alcaligenes phenolicus, assembly GCF_032063905.1. Taxonomy (NCBI): domain Bacteria; kingdom Pseudomonadati; phylum Pseudomonadota; class Betaproteobacteria; order Burkholderiales; family Alcaligenaceae; genus Alcaligenes; species Alcaligenes phenolicus. The sequence continues at coordinate 535,155 of NZ_DAMBOE010000003.1, forward strand.
CATGGCCAGGTGCTCGGCCAAAGACTCATGTGCACGTTTCAAGCGCTCAATGGTTTTGGTCTTGAGCATGTCGCGGTGCCCAAAGGACTTCCACACCTTCTCCAGCAAGCTGTTTGCAGCCAGACGCATGATGGCCGCATGGAATTCCACATTGGCTGCCGCATATTCGCTGACACGCTCTTCCACATTGTCTTGATTGAAGGGCGCAAACAGCGCGCGCAAGGCATCCACATCCCGCTGCGAGGCATTCAAGGCAGCTTCACGAGCCGCAAAGGCTTCCAGTTCGATACGCAGCTTCAGCCATTCGATGTAGTCCTGCTTGGTCAAGGGCGAGAGCAAGGCGCCGCGACGAGGCTCCATGGTCAAAATACCTTCCTGCCCCAAGCGCAGCAGTGCTTCCCGTACCGGCGTGCGGCTGACATTGAGCATCTTGGCCAGTTCTTCTTCCCGAACCCGCACAGGTTCATCAATGTTTTTCACCAGGCCAAGAACGTGAGCACGCACCGACTCATACACCCCATCGCTGTGACTTGCTGTTTTGATCGTGGTCATTGCTTTCCTATTTTGCATTCATTTTTTATCGATTGTATACAAGATTGAAAGTTGGTACACATTAGTGTTTATACGAACGAAAAAAACCCCGGCAAGCATCGTGCTTGCCGGGGTTTTTGAACTTCAGTCCCGCTAAGGGCTAAGCCTTAGAACGGAATATCGTCATCCATATCGGCCAGATTGTCCGACATAGGAGCGGTATTACGTGGAGCCTGTTGTTGCTGCGGTTGCTGAGGCGCTGGGCGCTGAGCACGTTGCGGAGCTGGTGCACCACCGCCGCCACCGTATTCGCCACCACCCATGCTGCCGCCGCCCATATCACCACCGTCACGGCCGCCCAGCATTTGCATTTGCTCGGCGATGATTTCCGTGGTGAAACGCTCCTGGCCGTCCTGGCCTGTCCATTTACGGGTGCGCAGACGACCTTCTACGTAGACGGGACGGCCTTTGCGCAGGTATTCACCCGCGATTTCAGCCAGACGGTTGTAGAACACCACACGGTGCCATTCGGTTTCCTCACGGCGCTCGCCGGAGGTACGGTCTTTCCACTGCGAAGTCGTGGCAATGGAAATATTGCAGATGGCCGAGCCTTCTGCGCTGTAGCGTACTTCTGGGTCGCGGCCAAGATTGCCCACCAGAATGACTTTATTTACCGATGCCATGAAAAAATCCTGTAGTCAAAAATTCGATATCAAGCCGTATTATCGTGGATTCGTGCCTTAATTAACACTCCCTCCCCACTCCAGGGAGGGCAGTTTTATCCATGCAAACCATCCCGTTACAGCACCTTGAACGGCGTATATGGCTGAGCACCCGACGGTGTCACCTGTTACGTCCAGCTCTTGATTCTTGAGGCCGATCCGGCCACTTTACTTGTTGCTGCCTGCCACGTCTTTGCACAAGCGTAACAGGCAACGCCTTTTAATATTTGTCTTTGAAACCGCGCGCTGTCAGCAACCAGAGCAAAGCCAGGGCTGCGCCGGTCCACAAGACCCATTGAGTGAGCCCTCGCCCTGCCAGGATGCCGCCAATCAGGCCGCCAGCAAATACGCCCAGGGACTGGGAGGTGTTGTAAAAACCCAGCGCCAACCCTTTGTATTCTGGTGGTGCCACACGCGACACCAAAGAAGGCTGCAAGGCTTCCAGCACATTAAAGCCGATAAAGAAAAAGGTCAGCGCGGACACCATGGGAACCAGTGAATCACGCGCCCAAGGCATGATGGCCAGCACCACAATCAGCAGCAACACGGCCAGTTCCAGCGCATGCTTGTGACGCTTGCGGGTCTCTGTCCAGAACACCGCTGGCACCATCAGCACAAAGGAAACCAGGATAACGGGCAAGTACACCTTCCACAAACCCTGAGTGCCGTAGCCACCCAAAGTCGCCAGGATGCCCGGTACGACGATGAACAGGGACATCAGGATAAAGTGCAGACAGAACACGCCAAAGTTCAGGCGCAGCAAGTCCAAATGACGCAACACCTGTCCGGCGGTAACCTGCACAATCGAGGCTGGTGCTTTAGGCGCGCTGGGCACCACAAAAGCGGCAATCAACAAGCAGACAAAGCCCAGCAAACTGATGGCCCAGAACAGTCCCGACAAACCAAATTGCCCTACCAGCACTGGCGAGAGCACCAGCGATACAGCAAAAGACAGCCCAATGGAGCCACCCACCATCGCCATGGCACGTGTGCGCACTTCGGGACGGGTGGAGTCGGCAACCCAGGCAGAAATTGCCGCTGAAACCGCCCCCAGACCTTGAATACAGCGGCCTACCGTCACCCAGTCAATATTCTGGGCCAGCGCGGAGATCACCCCGCCGACCACGAACAAGGCCATGCCGATGACGATAATCGGTCGACGTCCGAAGCGGTCCGACGCCATCCCCAAGGGGATCTGCAAGACAGCCTGCGTCAGACCATAGGCCCCCAACGCCAGACCCACACGTGCGGCATCATTACCGCCGGGCAAGGAGTGCGCGGCTACAGCAAAGACCGGGGTCAGCAAAAACAGACCCAGCATTCGACAGGCAAACAACAGGGCAAGCAGGATGCTGGCCTTGCGCTCTTGCTGAGTCAGACTCAGGCGCGCTGGGCGCGATCCGGCCGTATTCATGGTTTGGTGTGTACTCATTTAATACTCTGTCACAACTGGGCTAGCAGAGAGCCCGGATACCCGTTCACATAAATTCTGACGCAACGCGCTATAGTAGCAAGTTGCCTTTTGACAAGCCTAAATAAAGCGATGGAAGCCATCCGCATTCGTGGTGCCCGTACCCACAACCTGAAAAATGTCTCCGTAGACCTGCCACGCCACCAGTTGGTCGTGCTGACGGGGCTGTCCGGTTCTGGGAAATCCTCTCTAGCCTTCGACACCTTGTATGCCGAAGGCCAGCGGCGCTATGTGGAAAGCCTGTCCGCTTATGCACGTCAGTTCTTGCAACTGATGGACAAGCCAGATGTGGACTTGATCGAAGGTTTGTCGCCTGCCATTGCCATCGAGCAAAAGGCAGCAGGTCATAACCCGCGTTCCACCGTGGGGACCACTACCGAAATCCACGATTATTTGCGCCTATTGTACGCGCGGGTCGGGACTCCTTACTGCCCGGAACACCACTTGGCCTTGCAGGCTCATAGCGTGAGCCAGATGGTAGACCAGATTCTGCAATGGGAACCTGAAACCCGTATTGCCGTGCTGGCACCCATGCACCGTGGCCTGGTCGGTGACCTGCAGCTTGAACTGCGCGGCCTGCAAGCCCAAGGCTTTGTACGGGTACGCGTTGATGGCGAGATCTCCAGCATTGAAGATCTGCCTGCACTCAATGCTCAACAGGCACACGATCTGGACCTGGTCATTGACCGTCTGCGCATTCGGCCCGATAGCCAGCAGCGTCTGGCCGAGAGCCTGGAAACCGCCCTGTCCACCAGCAACGGTCGTTGTCTGGTGGTGAATCTGGACACGGGCCTGGAACAGCCCTATTCCAGTCACTACGCCTGCCCGGTCTGCGATTACTCCTTGCCCGAGCTGGAGCCACGCCTGTTCAGCTTCAACAATCCTGCAGGTGCCTGCCCGGACTGTAGCGGCCTGGGGCAAGTGGATGTATTCGACCCCGAACGAGTGGTGGCCTTCCCGGAACTGAGCCTGGCAGGTGGTGCCATTGCAGGCTGGGACCGACGCAATGCATTTACCTACACCTTGCTGACCAGCTTGGCGGCCCATTATCACTTTGATATAGAGGCTCCCTTCGAGTCCCTGCCCGAAGCGCTGCGTCGCACCGTGCTGTACGGCTCCGGCGCGGAAGAAATCCCCTTTCTCTATTTGAACGAGAAAGGCCGCACCACCGTGAAAACTCACCCATTTGAAGGGGTGATTCCGAATCTGCAACGTCGCTGGGCGGAAACCGATTCCAGCGCCGTGCGCGAGGAACTGAACAAGCTGCGTCGCACCCAGACCTGCCCAGCCTGCCATGGCGCACGCCTGCGCCTGGAGGCACGTCACGTCCGTATCGGGGATGATCCAATTCCCAGCCATACTGGGTGCAAGCATCATGCAGGCACCGCGTCCGCCAACTCCGCAACCCTCAATGTCGACCAGCTGTCTGACAATACAGCACAGTGCACGCAGACAGGCTCCACAGCTCAAGGACAAGCCAAAGGTCTGGCCATCTATGAGGTCGAAGCCCTGGCCCTGTCCGACTGCCTGGCCTGGTTCGAGCGTCTGTCACTAACAGGCGCGAAAAAAGAAATTGCCGACCGCATCGTGCGTGAAATCCGCCTGCGGCTGGAATTTCTGAACAATGTGGGTCTGAACTACCTGTCTCTGGACCGCAGCGCCGACACCATTTCCGGTGGCGAGGCCCAGCGTATTCGTCTGGCCAGCCAGATCGGCTCCGGTCTGACCGGCGTGATGTATGTGCTGGACGAGCCTTCCATTGGCCTGCACCAGCGCGATAACGACAAGCTGATCCAGACCCTGCAACACCTGCGGGACCTGGGCAATAGCGTGATCGTGGTCGAGCACGACGAGGACATGATACGCACCGCCGACTATGTCATCGACATGGGCCCCGGCGCAGGTGAACATGGTGGTCAAATTACCGCTCAAGGCTCGCCCGCCGAGCTGGCCCAGAACCCCGAGTCTCTGACTGGTCAGTACCTGTCTGGCAAGCGTCAGATTGCCGTGCCCAAACGACGTCCTGTTGATGACAGCCTGAACTGGCTGCGCCTGTATGGTGCCAGCGGCAATAACCTGAAGTCGGTTGATCTGGCGATTCCGGCCGGACGACTGGTCTGCATTACCGGCGTGTCCGGTTCGGGCAAATCCACGCTGATCAACGACACGCTGGCAACCGCCTTCTCGCATTTGCTGCACCGTGCCCACGCCGAACCGGCGCCCTACGATCGTATGGAAGGCCTGGAGCATTTCGACAAGATCATCAACGTCGATCAAACCCCTATTGGTCGTACCCCACGCAGTAATCCGGCCACCTACACAGGCATGTTCACTGCTATTCGTGAGCTGTTCGCCAGCGTGCCCGAGGCACGTTTGCGTGGCTACGACCCAGGCCGCTTCTCCTTTAACGTTAAAGGCGGCCGCTGCGAGGCTTGTCAGGGCGACGGTGTAGTCAAGGTAGAGATGCACTTCCTGCCAGACGTGTACGTACCTTGTGATGTCTGCCAGGGCCGTCGCTACAACCGTGAAACGCTGGACATTCGCTACCGTGGCCGCAATATCAGCGAAGTGCTGGACCTGACGGTTGAGCAGGCGCTGGAATACTTTGATGCGGTGCCAGCGGTCGCGCGTAAATTGACTACCTTGATTGATGTGGGCTTGTCCTACATTCGCCTGGGTCAAAGCGCGACCACCCTGTCTGGAGGTGAGGCGCAGCGGGTGAAATTGTCACTGGAGCTGTCCAAGCGCAGCACCGGTCAGACGCTGTATGTACTGGACGAACCTACAACTGGCCTGCACTTTCAGGACATTGCTGTCTTGCTGGAAGTGCTGGACAAGCTGGTTGAGTCGGGCAATAGCGTGGTCGTGATTGAGCACAATCTGGATGTGATCAAAACGGCAGACTGGATTGTGGACATGGGACCGGAAGGCGGCCAGGGCGGTGGGCAGATTGTGGTGCAAGGCACCCCGGAGACTGTTGCTGCTTGCGAGCAAAGCCATACAGGGCGCTATCTGAAGCCTTTATTGCAGCGCTAAAGGCTGTCTCCCTTAAAAGGCCACACTGCTCAGGCCCCAAGCACCAAAAAATACGGTTTTTTGGCGCTTTATCAATGAAGAAGAGTTCCTGAACAGCACACGGCTACTGGCAGATAGCAGATCGCGTAACTCCACCACAGGCTGCAAGAGCTACATCTTGAAGATAGCGTCGTGCTCGCGAATAGCGTGGCGGTCCGTCATGCCAGCGATGTAATCAGCAATGGCACGGGCCTGAGCAATCGGGTCTTCACGGCGATGCTCCGCCGCCAGCAAACGTGGATCATCCAGAAAAGCATGGAACAGCTCGCGCACAATATTTTGCGCCTTGCTCATCATGCGCACCACCTTGTAGTGACGGTACAGATTGGCGTGCAAGAAGCGTTTGAGCTCGTCAGCCTGCGCCCGCATCTCTGGCGAGAATCCGGCCAGACGCGGCAAATGGCGAATCGCATCCACGCTGTCAGGCCTATGCTCTTCCAGCTTGGCGCGCGTGGTTTCCGTCAAATCCACGACTAGCGTGTTGATCATGCCGCGGATAATCTCCGCCACCAAGCGTTGACCGCTCAGGCCCGGATACTGGGCTTGTACCTGCTCGTAATGACTGTTGAACAGGCGCAGTTCCAGCAATTGCTCCAAACGGATCAGGCCGGAGCGCAAACCGTCGTCAATATCGTGATTGTTGTAAGCAATTTCATCGGCCAGATTGGCCATTTGGGCTTCCAGCGATGGTTGGGTGCGATCAATAAAGCGCTGGCCGACCTCACCCAACTCACGGGCGTGCTTCAGCGAACAATGCTTCAAAATCCCCTCGCGTGTTTCAAAGCACAGGTTCAAGCCATTGAAGGCGGCATAGCGCTCTTCCAGCTCGTCCACCACCCGCAGACTTTGCAGATTGTGCTCAAAACCCCCGGCCTCGGGACGCAGGCTTTGCATGCAGCTATTCAAGGTGTCCTGACCTGCATGGCCAAAAGGGGTGTGGCCCAGATCATGGGCCAGGGAGATTGCTTCGATAAGGTCTTCGTGCAAACCCAGATTGCGAGCAATGGCCCGCGCCAGCTGGGCCACTTCCAAACTATGCGTCAATCGTGTTCGGAATAAATCACCTTCGTGGTTAATGAAAACCTGGGTTTTGTATTCCAGCAAACGAAAGGCATTGCAATGAATAATCCGGTCGCGGTCCCGCTGAAAGGCGTTACGGCCTTGGGGCGCTGCCTCTGCATAACGCCGACCGCGGGACTGTTCAGGGTGACAGGCATAAGCGGCAAGCATTTGCATAGGTTTTACTCCTGTTCCACCGTTGTAAAGCGGGCCAGTGCCTGGCGCACCACATCAGGCGCTACCGCCTGCACCTTGGCATGGCCTAATTTATCCAGCAGCACAAAACGCAGCTGGCCACCTTCATTTTTCTTGTCCACCTGCATCAACTCCAGCCAGCGGTCCGCAGGCCATTGGGGTGGAGTGATCGGGCATCCACTGGCTTGCACCAGGGCCTTGATACGGGCCACATCCTGAGCGGGCAAACCGCAGACCAGGGCGGAGAGCTCGGCTGCCATAATCATGCCGCAGCCCACAGCTTCGCCATGCAGCCATTGGCCGTAGCCCATGCCGGACTCGATCGCGTGGCCAAAAGTGTGACCAAAGTTCAAAATGGCGCGCAGACCCGATTCGCGTTCGTCCTGGGAAACGACTTCAGCCTTGACCTCGCAGGAGCGACGAATCGCATAGACGATCTGTTCTTGTTCCAGCGTACGCATGGGCGCAATCTGCTCTTCACACCAGTTGAAGAAGTCCAGGTCGTAAATCATGCCGTATTTGATAACCTCCGCCAGACCGGCGGAGATCTCACGAGCAGGCAAAGTCTTTAGTACGTCCGTATCCACTTCTACAGCGATAGGCTGGTAGAACGCGCCCACCATATTCTTGCCCAGCGGGTGGTTGATCGCCGTCTTGCCGCCCACCGAGGAGTCCACCTGCGCCAGCAAGGTCGTCGGCACTTGCACAAAGCGCACACCCCGCATGAAGCAGGCTGCAGCAAAACCAGCCATATCGCCAATAACACCACCGCCCAAAGCCACAATCAGGGCCTTGCGATCCAGGTGACCGCCCAGCAGCGCGTCAAAAATCAGGTTCAGGGATTCCCAGTTCTTGTAGGCTTCGCCATCAGGCAGCTCGATCACATGGACAGGCTTGCCGGTTGCGGCCAGGGCTTCCTTTGCAGGTGCCAGGTACAAGGCGGCCACCGTAGGATTGGTGACGATTGCAATGGCAGACGTATCGGCTGGCACCGTGTCTGCAAGATGCGCCAGACGCCCGGCGGCGATATGGATGGGATAAGCGCCACCCTGGGCGTCAACATACACTACAGACATTTAGCAACCTCGTTCTTTCAACAGGGACAATAAGTGGCGCACCGCATGATGAACTGGCGCCGAGCCAGTTTCAAAGCGGACATCTGCCACTTCTTCATAGAGGGGTTCGCGCGCTTGCAACAGTTCCTGGATGCGGGCGCGTGGGTCCGCTGTTTGCAACAGCGGCCGGTTACGGTCTCGGGCCACGCGACGGTACAGCTCGTCTACGGTGGCACACAAGTACACTACGATACCGCGATCTTTGATGATCTGGCGATTGGCCTCGGACAAAATGGCCCCGCCCCCCGTTGCCAGCACAATACCGGTCTGACGCGAACAAATATCGAGCACCGCAGATTCCCGTTTGCGGAACCCTTGCTCGCCTTCGAACTCAAAGATAGTGGCCACTCGCACACCGCTACGGGCTTCCAGCTCGTGGTCCAGGTCCATAAACTCGCGCTTGAGTTCCCGCGCCAATTGACGACCAATGGTCGTTTTACCGGCTCCCATCATGCCTACCAAAATAATGGGGCGTGGGCCAGTCTGTTGTAAATGGAGCAGCTCGGCGTCTGTTAAGGGATCAGGATGTTCTACAGGCATCAGCTCAGCAGGTAAAGAGTGGTTCATTTGTGTATTATCCCATTAGCCTTCCCTAAGCACAGTCCGCTTGCTTAGTATTATTTTGTTACATTGATACTTGGTTTGAGGCCCAGTCCTGCTGCGTTTGGACTTTAAAATCAGCCCTAATGAGTTCCTCTTCCCGCTCCCCCAATTCTAAACCCGAGCAAAGCTCCGGTTCCTGGCTTGCCCGCCTCATCATCAAGACCTCGGTCTTTTTTGTGGGGCTTGGTCTGTGTGCCGTCCTGCTCGGGTCGCTTGCGCTGGCTTTGGCCTGGCCAAACCTGCCTGACCTTAGCGCCATGATCGACTACCGCCCCCGAGTGCCGCTGCGCATTTACACGGCGGATAAGGTGTTGATCGGCGAATTTGGTGAAGAACGCCGCAATGTGTTGCGTTTTGACGAAATTCCCGATGTCATGAAATCGGCCATTCTGGCTGCCGAGGACGATCGCTTCTACCAGCACGGCGGTATTGACTGGATGGGTGTTGGCCGTGCTGCCTTGGCCAATATGACCCATATGTCCAAGACCCAGGGGGCCAGTACGATCACCATGCAGGTAGCGCGTAACTTCTACCTGTCATCGGAAAAGACCTATACCCGCAAGTTCTACGAACTGCTGCTGACCTTCAAGATTGAAGCCACGCTAACCAAAGACCAGATTCTGGATCTGTACATGAACCAGATTTATCTGGGTCATCGTGCTTATGGTTTTGCTGCAGCCTCAAGAACGTATCTGGGCAAGCAACTGGGCGAAATCACCACGGCGGAAGCCGCCATGCTGGCCGGTATTCCCAAAGCCCCTTCGCGCTTCAACCCCATTGCCAACTTCGAGCGTGCCAAAACTCGCCAAGCCTATGTGCTGGGCCGCATGCGTACCCTGGGCTACATCACTGAGCAGGAATACCAGGACGCGATGGCACAGGAAATCGTTGTGAAGTCGGCCTTGGGTACACCTGCGGGTGGCTACGCTATCCACGGTGAATACGCAGCTGAACTGGCTCGCCAACTGCTGTACGGCGTCTACCAGGACAATGTGTACTCGCGCGGCTTCAATATCTACACCACGATCAAGTCCACCGACCAGGAAGCGGCTTATCTGGCCGTACGCAACGGTATTCTGGATTACACCCGTCGTGCTCCTTACACCGGCCCGCAAGGCCAGGTCGATCTGCCTGCCGGTATTGAAAACGATCACGCCCAGTTGGACTCCATTCTGGATGACTTGCAGGACAAGTACCCCGACACAGGCGACTTGCTGACCGGTGTGGTGCTGGACGCCAGCCCCAACCAGATTCGCGTGGCCCGTACCGCCCAGCAAATTATTGATGTCAACGACAAGCGCGCCCTGAAGATTGTCGCTCGTGGCCTGGTGAAAAACGCCAAGGCAGACGTGCGCATTCAGCGCGGTTCCGTGGTCTATCTGTTCCGCAACGGCGATTACTGGGAAGTGATCAATATGCCTGCGGTGCAAGCGGCTTTTGTGTCGGTACGCCCGCAAGACGGCGCTATCCAGGCCATGGTGGGCGGTTTCCACTTCTCGGACGGGAAGTTCAACCGCGTCACGCAAGCCTGGCGTCAACCCGGCTCGGCCTTCAAGCCCTTTATCTACGCCTCCTCGCTAGAGCGCGGTCTGACTCCAGCTACGCAGATTTCGGACGAACCTTTTGTTCTGACGGCTGCCCAGACCGGCTCCAAACCCTGGACGCCCAAGAACTACGGTCGCACCTACGAGCCCATGCTGACCATGCGCCAAGGCTTGTATAAATCCAAAAATATGGTGTCCATCCGTATCATGCAGGCCGTCGGCCCCAAGTACGTGCAGGAATATGTGACCCGCTTTGGTTTCGACAAAGCCCGTCAACCCGCCGTGCTGCCGCTGGCTCTGGGCGCCGGTAGCGTAACGCCCCTGCAAATGGCCGGTGCCTACTCGGTCTTTGCCAATGGCGGTTACCGCACCGAGCCCTACCTGATCGACTACGTAACCGACAGCACCAACAAAGTCATCATGCGCGCCAAGCCCATTGTGGCCGGTGATGCGGCTGCCCGCGCCATCGACGCCCGCACGGCTTACGTCATGAACGACCTGCTGCGCGGTGTGGCGACTTCCGGTACCGGTGCCCGCTCCTCGCGCGAATTGAAGCGTACGGACATTGGTGGCAAGACGGGTACCACCAACGACTCCCAGGACGCCTGGTTTGCCGGTTACACGCCAGATCTGGTCGGTATTGCCTGGATGGGCTTTGACAAGCCACGCAGCCTGGGTTCGGGTGAAACCGGCGGTGGTGCTTCCATGCCTATCTGGATCAACTACATGCGCGCCGCGCTCAAAGACAAGCCCATAGTGCCTCCAGGCCCCATGCCTTCCGGCCTGTCGCGCATCAACGGGGACTTCTACTTTGACGAATTCCCGCCCGGACAAGCGATTGCCCGTGTTGGTCTGCCCGCTCCAGGTGACGGTGCCCTGCAACAAGGCGGTGGCGATCAAAGCGATGGTATTGGCGACCTGCTGCGGCAACTGGACTCTGACTCCGGTTCTTCGGGCACGCAAGCCCAGCCCTTCGTTCCCTTCTAAATCCAGTACCCAAACGCCGGCCTAGCCGGCGTTTTTTATGCTTTGTCCCTCACAATGGCATAATGTTCTGCATTGTCTGCACTAGCTCAACACCTTATGAACAAACTACGTTCCTCCCGCCTGCTGGCCTTGCTGGCACTTAGCGTTTTTCTTAGCGCTTGCGGCTACAAAGGCCCCTTGTACCACCCTCCTGCGCAGGAAGCAGCGGACGCCCAAACAGCGCCGCGCTGATTTCCGCCCTGCTCGCTTAACCTCTGTTATTTGACGACACCATGACCGTTGCACCTCACTTCCAATTTCAGAACAACACGCTGCACGCCGAGCAAGTTCCCCTGAACAAGCTGGCTGAAGAATTCGGCACCCCTCTGTATGTGTATTCCCGCCAAGCCTTGCGCGACGCCTGGGAGTCCTATCGAGTGGCAGGCCAGGACCGCAAGTTGTTGGTGTGCTATGGCATGAAGGCCAACTCCAACCTGGCCATTCTGCAAGAATTCGCCCGTCTGGGTACCGGCTTTGACATTGTCTCGGGCGGTGAGCTGGCCCGTGTCATCGCCGCCGGTGGCGATCCAGGCAAAGTGGTGTTCTCCGGTGTCGGCAAACAGGTTTGGGAAATTGAAGCTGCCCTGAAAGCAGGCGTGAAGTGCTTCAACGTCGAATCCGAAGGCGAGCTGGAGCGCCTTGCACAGGTTGCTGAACGCATGAATGTGAAAGCGCCTGTTTCCTTGCGCGTGAATCCGGACGTAGATGCCCGTACCCATCCCTACATTTCCACTGGGCTGAAAGACAACAAGTTCGGCGTGCCGATTGATCAGGCTCCCCGCATCTATGCACGCGCCCAAGAGTTGCCCAGCCTGAATATTGTGGGTGTGGACTGCCATATCGGCTCGCAGATTACCGAAGTCAGCCCCTATCTGGATGCGCTGGACAAGCTGATCAAGCTGATCCTGACCCTGAAAGAGCAAGGCGTGAACCTGACTCATCTGGATTTGGGCGGCGGTCTGGGCATTCGCTACACCGACGAAACCCTGGTGACCCCTACCCAGCTGCTGACCGAAGTATTCGCCGCTCTGGACAAGAACGGCCTGGGCCATCTGGAAATCGTGCTGGAACCCGGCCGCTCCATGGTAGGCAATGCCGGTGTGCTGCTCAGCCGCGTGGAATACCTCAAGCATGGCGAGACCAAAAACTTCGCCATCATTGATGCCGCCATGAACGACTTGATTCGTCCCACTCTGTACGATGCCTGGCACGGCGTGGAAGCGGTAGAGCCTCGTCCAGTGACCGAGTCCACTCCCCGCTACGATCTGGTTGGCCCCATCTGCGAAAGCGGTGACTGGCTGGCTCGTGACCGTCAGCTGGATCTGAAACAGGACGATCTGGTCGCCATCATGTCCGCTGGTGCCTACGCCTTTACCATGGCCAGCCAGTACAACACCCGCCCCCGTGCGGCTGAAATTCTGGTCGACGGCGATCAGGTTCATGTGATCCGCCCCCGCGAAAGCCTGGAAAGTTTGTTTGCCACCGAACGATTGCTCCCTTAAAGGCGGGCAAGAATGCAGGTAACAACCATTCAGCCTTAAAGAACTCTCGAATCTGACCGTAAAACAGGCCGGGACTGCGCTGCCATCAGCAGGCATCGCAGTCCCGGCCTGTTGCGTCCTGTCCTAGCCAGGAACGCACAGATTTCGCTGTCAGTGGCCAGACAGTTCGATGGTAAGCGCTGGAGGCTGTACCACCATCATGACCACCCCAGGGATACCGACACACGGCTTTGAGCCTGTTACTTCGGCCAGCGAGCGCCTGATTCGCGGCTTGAGTCTTTACGTCATCCCTTTGTTTCTGATCATGCTCACTTTATGGGCATTACTGTTCCTGCCGAATCGCTACCCTACCGTTCCCGGTCAAAGTTTGGGCATTCAGGCGCTGGCCAGCCAGCAAGAGCATGCGGATCCAGAGTTACTGACGCAATTGGAAAATGCCCCGACCCGGCAACGATTGCACCTGAGCGAGCCCCATTGGCTGCTGCTGACCCTGCCCGCCCCCTTCCCCCAGCAGGACCAGGTCCTGCACTTTCCGGCCTCCCCAATTTCCTCGCTGCACTGCCAAGACGCCCGCAGCGGCCAAGCCCTGCGTAACAGTGAGCTGGACCCGCCTATCCCACTGTCACCTGCCCCGGTAAAAAGCTACACCCTGGAATTGGGCCAGGCGAACCACCCCGACACCGTGCTGTGCCGTGTCGAAACCTCCCGCCCCACCCTCCTGCAAGCTCAGCTCTGGGCCAGCGCTGACGTCACCAACTCCTCGATCCGTCTTAGCCGTGGCATAGGACTGCTGGAAGGCGGCTTGCTGACCATGGCCATGTTCATGCTGGTGCTGGCCGCCACCAACCGCGCCTGGATCTACCTGCTGCTATCGGTCTGGCTGATTGGCAACCTGCGCCTGGGTTCGATGGCCATGGGCTGGGATACCCAGTGGCTAGGCCAGATTCTGCCCTCGCAGTACATGCCGGTGCTACGCCAGGTGACCATCGCCTGCTACTTCATCCTGAGCTATTCCCTGTTCACGGTATTGCTGGGCAACTCGATTACCACCGCCCGTCTGCAACGCTTGCTGCCTACCGTGGGCATCCTGGGCCTGATCCTGTTACCCGTGTCCCTGCTGGCCCCGGCGTCCGTGTTCCAGCCCGTCATGTGGGTCAGCACCATCTACGCGCTGTGCTGCGTCTCTGCCGTGCTGCTGTCCATCCTCCTGCACACCCGCTCGCGCATCTTGCTCTGGCAACTGGTGCTGCTCAGCATGGCCCTGTGCATGCTGATTTCAGCCATCTTTCTAGTGACCTTTGGTCGCTCCAGCTTTGTAGAGAACTTCAACGGCGTCATCGCCTTCCTGCTCTCCAATCTGATGGTGGCCCTGGCCGTAGGTGAACGCTTGCGAGAAGACCGCAGCGAATCCCTGCGCGCCCGTAACGAACTCATGGCCCACTACCTGCTGACCCCTGTCGGCATGTTCACCCTGAACGAGTCCGGCGTCTTTCTGCGCATCAGTCCCATTCTGGCGCGCATGCTCAACATAGACGCAGACCCGAACGAAAGCACCATTCACTGGACCAATTTCTTTCCCGAACAAGACTGGAAAGCTGTCGCCCAAAGCACACAAAATGGTCAGGACGTGACCATTACCTACTACGACGCTGATGCCCAGCCCTGCCAATTTGCCCTGCGTGTGGCCATCGTCAATCAGTGCATCGAAGGATCTCTGCAAGACATCACCGCCCGTGCCGAGACCTACCGCCAACTGCGCCTGATGGCCGACAACGATCCGGTTACCAATGTCCTGAACCAGCGCGGTATCGAAAAAGCACTGGACGGCCTGCTCAGCCGCAGCCAGGACGACAAACCCTGCCTGCTGGCCTACTTGGACCTGAACCACATCAAATATGTGAACGGCACCTTCGGCCATTCCTCGGGCGATGCCCTGCTGCTGAAAGTCTGCGAGCAACTGGAATCCGTCCTGCGCAGCAAAGACAAGATTGGCCGTATCGGCAGCGACGAATTTGTCATCATCTTTGAAGACTGCGAACCCGACCAGGCTCGCACTCTGGCCAATAGCGTGCTGGAATCGCTAAACAAAAGTCCCTTGCTGGCTGGCAACCGCAGTTTCAACCTGCGCAGCACACTGGGGCTGGTCGAAGTCGCCCCCGGCATGGCTCCGCAAGAAGCCATCTCCGCCGCCAGCCGAGCTGCCCGTGACGCCCGCCGCCTGCATCAGGACATGATTATCTACGGACAGGACTCCAACGCCCTGCAAGAACACGCCGAAGAACTACGTTTATTTGAAGAGCTGGAAGGTGGCTCTTCTCGCGCGCTATACCTGGAAATGCAGCCTATCGCTGCCTTGCGTCGCCCCATGGACAGCCTGAACTTCGAGGCCCTGCTGCGCGTGCGCGACTCCTCTGGCCAGCTCATCCCCACCGGCCGCATCATTGCAGCAGCAGAAGAAAGCGGCACCATCACCATCATCGATAAATGGGTGTTCTCCGCCACCCTGGAATGGATGTCCAAACACGAAGCCCAGTTGAGCAAGACCCAATGGGTCACCATCAACCTGAGCGGCGTGTCCCTGAACGACGACACCTTCATCAAATGGCTCTTCGACATCCTGGCCCGCTTCGAACACCTGGCCCGCCGCCTGTGCGTGGAAATCACCGAAGGTGTCGCACTGGACGACCTGGAGCACACACGTAATTTCATGCGTCGCCTGCAGAAAATGGGTGTACGGATCGCACTGGACGACTTTGGAGCCGGCTATACCTCCTTCTCCTACCTGCGCGAACTGCCCGCCGATGCCATCAAGATCGACGGTGCCCTGATTTGCGACATGCTGAAAAAAGAAACCAACGTCGCCATCGTCCGGACCATCGTTGAACTGGCCAACAACCTGGGCATGATCAGCATCGCCGAATGGGTCGAAGACGTCCCCACCCTGAAAGCCCTGCAAGAACTGGGCGTGGACTACGTACAAGGCTTCATCATCTCCAAAGCCTGCACCCCCGCAGACCTGCTCAAAGCCAACGCCATGACCGACTTGGTCCACGACGCCGCCGCCAGACAGTTCCTGATCGAATCCCAGGATAAATTCCCGCCCGCCATGTAAATAGGTAAGCGCCCAAGCCCCACAGAGGGCCTGAGTGGCAAAGGATCGCGTTTCTCACCACATTGATGCGCCTTCATTGCAAATGTCATGGGGAAGCTATAAAAGCCTTCCTGACGCCATCATCACCCCGACACCCTGCCATATAAGAGCCTGAGTCTTCTGGCCCTATCGCACGACTTACCACTGCGTAATACCCAACTCTAAATTTCGCACTTCATATCTGCTACCGCTCCGAGTGCATGCGCGTATCTAAAGTTGGAGCAGTAAATAGCTCTGAAGATAGATACAGACATCGAGCTAGCTTGGGTTTTAGCGGTCTAGATCTGAGTCTGGCTAAGCAAAGCCACCTCAATCGAACAAACTTCCGATTAACGCCTAACCCAAAAACCGCAATCACGCTTCCCCTAAACCCATCCACCATTCACCGAAAAAATTAGGACTGGTCCATAAATAAACACTGTGAGCCGCTGGTGTGCGGGTCGGGGTGTTGGGGCGATTCAGAGTGCTTGCCGCGGGCGGAAGATCGCGTAGGGGTTCAAGCATCCTGCTGTTTGAGCACGACGCTTATGGTTTGTCCGGGGGACAAACCATCGTGCGAGTTCAGGATGCGCCCTACGCGATCTTCTGCCAAGGGCACCGGTGCGCAGCACCGGCAAGCGCTCAAGCCCCGACACCCCGACCCGCACACCAGCGGCGTCTCCCAGCGCTTATGCCACCCTACAAAACAAGGTTCAAGCCCCCCACCAAGCATCGTCCCTAAAAAAACAAGTAAACAGCCACAAAAAAACCCGAGTCCGGCACTCAGCCAAACTCGGGTTTCCCAATTCTACAACCGCCATTCCAAAGCCCAAACACAAGCACCTCGGAAAAGCAAAGACTTTACAGCTCCCCGTAGGAATGCAGTCCCGACAAGAACATATTCACGCCCAAGAACGCAAAACTGGTAATCAGTAGCCCACCCAACGCCCAGTACGCTGCCATCGTGCCACGCAGCCCTTTAAGCAAGCGTAAGTGCAACCAAGCCGCATAGTTCAGCCACACAATCAAAGCCCAAGTCTCTTTCGGGTCCCACTGCCAGTACGTGCCCCAGGCATCAGCGGCCCACAAAGCCCCCAATACCGTCGCCACCGTAAAGAAGGCAAAACCCACCGCAATCGCGCGGTACATGATGTCATCAAGCACCTCCAGCGAAGGCAGCTTGCGCGAAATCGGACCACGGAAATACAAAATCGTACCCACGATCACACTACCGATACCGAAATACAGCATCCAGGTAGGCGACAACTCGCGCGAACCAAAAATCATGGGCTCGGCACACAGAATCGCACCCAGCAAGAACACCGGAATCAGCTTGGCACGCGAACGCGTCTCGCCATTTTCCTTCACCAGATACGCAAAGCCCACCATGGCCGCCAAAGAGAACGTACCGTAACCAATAAAGTTGGCCGGCACGTGCAGCTTCATCCACCAGCTTTTCAGCGCAGGCACCAAAGGCTGAATCTGATGCGCATCACGCGTGAAGGAATACCACAGCAGAAAAATAACCAGCGAGCTGATCGCCAACAGCACAAAGCCACCCAAGGCACGCGTGTTGTAACGACGCTCGTAATACATGTAGAACAAGGCGGTAATCAGCGCCAGCAGCACAAACACTTCATACAAATTGCTGACCGGGATATGACCGATGTCCGGACCCAACAAGTGACCTTCGCGCCAGCGCACGAGCAAACCGGTCATCCCGGCATAGATCGCCGCCCAGGTCAGCCCCGACCCCATCCAGGCCGCCGTATTGCTGAAAAAACCAGCCCAGTACATCACCGTAGCCAGAATGAACAGCGCACACATCCACAAAATGGCAGACTGGGAAGAGAACAAATACTTCAGCAGAAAAACCGAATCGGCCTTTTCAATATCACCGGTGCCCAAACCATCACCCGTGCTGTAAAGCCAGACCGCCAGCAAAGCCGTCAAACCAGACAACACCAGCAGCGTGCGCAGCGGACGCCACAACCACCCCAGCCAGGCCACAAACGGCACGAACGCCACCAGAATGATCTTCTCGTAGTAATCCATGCTGGTGCTGTACACATTGAGCGCATACGCCGCACCCAAAGCCAGCACCACCAGAAACAGCACATCCGACCAGTCCGGACGGCCACGGATACCGCGCCGGTCACCACTGGAAGCGATATTGTCTTGCCACATTGTTGGAGTGGCCGAAGAAAGGGTCTGCGCCATAGTAGCTACACCTTGTCAGACAGATAGCCGGTTGAACGCCGCTTTCAGGCGATCAAACTCGAGGTTAAAGTCCATGTTGCGACGTTGAGATGTCATGGCAGCCATTACACTGCTGCCTTGGTTGTGAGGGCGAATCCAGACCCACACGCGGCGATCCCGGATGTAGAACATCGAGAACACGCCAATAATCAGAAACAGACAACCCAAGTACACAATGTACATGCCTGGGCTGCGCGCCACCTGAAATACGCTGGCCTGAACTTGCTCAAAGCTGTCCAAGGTCAACATAACAGGTGCCGGGTAGTCAGGCAGGTTGGCAAACGCAAGTACAGCAGACTGAATCCAGCGATTGGCATCGCTATTTTCCTGACTGTAATCCAGCTCTGGCAAACCTTGTTGCTGCCTGAGCAAATCACGCAATTCTGACAGTGTGAACTGAATCATGGGAATTGCAAAACCCAGAATACGCTCGCGCTCGGCCTCGGGGACACGGCTGATCAAACCATCAAAACCGGCACGCACAAACGTCTGCAAAGCGGTCCTGGAAGCGGAGAGCATCAACTCTTTTTGCTCAGGCGAAGAAGAATTACGTTCGGCAAAACGCTCGGCCGCCTGGCTCACCAGGGCCTCGTTCTGCGTCGCCGCACGCAAATCCATGAATTCTTTCAAGGAACCCTTGTCGTCAGCCGGGAAACGCACATAACGGAACGGTTCGGCAGGCGAGAAACGCATCCCCGCCAGGAACACCAAGGTGCCGTCCAGCTCCACAGGCAGCATATAGTTCACAAACTCGCGGGACTGGCCTTGGTCGTCGATCAAGCGATAGTTCACGCTGGGGCCGACGTTCTTCAGGTTCTGATCTTTCTTGTTGGCAGCGCTACCAGTCACAGCGGCCACGTGTTCAATCATGGCCTTGGGCTGAGGATCACCCTCACTCAGGTTTTCCACGTTGATGGGGCGCAGCTCGGTCAACTGAACCGTCAAAGCGTGTTCGTTGGGGCTTTCCTGGGCCGCAATGCCTACGGTCTCACCCACTTTGCCATTTAGCGCAAAGGT
The DNA here is from genome assembly GCF_032063905.1 of Alcaligenes phenolicus. NCBI lineage: Bacteria > Pseudomonadati > Pseudomonadota > Betaproteobacteria > Burkholderiales > Alcaligenaceae > Alcaligenes > Alcaligenes phenolicus. The sequence goes on from NZ_DAMBOE010000003.1 coordinate 554,404, forward strand.
CTTGGAACCAGGGCCTACCAAGGGATAGCCCTTCAGGCTGAGGATACTGCCGCCATCGTCAAAACCGGACTGGTAAACCGTGACCCCCTTGTAACGCAGCGGCTCATTCACCTCGATGGTGCGCTCGAACGTATCGCCCGTGACAGGATCGGTGACTTCCACTTCACTCTTGAAGCTGCTGGGCATACCGGTTGAGTAGTACTCCACCAGGAAACGCTTGAGCTCCAGGGCAAAAGGCAGGGGCTGAATCAGGACGCCTTCACCGGAATTGACCACGGCAGTAGCCGTACGGGCTCCCTCTGGCACCAGCATATTGGCGCGGAAGCTGGGATTGCCCAAACCCAGTCGACCCGACTCGGGCACCTGGGAAATCAGCATGTTTTCAGTAATGGGCTGTTTGCCACCCAGCCACACCTGCAAGCGCACGGGCAATTCGCTGTCGAGCAGGCCGCCCACACAGATCACCACAATCGCCAAGTGGGCAAAAATGTAACCCAGCTTGTTGGCGCTGCCCTTCTTGGCTGCCATCATCATGCTGCCGTCGTCATCCTGGCGCACGCGCACGGCATAACCCTGGGACTGCAACCAGCCTTGCACCTGCTCGCGACTATGTTCGGGAGCACCGGCACTTTCCAGTTCAACGCGATGGGGGAAGGCTTTCAGACTGCCGCCGCGCACATGTTCTTTGAACGTGCGCATTTCGCGGATCATCTTGGGGGCATTACGAATGACGCACAGCGTGGTCGAAACCACCAGAAACGTCATGATGACCATGAACCAGCCACTGTTGTAGATGGACCAGATCGAGAAATGGTCGAAAAATTCAAACCAGTACGGCCCGAATTGATCGATATACGTATTGGCCGGCTGATTTTGCGCCAGAACAGTGCCGATCAGACTAGCTACGCAAATGAACATCAGCAAGCTGATGGCAAAGCGCATCGAACCGAGCAATTCCAGGAAATCGGCCGCAAAGCGACGTACGGGGAATACTTTTTTCACAAAGGCTAGCTTAGGAGGTGGGGGGTTTCACCGGAAACATCCAGACTTTGAACGCAGAACGCACACAAAGTTCGATCGCTGGACAAAACACCAACACGAGACCCGGCCCAAATCGGCACTGCCCGTTGTTAAGGCTCCCAAACTGCCATGACTATCAGGAAGCTGGGGCCAAAAAGCGAATGTCAGGCTTCAGACAGTCAGGGGGCCAATGGCCCCCTTGGACTGATTAACGCAGGCCAGCTGCAAAATCTGACACGGCTGCAATGTCGGCGTCCGACATGCGATCCGCGATGTCATGCATCATCGGGCCATTGGCACGGTCGCCGCTGCGGAACAATTTGAGCTGTTCGGCAATGTAGGCAGGGTGCTGGCCAGCCAGACGGGGGAACTGACCGGGCATACCAGCGCCATCAGGCGAGTGGCAAGCGGCACAGGCCGCAACACCGCGCTCGGGCAAACCGCCGCGCCAGATCTTCTGGCCACGTTCCATAGTGTCTTCTTTGGTAGCGTTAGCTGCCTGATCCCAGTTCACGGGCTGTTGGGACAGGAAGAAAGCCACGTTTTGCATATCTTCTTCGGTCATGCCGGCAGCAATGGCGGTCATCAGGCTGTTGGCGCCTTCAGGGCCGCGACGGGAAGGCACAGACTTCTCGTCCTTGGCACGGAAATCGTGCAGTTGCTTGACCAGGTACTCGTACGGCTGGTGAGCCAGCGACGGGTTGACCGGAATAATACTGTTGCCGCCATCCCCGTGACAGGTCACACAGGCCAGCACGCCACGCGACATCTCACCTTGCAGGTAGAGCTGCTCGCCTTTGGCGGCATCTGGCTTGGGCAGACCAGCTGCATTGGCCACGTTAGCGGTAAAAACCACAGAGCAAGCCATCGTCAGGCTGCTTGCGATAACGACTCGGGAAAGCGCACGCTTCATTTGGACCTCGATAATCGCGAATCAATCGGGGTGCCGCATGCGCCCCGCAAAAGCCACCGTAAGCCGCTGGTCAGTACCCAGTGGACTACGACATTACTGTTTCAAATCGAGAGATTATACAATAGGCGCTGAACCAATATGGAATTACGCTGCAACCATGTCGATACTGCACCGCGCTCACTTCACGATTTCAGCTGCTCAGATCGATCAGCTGCCTCCTCCCGGACCGCCAGAGGTCTGTTTTGTGGGGCGCTCCAATGCGGGCAAATCCTCCGCCATCAATGTGTTGGCCAACCAACGGAAACTGGCTTTTTCCAGTAAAACGCCGGGACGAACACGCCTGATCAATATGTTCGGCATCCCCGACCCGCTCTCGCCGGGCGACTTTCTGGGCCACCTGGTGGACTTGCCCGGCTATGGCTACGCCGCCGTGGCGCGCCACGAAAAGCAGGACTGGGCCGAAATTCTGGGCGAGTACCTGGTCTCCCGCCCCTCGATTGCCGGCATTGTGTTGCTAATCGACATCCGGCGCGGCGTGACCGACCTGGATATGCGCCTGGCGGACTGGATTGCACCTACCGGCAAGCCCGTACTGGCTCTTTTGACCAAGGCCGACAAACTGCCGTATGGTCAACGCATCAAGGCGGTGGCCGAAGTGCGCCGCCAACTCCGGGAAATTGGCGCCCTGCATGCGCTGCCCTTCTCCTCCACTGATCGTATCGGCTTGCCCGAAGCGACCGAATGCATCGAAAACTGGATTTCTCCGAAGGTTGTTCCATGACTCGTTTTATTCCTCCTGCCGACTTTCCTAATACTCGCCTGCGCCGTAACCGCCGCGACGAGTTTTCCCGCCGTCTGGTGCGCGAAAACCGCCTGTCCACAGACGACCTGATCTACCCGGTCTTTGTACGTGAAGGCGAGAAAGTTCAGGAGCAAGTGGGCTCCATGCCAGGCGTCATGCGCTATTCGCCTGATGAACTGATGCGCGTGGCCGAACAGTGTCTGGAACTGGGCATCCCCGTGCTGTCCCTGTTCCCTTCCATCGACCCGTCCCTGAAAACGCCGAATGGCAGCGAAGCCGCCAACCCGAACGGCCTGATTCCGCGCGTGGTGGGCATGCTCAAGCAGCAATTCCCCGAGCTGGGCGTGCTGACTGACGTGGCTCTGGACCCCTACACCAGCCACGGCCAGGACGGCATTCTGGACGAGGCCGGTCATATCCTGAACGAAGAGACGGTCGCCATGCTGATCCGTCAGGCCCAGACGCAAGCCCAGGCTGGCGTGGACATTGTGGCCCCCAGCGACATGATGGACGGCCGCATCGGCTCCATCCGCGCCGCTTTGGACAAGGACCAGTTCATCCACACCCGCATCATGGCTTACTCGGCCAAGTACGCCAGCGCCTTCTACGGCCCCTTCCGCGACGCAGTGGGCTCGGCTGCCAATCTGGGTCGTTCCAACAAGAACACCTACCAGATGGACCCCGCCAACCGTAACGAAGCCCTGCGCGAAGTGGCTGCCGATATCCGCGAAGGCGCCGATATGGTCATGGTCAAACCTGGCCTGCCTTACCTGGACATCCTGCGCGACGTGAAAGACGCCTTTGGCATGCCAACCTACGCCTACCAAGTCAGTGGCGAGTACGCGATGATCAAGGCTGCCGCCCAGAACGGCTGGCTGGATCACGACAAGGTCATGATGGAGTCTCTGTTGGCATTCAAGCGTGCTGGTGGCGACGGCATTCTGACCTATTTCGCCATCGAAGCCGCCAAGCTGATGCGCGAACAGAACTGCTGATTCACATCAATCAGAACGCAAAAAACGCAGCCTGTAAGCTGCGTTTTTTGTTGTGTGTACGCGACGATCTATCGTCTGTTAGGCCCTGATAAGCCCGATTTCGGGCAAATCAAGGACTTCAGGCACCGGCCAGCACCTCATCAAGCACCTTGGAAAAACGGCTGGCATCCTGAAAACCGATCACACGCAGTTGCTCCAGCTGTTTGCCCTTGGAATCAAAAAACATGATGCCGGGAGGGCCAAACAGGCGGAAATGTTTCAGCAACTCCCTATCCTCGGGGGTGTTTGCTGTCACATCCACCTGCAGCAAATCAAACTGTGCCATACGCTGTGCAACCGCAGGATCACTGAACGTGAAATTCTCCATTTCAATGCAGGACACACACCAGTCTGCGTAGAAATCCAGCATGACGGGGCGGGTGGTCTTGGCCAGACGTTCTTCCAGCTCCTGCAAAGTGAATACGCGCTGGAACTCCACTTTGCTTTGAGCGGCTGCCACCGTACCGGACGATTTCAGCCCTTCCAGTGGACGAATCACGCTGGGGCGACCCAGGGCAATGCTGATCATCATCATGATGGCCCAGACCGCCAGCATCATGCCTACTCCCTGGCGCAAACCCGACCAAGGCGTGCGTGCTGCCGTACCGCGCCCAAACGCACCCAGCAAGGCAGCAGCCCACAAAGCCAGGACAACCCAGCCAAAGACGGCAATCGTGCCGGACATCAGGGGCGAGACCATCCACCAGGCGGTAGCCAACAACAAGACACCAAAGGCGGTCTTAACGCTTTCCATCCAGGCACCGGCCTTGGGTAACACACTGCCCGAACCCGCACCCACAATCAGCAGCAACACGCCCGACCCCCAGGCCAAGGCGAACAGAGCCGAGCCGCCCAGGACCACATCACCCGTCTGCGAAATAAACAGCAGCACACCCGCCAAAGGCGCTGCCACGCAAGGGCCGACGATCAGCGCAGATAGCATGCCCATCAGGAACACACCACCCATCTGCCCGCCCGGCAAACGGTTCATGGTTTCATTCAGGCGATTTTGCAGCGCTGCCGGGGCCTGCACCGTAAATACATCCAGCATGGACAAGGCCAGCACCACCAGGATCAGGGCAAACAAGCCCAAGACCCACGGATTCTGCAACCAGCTTGCCAAGCCTGCGCCCAGCAAACCTGCCGCCACACCCAGCAAGGTGTAGACCAGAGACAAGCCCAACACAAAGGCAAAAGCCATTTTCAAACCATGCCAGCGCGATGGCGCAGGCTGATTACGGCCCGCAATGATGGACAGCAGAATCGGCACCATCGGCAAGACGCAAGGTGTAAAGGACAGCAGCAAGCCGAACACAAAGCTCAGCAGCACAATCTGCCCCCAACCAGCTTGCTTGAGGTAATCCGCCAGACCCACATCACTCAGGCTCAAAGCCGACGCAACACCACCTGAGCTGGCAGATGTAGCAGTAGACGTCGTGCCTGCGGCGTCTGTTTTCTGACCCGAGCCTTCACCCGGCGCAGGCACCGACACCACACCAAAGGGGCCTGCCACTTCCCAGCCCTGTCCGGTGGGAATCAGAGTCAAGGTTTGCGTAGAGGGGGAATAGCACAGGCCAGCATCGGCACAACCTTGGCTGACTACATCAATTTTCAGATCCTGGCCCGTACCACTATCGGCCAGAACAGGCACTCGCAGAGTGACCGAGTTGCGGTAGACCTCCATGACTTCGTCAAAGGTAGGGTCGTACACCTTTTCGCCATCGGGAAGCTGAGGAGTACCCAAATGCTCGGCCTTCTCGGTCGAGATCCCGAAGCGCTTGCGATACATATAGTATTCAGGCGCAATCTGGAAATGGATATCCAGCTGATCGGGCTGGCTCATGGCCGCGGTCAGTACAAAAGCCTGTTCCGGGTCCAGAAACTCTTCTTCTGCCTGCGCCGTCAATGGCGTTGCCAGCCAGGCCAGCATCAGGACAAAGAAAACAGCAAACCACGCGCCAAGACGCTGGGCAGAAAACAGGGAACGCTTCAAAGACAAAGGCACAAATCTATTCCGGTTTTTTAGGCTGGGCTATCTGAGATCACGCTGGACGCGTCTGGGTGCGGACCCAATCCAGATAAGCGGTGAAACCACCAACAACCGGAAGCACAATCAATTCAGGCAGTTCGTAAGGATGCTGCTCTCGCAAGCGATCTGCCAGTTCCGGTAGCCGGGCCACTGTGGTTTTGAAAGTCAGCGTGATTTCCTCATCACCCTGTAACTCCCCTTGCCACATGTACATAGACAAACTGGCGGGCGCAAGGTTCGCACAAGCGGCAATTCCATCTTCAACCAGGTGATGAGCCAGGTACTTGGCCAGCATCATATCGGGCACCGTCGTCTGCACCAGCACCAATTGCTGTGCATCCAGATCGGGCAAGGTCAAGGCCAGTTTGGGTTTGGAACTGGAGGAATTCTCAGAGGACATGCAGGGCTCCTAATCAAGCCCTTAGTGTAGCGCCGGATGCCGGCGCTTAGATGCTGGACCGAGGTCGAGTCAGGCCGCTTAATGTTTCAGAGGGGCGCTCGCCATAGCGATGTCGATAGTCAGCAGAGAACTGTCCCAAGTGGGCAAAGCCACAGGCCAGGGCCACTTCGGTGACTGACATGCCACCTTCCTGCAAATATCGGCGGGCCGCTTCCAAACGCATCTGCTTTAGACGCGCCATCGGTGCGACACCCAAATGTTCCCGGAACCCCGCATACAGACTGCGCACACTAACACCTGCCGCTTGGGCTATATCGCCAATCGTGATGGGCTGGCCGGTCTGACTTTCCATGAAATCCAGGGCACGTCGCAAAACATGCGGCAAGGCTGCCGCGGTCTTATGGGCGGGCTGATTGTGCTGGTGCAGCTCGAACAAGGCATAAATCAGGGTCTGCTCGAATTGGCGTACCTGACGGGGCTGATCAAACAAAGTGCCGTCCGACACTTCGGCAAACTGCCAATCCAGCAAGCGGCGCAAACTGGCTCCGCCAGACGCATCCAAAGGAATGGAAGGCTGGAACTCCAAGGGGCCGCGCACAGGCTGGGCAAAATAATCCTGATAATGGCGCTCCAGCCCTTGGCGTCCAATACGCACAAACAGCTTATCGGCCTCCAGACTATGTTCCATGCTGAAGTCTTGAGTCGGGCTGATGATGGAAGCCAGGCGAGAGGTAGACGCGAAACGTCCGTGCGCCGTATGAATCTGCTCTTGTCCCGACAGAGGGATTTGCAAGAGATAGAAGTCGTCCAGTGGCTGGGGCTGAATCTGCACCTGCGCGCCATAGCGCAAACGGCCATAGGCCACATCCTGGCCTTGGCGTAGATACAAGCGTGCATTCAGACGTTGACGCGTATCCGCCAGGGTCAGACTATGCGGGCAGAAAACCTGGGAGATATAGTGCTGAACGCAGTCCACATCCTGCGAATGCAGCTGGGCATAGCGATTCAGTATGGTGGTCATGAGCGTCGCAACAAGCGATAAAAAAGCTGTGCCTTAGTGTGGCACAGCCTCTCGCACTGCAACATCGAGACTATCCCTAGGCCCGGCTAAGGTGCCAAGACAGAGACAGCGATCCCGACGATTTACTGGCCCTGAAAGCGGCCAAAACGTCCCTGCCAATACAGCAAAGGCGAATCCTGTGCCTGCTCGGCATGGTGCACCTGCAAGACACGGCCCAATACCAAAGCATGGCTATGACGTTCAATTACTTCCACGATCTGGCAGGCCAAAGCGGCAGGAGCTTGTCGTGCCAACCAGATACCGTGCTCGGTGCGCAGCCAATCGTGCCCGGCATAACGCGCATCGCCTTGCTCGCCTTTGAAACCGGCAAACTGCAAAGCCATGCCTGCCTGCTCGACACCCAGAATATTTACACCAAACAGACCGCTGTCGCGCATCAAAGGCCAGGACGAGGAGCTTTGATTCACACAGACCAGTACCTCTGCCGGCTCTGCGGCTACCGAGGTGACCGACGTTGCCGTCAGGCCGCTACGCTGGCTCTGGTGTTCGACCGTAATCACATTGGCCGTGCCACCCAGATGGCGCATAGCAAGTTTGAACTGCTCGGCAGAAACCCCAGGCGCGTGCAGCGCTTGGTCTGTCGGCAAGGAAGCCAATTCCACAGGCATGATTCACCCTTTTTTAATCTTATGTGCAGCACAGTCATCAAGACGGTGCTGCCTGCGTGGCGTACGTGAACTGGCTATCCCCCGGGGCAAACCCAAGCCTGCCCGATAGCCAGCAGATCGCTCTTAGCGAATGCCACGCTGCTGCAACAAAGGCAGCACAGTATCACGGAAATAAGGGAATTCCTTTACATAGTCCACAAAGGACAAGGTTGTTCCCCGGAAACCGGCTTCGTGCAACGCGCACAAACCGTCAGCCACTTGCTCGGGCGTACCCACCAGCGGGAAGCCTCCATGGCCCGCGGCCATACGCTCGCGAATCTGCTCCAGCAGCTCGTGCGGGAAAGAATGAGCGTGGGCAAACTGCAAATTCATCAGATTATCCACGGCACCATTATCAATATTGCCCATGATGCGTTCCCACTCGGCCTTGGCCTCGGCTTCCGTAGGACGGCAAACCACGTGCGAGAACGTCATCACATCGACCTTGCGACCTTGTGCTTGGCCCTGCGCCTTGAGCTCGGCCACTTCTTTCCTGGAGCGCTCCAGCTCCATGGCGGGCGTGAACAGGAAGTTGGCATTGCGGCTGGCAAACTCACGGCCTTGACCAGAACCGGCAGCATTAAAGATAGGCGGATCAAATTCAGGACGGGGATTGCCGTATACACCCTTGGCCTGAAAGTATTTGCCATCCCAATCGAAACGGCCATCGTGGTGCCAGATCTTCTTGATCAGGTCGAACCATTCTTGCGCATAGCCATAGCGGGTTTCGTGATCATCAGGCAACTTCACGCCCAAAGCGTCGTACTCGGGCTTGTTCCAGCCAGCCACAATATTCAGACCGACACGGTTGCCGCTCATCTGGGCCATCGTGGCGATTTGCTTGGCGATCACAACGGGATGGTTCGCAACGGTGTGCACAGTGGCAAACACGCTGATATTGCGAGTATTCGCCAGCAAGGCAGTCGCCCAGGTGACAGTTTCCAGGACATAGCCGTGGAAATCGGTTTCGCCACCATAACCAATCCAACGGGCTATAGGCAGCATGAAGTCGATACCGGCATCGTCCAGCAGCTTGCCCAGCTCCAGATTGTTTTCCCACGTAGCCTGCCAGCGATCGGGCAAGGTCGACACCGTCATGCCACCACCGCAGTTGGTAGCAAAGGTTCCCAGCAGAAACTTATCGTGTGTGAGCAATGTATTCTGTGCCATCGCCAGTCTCCTGAAAATCGTTGTTCTTTACAGCTCACCACCATGGCGAAGCTGACATAGCGCAGATTTTAGAGATTGGCTTTACGGCCCACTATCGGATCACTGCCGGTTTTATCAATTGCCTGCAATTATTTGAACCGTAAAATGATGCGCCCTATAAAACTTGGCGAAAACCCTTATACAACAGCGTCTTATCAGCTTATTTAAAATGGATTTTGGCAAAGAAAAGGCTCTATCTCCATCTCTCAGCCCAAGCTAAGGACTCACACCGGGCCTTAGGCTTGTCGCCTGACCCAGTGGGGTGACGGGCAACTAAACTTTGCATTGGCTCAGGCCTTTAGACTTCAGGATCAAGTACTAACTCGAGAACCGTGGCTATTGACAAGACAGAATACGAGGCAGCAACGGCGCGGCTGAAAGAAATAAAGTCAGCGGCTCAACCACGTTCAATAACAAAGGCGGACGCTGAGGTAGAGGCACTAGCCCAGCCTGGAGCCATTCCCGCAAAGAGCCTACTGCCTGCTACTGCAAATACCCCAGACATAAAAAAACGGACTCCTGAGAGTCCGTTTTCAATACTACTGTAGAAACAAGCGGCGCTTATTCAGCAGCGGCTTCTTCCTGAACTTCTGGACGATCCACCAGCTCCATGAATGCCATAGGAGCGTTGTCACCCTGACGGAAACCCATTTTCAGGATGCGGGTGTAGCCGCCGTTACGCTCTTGGTAACGTGGGCCGAAAACTTCAAACAGCTTGGTCACTGCATCGCGGTCGCGCAGACGGGCGAAAGCCAGACGACGGTTTGCCAAGGTTGGGTTTTTAGCCAAAGTGATCAGAGGCTCAACCACGCGGCGCAGCTCTTTAGCTTTAGGCAGGGTGGTTTTGATGGCTTCGTGAGTCAGCAGGGACACGGACATGTTGCGGAACATGGCCAAACGGTGGCTGCTGGTACGATTCAGTTTACGTAGACCGTGACGGTGACGCATGATGATTTTCCTAAATAATGAATCTAATTGGCACGCCGCTTATGCGACATGCGTAAATCCGGTTCTTCTATCAGCTAAGCTGCGGACCAGATGGACAGCGCAAAACAATAGCACATTTTCAGCCGCCACCTACACTTTTTGCAGGTGTACAACACCAGAAAAAGTGTAAGCGGCGTCCAAGAAACGTCTGTCTTGCTTACTACTTATGGACGCTCAAGACCCAGTGGTGGCCAGTTCTCGAGCTTCATGCCCAAAGTCAGACCACGTGCAGCCAACACTTCCTTGATTTCGTTCAAGGACTTGCGGCCCAGGTTTGGAGTCTTCAACAGTTCGTTTTCGGTACGCTGGATCAGATCGCCGATGTAGTAGATATTTTCGGCTTTCAGGCAGTTTGCGGAACGAACAGTCAGTTCCAGATCGTCGACAGGACGCAGCAACACAGGATCGATCTGTGGAGCGCCACGCACTGGAGCTTCGTAGGCATCGCCCACACCTTCCAGAGCAGCAAACACAGAGATCTGATCCATCAGGATGCGAGCGGACTGGCGCACCGCTTCCTCGGGCGAGATCACGCCGTTGGTTTCAATGTCCAGAACCAGCTTGTCCAGGTCAGTACGCTGTTCCACACGGGCGTTTTCGACCGCGTAGCTAACACGACGCACTGGGCTGTAGGAGGCGTCCAGCACGATACGACCGATCGTGTGGGTGCGATCATCTGCCAGGGCGCGCACGTTACCAGGAACGTAGCCACGGCCTTGCTCAACCTTGATTTGCATTTCCAGCTTGCCGTCGTCGGTCAAGGTGGCAATGACATGGTTGGGGTTGATGATTTCAACATCGTGCGGCAATTCGATGTCGCTGGCCAGAACTTGGCCGGCGCCTTCCTTGCGCAGGATCAGGGTAACTTCTTCACGGCTGTGCAGCTTGAAGACCACGCCCTTCAGGTTCATCAAGATATCAACCACGTCCTCGCCCACGCCTGGCAGTGTGGAGTACTCGTGCACCACACCGGTAATCTGCACTTCAGTGGGTGCATAGCCGGTCATGGAGGACAGCAAGATACGACGCAGTGCGTTGCCCAGAGTGTGGCCGTAGCCGCGCTCGAAAGGCTCCATGATCACCTTGGCGTGATTTTTGCTGATCGGTTCAACTTCGATGGAACGGGGTTTCAAAAAACCTTGAGACATTCGATTTCCTTTTCAATACCCTCGGCTCGTTACACCGATAAGGCTGACGGAAACTGGCAAAGCCAGCGGGATAGTATCGCAAAGCCCACTTGCCGAAAATCGGGAAGTGGGCCTGCGATTACTGCATTGCGTAAGAGGTCTTCGCGTACAAAATTAACGCGAGTACAACTCAACAACCAGCGATTCGTTGATGTCTTGAGCGACATCAGCGCGATCAGGAGCTTGCTTGAACACGCCGGACAGCTTGGCAGCGTCAACTTCTACCCACTGAGGCAAGCCAATGCCCGTAGCCAGATCCAGGGATTCCTTGATACGGCCTTGGGATTTAGCTTTTTCGCGGACGGAAACAACGTCACCGGCCTTGATCAGCATGGAAGCGATGTCAGCGGTGTGACCGTTGACTTCGATAGCGCGGTGGTTCACCAGCTGGCGAGCTTCAGCACGTGTAGAGCCGAAACCCATGCGGTAAACCACGTTGTCCAGACGCGATTCCAGCAATTGAATCAGCGTTTCACCGGTGTTGCCACGGCGGCGGTCAGCTTCAACATAGTATTTGCGGAACTGCTTTTCCAGCACGCCGTACATACGCTTGAGCTTTTGCTTTTCGCGCAGCTGCAGACCGAAGTCAGACGTACGAGCACCGGAGGTGCGGCCGTGCTGACCAGGACGCGATTCCAGTTTGCACTTGGAATCCAGCGAGCGACGGGCGCTCTTCAAAAACAGATCGGTACCCTCGCGACGCGAGAGTTTGCATTTTGGTCCAATATAACGAGCCACTTCGCTTCCCCTTAGATGCGACGACGCTTGGGCGGACGGCAGCCGTTATGCGGAACCGGTGTGATGTCTGCAATGCTGGTGATCTTGATACCCAGAGCATTCAGAGCACGCACAGACGATTCACGGCCTGGACCGGGGCCCTTGATGCGAACTTCAAGATTTTTAATACCGTATTCCATGGCAGTACGGCCGGCTGTTTCAGCGGCAACCTGCGCGGCAAACGGCGTGGATTTACGAGAGCCTTTAAAGCCCGCGCCACCCGACGTAGCCCAGGACAATGCGTTGCCCTGACGGTCAGTAATGGTGATGATCGTGTTGTTAAAAGAAGCGTGGACGTGAGCAATCCCGTCCGACACGCTTTTTTTGACTTTCTTGCGTGCGCGTGAAGCGCTGCTAGAAGCTTTGGCCATCTTCTATTCCTCGATTATTTCTTCAGGGACGCGGCGGCGCGACGCGGACCTTTACGGGTGCGAGCGTTAGTGCGTGTACGTTGGCCGCGCACTGGCAGACCGCGACGATGACGCATGCCACGGTAAGTTCCCAAGTCAGCCAAACGCTTGATCGAGAGCTGAACTTCACGACGCAGGTCACCTTCTACGGTGAACAGGCCGATCTGTTCGCGAATGCGCTCGAGTTCCGCGTCGGTCAGATCTTTGACCTTCTTGGAGTATTCAATACCCGATGCTTCGCAAATCTTGCGAGCGCGGGTGCGACCGATGCCGAAAATCGCGGTAAGACCGATTTCGGCGTGTTGATGCGGCGGGATGTTAATGCCGGCAATACGGGCCATGGTTATTCCTTGTTAAATCGGTTGCGTTTCGGCAACTTAGCCTTGACGCTGCTTATGACGTGGATCGGTGCAGATGACACGCACCACGCCATGACGTTTAATGATTTTGCAGTTGCGGCAGATCCGCTTTACTGATGCCATTACCTTCATGGTTTGACTCCTAGTTTCCTGTAACCGGCCGCTTATTTGGAGCGGAACACAATTCGTGCTCGGGATAGATCATAGGGCGTGAGCTCCACAGTGACCTTATCGCCCGGCAGAATCCGGATATAGTGCATACGCATTTTGCCTGAAATGTATCCGAGCACTACGTGACCATTTTCCAGCTTGACGCGAAAAGTTGCGTTGGGAAGGTTCTCAAGAACCTGTCCCTGCATTTGAATGACGTCGTCCTTTGCCATTTTCGTGAATTACCGCATCGGCAAGCTCGAGCCTTTGAAGTTAGCCTTCTTGAGCAGCGAGTCGTATTGTTGTGACATGACATAGGCCTGGGCCTGCGCCATGAAGTCCATGGTTACTACAACAATAATCAGCAAGGATGTGCCGCCAAAATAGAACGGTACATTCCAGCGCATTTGCAAGAACTCTGGTACCAGACACACCAAGGTAATGTAGATCGCACCGGCCAAAGTCAGACGCATCAAGATCTTGTCGATATAACGCGCTGTCTGATCACCGGGACGAATACCTGGTACGAAGGCTCCACTCTTTTTCAGGTTGTCTGCAGTTTCGCGGCTGTTGAACACCAGGGCCGTGTAGAAAAAGCAGAACAAAATGATCAGCGCGGAGAACAAAGTAATGTAAAGCGGCTGACGCGGCGACAAAGCAGCCTCGATTTCACGCAACCAACCCAGACCGGGTGTGCTGGAGAACCAATTAGCAATTGTCGCTGGCAACAGAATGATGGACGAAGCGAAGATCGGAGGGATCACGCCAGCCATGTTCAGTTTCAGCGGCAAATGCGAGCTTTGACCACCATAGATACGGTTACCTACTTGCCGTTTGGCGTAGTTGACCGTGATACGACGCTGACCACGCTCGACAAAGACGACGAAGTACGTGACGGCGGCTACTAAAACGAGGATAAACAGTGCCGATAGAATCGACATGGAATCCGTACGCACCAGATCAAGCATACCGCCCAAAGCATTAGGCAGACCCGCTACGATACCGGCGAAGATCAGGATGGAAATACCATTACCCAATCCACGTTCAGTGATTTGTTCACCCAGCCACATGACGAACATGGTGCCAGTGACCAGTGTTACCACTGTCGTGAAGCGAAACAGCATCCCTGGGTCGATAACCAGACCGGGCTGCGATTCTAGAGCGATGGAAATCCCAACTCCCTGGAACAAAGCCAAAAAGACCGTTCCGTAACGGGTGTATTGCGTGATCTTGCGACGACCCGACTCACCCTCTTTCTTGATTGCTTCCAGCGTGGGCACCACAGCGGTCATCAATTGCATGATGATGGACGCAGAGATGTAGGGCATGATTCCCAGTGCGAACACTGAGAATCGCTCTAAAGCACCACCGGAGAACATATTAAACAAACCCAGAATACCACTCTGGTTTTGAGTAAACAGTTCGGACAAGGCATCAGGATTGATGCCTGGTACCGGAATGTGCGTACCCAAGCGGTAGACAATCAGGGCGAGCAACAGGAAAACGAGACGACGTTTCAAATCGCCGTAGCGCGGACCCGACTTACTCTGTGCCTGAGCTTTTGCCACCGTGACCCCTTTTTATTCCAGCGAGCCGCCGGCTGCTTCGATCGCGGCGCGAGCGCCGGCCGTTGCATTAATGCCTTTCAGCGCAACTTTACGGGAAAGTTCACCGGACTTGATGACTTTAGCGTAACGCACCATTTGGCCAACCACGCCAGCCTGCTTCAGTGCCTGGACGTCGATAACTTCGGCATCCATTTTTTGCAGTTCGGACAGACGTACTTCTGCGTACAGGTGGTCGTCCAGGGTGGTGAAACCACGCTTGGGCAAACGACGTTGCAAAGGCATTTGACCGCCTTCGAAACCGACTTTATGAAAACCACCCGAGCGGGATTTCTGGCCTTTATGACCACGTCCGCCGGTTTTGCCCAAGCCGGAACCGACACCGCGACCAACACGACGTGCTGCGTGTTTGGCGCCAGCGGCGGGCTTGAGATTGTTCAATTGCAATTCAGACATCCCGATTCCTTTCAGGCTTCCGAGACCGTAACCAGATAATCCACCTTGCGGATCATCCCACGAACCTCAGGAGTATCAACCAATACACGGCTGGTGTTGACTCGGCGCAGACCCAGGCCGCGAACGGTGTCGCGATGGCTTTGCTTTGTGCCGATGACCGAACGCACCAACGTAACTTTGATTTGTTTCTGTGCCATGACTTACCCCAGAATTTCTTCAACTGTCTTGCCGCGCTTGGCAGCAATGTCAGCAGGTGTCGAGCAAGCACGCAAACCGTTCAATGTAGCGCGAACCATGTTGTATGGGTTGCTGGAACCCAGGCTCTTGGCTACGACGTTGCGCACGCCCATCACTTCGAAGATAGCGCGCATTGGGCCACCGGCGATAACGCCAGTACCTTCAGCTGCGGGAGAGATCAGAACGGTAGCTGCACCGTGCTTACCAACTACGGTGTGATGCAAGGTGCCGTTCTTCAGAGGCACTTTGATCAGACCACGACGGGCCTGTTCCATTGCCTTCTGAACAGCAACGGGTACTTCGCGGGCTTTGCCCTTACCCATGCCGATGCGACCATCGCCATCACCGACTACGGCCAGCGAAGCAAAGCTCATGGTGCGACCACCTTTAACGACTTTGCTGACGCGGTTGACCGCAATCATCTTTTCTTTCAGGCCGTCATCGCGCTCTTGCTCTGGAGCCTGTCTGCCTTGTGCTTTAGCCATTTGATAATTCCTTTAGAATTTCAAGCCGGCTTCACGCGCGGCCTCGGCCAGCGCTTTCACGCGGCCATGGTAACGGAAGCCCGAGCGGTCAAAAGCAACCGTCTCGATGCCCGCAGCCTTCGCCTTTTCGGCGACGCGCTTGCCAACCAGGCTGGCTGCCGCTACGTTGCTGCCAACGGCCAATTCTTTGCGAACTTCGGTCTCGACAGTGGAAGCACTGACCAGAACGCGGTCGCCTTCGGGCGAGATGATGCTCGCGTAAATATGCGTATTCGTGCGATGCACCGACAGGCGGTGTACGCGCAGCTCGGCGATCTTGCGGCGAGTAGCCACTGCACGACGCATACGGGATTGTTTCTTGTCCATGATTCGTCCTTGCCTGCGGGCTTATTTCTTCTTGGTTTCCTTGAGGATGACGCGTTCGCCGACGTAACGTACACCTTTGCCTTTGTAAGGCTCTGGTGGACGATAGCCACGAATTTCTGCGGCAACCTGACCAACCACCTGCTTGTTCGAGCCCTTGATCACGACTTCCGTCGGAGTTGGGCACTCGGCTTTGATGCCTTCAGGCAGGTCGTGCACGATGTCGTGCGAGAAACCCAGTTGCAACTTCAAGGCATTACCCTGGACGGAGGCACGGAAACCCACGCCAACCAGACTCAGCTTGCGTTCGAAACCGGCGCTCACGCCAACAACCATGTTGTTGACCAGTTGGCGCACGGTGCCGGACATTGCGTTTGCGTGACGAGTTTCGTTCGCAGGCACAAAAGACAGCTGACCGTCTTGAAGTTCAATAGTGACGTCGCCAGTCAGAGTTTGAACCAAAGTGCCCAGAGGGCCTTTGACCGTGATCTGATCAGCGGCAATGGTCGTTTCTACGCCTTTAGGCAGGGAAACGGGATACTTAGCGATACGTGACATATGATGTTCTCCTTATGCCACGTAGCACAGCACTTCGCCACCGACGCCAGCTGCACGTGCTTTGCGATCGGTCATCACGCCGCGAGACGTGGACACGATTGCAACACCCAAGCCGTTCATGACTTGAGGGATGTTTGTGCTGCCTTTGTAGATGCGCAGTCCAGGACGCGAAACGCGGTCGATGCGCTCGATGACTGGCTGGCCGGCATAGTATTTCAGGGTGACTTCCAGTTCTGGCTTGGCTTTTTCGCCAACGATACGGAAATCTTCGATGTAGCCTTCGTCTTTCAGCACAGCAGCAATAGCTGCTTTCAGCTTCGAGGAGGGCATGCTGACCGATGTCTTGTTGACCATTTGCGCGTTACGCACGCGGGTCAACATATCGGCGATTGGATCGCTCATGCTCATGTGTATTTCTCCTACCAGCTGGCCTTGGTCATACCGGGGATCTCGCCGCGCATTGCCATTTCGCGCACTTTATGGCGAGTCAAACCGAATTTCTTGAAAACACCACGAGGGCGACCGGTGATAACGCAGCGGTTGCGTTGACGGGTCGGGTTCGCGTTGCGTGGCAATTGTTGCAACTGCAAACGAGCTTCGTAGCGCTCTTCGTCAGACTTGGACTGGTCGTCAATGATCGCTTTCAGTGCTGCACGCTTGGCGGCGAATTTCTCAGCCAGCTTGGCGCGCTTGATGTCGCGATTGATGAGGGAAAGTTTAGCCACGTTGCGCCCCTTAGTTGCGGAACGGGAAGCTGAACGCGCTAAGCAGCGCCTTGGCCTCTTCGTCCGTCTTGGCAGAAGTAGTGATGCTGATGTTCAGACCACGCACTGCGTCGATTTTGTCGTACTCGATTTCGGGGAAAATGATTTGCTCTTTAACCCCCATGTTGTAGTTGCCACGGCCGTCAAACGCACGACCCGACACACCACGGAAGTCACGAACGCGTGGCAGAGCCACAGCGACCAGACGATCCAGGAATTCGTACATGCGTTGACCGCGCAGGGTCACCATACAACCGATCGGGTAATCTTCGCGAATCTTGAAACCGGCAATAGCTTTGCGGGTTTTCGTGATAACGGGCTTCTGACCAGCAATTTTGGTCATGTCCGATACCGCGTTCTCGATAATCTTCTTGTCAGCAACCGCTTCCGAGACACCCATGTTCAGGGTGATCTTGGTGATGCGGGGTACTTCCATAATGCTCTTGTACTCGAACTGCTTTTGCAGATCGGCAACCACTTTTTCGCGGTAGAACTCTTGTAAACGTGCCATGTTATCCGCCCCTTAAGCCTTGGCGCCAACGGCTTTGCCGCTGGAACGATAAACACGCGTCTTCTGACCGTCGATCACCTGGATACCAACGCGGTCGCCCTTGCCGGTTTCCGGGTTGAACAGTGCAACGTTCGAGATGTGGATAGGCATGGTCTTGTCGACGATACCACCCTGCGTGCCAGCCATGGGATTGGCTTTAACGTGTTTTTTGACTACGTTGATGCCTTCCACGATGACGTGGTCTGCATCGACGCGTTGCAGTACTGTGCCACGGCGTTTTTTATCACGGCCGGTCAGCACAATAACTTCGTCGCCTTTACGAATTTTTTGCATTTTTTCGCGCTCCTTACAGCACTTCGGGAGCCAAGGACACGATCTTCATGAACTTCTCGGTACGCAGTTCACGCGTAACGGGTCCGAAGATACGGGTGCCGATGGGTTCCAGCTTGGCATTGAGCAATACGGCGGCATTGCCACCGAAACGAATCAGCGAACCGTCTTTACGGCGCACGCCCTTAGCGGTACGAACCACTACAGCGTTGTAGATTTCGCCTTTTTTGACGCGTCCGCGCGGGGCCGCTTCTTTAACGGTAACTTTGATGATGTCACCAATTGCGGCATAACGGCGCTTCGAGCCGCCCAGCACCTTGATGCACATTACGGAACGCGCACCTGTGTTGTCGGCCACGTCCAGCGTGGTCTGCATTTGAATCATGATTTTTCCTGTTCCAACTTAATTGCAACGATCCAGTCAAAATGACTGGGTCACACAACCAGTTTTGGTCCCGTCAGATTCGGATCCAGCCAGTTCGATACCGTAAACCCGATCTCGATCTGGTCCGGCAAGCCGAACCCTAGGTTGAAATCTTGCGAGAGACAAAACGTTGTATTACCAACTTCAATCCGGATAGGCGACTAAGCCTCTCCGGTCAAAATAAAGAGGTAAGCCACATATACTAGCAAATAAGCCCCAGAAAAACAAGGATTTATTTGCTAAGGCCTTGGCACGACGGCGTTTTCACGCAACAACTCGTCCAGCTGGGCACTATTGCTGCCTCGGGTCACCCGGCGCAAACCTATCCCCAATTCCTGCAGGCTCTGCAGGAACGCTGTCAGCAAATGTCGGCCACCCACCTCGGCCTGCAGCGTCTGGGCGCGCTCATCGTCCAGGACAATATATTTGAGTGCCATCATGTGCAACCACAGAATCGATTCGGGCTGCTCCAGAACACGACGCAGACCGAATTGCACACCCAAGGGCCGCAATTTATCCACGAAAGCGACCGTTTCCACATCGTGCTCACTCAGGCAATAAGCATCCAGTTCGATAATCAGACGCCGGGCCTTGTCACCGGCCTTGGCCAGAACCTCAGCCACCTGATCTGCAAATCCAGGCTTGATCACCGATGCCCAGGAGACACGGACACTCAAACTGCCCTCGTTATCGGCTAACCAATCGCTTGCCAGCTCCATCGTACGCAAGTCACACTGCCACGACAGACCCAGACGCACCGCCACCGGAATGAACAAATAGGCAGGCAAACTGGCCTGCCCCGGTTGCTCGGGCAATAAATTCAAGGTTGCATCGTAAATCTGGCCCGCTTGACCCCAAACCTCAACGCCCGGTTTCACACTCAATTCAATCCGGCCTTGCTCCAGACCACGCTCAATACGTGAATGCCATTCCTGCTCGCCAATGGAAGAGCTCGCCTCGGTGTGAGCGCCTTCAGACGGACGGTATTCCACTTCCTGATGCCCTGCCCCTTCGGCGCGCATCAAGGCATTGTCCAAACGCGTCATCACGGCGCTGAGCGAGTCCTGACCTTCATAGTTCGTCATCGCCATGGACCAGCGGCACAAACTGCCATCGGGTAGAGGCTGGCGCAATTCCTGCAAGGCAGTACGCAGTTCCTGGGCAAAGCCCATCACTTGAGGACCCGTCTGGCCCTTGAGCAGCACAATAAAATCAGAACCATTCAAGCGCGCCAGATTGCCCGCGTCCATGCCATTTTTCTGCAATAGCTCCGTACAACGCTGAGTCACCAGCTTCAGCCAGGCATCCACCGCGTCACGAGACAGGGAGGTATTCAATGGCAACAAGTCCCGCTGACGGAATAACAGCACATGGCCGCCCTCTTCCTGTTGCAGCACCTGACGGAACATATTTACGAAGTACTTGCGATTGGCCAGGCCCGTGACCGGATCGCAGTTCAACTCCAGCTGTAACTGCTCGATTCGGGCATTTTGCTCCTGGCTGCTGACACGAATACGTTTTTGCACCGTGCTTAAGGTATGTGTGACGGCTTCCAGCTCGGGGATCGTGCGCACTTTCTTGCGGCTGGGTACAGACTCGCTTTGGTCCATCCGTTGCAGCTCGAACTGGACGTGTTCACGCAAAGCCCGGCGCAACCAGGCCATGACCATCAATACAAACACACCCCAGGCAACCCCGGCGCCCAGCACCAACAAGGTAACGCGCACAAAACTTTTCCACAAACTGGCGCGGGCGTACTCGTCGGCAGGTTTTACTTCGATCGTGCCAATCTGATTCCAGCCATTACTGACATGGGCCGAGGCCACGGGTACATCAATCGGCAAAGAGTTGGCGAACCACGCCGGCGAAGATCCGCTGATCTGCGTTTCTTGCTGAGCACTACGCTCCACCAGGACCGTATCGGCGGTGTCAATAAAGCGGATACGCTCAAACTGCCCGGTATCGTACAAGGCGGCAATCAAAAGCTCCTGCGTCACCGGGTCCTGGTTGCTGGGCTGGGACAAGGTCAAGGCCAGCGAAGTCGCGGCCGACTCACCCTGAGCCTGCAACTGACTGCTCAAATACTGCCTTGCCGAGTCGACGCTGAACCACAGCGTGCCAATCAAGATGGCAAGAATCGCGCACGAGACACTTAGCAGGAGCTGTTTAAGTAAAGACATAGCGCTTCCGTATATTCCATAAATTCTGGTCTAGCCCACCCGACAAGGGTGTCCTGAGGTCTGTTTCCATGTGGTGCTCCAGCCCAAGGACCGGCACATCATCAAGGAACAAAACCTTCCTTACGCATTTTTTCCAGCAAACCACGCCACCGGCTGATACTGTCCACCGAACCTTTCTGGGCGTTACCAACATACACCCCTTGGGAGTTGAAGCTGAACACAGGGGTCAAATCAGGGCGCTGGCTGGCGGGGCGAATCGAACCGCTTAAATTATCCAGCAATAGAGGCTCGGACTGCGGCGTGGGATAGTAGCCCAGCACCATGTGCGCAATACTCTGGCCACCTACCTGGGCTCGTACGTAAATCAAACGAAGCTTTTCATTGGGCACACCCAAGTGCAACAAGGAAAAATACTTGCCGATGACAAAGTCCTCACAGTCACCCGCCGCTTTGCCCAACGTCTCGATGGGCGTGGCCCAGTAGTCCAACTGGCCCCAAATATGAATGTCCTCGCCAGCCATCACATTCATATTCCAGAAATCATTGACGGCATCCAGCTGGCGACGCTCGCTTAAACCACGGGCGGACTCCAGATTGGCCATCCACCGATCCACGGCAGTCCCGGCACGGGCGCCAAAGCGAGAGACGGCGGTCTGGCGAATCTTGCTGACTTCGAACTGCAAGGCAGGCGCCGACAAAGGCAGCCACACCACAACCAGCAGTGCGACCAGCACAAACAGCGCAATCCTAGATCGAAGAAAAAGGCGTAGCCAGGCAAGAGACAAGAGCACGTCAATCCCAAATAAGCAAACCCTTATAACGGCGTTATAGCTTGCCTATTTAGTGAACGCTTGGCAATCGACAACGCGCCTAGTCCCTCTCTATATAGAGCAGGTGGTTAAACGGCCTCGAACCACTCCTGCGAAAAGAAACAACTGGTCTGCAAAACCGCAGGGTCAACGCTTAACCACTCAGTCTGAGCCAACAATCCTGCTACATGCATCCTCTTTCCTGTGACACATCACGATCATAGTCACAAATGCCAAGCGCCCACTATTGGCGCTGACGACAAGCTGCAGACATAAAAAAAACCCCACAAACCAAAAAGGCTTGTGGGGTTTGGGCACTACCCGCAGATAGTGCCTATCCGGTGAACAGCTTAGAAATCAGAAGACTTCAAAGTACCGTCTTTCAGCGAGTTGGCGATCTGAGCTGCCTTCTCCGCGTCAAAGTCGATGTTGTCCAGAATGATCTTCTGATCGATCTGGCCGTTACCTTGAGAGCTGATACCGATTTCCATCTTGCCACTATCCGAACGGCTTACTGTCAGGTACTGGCTCAGGTCACCGTTGTTGAGGTCATGGCCCGACAACAGATCAGTAATATCCAAGGTGTCGGTACCCGCGTCACCAAAGTCCATCACTTTATCCACAGCCGGTTTGCTGGCAGTGCCTTCATCACCCTTGTTCCATACAAAGGTGTCATCACCCTCACCACCGAACATGATGTCGTCGCCGGCACCACCGATCAGGGTATCGTTTCCGCCCTGACCGTACAGGATGTCGTTACCGTTGCCACCATCAAGGGTGTCATCGCCACCACGCTTGTCGCCATCAACATTGAAGTCGGCGTGGTTTTCCTTGATGTACTCGTACAGATCATTACCTGTTGCTGGAGTACCGCCGTTCTTCATCTGCAAGAACACTTCCAGCGCCTTCAGACCGGAGCCGTCAGGCAGGTTGTCTGGACGACCACCCACTTCATGCCATGGCAAGACCGAACCGTCGGTGTTGATCGTGTCACCAAAGATGATGTCGTTGCCGTCACCACCAATGATGTGATCATTACCAACAGGGGCGGGATCGTTCGTTATCGAACCGCCCTTCAAGGCTGCATCCAGGTCTTCCTTGGTGTTGACGATGTCGACCTTGTTAACCTCTGTCCAATCACTTGGGTTACCAGAGGACAACAGCGTGACGTCATCGATGTAGACCTTGTAGTTGCCTTTGCTGGAACGATCATCCACCAGGAACTCGAAGCGGTATTGGCCTTCGCCCACGGGCTTGGTCGTGATGGTGCCGGAGCTACCTGGACGACCACCTTCCTGCACAACTTCCCAGTTACCTGTCTTCTCGTTGTACTTCTGCAGTTGCCACTTGAAGACGTCCTGGCTATTGCGACCGCTTTCAGCATAGGTAAAGCTAAGCTTGCCATAGCTACCAGCGGCCACTGCCATACCGGGGCCACGAACTGTCGTGGATGTATCGTTCCTATTGCTATAGGTATCCGTGATTTCCAGACGCGATCCGTACCACCAGTCATTGTTAACACCGATAGTGCCCCCACCGACCTTCGTCCAGCCGTCGTGACGACCGTTTTCAAAGTCAGTAACGTCCTTGGTACCACGCACAACATCAATAACCTCAGTACCGGTGTTGTCGTACTTGCGTAGAACATCCACGCTGACGTCGTTACCAATACCCACCGCGTACACCTTGCTACCCGAAGAAGTAACCAGGCTGTTGTAAGCACTCTGACCACGCGAGTCAGCAGTAGCGTCATAGCCACTACCCGCACCCTGTCCATTACCGTACTGCGTTGGGTTACCGTCAGTCAGGAAGTACGTAACGTTTTCATAAGCGTTGCCGTTCTTGTCGACTGCAGGTGCATCGCCAGTCTTGAACCATGCTTCAGCGGCCTTGAAGGCTGCTTCATAGTTGGTACCACCAACGTTGGAGTTCCAGTTGGAGTTGTAGCCATTCAAGGTGTC
This sequence comes from Alcaligenes phenolicus, assembly GCF_032063905.1. Taxonomy (NCBI): domain Bacteria; kingdom Pseudomonadati; phylum Pseudomonadota; class Betaproteobacteria; order Burkholderiales; family Alcaligenaceae; genus Alcaligenes; species Alcaligenes phenolicus. The sequence goes on from NZ_DAMBOE010000003.1 coordinate 578,052, forward strand.
GATCGAGTTCAGCAACTTGACCAAATCAGCATGCGTCAAATCTTTGAAGACCATAGGCTTATCAGCGTTGGTACCAAAGCCAATAATGCTCAGGTTCACCGTGCCGCCTTCGTGGTTGGCCAAGCTTTCAGCCAAGGTCGTCAGCGCGGCCTTCAGCAACTGCATACGGTTCATATTGTCCGTACCAGAAGCTGCTTTCATGCTGTTGGAACGGTCAACCAGGATGGCAATGTTGTAGCTCTGGCCGTGCACGATGTTCTCTTGTACACCACCGCGGTCACCAATAATGACGTCGTCGCCCACGCCACCACTCGGATTGCCACCACCGTTACCATCAACGATCAACTGATCTACATCCAGCGTGTATGGGCCAGAATCGTTGGCAGAAGCGCTGTTACCAGCCGAGTCTGTCGTCGTTACCTTGGCATCAACCGTATCGTTCTTCAACAGATCCTGTACAGGTACTGGGATCTTGAAGGTCAGATCATTGCCAACGGTACCGGTGTATTCCTTGCCACCGATCGTCAGAGTCACGGTATCGCCAGGCTGTACATCCTTGCCAACCGTACCGGTCACGTCAATCGTGCCCTTGCCGTCGCCAGCTTCTTGGTGATCCAGCACACCGTCACCGGCGATCGGATCCAGAGTGATCTCGGCTTCAGGCAGATCGGTCTGCACAGTGAAGTCTGCACTGTCGTTGGCCGAGTATGGGTTACCAAACTCGTCCTGACCCGACACACTCGCCTGAACCTGACCGGCCACCAGCTCGCCAACCTTGTCAGCAGGAACCGTGATCGACCATGTACCGTTGGCGACCTTCGTCTCGTAGGTCTCACCACCAATAGTGACCTTGACCACGTCACCATCACGCACATCTTTACCGACCGTGCCACGAATCTCTTGCGATTCCTGGGACTCGGCGTTGTTGATCACGTTGTCATCACCGAACAGTGGCTCAGTAATCGTGATCTCGGCTTCAGGCAGATCGGTCTGCACAGTGAAGTCTGCACTGTCGTTGG
>NZ_DAMBOE010000003.1:579170-654330 GCF_032063905.1 Alcaligenes phenolicus
CATCACCGAACAGTGGCTCAGTAATCGTGATCTCGGCTTCAGGCAGATCGGTCTGTACGTCGTAAGGCTTCTCGTCGGTAGCGGTTGTGGTGTTGCCAGCGTCGTCAGTCGTGGTGACTTTGGCTTCAACCTTGTCGTTGTTGACCAGCTCGGAACCAGGAACGTCCACGCTCCAGGTTTTGCCGTCCGGGTTGACGGTGGTTTCGTATTCTTTACCGCCGACGGTCACAGTGACCTTGTCGCCGGGTTTGACGTCTTTACCAACCGTACCAGTGATAGTTACATCACCTTCGGACTCTTCCTTATTGATGACGCCGTCTTCAGTAATGGAGTCGATCGTGATTTCAGCTTCTGGGGGCAGAGTGTCGACCGTGGTCGTGTCTTCGCCGCCGTTACCTGGGGTACCGACTTCATTGGTGTAGCTGCCGTCAGGCACTTTGACGGTGATTTCACCTTCGTAGTTCGGTGGGGGAACCAGCGTACCGGTCCAGGTCTTGGGATCTTTGTTGTCTGGTGTCAGACCTTCGATGCGACCGCCGCCGGTGACCACGATATCTTCGATATCAAAGCCAAATGGCACTTCAGTAAATGTGAAGGTAACGGTGCCGTCGTCATTGATCTTGACAGTAACGGAGGGAGGAACCAGAGGACCGGCCTCTTCTTCGTCAGTACCGCTGTAGCCACCCAGACGCACGTTTTCAACGGTAGGCACGCCAGGACGTGGGTATTCCAGGGCCAGAGGGCGAGTGGTTTCCACAATGCTGACCAGGCGGGTGAAGCTGCTGCCACCGCCTTCGCCACCACCGGTCAATACGGCAGCGGTTGGGTCAAGTTGGGAGAATGGGTCATCACCAGCTTCCAGTGCGGCCAACACAGCCGTAATGGCTGGGTCGTTCGGGTTGGCCAGAGCAGCGGCTACTGGGTCCACATCGGTTTCTGCGATATCGCCGCTGACCAGAAAGGAGCGATTATCGGAAATGGTCATCGATGGGCTGCCAGGGATCTCAAGCTCGACGCTGGCGCCGGTCTCGGTGATGATCTCGGCATTAACAGGGACGCGCATCCCTTCTTTGACAGCTACTTTGGAGCCATCGGCGGTACGGATCCATGCCGTACCTTCAACTCGTGTCACTAAAACAGTATCCAGTGCCATGACTGTCTGATTCCTAAAAAAAGACTGCCGCCAAGCAGCAGTCAGAAATGGACTTTCTTTGATCAGAGAATAGCGAGTTGGCCCGCTAGTCGATATTGGCGTCGCCGCCAGTTCGCTGTTTTATTTATTGTTATTGACCTTACTTAACAATACGAACGGGACGGCGAGCAGGGGTTCAGGCTATGCCGTGTACTTTTAGCGCCAACATCAAACGATCTGTTACATCCAGCTTTTCAAAAACAGCCTGAAGATGGGCGCGAACCGTTCTCTCGGTGATGCCCAGGTCTTTTGCAATCAGCTGATTGGAGTGGCCCAGCGAGGCGCGTTGCGCAACCTCGACTTCACGGCTGGTCAGGGTGCTTTCCCAGCCCACCTTGGGTTCCAGGCGACGGGTAACGTCGCTGAGCAAACGGCTCAGCAAGGACTCCCCAACCCAAACCTGCCCGCTAGCCACGTGGTCCAGCGCCTGCACCAGCAAAGGCGACGAGCTGTAGGCGTGAATGTAACCGCGAGCCCCCAGGGCCAGTACGGCCTGACCTTCGCTATCCAAAGGACGTGGGCTAGCGACAATAATCTTCATGCCCTGCACAGCCTTGGACCATTGGGGATGATTCCACAAAGCCAGGGCACTATCGACCACCACCAGATCACGCTGCTGTTGTTTCCAACGCAATAAATCGTCCATGCCCTGCCCTCTGGCGGGCAGCCAGGTGACCGAATCCAGATGACGCCAATGCTGCCACAACGCCTCATCGGCAGTCAGAAATAAAACCGAATTTACTTGTCGCATACCGCTTTTCCCTTACTGGTAACACGAGCTATATGCCATCAGCTCTTGGTCTGACTCGGGTGTTACACCTCTATCGTCAGCGCTACTCCCCCAACGGACCAATCAGCCTTAACGCTCTCTGAATGCGTTGGATCTGGCCCTGAGAATAGGTTTGAGTAAGTACTGCATAACAGTCCGCTTGCCGGTCATGATGTGCACTTCGGCCACCATACCGGGCAAGATTGGACGGTTATCGTCACCGACATACACCGTGTCCGTACGTACTTTAGCTATATAGAATGAATTGCCTTTTTCATCGGTAATGGTGTCGGCACTGGTCTGTTCCAGCACGCCGGGCAAGCCGCCATAAACAGCAAAGTCATAGGCGGTGAATTTGACCTCGGCAGTCTGGCCCGAGTGCAGAAACCCGATATCGCGCGGATTGATGCGCACTTCCAACAGCAGGGTGTCGTCAGTGGGCACGATTTCCAGAATGTCTTTACCGGGCTGCACCACACCGCCGACCGTATTGGCGGACAGGGTCTTGATGGTGCCGCGCACGGGCGAGCGCACTTCAGCCAGGCGCACACGGTCGGCCAGGGCACGTTGGCCTTGCTCCAGGGAAGCCAGCTTGGCACGTGTTTCAGCCAGTTCGGTACGGGCCTGATTGCGGAAGGTAATTTCCACCTCGCCAATCCGGTTCTGGGCTTCCTGAATCGAGGCCTGAATACGGCTGATCTGTGCCGTGGCCGCTTTCTGCTCACCGCAATAACGAGCCACATCACGCTGCAGACGCAGCAAATCCACTTCGGACACCGCCCCGCTTTTGAGCAAAGGACGTGTCATTTGCAGTTCTTGCGAGGTCAGCCCGCAACTGGACGCGGCCTGATCACGATTGGCCTGCGTCTCACGCAATTCTTGTTGACGCTGGTTCAACTGTTCCTGAGCCACTGAAATATTGGAGCGCAGCTCTTCGGTACGAGCCTGCCAGACGCGGCGTTCCATTTCTGCCAGATCAGGGGCTTTTTCCAGCACTTCACTGGGCATATCAAAGGGCTGATCGGCAGCAATCGCTTCCAGTCGAGCTGCCTTGGCCATCAAGGACAAGGACTCGGCTTCGTTCTCGCCCAAGGAGGACGAGGCACGGGTAGGATCGATACGCAACAGCACTTCGCCCGCTTCCACGGACTGGCCTGGCCGCACCAGAATTTCTTCCACCACACCACCGTCCAGACTTTGCACAATCTGGACCTGGCGAGATGGCACAACCTTGCCCTCGCCACGCACCACTTCATCAATACTGGCAAAACTGGCCCAGACAATCAGCAGGCTGATGGCCAGCAAGGTCAACCAGATCAGCAGCGTGGAGCCCCGTACATCTTGGTAACGAGCCGTCCACGATGCGTTTTTGAGCATATTGCTACCAGGAGGCGGAGAATTGGTGTCCTGGAGTTGTGCACGCACCCAATTGGTCAGGTTCTTTATCTTCATGCTGCACTCCGGGCCTTACCAATCTGCCCACTACGCAAAGCGGCAATGACCTGATCCTTAGGACCATCCGCCACAATACGCCCCATATCCATCACGATCAGGCGATCCACCAGCTCCAGCAAGGCGGTGCGGTGGGTCACAAGCACAACTGTCTTGCCCTCACATTCTTTATGCAGGCTGCGACGCAAGGCCGATTCGCTCTGGTTATCCATATTGCTGCTGGGTTCATCCAGCAACAGAATGGACGGGTTACCGATCAAGGCACGAGCCACGGCGATAGCCTGACGCTGACCACCCGAGAGGGATTCGCCGCGTTCACCAATCATCATGTCGTAGCCATCAGGATGGCGTCGTGCGAAATCATCCACCCCCGCCTGACGAGCCGCCGCCAACATTTGATCGTCGGTTGCGTAAGGTGTACCCATCAACAAATTATGTTTCAAGGTGCCATAGAACAGCGTGGGGTCCTGCGAGACATAACCCATGGAGCGGCGCACGTCTGCCGGGTCAATCTGCTGGCTATCAATGCCATCGAGCACAACGGTGCCACCCGTCGGTTTGTACAGACCCAGAATCAGCTTGGACAAAGTGGTTTTGCCGGAGCCAATACGGCCGATAATCCCTATCTTCTCGCCAGCCTTCAAGGAAAAACTGACCTTATCCAGCACGTTCTGATTGGTGCCGGGATAGCTGAAACTGACGTTACGGAACTCGATAGAGCCTTCCAGATAAGGACGCGGCACAAAGTGACGCTCTTCAGGATGCTCTACCGGCATATTCATGTACGAATCCACCGAACCCAAGGAGGTACGTGCATTCTGATACTGCATCATCAAGCCAGCCACTTGCCCCAAAGGAGCCAGGCAACGGCCTGCAATCATGGAGGAAGCAATAATGCCCCCCATGGACAATTTGGTTTCCTGAACCAGATACACCCCGATGATCACCACGCTGATGGTGACCATCTGCTGCAGCATCTGCACCGTGTTCACGGTCAGGGTGGAAGTCATCTTGATGCGCGCACCCTGACGAGCCAGGTATTCGGTGGACTGCTCCCAGTCGCGCTGCGCATTGCTTTGCGCATTCAGGACCTTCAAGGTTTCCATACCAGCCAGGGATTCGACCAGGCCGGCGTTACGCTGGGCAGCAGCCTGGAAGGTCTGTTTGGTCAGGCGTTCCATACGTGCCTGAGCAAACCAGGAAATACCCAGAATGATCACAATGGCCACAACGGGCGGGATCAGCATCCAGGGCGAGATCCAGGCCAGCACAGCCAAAAACAGCAGCACAAATGGCAAATCGACCAGTGTCGTCAAACTGGCCGAAGCGATAAAGTCGCGCACCGATTCAAAGGAGCGCAGATTGGCAGCAAAAGAGCCCACCGACGGCGGTCGGTTCTCCATGCGCAAGTCCAGCACCCGCTCCATAATCCGTGCGGACAACTGAATATCTACCCGTTTACTAGCGGCATCAACCACATAGGCCCGCACACTGGAGAGCACCATGTTCATGACCAGCACCAGCCCGATCCCGATCGACAGCACCCACAGAGTTTCAATCGCTTTATTGGGAACCACCCGGTCGTACACGTTCATGGTGTAGAGCGGAATGGCCAGCGCAAACAGGTTGATCAGCAAGGCAGCGCCAATGGCGTCGCGATACAGACGCCAGTTTTGCACCACAGCTGTCCAGAACCAGTGCTTGCCCTTCATGGGGGCCACACCATCTTTGGCACGCGCTTCGACGCGGAAATCCGGCTGCACCACGGCCAACAGCCCGGAGTACTGCGCTTGCAGATCTTCCAGGCTGATTTCGCTGGGGCTACCACTTTCCGGGAAATGCACCCGGGCACGTTCTTCTTCCAGGCCCAACAAGACACATGCCCGGTTATTGTTCAGCAACAAAATAACCGGGAACAGATTGGTGTCGAGTTCGGTAAAGGCGCGGCGCCACACTCGGGCCGTGCAATGACCACGCGCGGCCGCTCGACTGAGCAAGGCAGGCGTCAAACGCCCACGCTGCAAAGGCAAGCCTGCAGACAAGTGCTGCGGCGTGCAAGGATTACCGTGGATACGGGTAATCTCTGCCAGGCAGGTCAGAAGAGGATCATCATGCGTCAGATGAGGCGGGATACTGTATTGCCCGCTTGCTTGTGTCGTGCTGTCAGATGAGTGGTTCATCGTCATTAATCAAATCCAGCGAATCCCGCAGGCGTTGACGGGTACGTTTGCGCTCGTTCAATTTGGCCAAGGCCTGGGGAGGCAGATCAGTCATACGAAGCACACCGTTAGCAACCAGTGCATCAATCAAATCCTCCAGCACTCGGATAAAACTGGCATCCGAGACTGAGAGCTCTTGTTTGTAGTCATCTTCGTTCTGACTCATACGTGCCTCCCTTCACTATCCAATAACGCCAAGAAGCAGCTACTTACAGCCCGGCTGGTTTCTCGCGCAGGACTGGCGGAGCCATCCCGTCGCGGTAATCAACAGAAACCGGGGTCAGGTTGCTGGTATCTGGAACAGGCGTCATGCATGCCTTGAATGCCTCTTCGGGGAAGTCCAGCTTGGCGGCTTCTTCAGGCTGCTCCGAGTAAGGCTGGGACAGGCCAACTGCCGACACCAGACGGTGCGACAAGGTCAGCCAACGGTATTCGGCTTGTTGCAGGTCGTAAGTGGCATTGGCCAGAGCACGACGCGCATCAAACAGTTCGTTCTCCGTATCCAGCAAATCCAGCAAGGAGCGCTGACCGATCTGGAATTGCTGCATGTAAGCAACGCGGACCTTGGACGTAGCCAGTTCGTGTTGTTTCAGGAATGGCAGCTGAGCACGCAGGCGCTCGATATTGTTCCAGGCCACGGCCAGATCCTGCTGTACGTTACGGCAGGTGTAATCGCGCACGTCGCGGGCAGCGTATTGCTGAGCCGTGGTTTGACGGATGCGCGCAGCATCGGCACCACCACGGAACAGGTTGTACGACAGCATCAACTGCACGTTGCTGCTTTGCGAATCGCGGTAAGCGGAACCTGGCGGATCGCTTTTGTCCTTACCGGTAGCTGCACGCAGTTCAAGCGTAGGCGACATGCGGCCTTGAGCCACGTGTTTGCCCGACTCAGCAGCTTGATACAAGGCCTGCTTGGCCAAAATCACAGGGCTGGTGCGCAAGGATGGCAAGAAGTCGGTGGTATTGGCAGGAATCGACTCGCTCAGGCTAGGGGCTGCCTGCATGACTTCAGGAGCAGCCACACCCACAATGCGACGGTAGCGTTGCAGCACGTCGTTCAGGTTGCCAGCCTCGGTCATCATGTTGCTTTGAGCCAGGGACTGGCGGCCATAAGCTTGTTCCAGGTCCACACCACGGCCCACGCCGGATGCCGAACGTTCCTGAATCTGGCTCAGGATGTTCATGTGCATGCCGTAGTTTTCACGGGCCAGCTTTTCCATTTCGCGGTAACGCAGCACATCGATGTGGGCGTTGGCCGCTTCCAGAGCCAGGGAATCTACCGAAGCCAGCAGCTCGTAGTAGGTAGCCAGTTTTTCGTAACCCAACTGACGAACCTGGTTGATCGAGGAGAAACCATCAAAAATCAACTGACGCAGTTGCAGGCTGTAGCCGCTGCGGGACCAGTCGGTAGACGGAGCACCAGAGGTGCTGCCACGCCACTCTTTGCCAACCCAACCCTGGGCATTGACCTCGGGCAACAGGGCGCCACGGCCAACGTTCTGACCTTCAAGCGCAGACTGGAAATCCTGGAAGCGAGCACCAAGTTCAGGATTGGACATAATTGCCCGCTCAATGCTGTCCTTGAAGCTCAAGCTGTTTTCCTGCTGGGCAAGCGCTGGTTGCGCCAGCAGTAGCGCTGTCAGCAGCGCACTTACCGTTAGAGTTTTCTTACCACGCACGTCGGCCTCCGTAAGATCCTGTGCCGCGTTCGCAACAGACGTCATTACGTCAGCGTTGCAACGCATTGCCAGATCAAATTTAAGTACAAAAATGAAAGAAGAATGGGTTCGGTGTGTCGCTCAAACAAAGCGAAAGAAACACCACCCGAGGGCCCAACACCTATGTATTGCACATGGGCTTTACACCTAAGACTGGTAAGTACATCGCCAGCCGCAGCAGTATGTTCATAATGGACCGGGGCAAGACAAGGCGGAGCTACAGGCTTCTGACCTGTATTCTTGGAGCATAACCTTGTGTCTGATTGTGACTGTTTACGTGACGCATAGTGAAACTCATCCCGTAGATCACGGGACAAATTGTATCTTAGATTACAAGGGGCTTCGTGGACGACAATGTTAAAAATGATAAATAGCCTGTGATAAAAAAGGCAACAATACACTGAAATTAAACGATTTCGGGCGATTAGGCGCTTAACCAATAACTGTTGCGCTTATCCCACGTGGCGCGATCGTTGGTAATAATCTACAAAAAACTTTCACCTTAATAAGCATTTAGGTTACATCAAGATGAAACCAGGTTATCAACAGGGGATAAAATTATTTTCATTGTTAAAAATATAACAATCACTCACATGCAGAATGCTGCACTTGTAACGATTTCTTATTGCAGCTTGATGTCGGCTTCCATCTCTTTTTCAGGCCTTCAAAAAGAGGTCTGAAATCAAAAACTTATAACGATTGCTTGAAGAGCTCCCTGTTTCGCGCCCGTTTGTTGCTTCTCTGAACAATCCGTTGCTGCAATATCCACCGCCCACGCTTGTCCCGTTTCTGCTCGCCCGATACCATCGAACGGTACGTATTTAGTTAGCAACACAGACAACTTGGAGGCCGTTCATGTATCAACACCTGGCCCTGTATATCAATGGTCAATTTCTGGATGGACAAGGTCGCCAGACCCAGGCCGTCATCAATCCTGCCAATGGCAGCACCTTGGGCCAACTGCCGCTGGCATCTCTGGCGGATCTGGACGCGGCTCTGAACGCCGCCCAGGACGCGTTCAAAAGCTGGCGTCACAGCTCGCCCATGGATCGCAGCGCGATCCTGCGCAAGGTCGCGGAACTGTCGCGTGAGCGCGCCCAGGAAATTGGCCGCAATCTGACACTGGATCAAGGCAAGCCCTTGGCCGAGGCGGTAGGCGAAATCATGTCCTGCGCGGACCATGCGGATTGGCACGCCGAGGAGTGCCGCCGTATTTATGGCCGCGTCATCCCCGCCCGCAACCCCAAAGTGCAGCAAATGGTTCTGCGCGAGCCCATCGGGGTCTGCGCCGCCTTTACGCCATGGAACTTTCCCTACAACCAGGCCATTCGCAAAATCTGCGCGGCTATCGGTGCTGGGTGCACGATTATTCTGAAAGGCCCCGAGGACTCTCCCAGTGCGGTCATGGCTATTGCCCAAGCCTTTCATGATGCGGGCCTGCCTCCGGGTGTGCTGAATATTGTCTGGGGTGTGCCACAGGAGGTGTCGGACTACCTGATCCGCTCGCCCATCGTGCGTAAAGTCTCCTTTACCGGATCTGTACCTGTAGGCAAGCAACTGGCTGCACTGGCCGGTGCCCATATGAAACGCATCACCATGGAATTGGGCGGTCACTCGCCTGTGCTGGTCCTGCCTGATGCCGATGTAGCCCGCGCTGCTCGTCAGCTGGCTCGTTTCAAAATTCGCAATGCTGGTCAGGTGTGCATTTCGCCCACGCGTTTTTATATCCACGACGATATCTACACTGCATTTGTGGACCGTTTCACCGAAGAACTGGCCAATGTAAAAGTGGGCGATGGTCTGGACCCGGATACGCAAATGGGGCCCTTAGCTCACGAGCGCCGCCTACCCATGATGCAAAAGTTTGTCGACAACGCCCGTTCTCTGGGTGGCAAAGTGTTGCTTGGAGGTGAACAGATCAAGCGCGATGGTTTCTTTTTCTCGCCCACGGTGCTGACGGATTTGCCCGACGATGCACTGGTCATGACCGAGGAGCCATTTGGCCCCATCGCCCCCTTGACGCGCTACAGCGATCTGGACGATGCCATCGCCCGTGCCAACAGTCTGCCCTACGGTTTGTCGGCCTATGCCTTTACGCAATCCTTGCAAGACGCACATCGACTGGGCACCGAACTGGAATCCGGTATGGTCAATATCAATCACTTCGGCAGTTCCCTGCCCGAGACTCCGTTTGGCGGCGTCAAGGACAGTGGCATTGGCAGCGAAGGCGGTGCAGAAACTTTTGACGGATACTTAGTCACCAAATTTGTAACCCAGATCTAAGACTGGCTCCTGGCCCCGCTTTGCGGGGCTAGGGTGAACCCCTACTGTACTAACTGCGCATTCCCGTTACATTATTCAAACACTCGTTTGAAATTAGGAAATAACGGTGAAACGCTCTGATCGGACACAGTCCGCCATTCTCGATGCAGCCGAACATCTTTTCGCGCTGTATGGCCACGAAAATACCTCCATGCGCCAGATTACGGCGCAAGCCAAGGTGAACCTGTCGGCTGTCAATTATCACTTTGGCAGTAAAGACGGACTGACACAGGCCGTGTTCCAGCGCCGCCTGAACAGCATCAATCAAGAGCGCCTGGAAAAGCTGGCGTTTTATCGCCAGCAAGCCGGTGAAGGTCCTTTGAAAGCATCCCAGGTGGTGGATGCCTTTTTTGGCCCACTGATCCGCCTGGCGGGTTCAGGCAACGGCGCCCCACGCTCGTTTATTCCTTTGCCGGGGCAGGACCGCCCGGCGCCGCAGGATTTCATTCAGTCCATCTGTTGGGACGAACAAGTCGCCATCTTCCTGCCCTTCAAGCAGGCTTTGCATGAAGCTCTGCCTACCGTGCCTGAAGAAGAAATCATCTGGCGATTCCATTTCATGCTGGGTGCCACCTCTTATGCCTTGATGGGCACCCAATCACTGCGTCGGGCTTTGCAATTACCCCTTAGCGACAGCCCGGAAAGTGAGCAACAACTGCAACAGCGCTTGATGAGTTTCCTGCTGGGTGGATTACGAGCTCCTTTACCCGCCAGCACCTGAGCTGAACGGTCCTGACCACCAAGCTACACCAAGGTGAACCACGCCCCCCCCTTTTAGGGGCAGCAAGTCGAAGGTGCAGCGTGGGGGTATTTTTTACCGCCGGGCCGCTCCCAAGGTAAAAAGCGCCCCCTCGGGGGGCAGCAAGCCGAAGGCGCAGCGTGGGGGCATTTTTTTCTTTTCTGAGCTAGTCCGGAGTTGCTATGTTTGTGACCTTGCTATTGATAGTGCTAGTGCTTGGCTGCGTCTACGTTCTCAAAAACCGGAATCTACGCACCAAGTGGCTAAGCCGCCCAATCTACCGCGCCTTTTCCAGCGTTCTGCCTGCCATGTCCCAAACCGAGCGCGATGCGCTGGAAGCAGGTACGGTCTGGTGGGAAAGTGAGCTGTTCCGCGGCAAACCCAACTGGAATACCCTGAGCTCTTATCCGGCCTACCGGCTCACCGATGAAGAGCGCCAGTTCATGGACAATGAAGTCAATGTGGCTTGCGCCATGATTGACGACTGGCAAGTCAGCCAGGAAGACTTCGACATGCCTGCCGAGGTCTGGAACTACCTGAAAGAAAACCGCTTCTTCAGCCTGATTATTCCCAAGGAATACGGCGGTCGCGGTTTTTCGGCGCAAGCGCACTCGGCGGTTGTCGCCAAGCTCTCCACCCGTAACTCGGCCTTGTCCGTCTCGGTCATGGTGCCCAACTCGCTGGGCCCGGCAGAACTGCTACTGCACTACGGTACCGACGAGCAGAAACAACACTATCTGCCCCGCCTGGCTGATGGCCGTGACATCCCCGCTTTCGCACTGACCAGCCCTTGGGCCGGGTCGGATGCCGCTTCCATTCCTGACGTAGGGATTGTCTGCAAAGGCGAATGGGAAGGTCAGGAAGTGCTGGGCATGCGCGTCACCTGGGACAAGCGCTACATCACGCTGGCTCCAGTTTGCACCTTGTTGGGTCTGGCCTTCCGCCTTTATGACCCGGACGGTTTGCTGGGCGGCGAAAAAGACATTGGCATTACCTGCGCCCTGGTTCCAAGCGACCACCCCGGCGTGGACACTGGCCGTCGCCACTTCCCCTTGAACGCCATGTTCATGAACGGCCCCACCCGTGGCAAAGACGTGTTCATGCCGCTGGAGTTCATCATTGGTGGCCCCGCCATGGCTGGCCAGGGCTGGCGCATGTTGATGGAATGTCTGGCTGCTGGCCGCTCCATCTCTCTACCCTCCTCCTTTACTGGCATGGCCAAGCTGACCAGCCGCGCCGTGGGCGGTTACTCCGCCGTCCGTACCCAATTTCGCAGCGCCATCAGCAAGTTTGAAGGCGTGGAAGAGGCTCTGGCCCGTATCGCAGGACACACTTACGCCATGGATGCGGCCCGCACCATGACGGCAGCCGCCGTGGACCTGGGCGAGAAACCTTCCGTGGTCTCGGCCATCGTCAAATACCATGTGACCGAGCGTGGCCGCATTGTCGTGAACGATGGTATGGATGTCATTGGTGGTAAAGGTATTTGCCTTGGCCCATCAAACTTCCTGGGCCGTGCTTACCAACAGATCCCCGTCGGTATTACGGTGGAAGGCGCCAATATTCTGACGCGCAGCCTGATCATCTTCGGCCAAGGCGCGATCCGTTGCCATCCTTTCATCCTTGAAGAGATGACAGCCGCCCTGAACCCTGACCGCGAAGCCGGTTTGCGTAAATTTGATCAGGCTTTCTGGGCGCACATCCGCTACACACTGGCCAATACAGGCCGCTCCTTCTGGCTGGGCCTGGGTGGCTGGCGCTTGCTAAGTGGCCCTACTGGCACCTCCAAGGCCATGCACACCTACTACAGCCAGGCCAGCCGTTACAGTGCTGCTTTCTCCCTGCTGGCCGATGCCTCCATGCTGGTTCTGGGTGGTTCCCTGAAAATGCGCGAGCGCCTGTCCTCGCGTCTGGGGGATGTGCTGTCCGAACTGTACATGCTAAGCGCCGTGCTCAAGCGTTACCAAGACGAAGGTCGTCAACAGGAAGATGCACCTTTGGCTCACTGGGCGGCTCAAGACGCCTTGATGCGCGCTCAACACGCTCTGGACAAAGTACTGGAGAACTTCCCGAACCGTCCTTTGGCGGCCGTGCTGCGCTTCCTGGTCTTTCCTCTGGGTCTGCGCCGTCTGGGCCCTGATGACAAGCTGGACCACACTGTTGCCAAACTTTTGACCAAGCCCGGCGCCACTCGTGATCGCCTGACTTACGACACCTACCTGCCTGACGACGATATGGAACCGGTCGGTGCCATTGAAGCGGCCCTGCTGGCTTCGCTTAACACCCGCGATATTGACGCCAAAATCCGTCAGTTCGAGAAAAGCGGTCAATTGCAGGACAACCCCAAAGCCAACGTACGCGATCTGGCCGAAGCAGTCTTCCAGGCAGGTGGCATCACCGCCCAGGAATACGAGCAAATCCAGGCCCGCGACATCATGCGTGATCGCGTTATTGCCGTGGATGATTTCCCCTTCGATTTGCGTCGGGAAAATCCTGCCGCTGAAGCCGCCAGTGGGAGCCAAGCATGAGTTTTCAACCGGTCTATATTATTGACGGCGCACGCAGCCCGTTTCTGAAAGCGCGTAATGCGCCCGGCCCCTTCTCTGCTGGAGATCTGGCCGTGCAAACGGGTCGCGAGCTGTTGCTGCGCCAACCCTTTGAGGCCCCGCAGCTAAGCGAGGTCATCCTGGGTTGCGCCGCCCCCTCGCCCGATGAAACCAATATCGGCCGGGTTCTGGGTCTGCGTCTGGGCACAGGCCACAAAGTGCCGGGCTGGACCGTGATGCGTAACTGCGCTTCGGGTATGCAAGCACTGGACTCGGGCGTACAGGCCATACAAACCGGCCGCTCGGATCTGGTGCTGGCCGGTGGCGTTGACGCGCTGTCTCACGCCCCCATCCTGTTCAGCGACGACATGGTGCGCTGGCTGGCCACCTGGGGCAAAGCGCGTAGCCTGGGTGCACGACTGAAAGCGCTGCGCAGTCTGCGTCTGTCCTATCTGAAACCAGTGATCGGCCTGCTTAAAGGGCTGACTGATCCCGTCGTTGGCCTGTCCATGGGGCAGACCGCTGAAATTCTGGCGCACGAGTTTGGTATCAGCCGTCAGGATATGGACGAGTTTGCGGCCCGCAGTCACCGTCTGGCTTTGCGTGCTCAGCAAGAAAACGCTTTTGAAGAAATCGTGCCGTTAAGCGACACGCGCGGTAATAACTACCCGCAAGATGATGGCGTACGCGAAGACTCCACGCCAGAGAAACTGGCCAAGCTGCGTCCGGTCTTTGATCCGCCTTGGGGCAATATCACGGCCGGCAATAGCTCACAGGTGACCGATGGCGCTGCCCTGCTGATTCTGGCCAGCGAAGCCGCCGTCAAGGAACATCAGCTCAAACCCATTGGCCGCATTGTGGATGCGCAATGGGCTGGCCTGGATCCGGCCACCATGGGCCTGGGCCCTGTTTTCGCCGCGACGCCTATTTTGGAGCGCAACCGTCTGGCCCTCAATGGCCCGGACTTGTGGGAAATCAACGAGGCTTTTGCAGCACAGGTACTAGCATGTCGTGCTGCATGGGACAACCAGGAGTGGTGTCAAAAACATCTGGGTCGTGATGCTTTGGGTTTGCTGGATATGGACAAGCTCAATGTGGACGGTGGCGCCATTGCGATCGGCCACCCGGTGGGTGCCTCCGGGGCCCGAATTGTGCTGCATTGCTTGAATGCCCTGCGTCGTCGCAACTTGCGTCTGGGCATGGCCGCTATTTGTATTGGCGGCGGACAAGGCGGCGCCATGCTGATCGAATCGCTGCAAGGAACTGAATCATGATGCCCGTCGCTACCCTGGATTTGCAAAACTTCACGCTGTACACGGACGATCAGCAAATTGCCTGGCTGAAAATCGATTGTGTGGGCAGCTCGGTCAATCGACTCTCGGCAGCCGTTCTACAGGAGCTGAACCAGGCGCTGGACTACCTGAGCAGCCATCCTCCTAAAGCACTGATCATTTACTCCGGCAAAGCTGCCGGTTTTATAGCCGGTGCGGACATTGACGAGTTTTCCGAACACAACAACAACCCTGAAAAGGGCTTGGCACTGGTCACACGCGGCTGGACCGTCTTCAACAAGCTGGCCAAGCAGAGCTACCCCACGTTGGCGCTGGTACAAGGCCACTGCCTGGGCGGTGGTCTGGAGCTGGCCCTGGCATGCCGTTATTGCCTGGCCGTAGATCAGGACGATACACGCCTGGCTCTGCCTGAAGTGATGCTGGGTATTTTCCCCGGTTGGGGCGGCATGTTGCGCTTGCCTGAATATATAGGCCCTGCCGCCGCCATGGACTTGATGCTGAGCGGCAAAAGCGTGGATGCTCGCAAGGCCGCCCGTCTGGGTATGGTCGATGCCTGCGTTCCCGTCCGTCTGGCCAAGCAAGCTGCTATCAAACAGGTGCTCAGTGGCAAGAAGCCGCGTCGCGCCAAGGGTCTGCCACGCCTGATGAATACCAAGCTGCTACGCCCCCTGGTTGCTAATCAGGTACGCAAGCAGTTGGCAAAGCGCGATCCCTATCAGCACTATCAGGCGCCCCGCGCCATCCTGGAGATCTGGGAAAAGCACAACGGCAATGCCTTGAAGGCACCCGAGCTGATCGAACAAATCACCCGCTCCAACACCGCAGCCAATCTGCTGCGTGTCTTCCATTTGCAAGAGCGTCTGAAAAGCGTAGGCAAGCATTCGTCGACTCAGGAGATCAAGCATATTCACGTGGTCGGTGCTGGTGTCATGGGGGGCGATATTGCCGCCGTATGTGCGCTGAAAGGCATGCGTGTGACGCTGCAGGATCAGGACCGCAAGCGTATCGCCCAGGCACAAGGTCGTGCCGCCAAGCTGTTCCAGCGCCGTCTCAAAGACCGCAGGCTGGTACAAGCCGCCTTGGACCGATTGATCCCGGACCCGGACGGCCACGGCATCCCGTCGGCAGATCTGGTTCTGGAGGCCATTTTCGAGAACGTCGATGCCAAGCGCAGCCTGTACGCCACCATTGAGCCCTTGCTAAAGCCCGGTGCTGTGCTGGCGACAAACACCTCCAGCCTGCCCCTGTCCGAGCTCAGCCTGAACCTGATCAATCCGGAACGACTGGTGGGCATTCACTTCTTTAACCCGGTCTCTCGTATGCCCTTGGTTGAAGTGGTGGAAAGCGAGTTACTGGCCCCGGAAGTGCGCAGCGCTGCCTACGCCTTTGTGAACCAGATTGGCAAGCTGCCCTTGCCCGTTAAAGACAGCCCCGGCTTTCTGGTCAATGCGGTCCTGGCTCCCTATATGTTGGAAGCCATGCGCTGCGTGGACGAGGGGCTGGACCCGGCCACCGTGGACAAAGCCATGGTGCAATTCGGTATGCCTATGGGCCCGCTTGAGTTGGCCGACACCGTGGGCCTGGATATTGCCCGTGATGCAGGCGCACAACTTAGCCAGCAGGCGGCCATGCCAGCCTGCCTGAAAACCCATCTGGATCGTCAGGAACTGGGTCGCAAAACAGGCCAGGGTTTCTACACCTGGAAAGATGGCAAAGCCCAGAAATCCCCTGCAGGAACAGTCCCAAGCGGTCTGGCAGATCGCTTGATTAAACCGCTGATCGAACAGACCGAACACCAGGTTCGCATCGGTGTTGTGGAGAACGACGATCTGGCTGATGCAGGCGTGATTTTCGGTACCGGCTTCGCTCCATTCAGAGGGGGCCCTCTGCATTACAAAGCAACACAAAAACAACGCAATTAGTTCGGATTGGCACAAATACCTATACGCCGATTGGCCTAGGTCATGCACCATAGAAAACAAACAGGTGTTTTAAAACTTGTCATAAGCCTCTGTCAGACGTCGCACCTATACCTTGGAGAAGAGACATGAAAAAGACGGTTGTAGCTTTGCGTACCATCCCCGCCTTGCTGATTCCTCTGGGAATGAGCATGGGAATGGGTCAAGCCCATGCGGCTGGTTTTAACTTGCTCGAACAGAATGCGAGCGGCCTGGGCAATGCCTACGCAGGCTCGGCCGCCATTGGTGACAATGCCAGCACGATCTACTTCAACCCGGCCGGCATGACCTTGTTGCCCGAGACCAACTTCTCGGCAGGTTTCAACGCGATTAAACCTACCTTCAAGTTCTCCGATAAAGGCAGTACCGACCCCCTGGCCCTGACGGGTGGCGCCAGCCGTCCCGCCACTGGCGGCTCAGGTGGTGATGCCGGTAAAGTCGCCGCCGTTCCCAATATTTATCTGTCCCATCAGCTCTCGCCCAAGTGGTGGGTGGGCCTGGGTATTGGTGTCCCGTTTGGTCTGACAACTGAATATGACGAAGGCTGGGTTGGCCGTTACCACTCCGAAAAATTTGCCATTGAAACCATCAACGTCAACCCGTCGGTGGCCTACAAGGTCAACGATCAGTTGTCCTTCGGTGTGGGTGTGAACTGGTTGCACATTGATGCCGACTACCGTCTGGCTACCCCCGTCGGCTATCACCCGGCATTGGGCCCACTGGACATGGACACCCGCGTCAAGATGAAAGGCGACGCCTGGGGCTGGAACGCCGGTTTGCTATACCAAATTACCCCCAGCACTCGTTTGGGCGTTTCCTATCGCTCGCAAATCAAGGTCACGGCTGACGGCGACACCAAGCTGCGCAACCGCAACGTACCAGCAGGCATTCCTGCTCCCAACATCAACTGGGATGCCGAAGCCACCATCAAGCTGCCTGACACCGCCATTGTCAGCTTGGTGCACGACCTGAATTCGCGCTGGCAGTTGCTGGCCGACGTGTCCTGGACAGGCTGGAGCAGCATCCCGCGCCTGACCATTGAAAACAGCGGCCCCGGCGCCAAGAATTCCGGCCTGGAACTGAAATTCAAGGACGCATGGCGCGTCGCCCTGGGTGCGAACTACCACTACAACGAGCAGTGGACCTTCAAGGGTGGTATTGCCTGGGACCAATCCCCCGTTCGCGACAAGAACTACCGCCCAACCGCCCTGCCTGACAGCGACCGCTACTGGGTGTCCCTGGGTGCTCAGTATCGCGCCAGCAAGAACGCCACCTGGGATATCGGCTACACCCACTTGTTCCTGAAAAACACCGACATGAACAACAATACGGATCCCGCTGGTCGTGGTCTGACACGCGGTACTTACAAAAACAGTGGTGACATCCTGGGCGTGCAGTTCAGCTATCGCTTCTAAGGATGCACTATGGCCCGCAGTCGCCGCATGGAGCTGCTCGCACGCCTACCCCCCACATGGCGTGCGCGCTTTTTGCAGCTGGGCTTTAACTGGCACCCCGCCTTCCGGGCAACCGGCGGGCGGGTCCACAAAGTTTCAGCGAACTTGCAACACATCGTCGTACGCCTGCCATTGCGTCGTCGCACTCGCAACATCAATGGCTCTCTATTTGGCGGCTCCCTGTTTGCCATTACAGACGGCGTGCACGCCACCATGCTTCTGGCTGGGCTGCAACGCCATGTGATTGTCTGGGACAAGAATGCAGAGATTCAGTATCGCCGCCCCGGCTACCAAACTCTGTACGCCAATTTTCAAATCAATCCAGATGAACTGGACGCAATACGAGGACAGCTAGACCAATACCACGAGGCTGAAGCCACATTTACCGTGCAGATCCAGGACCCCGAAGGCCAGATCTACACCACGGTGGAACGCACCATCTATATCGCCGACGCCCACTTCTACAAGCAGAAATCACAATCACGCTAATTTGCCGGAGGACCGCTTCATGTTTACCCCCCGCTGTGCCGCCCTGATTTTAAGTCTGTCCCTGGGGCTACCCGCCGCCCAGGCCGCTACTGTTGCGAATGTCACCGTGCCAGACACGGTCACCGTCGAGCAGCAAAGCCTGAAACTGAATGGGGCAGGCCTGCGCAAGAAAGTTGTTTTTGATGTGTACGTTGCCGCCCTGTATACCGCTTCACCTTCCCAGGATGCTGAAGCCATTATTCAATCCCCCGGACCGCATCAAATCCGACTGGTCCTCAAACGCGACCTGGATGCCCAAACCCTGATCGATGCCCTGAAAGACGGCATTCACAGCAACCTGACTGATCCTGAAAAACAAGAACTGGACCCCGTCATCAAGCAATTTGAAGACTTGATGCGCCAGGTGGGTGAAGCCAAGGAAGGCGACGTTGTGGTGCTGGACATGCACACCCCTCAGGTCAAGATCCTGTTCAACGACAAGACGCTGGGCGAGCTCTCTCACCCTGATCTGACCCCTGCTTTGTTGAAAATCTGGCTAGGCAAGAAGCCTGCCCAAGAATCGCTCAAAAAGGCCCTGCTGGGATTGTCTTGAACCTACACGCCTCGGAGCGCTTCATGGATAAAGTCTGGCTGCAGAACTACCCCGCCGGTATTCCTGCCACTATCGAAGATCAGGCCCAGCAGTACTCGTCCTTGCTGGATGTATTTGAACAAAGTTGTACCGAGTTCGCGCAGCGCACTGCCTATATCAGCATGGGCAAACGCATGAGCTACCGCGAACTGTCGACCAATGCCCTGGCACTGGCCAGCTGGCTGCAAAGCCAAGGCGTGAAAAAAGGCGACCGTGTCGCCCTGATGATGCCCAATATGCTGCAGTACCCCATCAGTCTGTATGGGGTGTTGCGCAGCGGGGCCACCATTATCAATACCAACCCGCTGTATACGGCCCGTGAACTGCGCCACCAGCTGCAAGACAGCGGCGCGGAAACCATCATCATTGCGGAGAATTTTGCCCACGTGCTGCAGGAAATCCTGCACGAAACACCCATCAAGCGAGTCATTGTGACCAGCGTGGGGGATTGTCTGGGCGGCTTCAAGGGCTGGCTGGTCAATCAAGTGGTGCGCCACGTTAAAAAAGGTGTGCCTGCCTGGTCCTTGCCTGGCTCCGTCTCTTTCAAAGCCGTACTGGCACAGGGGCGAGGCCGCGCACCGGCCCCGGTCAAGCTGACCCATGATGATATTGCCTGCCTGCAATACACCGGGGGCACGACAGGCGTTGCAAAAGGGGCCATCCTGACCCACGGCAATCTGGTGTCAAACCTGAGCCAGGCGCTGTCCTGGATTCGCCCGTATTTGAAAGAAGGCCAGATCGACTGCGTGGTCACCGCCCTGCCGCTCTACCATATCTTCGCTTTCACCGCGAACCTGCTGGTGTTTCTGCGTCTGGGTGCGGAGAACCTCTTGATCATTAACGCACGCGACATTCCCTCCATGATCAAGGACATGTCCAAGCTGCGTTTTACTGCCATTACGGGGGTGAACACCCTGTTCAATGCCATGCTGAACAATGCCGAGTTCCGCAAGCTGGATTTTTCCTCCCTGCGCTTTACCTTGGGCGGCGGTATGGCCGTACAGGAAGTGGTCGCCAAGCGCTGGCTGGAAGCGACCGGCAAACCCTTGGCCCAGGCTTATGGACTGACTGAAACTTCACCAGCGGCCACGATCAATCCGCTGGATAAAAAAGAGTTCACCGGCTCAATCGGGCTGCCCGTTCCTTCTACCGACATACGCATACGCGACGAAAACCAGAACGACTTGCCTTTGGGCGAAACGGGCGAGCTATGCATTCGCGGGCCGCAAGTTACTCCAGGCTACTGGCAACGTCCCGATGAAACCGCCAAGGTCTTTGATCACGACGGCTTTTTACGCACGGGCGACATTGGCTATATGAACGAGCAAGGTTATGTCTTCCTGCTGGATCGCAAAAAAGACATGATTCTGGTCTCGGGCTTTAACGTCTACCCCAATGAGGTGGAAGCCGTCGCTGCCCAGCACCCGGATATTGTCGAAGCTGCTGCCGTCGGTGTACCGGATGAGAAAGCAGGCGAAGTCGTCAAACTCTATGTCATCAGCCGTAATCCCGAGCTGACTGAAAAAGACGTAATTGCCTTTTGCCGCAAGGAGCTGACCGGCTACAAGGCCCCGCGTATTGTCGAATTCCGCGACGATCTGCCCCGCACCAATGTGGGCAAAATCCTGCGTCGGGAACTGCGTCCATAACACGTATTTCGCACGCGCTTAGACCAAGATGAAAGGGGCTTATGCCCCTTTTTCATTAACCGGAGTATTCATAAACAAATAAGAATCAGATCGTTCGTAGCCCTGATACCGCTCTTTAGAATGGGACAAACTATTTATATAAGCGAGTGTCAGAATGCACGCCCTGTCCCGCCTCTCGGAGTCCAATCGCACGGCGATTGCCCAAATTACCGACGAGCTCGATCCGCTGTCCCTGAACTGGCTGTCCGGCTATCTTGCCGGTGTCGCGCAAGTGCGCCATGCCGGCCTTCCCGCTCAAGCGCCTGTTTCCCCTGAACTGTCGTTGGTGCCCGCCGCCGCTGCGCCCGCCCAACGGCCTGCCACCATTGTGTTTGGCAGTCAGACAGGCAATGCCCAACGCGTCGCCGAAGCCTTTGCCCAACGTTGCGAAGCCGCCGGCATCCCCGTGCGCCTGCTGCGCGCCGACCGTTACCCCACGCGCGAGCTGAAAGAAGAACGTCTGCTCTACGTCATTATCAGCACCCAGGGTGAAGGCGATCCGCCAGACGATTCCATCGCGTTTTTCGAATTCCTGTCCGGTGCCCGTGCCCCCAAGCTGCCCGCACTGAAATTCGGTGTGCTGGGCCTGGGTGATTCCAGCTATCCCCTGTTCTGTGGGATCGCGGAAAAGATTGATCAACGCCTGCTGGCTCTGGGTGCGGAACGCATTCTGGACGCAGGGCTGGCTGATCTGGATATTGATACGGTTGCCGCCCCCTGGCAGGACAAAGCCTTTGGTTTTCTGGAAACGGATCACCAGGCCCACGCCGCAGCGGCCGTTCCTGCCGCCCAATCCAGCAACGTTACGGTGCTGGAAACCCAGACCCGCAGCAGCTTCACCCGCGACAATCCATTCCGGGCCACCGTGCTGCAAAGCCAAAGCATTACGGGCCGCGACAGCACCCGCAACATCTATCACTACGAGTTGTCGCTGGAAGGCAGTGGCCTGAAGTACCAACCCGGTGATGCATTGGGTGTCTGGCCTACACAAAACGCCAAACTGGTCGAAGCGGTTATCCAGACGTTGAAGCTGGACCCGCAAGAGACCGTCACCATTCAGGACAAGTCGCACACGCTGCAAGAATGGCTTAGCCACTACCGCGAGCTGACACAACTTACCAAGCCTTTCCTGATGGAACTGGCCAAGCGCAATAGCGATGCCGTGCTACAGACAGCCGTAGGCCCAGAGGGTTTGAGCACTTTGCAAGAGCTGCTGAAAACCCATCAAGTGCTGGACGTATTGGAACGCTTCCCGGCCACCTGGAGCGCCGCCGAACTGGTGCAAGCCTTGCGCCCTCTGGCACCCCGCATGTACTCCATCGCCTCCAGCCAGTCCGAGGTGGACGAAGAAGTACATCTGACCGTGGCCAATGTGCATTACCAATTCAACGAGCAGGATCGTTGGGGCGTGGCTTCCGACTATCTGGCCCGCCTGAACGAAGGCGATACCGTGCCGGTCTTTATCGACCCCAATACACGCTTCCGCCTGCCTGAAGATAGCAGCCGTGACGTGATCATGATTGGTCCCGGCACCGGCGTTGCCCCTTTCCGTGCCTTTGTGCAGGAACGCAGCGTTCAGGGTGGTGAAGGCCGCAACTGGCTGTTCTTTGGCAACCCGCACTTTCACTCCGATTTCCTCTACCAGACCGAATGGCAACGTGCCTTGCAGGACGGTCAGTTGCAACACCTGGATCTGGCCTTCTCGCGCGATCAGGAAAACAAGGTTTACGTCCAGCACCGCTTGCTGGAAAAAGCAGCCGAGGTCTATGCCTGGATTCAGGGCGGCGCCCACATTTATGTGTGCGGTGATGCCAATCAGATGGCCAAGGACGTACACCAGACCCTGCAGGAAATTGCCCGCCAGGAAGGTGGATTGGACGCAGACCAGGCTCGCAGCTGGTTGGAAGAACTCTCGGCGCAGGGCCGCTACGCCCGCGACGTTTACTGAGAAGCAAGGACATGACAGAAAAGAAAATCGCCGCTATCGAGCAAGTAAAAATTGATAGCCGCTATCTGCGCGGCGGCATTACCGAGGGTCTGGCAGACCCGATTACCGGCGCCATCAGCGAAGACGACAACAAGCTGCTGAAATTTCACGGCAGCTATCAGCAAGACGACCGCGACCAGCGTGAAGAGCGTCGCAAGCAAAAGCTGGAACCCGCTTTCAGCTTCATGATTCGCGCCCGCTTGCCCGGCGGCGTGGTCACGCCCGCCCAGTGGCTGGCCTTTGACCAGATCGCCTGTGACTGGGCCCAGTTTGGCCTGCGCATCACCACCCGCCAGACCTTCCAATGGCATGGCGTCCGCAAGCCCTTTTTAAAGCCCACCCTGCAAGCCATCAACAAGGCCATGTCCACGACATTGGCCACTTGCGGTGATGTGAACCGTCAGGTGGTCAGCGCCACCAATCCCTTGCTGTCCGAGCAGCATGGTCTGGTTCAGGAATGGGCTGACAAGATTTCCGAAACCTTCCTGCCCAAAACCCGCGCCTATGCCGAGATCTGGCTGGACGGCAAGAAAGTCGAAGACGCCATTGACGGCGAAGACTTTGAACCGATTTACGGCAAGACTTACCTGCCCCGCAAATTCAAGATCGGCATTGCCGTGCCTCCCTTGAATGATGTGGACGTATTTGCGCAGGACATCGGCCTGATCGCGATTATTGAGAACAATCAGTTGCTGGGCTTTAACGTCGCCATTGGTGGTGGCATGGGTGCCACACATGGCGACGACACCACCTATCCACGGCTGGGCAGCGTGATCGGCTTTGTACGCCCCGAGCAATTGCTGGCCGTTTGCGAAGCCGTCATCACCACACAACGTGACCATGGCAACCGCGACGAGCGCCGTCATGCCCGTCTGAAATACACCGTGGATAAGCTGGGCGCCGACTGGTTCCTGGAAGAAGTGCAAAACCGCAGTGGTCAAACGCTGGAGCCATCACGCCCCTACCATTTTGACCACAATGGCGACCGCTTCGGCTGGACCCAGGGCAGCAATGGCCGCTGGCACCTGAGCCTGCGCATAGATTCGGGCCGCATCATGGATACCGAAGTCGGTCCCTGGCTGACGGGTATGCGTGAAATTGCCAAGATTCACCAGGGACAGTTCCGCCTGACTTGCAACCAGAACCTGATCATTGCCGATGTGCCTGAAGAAGATAAGGCCAAGATCGACAAGCTGGTCGCAGATCACAAGCTGGATGTGTACCAGACACAAAGCGGCATACGCAGCAGCACGATTGCCTGTGTCTCTTTGCCTACCTGCGGTTTGGCCATGGCCGAGAGCGAACGCTACGCCCCCATCCTGCTGCCCAAGCTGGAAACATTGCTGGACAAGTACCAACTGCGCGAGGAGCGTATTGTGCTGCGTATCTCCGGTTGCCCCAACGGCTGCGCCCGTCCTTACCTGGGTGAAATTGCCCTGGTTGGCCGTGCTCTGGGTCGCTATGACTTGCGTCTGGGTGCGAACTTCAGCGGCGAGCGCCTGAACGTAATCTATCGTCAAAATATTGCCGAACCTGAAATTCTGAGCATTCTGGATGAGCTGTTTGGCCGCTTCGCTGCCGAGCGTCTGGAAGGCGAGCACTTTGGCGATTTTCTGGTTCGCGCTGGCGTGGTTGCCGAGCCTTCAAGCCGCTTGATTCCTTTAGTTTTACAGCCAGCCTGACATGAACCTCTTTCCTTTATTCGCCAACTTGAAGCAGCGCGCGGTATTGGTGATCGGCGGTGGAGAAATCGCCGAGCGCAAAGTGCGCCTGGTCCTGGCTGCCGGTGCCCAGGTCACGCTGGTCGCCCCCTATGTGGTGGACAGTCTGGAAGAGCTGGCGAATCAAGGGCGCATCACCCTGATTCGGGAGCGCTATCAGGCCCAGCATCTACAAGGGGCCTGGCTGATTATTGCCGCCACTGACAAACGGGACGTGAACCAGATCATTGCCCAGGACGCACAAGAAGCACGCATTCTGGTCAATGTGGTGGACGACCCAGAATTGTCCAGTTTTCAGGTGCCTGCCATTGTGGATCGCTCACCGCTGATTATTGCGATTTCCTCAGCGGGATCAGCCCCCATGTTGGCACGGCGAGTACGGGAGCAATTGGAAACCATGTTGGACCACAGCCTGGGTGCGATCAGCCGTCTGGCGCAGGAATATCGCGGTGCCATTCGGCGCGCCCGCCCCGACCTGGGTGCGCGCCGCCGTTTCTACGACTGGCTGCTGGATGGCCCGGTGGGTGCCGCCCTGCGCAGTCAGCAAGCCGAGCAAGCCCGCTTGAGCCTGGAGAGCGCACTGCAACAGCCTGAATCACCCCGTGCCACACAAGGCCGCGTGATTCTGGTGGGCGCCGGTCCAGGCGATCCAGGTCTGCTGACCCTGCATGCCCTGCGTGCACTGAATCGTGCTGATGTGATTCTGTACGATCGTCTTGTATCCGATCAGGTGATGGAGCTGGCTCGTCGTGATGCCCACCGTATTTTTGTAGGCAAGCAATTGGGCGAAGATCATCACCAGACCCAAAACCGCATTCATCAGTTGATGATTGAACACGCCCGAGCAGGTCAAACCGTGGTGCGCCTGAAAGGCGGCGATGGCTTTATTTTTGGCCGTGGCGGTGAAGAACTGGAATATCTGGCCGAGCATGGCATCGCATTTGAAGTGGTACCCGGCATCACGGCTGCCATCGCATGTGCGGCTTATAGCGGTATTCCTCTGACCCATCGTGACCACGCGCAGTCCGTGCAGTTTGTGACGGCTCACCGCAAAAGCGGTCATGGTATTGAGGACTGGAACCCGCTGCTGGATACCAGCCAGACGGTTGCTGTCTACATGGGTTTGCAGCAGATTCTGGGCTTTAGCCATGAGCTGGTACAACGGGGCCGCAGTGCCACTACGCCCTGCGCCTTGATTGAAAATGGTTCGCGCCCTGAGCAGCGCACCTTGCTGTCCACGCTGCAAAACATTGCCCAGGATGCGCAGCAGCATCAGTTTGCCAGCCCCTGCATTCTGGTGATCGGTCAGGTAGCTACCTTGGGCAGTACCTTGTCCTGGTATGGCGAGCTAATCGACCAGCTCAGTTCACGTACAGCAATTACGCAGGATGCGGACAATACCCTGGTCGCTGCATGAAGGCAGTGATCAAGGCCTAGCTAGAGTCTCGTCTCAAGATCACTTTTCTATACGTACATACCCACTAAGGCTCCAGTCAGTGCGGGATTAGCATCCTTGAATACCGCTTCAAACTGAATCTAAAAAGGCCCTCAACATCTCAAATGTTGAGGGCCTTTTTTATCTTTCTGCAGCTTCTGAAAAGCCACTAAGCACCAGGTAAAACTGCCAGCGCCTACAAGAACAAAACTGGCAGCGGCAGATAGCCTGAGCATGCTCTGTCACTTGTCTTTCCTGGAAATACAAAACAGTCAAAGCTCTTCGCCTGTCGGCCCAAGAGCTGATTATTTAGCGCTGTCCCAAGGCCGCAAATAAGGCTCGCAAAGCGCTATCCAGCAGATAGCCAATCAGACCAATCAAGACAATTACGGCCATCAGTTCGGAATACGCCATACGGTCGCGCGTATCCAGAATCAGGTAACCCAAACCGGCCGACACACCCAGCATTTCGCAAGGTACCAGCACAATCCACAAGACGCCGATTGCCAGTCGGCTACCCGTCAGCACCGAGCCTACAATGCCGCGCAGAATCAAGTACAACAGCGTTTCCAGCTTGGTGGCCGCCAGACTGCGACCCAGCATCAGCCATCGCGGATTCAGATGCCGTACGCCCGAGGCTGTATTCAGCAAGACAGGCCAGACACCGGCCACACCCAACAGAAAATAAATCGGTGCATCCCCAATGCCAAAGGCCATGACGGCAATAGGCATCCAGGACAGGGGCGAGATCATGCGCAGGAACTGGAACAAGGGAGTCAATGCGGCGTGAGCTCGGGCTGACAAACCCAGCAGCAAACCGGCGGGCACGCCGACACCCAATGAGATCGCCAGCCCTACAAAAATACGTTGCAAGCTGGCGCCTACATGCATCCAGGTCTCGGACCAGCCCAGTATCTCCAGCAAGCTATGAAATGCAGCTGCTGGTCCGAATTGCTGCATTAATGGGCTGCTGGACCAGGCCGTGGCCAGGTACCACAGCACAACTCCCGCCAACAAACCGCCCAAACCCCACAGGGTGCTGGCAATCCAGGCATTCATTTTGGGACGTCGCAAAGATGCAGTCGATCGCGGATCGGACTGCGCCAATGGCGGAGAAGAAGCAGAGGCACTCAAACTCATACAACAATGCTCTCGTTGCGGGTGTATTGCCCGGACAAGCCAAACTGCGCCAGGCCACCCTGTTTTTCCAAAGCGGCACGGACAAAGCGGTCATCCACCAGATCGCTGGCTACGTGTTCAGGAGACAGCCCTTCCAGAAAACCACGCTCGCCCTGAATCAAAGTCCCTTGCAGCATTTGCACCAAGGACTCGGTGTAGCTGGGGAAGGGATAAGGTTGAAAATCGATACGCTGGTCGTCCCAGTCCGGATGACGAATTACGCCAGACTTCACGTATTGCGCGCGATCAGCCGGGTCCGGGGACAACACTTTCAACAGGTTTTCCTGAGTGTGCGGTGTATAGCGGTTCCCGCCTTCACGCGACAGGATCTGAGCCGCCTCGGTACGGTGACTACGTATCCAGATCTGTGCCTTGACCAGGCCATCCACCACGCCTTGCGACCATTGGGGGCGAGTCTGCAAATCCTGCTCGTGCATGAAGGCCACGCAACAGGCGTGATCGCGCCAGACGTCGCCAGTAAAGCGCAAGATGCGGCCCATGCCCTGAGTTTCTGCCAAGGCATTGAAAGGTTCGGCCACCGTAAAACCGGCAATTCGCCCCGAGGCCAAGGCCGGCGGCATATCAGCAGGCGCCATCACCACCAGATTGACCTCATTGGGTGCCAGCGCACCGTCGTTTTTCACGACAGGCGTCAGGCCATGTGCTTTGAGCACATGCTGCAGCACCACGTTGTGAATCGAATACCAGAAAGGAATCGCCACCGTCTGCCCGCCCAATTGCTCGGCCGAGCTGATGTTCTGCGCCACCGTGATAGCAGAGCCACTCATGTGATTCCATGCCACCACTTTTGCAGGGACTTTGCTGCCGTAGCGCGCCCACACCGTCATGGGAGAGAGCAAGTGCACCAGATTGACCTGACCGGAGATGAAAGCCTCGATCAACTGAGACCAACTGCGCACCATCACGGGCTTTTCAACCGCAATACCCGCTTCTTCAAAATATCCATTGTGATGCGCCACCAACATGGCGGTGGCATCGGTAATCGGCAAATAGCCGATACGCAAAGGCGCATTCGACTCGCTTTGTGCACGGGCAGCCCCTTGGGCCAGCAAGGGCGCAGCACCCGCAACGGTCAGCAAAGACGCCAGTTTCAGCAAGTCGCGACGGGTACGAGACGTAGGAGATTCAATCATGACGTGCACCTTACAAAACAGAAGCGTGAACCGCCTGGGAGAGGCTTTGCTCCAGGCTGGCCACAATTTCCAGGCGTATGGCCTGAAGCCAGTTATCCAGATGAGATCGGGGGTGGGCCGGGCAGCTCCATTCACGCTGCAAACCGGCAGGACGGCCACCTAACAGCAGGACACGGTCCGCCAGCAAAAGGGCCTCATCAATATCGTGAGTGACCAGCACAATGGCGCAGCCGGTCTGATCGCGTATCGACAGAATCAGCTCCTGCATCTGGCGACGAGTTACTTCATCCAGGGCGCCAAAAGGTTCGTCCATCAGCAAGACTTGTGGGCGTCGAGCCAGACAACGCGCAATGGCAACACGCTGTGCCATACCGCCCGACAAGGCACCAGGACGCTGATGACGGCTTTCATACAAACCAACCTGACGCAGCGCCTGTTCAACCCGCAGGCGGCGCTCGGCGGCGGATACGGAAGGTTGGCGTGCAAAGCCCAGACCAAAACCGGTATTGGCCTGCACATTCAGCCACGGCAAGAGAATGGCTTCTTGAAACGCCATGGCCAAAGCGGGGTGAACCCCACGCACGGGCTGCCCCAGAAAGGACACCTCGCCTTGGGTAGGCGTTTGCAAACCGGCCAGTACCCGCAACAAAGAGGATTTACCCACTCCGCTGGGGCCCAGCAGCGCCACGATCTCGCCCGCGCGCACGCCCAAGTCCAGGTTCTGCAAGATCGTCTGGCCACCGTAGGCCAGATTGATCCCCCGAGCGGACAAGAGTCCGGCCCCTTCAGAATCGGTATGCGAGGGGGCGGCGGAACTCATACGGCATCCTGCCCAAGTTCGGCTTTCAGTTGCGCCACCGTGGGTGAAATCAAAGGCACCAACATGGCTTCGCGATAACGACGCAACAGTTGGGGATGCTTGCCCTGCATATAGGCCGCCCCTCCAATCGCAGAGCTTTCCAGGGCCACAGCCTGCGACGCCAAACTACTTAGCTCGATACGGACTTTGAACAAATCAGGCGGCGTGGCCGAGCCGGGTTTACGTACGGCATCAACCAGCACATCCGACAATTCCTGCACACGATCCAGCAAGCGGCGGGCGGGCTGCTCCTGTACCCATTGGCAACGTGGCGCATCCAGCACTTGCTTCAAGGAGCGACGTGCCAAGCCCATGGTCATGCCGCATTGCAGCGCCATGAAACGGGGGCGTACCGAGCGCACAAAGTGGCCTGCATCGGGATGCAACAAACGCTCTTGTCCCAGACGCACGGCATTGAACTTCAAAGCGGCGGTATTGCTGCCACGTAGTCCGACCAGATCCAGATCTGCGGAACGCTCCAGGCCTGGATCGCCCAGTTCTGCGACCCAAATACCGGCTTGCTCTTCAGGCATGGCGGCCACAATGGCGACCAGGCAGTTGCCGGGACGCAGATTGGTAATCCAGGGCAGGCGGCCCTCAAGCTGCCAATGCCCTTGTTCAGGCTGGGCACGCACTTGCAGCTCTTCAATGCCACCCAAAAACTTGATGGCATTGGACAGACCCGTCGCACCCGCAATACTGCCGTCCAGTAAACCCGGCAGATAGCGCTCGCGCATGGCGGGGTCCTGAACGTCACGCAGGTATTCAATAAAGGTACGCTGGCTCCACAGGACAAAACCTGCCGTCAGCGAATGCTCGGCCACTTCCACGATGGATTGAACGGCATCACCGAAGTCGGAAAAATCCGCTTTCAGGCCCAGGCTCAACAAACCGTCTTGCGCCAGGCGAGGCAACAAGGCCTGCGCCTGGGATGCATCGCTATCCAGCGAGAGGGCATGCTCTTCCAGCCACTGGGCCAAGCCAGGCGACAAAACAGGCCGCTCTGAGGCCAGCACAGGCTGCTCAGCGCGCTTTAAGGCGTTTCCCATGCGTAGGCCTCCAGCTGGCTATTGAGCGGCGTACGAGCCAGGTTATTGGCAAAGTTGCAGATCGTCGCCAAGCCAATACCAGTAATCACTTCCAGAGCCTGCTGGTCGCCGTAACCGGCAGCGCGGAAATCGGCCAGAGCCTGATCCGACACCTGACCACGGGTGTCAATCACGGCGCGGCTGAACAGAGCCAGAGCCTGCAGGCGCTCGTCGTTGATCTGGTCAAAGCCACGCGCACGCAAAGCGGCCAGAATTTCCGGGTCCAGTTTGGCTTTATTGGTCGCAATGGCGGTGTGACCGGCCACGCAGAAGCGGCAACCGTGAGTAGTACCGGCAACCAGTTGCACGACCTCACGCTCGACCAGCGACAGGCTGGCGGTAGCGTTCAAGGCAGACATATCCTGATAGGCTTGCAGGGCAACGGGCGCATTAGCCAAAATAGCCAGCAAATTGGACAAAAAGCCGCTACCACGCACAGCTTTTTCAAGGGCTGGTTTGACCGCCTCCGGTGCGGAATCCACAGTATGCAAAGTTAAGCGAGTCATGATGGCGACAATTCCTTAGTTAATCCGAGAAGGTTTCATTGTCGATTGACTGGCGCCTTATCTCCATGTGCGAACATAGCGGTATTCATATTAAAAATATCCACGAAAAGAAATAAGCATATTTTCTGCATGAGCGACTCTGCCTTTCCTGACAGCCATTGCGCCGTCGACTCCAAAGACACAGGACACCCTGTGGAAGAACTGCTCTTGTCCGGGCTGGAGATCTCGGCCAGCCTGTTTCACTTGGGCCAGTACTGCAATCAATGGGAAAGCAGCCTGCACGGGCACCAACGAGCAGGCTTTCATGTGGTCTTGCATGGGCCGTGCTGGCTGCATATTCAGCATCAGGACGCCTTGGCCTTGCAGGCGGGCGATGCAGTGTTCTTCTTGCGGGATGTGCCCCATCGCTTAAGCTCCTCGCCCACGCCGCCAGACTGGAATGCGGCCATGCGGCGACAAACCATGCAGAGCCTGGAGCCACAAGTGCAACACAGTACGGGCTTGCTCTGTGGTTTTCTGGATCTGGGCCGTGGTTTGAGCGAATTGCTGCTGGCAACCGTGCCTGATGTTTTGTTGATTGATGGTTCTCAGACAGATGCAGATTCAGGACGCCCTTTGCTGGACTTGATCCAGGCCGAAATGCGACGCCAGCCGCAAGCCAACTCCAGCCTGCTGGAAAAGCTGGTGGAGCTGTTGTTGTTCTATACCTTGCGCCAACAAATTGGGCAGACCCCGGCCGAAGGGGCCCTGCCCGCGGGCTTGATTCATCTGGCCAGCGACTCTGCCTTTGGTGGCCTGATCGAGCAGTTGCTACGTGAACCCGCCAAGGCCTGGTCGGTGGACGATATGGCCGCCTATCTGAATATGTCTCGTGCCGCCTTTCACCGCCGCTTTACCTTGCTGTGCGGGATGGCGCCAGCCCAAGTACTGTTGCAACTACGTATGCAGCTGGCCAAGCGTCAGCTGGAACAGGGGCTGACCATGGAACAGATTGCCGAGCGTATCGGTTATAGCTCTGCGGCCGCATTCAGCGCCGCGTTCAGGCGTAGTGTGGGTGTCAGTCCTGCACAATGGCGCAAACAAGAACCACGTCGGTAAGTCGCCAGATATCCGACTAACGGTCGCAGCCAGCCTCTGTTTTAAGCTCGATCCCATGCAAGCAAATGGCCCGAGCCATAGGGCATAGGACATAGGGCATAGGACATAGGGCATAGGGCATAGGGCATAGCCGATGTCATGCGCAAAATGCCGTATTGTCCAGGCAGGAGTAAAACTCACGTAGCACTCGGAATCAAAAGCCAGTCTCGGTCTGTACGCTTGCAACGGGCAGCAGTCAACAAGCACACCATACGATCACTCTTCTGTTCCAGTGCTCGCCGGTAAACAAGCGGGCATAAAAAAACCCCAATCTGTAAACAGATCGGGGTTTTAGACCTACCAGAGCCAGGCCGAAGCCTGGCATCTGAGCAAGCGTTTAGATCACGCGGGCTGCTTCGATCAGACGCACAACAGTCCAGGACTTGCTGCGGCTGATAGGACGGCCTTCGGTAATCTCAACGGTATCGCCTTCGTTGTACTGGTTGGTCTCGTCGTGCGCTTTGTATTTATTGGAGCGGACGATGATCTTGCCATACAAGGGATGTTTAACGCGGCGTTCAACCAGAACGACGACAGTTTTGTCCATCTTGTTGCTGACAACTTGACCGATCAGGGTACGTTGACGTTTTGCGGTAGTTTGAGTTTCGCTCATCTTACTTTCCTGCGGTCTCAGCCATGACGGTACGGACGCGAGCGATGTCGCGACGTACTTTGCCCAATTGGCTGGTGTTGGAAAGCTGTTGAGTAGCACGCTGCATGCGCAGGTTAAATTGTGCTTTCAACAGGCTCTCGAGCTCTTTTTGGAGCTCGGCGGCATCTTTAGTACGGAGTTCGCTGGCTTTCATGACGTCTCCTTAAGCACCGATCTGACGCGTTACGAACGTCGTCGAGATAGGCAGCTTGGCAGCGGCCAGACGGAATGCTTCGCGTGCCAGCTCTTCGCTAACACCTTCCATTTCGTACAGGACCTTGCCTGGTTGAATCTCAGCGACCCAGAACTCTGGATTACCCTTACCGTTACCCATACGAACTTCGGCAGGTTTCTGCGAAATTGGCTTATCGGGGAAGATGCGGATCCAGATGCGGCCACCACGTTTGATGTGACGGTTAATTGCACGACGTGCTGCTTCGATCTGGCGAGCAGTCAGACGGCCACGGTCAGTGGCTTTCAGACCAAATTCGCCAAACGAAACTTGCGCACCGCGAGTAGCCAGACCGGTGTTACGGCCTTTGTGCTCTTTGCGATACTTTCTGCGAGAAGGTTGCAGCATGTTTTATTCTCCTTCGGACGCAGCAGGAGCAGCGTCTTTACGAGGACCGCGGCCACGACTACCTGGACGGCGGTTTTCAGGGCGGTCACCACGTGGACGACGTGGGCGGCGCTCTTCAGGGGCTACGGTGTCAACAGGCATTTCGCCGTTAGGCAGCATGTCGCCCTTGTAGACCCAGACCTTGATACCGATGATCCCGTACGTCGTGTGCGCTTCGGAAGTACCGTAATCGATGTTAGCGCGCAGGGTGTGCAGAGGCACACGGCCTTCG
The DNA here is from genome assembly GCF_032063905.1 of Alcaligenes phenolicus. Lineage (NCBI taxonomy): Bacteria > Pseudomonadati > Pseudomonadota > Betaproteobacteria > Burkholderiales > Alcaligenaceae > Alcaligenes > Alcaligenes phenolicus. The sequence continues at coordinate 612,212 of NZ_DAMBOE010000003.1, forward strand.
CGGTACCATTCGGTACGAGCGATTTCGATGCCGTTCAAGCGACCCGAGCTCATGATCTTGATGCCTTGGGCACCCAGACGCATGGCGTTTTGCATGGAACGCTTCATCGCACGACGGAACATGATGCGCTTTTCCAATTGCTGAGCAATGGAGTCGGCGATCAGTTGAGCGTCGGTTTCAGGTTTGCGAATTTCTTCGATGTTAACGTGCACTGGCACGCCCAACAGGCGCTGCAGGTCAGCCTTCAGGCTTTCGATATCCTCGCCGCGCTTGCCGATCACCACACCAGGACGAGCCGAGTAAATAGTGATGCGAGCATTCTTGGCAGGACGCTCGATGACCACACGGCCAACGGACGCACTTTTCAGCTTGCGTTTCAGGTATTCGCGCACACGGATGTCGTCAGCCAACATCGTACCGAACTCAGCACCGTCAGCGTACCAACGCGAGCTCCAGTTACGGTTAACAGCCAGGCGGAACCCAATTGGGTGGATTTTCTGTCCCATTGTGACTCCTTAAGCGCCGACTTTGACCACAATGTGGCAAGTCTGCTTCTCAATACGGTTACCGCGGCCTTTGGCTCGTGCAGAAAAACGCTTCAACGACTGAGCCTTGTCCACGTAAATGGAGGTGACTTTCAGTTCGTCGATGTCGGCGCCGTCATTGTGCTCAGCGTTGGCAATAGCCGATTCCAGAGCTTTCTTGATGATGCCAGCGGCTTTCTTGGGAGTGAAAGTCAGCGTATTCAGAGCGTGAGCGACGGACTTGCCGCGGACCATGTCCGCAACCAGACGTGCTTTTTGCGCCGAAATATGGACTCCACGAATAATTGCTGTAGTTTCCATCACTTATCTCCGGGCCTTTTTGTCCGCAGCGTGACCCTTGAAAGTACGGGTCAAAGCGAACTCGCCGAGCTTGTGGCCAACCATGTTCTCGTTGATGTAAACGGGAATGTGTTGACGGCCATTGTGAACGGCAATCGTCAGCCCAATGAACTCGGGCAGGATGGTAGAGCGGCGCGACCAGGTTTTGATTGGTCGCTTGTCGTTACCCACAACGGCTGCATCAACCTTTTTGATCAGGTGAGCATCAACGAATGGGCCTTTTTTGATCGAACGTGACATAGTGTTCGCCCCTTACTTGCGCTTACGGCGCGAAACAATCATGTTGTCTGTGCGCTTGTTACGACGGGTGCGGTAGCCCTTGGCAGGAGTACCCCATGGGCTGACTGGCTCACGGCCTTCACCCGTACGACCTTCACCACCACCGTGCGGGTGATCGACTGGGTTCATCGCCACACCGCGAACGGTAGGACGAATACCACGCCAGCGAACAGCACCGGCTTTACCGATTTGACGCAGGCTGTGATCGTGGTTGCTGACTTCGCCAATCGTGGCGCGGCAGTCGATGTGAATGCGGCGAACTTCACCGGAACGCAGACGCACTTGAGCGTACGTGCCTTCACGAGCCAGCAACACAGCGGAACCACCAGCGGAACGAGCGATTTGAGCACCCTTACCAGGCAGCATCTCGATGCAGTGAATGGTTTGACCCACAGGAATGTTGCGGATAGGCAAAGTGTTGCCGGAACGGATAGGAGCTTCCGCGCCAGACACAACCGTTGCACCCACTTCCAGACCACGAGGGGCGATGATGTAACGACGCTCGCCGTCTGCGTAGCACACCAATGCGATGTGAGCGCTGCGGTTAGGGTCGTATTCCAGACGTTCTACTTTCGCAGGAATACCGTCCTTGTTGCGACGGAAGTCGACAATACGATAGTGCTGCTTGTGACCGCCGCCACGGTGACGAACCGTGATGTGGCCGTTGTTGTTACGGCCAGCACTGCTGGATTTCTTTTCCAGCAAAGCCGCGTAAGGAGCGCCTTTGTGCAGTTCAGGGTGAACCACTTTGATCATGCCACGGCGACCTGGCGACGTTGGTTTTACTTTTACCAATGCCATATTAGTTCACCTCAGAAAAGTCGAGTTCCTGACCGGGCTTGAGCGAGACATATGCCTTGCGCACACTGCGGCGGCGACCCATGAAACGGCCAAAGCGCTTTTCCTTGCCCTTCTGATTGAGCACCTGCACCGACTCAACTTCTACTTTGAACAGCAGTTCAATAGCAGCTTTGATTTCAGGCTTGGTAGCATCAGGAGCGACGCGGAAAGCGATTTGCTGATTTTTTTCGGCAACGTACGTGGCTTTTTCAGTCACGACAGGAGCCAGAATTACTTGCAATAGACGTTCGGCGTTCATCCCAACATCTCCTCAAACTGAGCGACAGCCGCTTTGGTGACCAACACTTTTTTGTAGTGGATCAGGGACAGCGGGTCGGCGTAGCGTGGTTCAACCACAGCAACGTGAGGCAGGTTACGCGTAGCCAGGTACACGTTCTCGTCCAGCGCGTCGGTGATGATCAGCACGGATTCCAGGCCCAGGTCTTTCAGCTTGTTGGCTGCCAGACGGGTCTTGGGTGCTTCCAGAGTGAAGGAATCAACAACCAACAGACGCTCGTCACGGACCAACTGAGACAGAATCGCGCTGATACCGGCGCGGTACATCTTCTTGTTGACCTTGTGTGCGTAGTTTTCTTCACCGGTGTTGGGGAATGCACGACCGCCTCCACGCCACACGGGCGAGGATGTCATACCAGCACGAGCGCGGCCGGTGCCTTTCTGGCGCCATGGCTTCTTGGTGCTGTGGTTGACTTCGGCACGAGTCAATTGCTTGCTGTTACCGCTGCGAGCATTGGCTTGGTATGCAACAACGATCTGGTGAACCAGTGCTTCGTTGAATTCACGACCGAAAACAGTTTCGTTGGCCTGCAATGTGGATGCAGCTTGGCCTTGTTCGTTCAGGAGCTTCAGTTCCATGGATTAGGCTCCTTTCACAGCAGGGCGCACAACGATATTGGCATTCTTGTGACCTGGGACAGCGCCCCGGACCAGCAACAAGCCACGCTCGGCGTCGACGCGGATCACGTCAAGATTCTGAACCGTACGGGTAACGTCACCCATATGGCCCGACATTTTTTTACCTTTGAACACACGGCCTGGATCCTGGGCTTGACCAATGGAACCGGGTACGCGGTGCGAGCGCGAGTTACCGTGGCTGTTACGCTGGCCGCCAAAATTGTGGCGTTTGATGGTACCGGCAAAGCCTTTACCGATCGTGGTGCCCGTAACGTCAACCTTCTGACCCGCTTCGAAAATGCTTTCCACAGCAACTACGGAACCGGCGGAAAGCTCGGCGATAGCAGCGGGGTCGAGGCGGAATTCTTTCAGGATGCTGCCAGCTTCAACGCCAGCTTTTGCATAGTGCCCTGCCTGGGGCTTGGTAACGCGTGTTGCACGACGGGTGCCAAAGGCAACCTGTACAGCAGCGTAACCGTCAACTGCGGGCGTCTTGACCTGGGTGATGCGGTTGTTGGACACGTCCAGCACGGTCACAGGGATGGACTCGCCTTCCTCTGTAAACACACGGGTCATGCCAACTTTACGCCCAACAAGGCCCAGCCGCCACGCGGCAGGCGTAGGTGTCGAGTTCGACATCGTTTTCTCCATTCCTGACTACGATTGGTCAGGGCTAACTGAGAGTACACGCAATAATTTGCGCGACGACCATAACCAAAACTTTTTGGCTAAGCTAGTAAATATAGCACGCAGCTGTAAAGCCAAGCAAGATTTACTGCAAAAATCCGCCCTAAACTGCTTGATTGACAACAGTTTTTTTGAATTCGGGGTGCTTGGCTACACAGTCTGAATCAGAAAAATTGATCTGCCGCGCATTTTCTATTGGTATGCCTTATTGACAAAACGAGCCACGTATTCGTTCACCGGTTCATCACGAATTTGAGCCGGAGTACCGCTTTGTTCCACCCTGCCCTCACGTAGCACCACAATATGCTGGCCCAACCGTAATGCCTCATCAATATCGTGAGTAATAAAGATGATGGTTTTGTTCAGGCTGCTTTGCAGGCGTAAAAGCTCATCCTGCATCTCGTAGCGAATCAAGGGATCCAGGGCCGAAAAGGCTTCGTCCATCAAAAGAATGTCGGCATCAACGGCCAAGGCTCGGGCAAGTCCTACTCGTTGCTGCATCCCGCCTGACAATTCGTCCGGATAGTTATCGACATAATCATGCAGACCCACGCGCTCCAGCCATTGCCGAGCCTGCTCTCTGGCCTGTGAACGCTTGTCTCCACGCACCTCAAGGCCGAAGGCGACATTCTCCACCACCGTCAAATGAGGCAGCAAGCCAAAGGCCTGAAAGACCATGCTGATCCCATAGCGACGAAATTGTCGCAAGCTGGCCATGTCCAGCTGCAATATGTCCTGCCCATCCACCAACACCTGCCCGGCACTGGGGTCAATCAAACGGTTGATGTGGCGCACCAGCGTGGATTTGCCTGAACCGGATAAACCCATGACGCAGGATATCTGCTGCGCGGGAAAGCAGGCATCGACCCCCGCCAGGCCTACGATGCAATCCGTCTGCTTTTGCACGGCCTGCTTGTCGGCCCCCTGCTTTAACAGCTCCACGGCTTCAGCCGCCCGGTTGCCAAAGACCTTATAAACGTCTCGCAGTTCTATCTTGCAGGCCTGCTTACCCGAGGGGGTAGGAATGGTATTCATGCTTGCCTCCTGACCATGCGACGGTGACGCTGAGAACGGCCAAAGGATTGAGAAATGCGGTCAATAACAATGGCCAGGATCACAATCGCCACCCCTGCCTGCAAACCACGCCCTATATCCAGTGTCTGAATACCAGCCAGCACGTCCTCACCCAAACCCTGAGCCCCAATCATGGAAGCGACCACCACCATGGACAAGGCCATCATGGTGGTTTGATTAATACCGGCCATGATGCTGGGCCGCGCCAGGGGCAAGGTGACCTTGGTCAGCATTTGCCAGCGTGTAACCCCGTACGCCTGGGCTGCTTCCATCACATGTTTGTCCACCTGTCGCAAGCCCAGGCTGGTCAGGCGAATCAAGGGCGGGACGGCATAGACAACAGTGGCCAAAACGGCGGGAACCTTACCCAGACCGAACAGCATCAGTACCGGGATCAGATACACAAAACTGGGCATGGTTTGCATCACATCCAGTACGGGCGTCAGCACTTTTCTAAGCAGGCGGCTACGAGCACTAAGAATGCCAACCGGGACGCCGATCAGCACAGAAAAGACCGTGGCCACCAGTACCAAGGTGAAGGTTTGCATCAGCTTGTCCCACAGGCCCATAGCGCCTATCAAGTACAGGCCAGCTACATAGAGCAGAACAGGCAAAAAGCGCCGTTGTCCCCACCAGGCCAGCAAACCGGTCAAGGCCAGAATCGCCCAGGCAGGCACCTGCTGCAAGACACGCTCCACCGGCAAAATGGCATGCGTCAGAATCCAGGCGCTGATCTGACGAAAACCTGTGCCCCAATCCTGCACGGCAACCAACAACTGACGGTTAACCCAGTCTGCAGCTGACCACTCCGGGAAGAAGCGGGACTGCGCTGCGGCTACCGGCTGTATTGCCTGAGGTTCCAAAGCTGCCTGCAAGCGATCTGCCTGGGCCATTGGCATCCACTGACGCCATTGCTCTGCATTCTCTTTCAGGAACTGCTGTACCTGGGTGCTGGCGTTCTGCCCACCCTCTGTCATGCCCAGAATAATCTTGTTCATCTGTTCGGGCTCTAGCTGGATCTTTTCAAACAAGGTCACCAGCTCGGGGTGGGACTCTACGAAAGGAGTAGAAGCCGCTACGCCTATATGCGCCAGGATAAAGTCCGTTGGGCAGATCTTGCCCTTGCCCGACACAGCGGCTTCCCAACAGCTTTCATTGAAGGGTGCGCTAGCTAACTTCTTGAAGGAATACTTGGCCATCAGACCCGCAGGCTGCCAGTAATAGAACAGGATCGGTTCACGCCTGTCATAGGCAGCGCTGATTGCCGCATCCAGAGCCGCACCCGTACCGGGCCGAAAGTTTTGATAGTGCTCGCCCAAACCATAAAGGTCGAACAGGCGGCTATTGAAGGTTTCACATACCCAACCGGAGGGACAGTTATAGAAACGGCCTTTATTGGGCTGTTCCGGATCACTAAAAACAGTGGCGTAGCGTCCTAAATCCTCAACTTTCTGTAGATCGGGTGCAGTTGACTTGATTCCCTTGTCCGGGTCGCCATCAACGACATAGTCCGGCACATACCAGCCCTGTTCTGCCCCACCCTTCAGGGTATTGCCAAGGACCTGCACCTGGCCGGCTTCAATGGCTTTTTCAATGATCTCGGTACGCCCCGACCAGATCTCGCCAATTACTTGAATATCATTTTGCGCCAGCGCACTTTCCAAAGCTGCCGACGAGCCCGGAACCCGTTCGGTCTTGCAACCGTAGGCCTTCTCCAGAATCTGCTGATACAGCTCGGTGCTGAATGCTGCGCTTTCCCAACTCAGGTCCGCCAGCCGTATGGGTTTGTCGTCCGCACACGCTTGCGCTGATGCGCTGCTTCCCCACAGACATAGCCAGAGCGCCAGGAAATACCACAGGGCCAGGAACGGCTTTCGTCTCCGATTTATCATTCTTGTCCTCCTTCAACCCTGCTCATCGTCGCATTTGTAGCCCTGACAAAGTGTGTCCGGTCGTAAAAAGTAGACCAAAACCCGCTTTTTCCCAATAACGACACCGTGCTGAACTAGCCATGAAGCACCTGAGAGCAAAGCTCTTGTTCTGTTCAGGATAAACGGTCAATCGCCATTACCCCTGCAGCGTCAGAAGGAAACTTGCAGACGAAAAAAAACGCCATGCAGTTGCATGGCGTTTCTTTCGATGTAACTCGAACAGCTAGGCAGAATTACTGCAGAGCGATTTCAACGTCAACACCGGCTGGCAAATCCAGACGCATCAGAGCGTCGACGGTCTTGTCGGTAGGATCGACAATGTCCATCAAGCGCTGGTGGGTACGCATTTCAAACTGATCGCGCGATGTCTTGTTGACGTGCGGCGAACGCAGAATGTCGTAGCGACGGATACGTGTTGGCAGTGGTACTGGACCACGAACAACAGCGCCGGTGCGCTTGGCGGTTTCTACGATCTCAGCAGCAGACTGATCGATCAACTTGTAATCGTAAGCCTTCAGACGGATGCGGATTTTCTGGTTTTTCATGGGTAATCCTAAAGAACGATATAAGTGGGGGCTTTTTGACCGGGTTTATCGATTACTCGAAGAAACGCTGACTAAAAAGCACCCCTTTTGGGGGTAGCAAAGACGCGGCGGGAAGGTTTGCACCTTCACACCGCGATCAAGGCTTATTACTTGATGATTTTTGCAACCACGCCAGCGCCAACGGTACGGCCGCCTTCGCGAATAGCGAAGCGCAGACCTTCTTCCATGGCGATAGGAGCGATCAGGGACACTTTCATCGAAATGTTGTCGCCTGGCAGAACCATTTCCTTGTCTTCTGGCAGCTCGATGGTGCCGGTCACGTCAGTTGTACGGAAGTAGAACTGAGGACGGTAGCCCTTGAAGAAAGGAGTGTGACGACCACCTTCTTCTTTGGACAGAATGTACACCTCGGCGTCGAAGTCCGTGTGTGGCTTGATCGAACCGGGCTTGGCCAGAACTTGACCACGTTCCACGTCTTCACGCTTGGTACCACGCAGCAGCAGACCGACGTTATCGCCAGCTTCGCCCTGGTCCAGCAGTTTGCGGAACATTTCAACGCCGGTACAAATGGTCTTGACCGTGTCTTTGATACCCACGATTTCGATTTCTTCGCCGACCTTGATGATGCCGCGCTCAATACGACCGGTCACAACCGTACCACGGCCGGAGATCGAGAACACGTCTTCAACAGGCATCAGGAAGGTACCGTCAACGGCACGCTCAGGCGTAGGAATGTAGCTGTCCAGCGCTTCGGCCAGAGCCAGAACGGCTTGGCTGCCCAGTGGGCCTTCATCGCCTTCCAGAGCCAGTTTGGCCGAACCCTTGATGATCGGGGTGTCGTCGCCGGGGAAGTCGTACTTGGACAACAGTTCACGAACTTCCATTTCAACCAGTTCGATCAGTTCTTCGTCATCAACCATGTCGGCCTTGTTCAGGAACACGATGATGTAAGGAACGCCAACCTGACGGCTCAGCAGGATGTGCTCGCGAGTCTGGGGCATTGGGCCGTCAGCGGCCGAGCAAACCAAGATAGCGCCGTCCATCTGGGCAGCACCGGTAATCATGTTCTTGACGTAGTCAGCGTGGCCGGGGCAGTCAACGTGAGCGTAGTGACGGTTAGGCGTTTCGTACTCAACGTGCGACGTGCTGATGGTGATACCACGTGCTTTTTCTTCAGGGGCGTTGTCGATCTGCGAGTAATCGCGCGCTTCGCCGCCGTATGCCTTGGACAGAACCGTGCAGATTGCAGCGGTCAGAGTGGTTTTACCGTGGTCAACGTGACCGATAGTACCGACGTTGACGTGCGGTTTAGTCCGTTCAAACTTACCTTTTGCCATGATTTATCCCAATTATGTTTTACAGGAAAACAAAAAAATTGTTGAGCAGCCCGCCATAGGGCGGGCTGATATTGCTATTACTTACCGCGAGCGCTGATCACTTCGTCAGCCACGTTCTTTGGAGCTTCAGCATATTGCTTGAATTCCATCGTGTACGTAGCGCGACCTTGTGTTTGCGAACGCAGGCTGGTCGAGTAACCGAACATCTCGGCCAGAGGAACCTCGGCCTTGATGACCTTGCCACCACCAACCATATCGTCCATACCCTGAACCATACCGCGACGGGAGGACAAGTCACCCATCACTGTACCGGCGTATTCCTCAGGGGTTTCAACTTCTACAGCCATGGTCGGCTCCAGCAGAACTGGGGCAGCCTTGCGCATACCATCCTTGAAGGCCATCGAAGCGGCCATACGGAAGGCGTTTTCGTTCGAGTCCACATCGTGGTACGAACCGAAGAACAACGTAGCCTTGACGTCAACCACTGGGTAGCCAGCAACCACACCTGCGGACAGGGTTTCGCGGATACCTTTTTCAACGGCAGGGATGAATTCGCGAGGAACCACACCGCCCTTGATGGCGTCAACGAACTCAAAGCCGCCGCCTGCTTCCAGGGGCTCCAGCTTGAGGACAACGTGACCGTACTGACCACGACCACCGGACTGTTTGACGAATTTACCTTCGATTTCGTCGCAAGTCTTGCGGATGGTTTCGCGGTAAGCCACTTGTGGTTTACCCACGTTGGCTTCCACGCCGAATTCACGGCGCATGCGGTCTACCAGAACTTCCAGGTGCAGCTCGCCCATACCGGAAATAATGGTCTGGCCGGATTCTTCGTCGCTGCTGACACGGAAAGAAGGATCTTCCTGAGCCAGACGGGACAAGGCCACGCCCATTTTTTCCTGGTCGGACTTGGTTTTTGGTTCCACGGCCTGCGAAATCACGGGCTCTGGGAACTCCATGCGTTCCAGAATGATGTGCTGACTGGCGTCACACAGGGTTTCACCTGTGGTCACGTCTTTCAGGCCCACCACGGAAGCGATGTCACCAGCAACCAGTTCTTTCAGCTCGGCACGGTTGTTTGCGTGCATCTGCAAGATACGGCCGATACGCTCTTTCTTGCCCTTGATAGGGTTGTAGACCGTGTCGCCCGAACGCAGAACGCCCGAGTAAACGCGTACGAAAGTCAATTGACCAACAAAGGGGTCAGTCATCAGCTTGAACGCCAGAGCGGACATAGGCTCTTCGTCGTTGGCTTTACGATGAATGACTTCACCGTCATCGTCCGTACCTTCGACAGGAGGAATATCCACTGGCGATGGCAGGTAGTCGATCACGGCGTCCAGCATGCGCTGTACACCCTTGTTCTTGAACGCGGTACCGCACAGCATTGGCTGAATTTCGCAGGCAATGGTACGTGTACGCAGACCCAGGTTGATGTCCTCTTCGGAGAGGTCACCGTTTTCCAGGTACTTGTTCATCAGGTCTTCGCTGGCTTCAGCAGCCGACTCGACCATTTTTTCACGCCATTCTTCGGCCGAAGCTTGCAGCTCGGCTGGAATGTCGGTGTATTCAAATTTCACGCCGTTGCTGGCTTGATCCCAGATGATTGCTTTCATCTTGATCAGGTCAACCACGCCTTGGAAATCTTCTTCAGCGCCGATCGGGATAACGACAGGCACGGGGTGGGCTTTCAGACGCAGCTTGAGCTGGTCGTAAACCTTGAAGAAGTTAGCGCCAGTACGGTCCATCTTGTTGATGAAAGCCAGACGAGGCACACCGTATTTGTTGGCTTGACGCCATACGGTTTCCGACTGAGGCTGAACACCACCCACCGCGCAGTACACCATGCAAGCGCCGTCCAGCACGCGCATGGAACGCTCAACTTCAATAGTGAAGTCAACGTGGCCGGGGGTATCAATGATGTTGATACGGTGTTCTGGGTAATTGCCCGCCATACCACGCCAGAAAGCAGTGGTAGCAGCCGAGGTAATGGTGATCCCGCGCTCTTGCTCTTGCTCCATCCAGTCCATGGTGGCCGAACCTTCGTGGGTTTCGCCCAGTTTGTGGTTCACACCGGTGTAGAACAGGATGCGCTCGGTAGTGGTCGTTTTCCCGGCGTCGATGTGAGCCGAGATACCGATGTTGCGATAGCGCTGAATAGGGGTTTTGCGGGCCATGGTTATATGTCCTCAGATTACCAACGGAAATGGCTGAATGCTTTGTTAGCATCGGCCATCTTGTGCGTGTCTTCACGCTTTTTCATTGCACCGCCACGGCCTTCAGCCGCATCGGACAATTCGCCGGCCAGGCGCAAGTCCATCGATTTTTCACCGCGCTTTTTAGCGGCTTCACGCACCCAGCGCATGGCCAGAGCCAAACGACGCACGGGACGCACTTCGACAGGTACCTGGTAGTTAGCGCCACCAACACGGCGGCTCTTCACTTCAACAACAGGTTTTACATTATTGATGGCAGCATTAAACACTTCGAGCGGATCTTTGCCGGTTTTCTGCGCAATTTGTTCCAGCGCGCCATAAACAATACGTTCGGCAACAGCTTTCTTGCCGGACAGCATGACCACGTTCATGAACTTGGCCAGCTCAACGCTGCCAAATTTCGGGTCAGGTAGGATTTCACGTTTGGGTACTTCGCGACGGCGAGGCATTTTTATTTCCTTGTGACTATTCAGTTGAACCGCGTTATGCGGTCTCGGCCATTCATGACAAATGACCACTTACCTACCATGGCGCTCAGGCCACGGTTGCACGGATCCAGACCAGGGAACTGATCAATGGATACATGGATTACTTGGGACGCTTGGCGCCGTACTTGGAGCGGGCTTGTTTACGATCCTTGACGCCTTGCAGGTCAAGAGCACCGCGAACAATGTGGTAACGCACACCTGGCAAGTCTTTAACACGACCACCACGGACGAGAACGACCGAGTGCTCTTGCAGGTTGTGGCCTTCACCACCGATGTAAGAAATGACTTCGAAGCCGTTGGTCAGGCGCACTTTGGCGACTTTACGCAGAGCGGAGTTAGGCTTCTTGGGGGTCGTGGTGTATACACGGGTGCAAACACCGCGGCGTTGTGGGCAGTTCTCGAGCGCAGGGCTCTTGCTGCTAACGCGGCTGACTTCGCGCGGTTTACGCACGAGCTGGCTAATGGTTGGCATGACCTTTACGTATCCTATAACGTACTTTACGTACTGGTTGACGTATATGTTTTGAAAAACGCCGTCCAGTTGGCGGGTGTTGAAACCCTGGACCGGAAGCGGCATTGCGCAATACCACTCCCCATAAAACACGAAAAAGAGCGGTCTTGCACATGGCTTGGGCTTGATTTCAAGCACTAAAAAAGTGCCCGCAGCCCCTAAATTCAGGGCTGCCATCAAATTACTGCAAGGTGTACCGGCAAAGGATCCTTAAAGTAAGCTCTAAAATTTACCACAGTAAACCCTTATAGGTCAACGATTTGGACACCAATCCGGCAGTTTCCCGTTGTCACGGCACACGCATGGAAGCACTTGGTCACTCGCTATCTACATATCGTTATACTGCAGGGCTATTGCACTTCTGCGACAAGGACAATACCCATGATCATCGCTTCCCTGGAAGACGACCTCGTCCAGGCTGAACTGATTGCCCGGATCCTGACCGAGGCTGGCTATGAATGTCGCTCCTTTCATCAAGGAAAGGACTTGCTGGCCGCTCTGGCCAAGCCACATAATTTCGGTTTATTGCTACTGGACTGGGAACTGCCGGATGTCAGCGGCCTGGATGTGTTGCGTTGGGTTCGCACCACACTGGGTCATGCCCTGCCCGTCATATTCCTGACCAGCCGTACCCAGGAGGAGGATCTGGTCACGGGTTTGCAGGCCGGAGCCGACGACTATATTAATAAGCCCGTGCGCAAGGGAGAGCTGGTTGCGCGCGTCAATGCCGCTGTGCGCCGTCTGGATCTGAGCACCTCGGCCACTCAGGACAGCCGCTTTTCGTTTGCAGGCTACGATATCTTTCCTGAACAAGGCCATATTGTGCTGAACGGTGAAACCGTTACCCTGGCGCCCAAAGAATTTGAATTGGCCCTCTTGCTGTTTCGCAACCCCGGCCGCCTGTTCTCGCGTGATGTTTTAAGCTCCGCGGTCTGGAACCGGGAAATTCCGGCCACCTCCCGTACGCTGGACACTCACCTGTCCAACATACGCCGTAAACTCCAGTTGCGACCCGAAAACGGGGTGCGCCTCACGGCATCCTACGCCCTGGGCTATCGCCTTGAACTTCTGACCGACCCTAGCTGATTTCTATGATTACTTTGCGTATCGCCGCGCCTCTCGTTTGCGGCCTGATTTGGGGTGGCGTCGTGTCAGCCCAACCTTCTGGTGCCCGCGGCGAAAATTTTGTCTATAAAGTGCTGGCCGGTGACACCTTGCTGGGCATCTCCCAGACCTACACCCGCCAGGACCGCAACTGGTCCGAAATTCAGCGACTGAACGCGGTGGCCGATCCCTACCGTCTGCCCATTGGCAAAGAACTGCACATCCCATTTCGCATGATTCCGGAAGTGCCCGCCCCCGCCCGTATCACGCACCAGACCGGCCAGATTCTTGTGAACGGTCAAGCACTGGGTGCAGGAACGACTCATTTGCAAGAAGGCGACTTGATCCGCACAGGTAGCAATGGCTACCTGACGCTGGAGTTGCAAGACGGCAGCCAACTGAGCGTACCCGCACAGGCATCCTTGAGCGTGGCCCGCATGCGTGCCTTTGAAGGCACCGGCCTGACCGACTCGATCATCGCTCTGGACGATGGCGATGTGGAATCGCGCGTTTCCCCGGAGAAAACCGGCGTAGGTCGCTTTGAAGTCCGCACCCCTGTCAGCATTACTGGTGTACGTGGCACCGAATTGCGTGTGCGTACTCAACAAGGCATGGCTCACAGCGAAGTGCTGGAAGGCCGCGCAGAATTGGGAACCCAGCAACGCAGCACCCCCACCGCCCTGAAGCAGAATCAAGGGGCCGCTGTGGGCACTGATGGCAATATCATGGCGCTGGAGCCTTTGTTGCCCGCTCCGCAGATCTCCACACCCGAGCGTCGCGGAGGCCAATGGAACAGCACGATTCAGGCCGTGCCCGGTGCCCAGGCCTATCTGGTCCAGACCTCCACCGATCCGCAAGGCGCCAAGTTGCTGTCGCGCGACATCACGACGGATACGAATATTCAGTTTGGTGCCTCGCGCCCTGGCACCTACTACGTTACCGTTCGTGCCATTGACCGCCATGGTCTGATGGGCCCGGACACGATCGAAAGCTTTGAAGGCGCAGCCAGCCTGACCAGCTCGGATGGCCAAGCCGTGGTCAGCAATTTTGGCGACCCCATCCTGCTGTCTCAGTTCGAGTAGCTAAACGGCGTACGGCATGAGCAGCCCGGCCCCCAGAAACAACAAGCTACTCTCTGACCGTATCCGGAAAGAGTGGCATCTGGTTTCAGGCTTGCTGATGCTGCTGACCTTATTGTTCAGCTCCCTGCGTGACGACTTCGCGCTGGGCAAGCTGAACAACCTGATTTACGACTTCACCATGGCGGCCGCTCTTCCACAGGCTGCCCCCCCGGATATTGTCATTGTCGCCATAGACGACTACAGCATTGCCAATCTTGGCTTTTGGCCCTGGCGACGCATCAGCCATGCACAACTGCTAGGCCGACTTGAACAGGCCCGCGCTGTCGGCATCGATCTGGTTTTTCAGGAACCCAACCCGGCCTACCCCGATGATGACCTGGCACTATCCGAGGCCATACATCATCACGGGCGCGTTGTGCTGCCAATGATCTATGACACTCAGCGTCACGTTGTGAATACCGCCATTCCCATGCTCAGCAAGGCGGCCACAGCCTCGGGCTATATCAATATCGAACCGGATTCAGATGGTGTGGTCCGACGTATCGCCTTGCAGCAGACCACCCCCTCCGGCCGTATGCTGCCGCACTTCTCGATTGCCATGCTGATGACGGGCGGAGATGTCGATCTGGCCCTGCAAGCGCTGGGTTCCAGCCAAACAGACATTCCCCACATTCCCTTTCTGGGCCGCAGCGGTCACTTCAAGACCGTGCCTTACTTCAATGTCCTGAACGGCGATATTCCGCCCTCCTTCTTCAAGGATAAATATGTACTGGTAGGCGCCTGGGGCAGTGGACTGGGTGATACCTTTCCTACTCCTTTGTCCAAAGCCGGCATGAGCAGCATGTCGGGCGTGGAGATCCTGGCCAATACCCTCCAAGCGGTGCGCAGCAATCAATGGGTACGCACGCCACCGGCCTGGTTTATTGCGCTGGCCAGCTGCCTGCCCGTTCTGCTGGCATGTCAGGTTCTGATCTATCTGTCACCACGCGCCACCTTGCTCAGCCTGATCGGGCTAGTCTTTGCGATCTTGCTGGTGAACTGGATCGCCATGCATGGCTTCAATCTGTGGATTCCGCCGCTAGCCAGCCTGATTACTGTTCTGTTGGCCTACCCGCTATGGCACTGGCGCAGTCAGGAGGCTGCCCTGAATCAGGTCACCGAAGAACTGAACAAGCTGCAGCTGGAGTACCCGGATGTCAAAACTGCTCTGAACGAGCGCCTATCGGGCTTAAGTACACGCAATCTGCCTCATCGTCTGACCCAGCTACATAAATCCATCAATCTGTTGCGCCAGGCCCAGACCAAACGTGAAGAGACCTTGCGCTTCATTTCGCATGATATGCGGGCGCCCCAGAACTCCATCCTGGCACTAACGAGCTTGCAACGTCAGGATGACAGCAAGCTGCCGCCAGATCAGTTTCTGCACAAGATGGAAGGCTATGCCGAGCAAACGCTGGAACTGGTGGACAACTTCATCAGTCTGGCACGGGCCGAAGCCATGGAAATGGTACTGAGCCCGCTGAACCTGTTTGATCTGCTGGCAGACTGTCTGGATGACGCTTGGGCCAGCGCCAGCAAGCGCTCTATCAGCTTGAACTTGAATGACTCGGAGCTGGTCTGGGTGAACGGCAATGCGCCCATGCTGCGCCGCGCCTTTACCAACCTGATTCAAAACGCCATCAAGTACGGCCCGGATGGCAACCAGATTGATATAGACCTTGTGCTGGGCAACAACAGCGTTCAGGTATTCGTCAAAGATCAGGGCTGGGGAATTCCGGCAGAAAATCAGGCGACTATTTTTGAGCCTTATCATCGAGCCCACGAAAATACTGAAGGTGCACCTTCGGGTAGCGGACTAGGTTTGGCCTTTGTGAAAACCGTGATCAACAAACACGGCGGGGATATTGTCCTGGACAGCACGCCTGAGCAAGGCTGTACCTTTATCGTCTCCCTGGCCACGATTGCTATCTCCGATGAAGACTGAATTCTGGCGCGATGCCGCCCTGCCCTATGTAGAAAGCCGACGTGCCTGCGACAGCCGGATCTGCTACCAGGAACACAGCCACCCCACCTACTCGATTGGAGCCGTTGATGGCGGTGGCAGTGTCTTTACAGGCGCACCCGGCGGCCCGGTCCAGCTTGCACCTGGGTCTGTGGTCTTTGTCCCCGCGCACCGCAGCCATGCCTGCAATCCGTTGCCAGATCAGTCCTGGAGCTATCAGATGCTGCATCTGGATGCGGGGTGGCTGGAGCAGCTTTGGCAGGAAAGTACAGGACTCAGGCTGGAGGCCCAGGAGCCTATCCGTGTTAGCCACGAACCGCAGCTTTATGCGGCCTACTGCGAGTTGAACACCCTCTTGTTTTCAGCCGCTCCGATACTGAGCAAAGAAGCAGCGATGATCGACTTTTTGCTGCACCACGGCTCAGCCCAATCCCAGCCCTTGGCCCCCGCTCCCCCACCTAGCGCCGTTTTGCAGAAAGCCCTGGATCGCTGGGTTGAAGGCCAATTAGCCACTATCCCCCTGCAAGAACTTGCTCGAGAAACCGGTTTGAGCCGCTACCAGCTGATTCGCGCCTTTCGTCGCCATACCGGCCTGACTCCACAGCGCTGGCAATTGAATCAACGTATCAACCTGGCCCGAAACGCCCTGCTCCAAGGCGACGAGCTGGCTGATATTGCCTATCGCCTGGGCTTTGCCGACCAAAGT
The DNA here is from genome assembly GCF_032063905.1 of Alcaligenes phenolicus. Classification (NCBI taxonomy): domain Bacteria; kingdom Pseudomonadati; phylum Pseudomonadota; class Betaproteobacteria; order Burkholderiales; family Alcaligenaceae; genus Alcaligenes; species Alcaligenes phenolicus. The sequence goes on from NZ_DAMBOE010000003.1 coordinate 628,816, forward strand.
CATTTTCAGCGTGTCTTCAAGCATTACACCGGTGTCACTCCGGGCCAGTACCGCAGCTAAAGCGCGCGCACTTTTATTCAATACGGCACCCACGCTTCTGGTCACACTGCAGTTTTGCTCCTGGACGTACCGCCGTGTCCTTGTTCTTCCTGATCGCCAGCACCCATTTCCTGGCCCTGCTTTCCCCCGGCCCCGATTTTTTCCTGATCGCCCGCAGCACCCTGGCCCATGGTCGCTGGGTCGCAAGCGGAGCGTGTGCCGGTGTCGCCCTGGCCAATGGTCTGTACATCAGCCTGGCACTAACGGGCTTTGCCCGGATAAACACTGGCAGCCCTCTCTTTGTGCTGCTACAGGGCGCTGGAGGACTGTATTTACTGTACTTGGGCGTGAAATTCCTGCAGGTGGCCCATCATACTACTGGGCAAAGGATCAAGGCCTCTGAAGCCTCTACAGGCGGCTGGTGGCATCACGCTCTGCTTGGCCTGCTCTCGGGGCTGCTGAATCCCAAGAACGCCTTGTTTTACGCCAGCCTGGCCTCCGTACTGGCCAGTAGCCGCGCTGGAACGGGCCTGCATATCTTGCTGGGTCTGTGGATGTTTTTAATTGTTTTACTCTGGGACTTGTTCATCACCGTTCTGATCGGGCACCCGCTCTGGCAGCAGCGTATACAAAAGCACTTGCCACGTATCGAACAGCTCTGTGGCCTGCTGTTGTGCCTGATTGCCACTGCCGCCCTCTTCAACGTGGCTCAACACTTGGTCACAAACTAAACATCCCGAAAAGTGAAACCTGATCTGCACCGCCGTCAAGCTCCCTGAAGGTGATAGAGTGAGGCTGTTAGAGCCACATCAAACGATGGGAAAACAAATCATTTACGGTCTCGGACGCGGCGATATAAGCCGGTAAAATAGTCCGGGTCTTTGTTTTGTTAAGCACCTTGAGTGCGCTACAGTCTATGCTGTAAGACCGGAACAACACCCCCCGTGTCCCGTTCCTTTTTTTGTCAGTTTTCAAGGAGTTACTAGAATGTTTGCCAAAATCGCTTTCACAGCCGTTCTTGGATTGGCCAGCGTGCCTGCTTTTGCTGCTTGCGACGTTACCATCGAAGGCAATGACTCCATGCAGTTCAACACCAAGAGCATCGTTGTTGACAAGACATGCAAGGAATTCACAATCAACCTGAAACATACTGGCAAGCTGCCTAAAGCAGCCATGGGCCACAACGTCGTTATCTCGAAGAAAGCCGATGAAAGCGCTGTTGCTACCGATGGCATGAAAGCCGGTCTGGACAACAACTACGTTAAAGCCGGTGACGAGCGCGTGATCGCTCACACTGACGTGATCGGCGGCGGTGAAAGCACTTCCGTAACCTTTGACGTCTCCAAGCTGAAAGAAGGCGAAGACTACGCATTCTTCTGCTCCTTCCCAGGTCACTGGAGCATCATGACTGGCGAAATCAAGCTGGGTAGCTAAGCGCATCCGCTTGTAGCCGCCAGGCGGCCATAAAAAATCCCCACGTGGCCTGGCCATGTGGGGATTTTTTTTAGCTCGAACTATCTGGTTTTAACCGACTACCTGAAGGTAGCGGCCCACCCTGGATAAACAGGGTGGGGAACCACTAAGTCTTGCTTATTCCTGATCGCCTTCTGGGGCTGCAGGTTGCTGCTCGGGCTCGGAGGCACCGGACACAAAGACCGGGTCTTCCGAAGGCTCAGGAGCCGACGCAAACGGGTTTTCCAGCTCACGGGCTGCTTTGCGCTCTGCCACTTCAAAGGCTTCTTTTTCCTTGCGGGCGGAATGGAAGGCCATACCGGTACCAGCAGGAATCAGACGACCCACGATCACGTTTTCTTTCAGACCACGCAGATCGTCGGTTTTGCCCATGATGGCCGCTTCGGTCAACACGCGGGTGGTTTCCTGGAAGGAAGCCGCCGAGATGAAGGAGTCGGTCGACAGCGAGGCCTTGGTAATACCCAGCAGCACGTTTTCGTACGTAGCTGGAATACCGTTTTCAGCCAGGACGCGATCGTTCTCGTTCAGCAGTTCGGAGCGTTCAACCTGTTCACCCGTGATGAAGTTGGTATCACCGGCATCCACAATGTTCACGCGGCGCAGCATCTGACGAACAATCACTTCAATGTGCTTGTCGTTGATCTTCACACCTTGCAGACGGTAAACGTCCTGCACTTCGTTAACAATGTAGTTGGCCAGCTTCTCGATACCCTTCAAGCGCAGGATGTCGTGCGGATCGGCTGGGCCGTCCACAATCATCTCGCCCTTGTTCACCACTTGACCGTCGTGAGCCAGAACCTGTTTTTCCTTCGGAATCAGGAACTCGTGGCTGACGCCGTCCAGGTCGGTAATGACCAGACGCTGTTTGCCCTTGGTGTCCTTACCGAAGGAAACCGTACCCGTAACTTCGGCCAACAGACCGGCGTCCTTGGGCGAACGAGCTTCGAACAGTTCGGCCACACGTGGCAGACCACCGGTAATGTCTCGAGTCTTTTGCGATTCCTGAGGAATACGCGCCAGAATCTCACCCACGGACACTTGCTGACCGTCGCGAACGGTAATCAGCGCGCCCACCGGGAAGGAGATATTAACCATGTGATCGGTACCAGCGATCTTGATCTCCTGCCCTTGCTCGTTCAGCAGCTTGATCTGAGGACGCATGGTGATCTTGCCACCACGTGTCTTGGGAGTGATCACAACCAGAGTCGACAGACCGGTCACTTCGTCCACCTGACGAGCCACGGTCACGCCTTCTTCGATGTTCTCGAAGCGAACGGTACCGGTGTACTCGGACACGATAGGACGGGTCAGCGGATCCCAGCTTGCCAGACGCTGGCCAGCCTTGATGGCTTCACCATCGCCCACCGTAATGGTGGCACCGTAAGGCACTTTGTGGCGTTCACGTTCACGACGGTTGTCGTCAAAAATGACGATTTCACCGGAACGGGAGATCGCAACACGTTCGCCCTTGGCGTTGGTCACATAGCGCAGACCAATTTCAAAACCGACCGTACCAGCCGTCTTGGTTTCCACCGAGCTTGCCAGCGCTGCACGCGAAGCCGCACCACCAATGTGGAACGTACGCATGGTCAGCTGGGTACCCGGTTCACCGATGGACTGAGCAGCGATAACACCGATGGCTTCACCACGGTTAACCAGCATACCGCGGCCCAGATCGCGACCGTAGCAGCTTGCGCACAAGCCGTGACGGGTTTCGCAAGTCAGCGGAGTGCGGATCTTGACTTCATCAATACCCAGGTTGTCGATCAGGTCGACCAGGTCCTCGTTCAGCAAGGTGCCGGCGGGGATAACCAGTTCCTGATTGTCAGGGTTGACGATGTCGGTCGAGGCCACACGGCCCAGAATCAGATCGCGCAGGGGCTCGATAACCTCACCACCATCCAGGATGGCTTTCATGGTGTAGCCGCCCTTGGTACCGCAATCGTCTTCGGTAATAACCAGATCTTGAGTCACGTCGACCAGACGACGAGTCAGGTAACCGGAGTTAGCCGTCTTCAACGCCGTATCGGCCAGACCCTTACGAGCACCGTGAGTCGAAATAAAGTACTGCAGTACGTTCAGACCTTCACGGAAGTTCGCGGTAATAGGCGTTTCAATAATGGAGCCATCAGGCTTGGCCATCAGACCACGCATACCAGCCAGCTGACGAATCTGTGCAGCCGAACCACGAGCACCGGAGTCCGCCATCATGTAGATGGAGTTGAAGGACTCTTGACGTACTTCTTCACCAAAACGGTTGATCACTGGCTCGGAAGCCAGTTGCTCCATCATGGCCTTACCCACGCGGTCACCGGCTTTGCCCCAGATGTCCACTACGTTGTTGTAGCGTTCCTGAGCGGTCACCAGACCCGAGGAGTACTGCTTGTCAATTTCTTTAACTTCGTTGCTAGCCTGAGCCAGGATGCTTTCCTTGACGACAGGCACAACCATGTCATTCATGGCGATGGAAATACCACCACGAGTTGCCAGACGGAAACCGGACTGCATCAACTTGTCGGCAAAAATCACGGTGGCACGCAGGCCGCAGCGACGGAAGGACTGGTTGATCAGACGCGAAATTTCTTTCTTCTTCAACGCACGGTTCAGTGCGGTGAAAGGCATGCCCTTGGGCAGAATTTCGGACAGCAAGGCACGGCCAGCAGTCGTTTCGTAACGCTTGATGGTCTTGACCCACTCACCGTCTTCGCCCTTCTCGAATTCTTCGATACGGACGGTCAGACGAGTTTGCAGCTCGACTTCCTTGTTGTCGTAGGCGCGCTGAACTTCAGCCACGTCGGCCATGAACAAGCCTTCGCCCTTGCCGTTTACCAGTTCGCGGGTCGCATAGTACAGACCCAACACGATATCCTGGGAAGGAACGATGGATGGTTCGCCGTTGGCGGGGAACAGCACGTTGTTGGAGGCCAGCATCAAAGTGCGCGCTTCCAGCTGGGCTTCCAGCGACAGCGGCACGTGAACGGCCATCTGGTCACCGTCAAAGTCAGCGTTAAAGGCGGCACACACCAAGGGGTGCAGCTGAATCGCTTTACCTTCGATCAGGACCGGTTCAAAAGCCTGAATACCCAAACGGTGCAGCGTAGGCGCACGGTTCAGCATCACGGGATGCTCGCGGATCACCTCTTCGAGGATGTCCCACACCACAGGTTCCTGGCTTTCCACCAACTTCTTGGCTGCCTTGATGGTCGTAGCCAGACCCATCAATTCCAGACGGTTGAAGATGAAAGGCTTGAACAGCTCCAGCGCCATCAGCTTGGGCAGACCGCACTGGTGCAGCTTCAACTGAGGACCCACCACAATCACGGAACGACCGGAGTAGTCCACGCGTTTGCCCAGCAGGTTCTGACGGAAACGACCGCTCTTGCCCTTGATCATGTCGGCCAGGGACTTCAGTTGACGCTTGTTGGCGCCGGTCATGGCTTTACCGCGACGACCGTTATCCAGCAAGGAGTCCACGGACTCTTGCAGCATACGTTTTTCGTTGCGCAAGATGATGTCCGGAGCCTTCAGTTCCAGCAGACGCTTCAAACGGTTATTACGGTTGATAACGCGGCGGTACAGATCGTTCAGGTCGGAAGTTGCAAAGCGGCCGCCGTCCAGTGGTACCAGCGGACGCAGGTCCGGTGGCAGCACGGGCAGCACTTCCATGATCATCCAGTCTGGCTTGATGCCGGATTTCTGGAAGCCTTCCAGTACTTTCAGACGCTTGGAGATCTTCTTGATCTTGGCATCCGAACCTGTGGCTTTCAGTTCGGCACGCAGGCGCTCGACTTCGCGATCGATGTCGATCGTACGCAGCAGTTCGCGCACGGCTTCCGCGCCCATCAGGGCGTGGAAGTCGTCACCGTATTCTTCGGTCTTGGCCAGGAAATCGTCGTCGGACATGATCTGACCGCGCTTGAGCGGGGTCATGCCAGGTTCGATTACGCACCAGGCTTCAAAGTACAGCACGCGCTCGATGTCACGCAGGGTCATGTCCAGCACCATGCCCAGACGGGATGGCAGGCTCTTCAGGAACCAGATGTGAGCAACCGGGCAGGCCAGTTCAATGTGACCCATGCGCTCGCGACGCACCTTGGAGACGGTGACTTCAACGCCACACTTCTCGCAGATGACGCCACGGTGCTTCAGGCGCTTGTACTTGCCGCACAGACATTCGTAGTCCTTGATGGGACCAAAAATCTTGGCGCAAAACAGGCCATCGCGCTCGGGTTTGAACGTGCGATAGTTGATGGTCTCTGGCTTGCGGACTTCTCCGAAAGACCAGGACCGGATCTTCTCGGGCGAGGCGATGCCGATCTTGATGGCATCGAACTGCTCGTCCTGAGTGACTTGTTTAAAGAGATCGAGTAGCGCTTTCATTATTTACGCTCCAAATCCATGTCCAGGGACAAGGAACGGATTTCCTTGACCAGAACGTTAAAGGACTCCGGCATACCGGCGTCGATCACGTGGTCACCCTTGACAATATTCTCGTAGACCTTGGTACGGCCGGCGATGTCGTCGGATTTAACCGTGAGCATTTCCTGCAGGGTGTAGGCGGCGCCATACGCTTCCAGCGCCCAGACTTCCATCTCCCCGAAACGCTGACCACCGAACTGCGCCTTACCACCCAGCGGCTGCTGAGTAACCAGCGAGTATGGTCCAGTCGAACGAGCGTGCATCTTGTCATCGACCAGGTGATGCAGCTTCAGGTAGTGCATGTAGCCTACGGTGACCATACGCTCAAAGGCTTCGCCGGTACGACCGTCAAACAGGCGAACCTGCGTGCGGTGTGGTGCCAGCTGCAGTTTCTCGGCGATGTCGTCAGGGTAGGCCAGACGCAACATCTGGTCGATTTCCTGCTCGGTTGCACCGTCGAACACTGGCGTTGCCAATGGCAGACCTTTCTGCAAGTTGGTGGCCATGTTCATCACTTCGTCGTCAGTCAACTCGTTGATGCGAGTCTTCTTGCCGGCAGTGTTGTAGACCTTGTCCAGGAACGCGCGCAGTTCGGAAACCTGCACGTTCTTTTCTTCTTGCATCATGTCGTTGATGCGGTGGCCAATACCCTTGGCAGCCCAACCCAGGTGAACTTCCAGAACCTGACCCACGTTCATACGCGAAGGCACGCCCAGCGGGTTCAGAACGATGTCCACAGGGGTACCGTCAGCCATGTGCGGCATGTCTTCCACGGGAACGATGCGGGAAACCACACCCTTGTTACCGTGACGGCCAGCCATCTTGTCACCAGGCTGCAGACGACGCTTAACAGCCAGGTAAACCTTGACCATCTTCAGCACGCCAGGGGGCAACTCGTCGCCTTGGGTGAGCTTCTTGCGCTTTTCTTCAAAAGCCAAGTCGAACTGGTGACGCTTTTGCTCCAAGGATTCCTTGGTGTGCTCCAGCACCAGTGCGTGTTGCTCGTCAGCCAGACGAATGTCGAACCACTGCCAGCGATCCAGATCGTTCAGGTAGTCAGCGGTCAGCTCGGTGCCCTTGGGCAGCTTACGTGGACCACCGTTGACGGTTTTGCCGACCAGGAACTTCAAGGCACGGTCAAAGGCGTCGTCTTCAACGATTTGCAGCTGGTCGTTCAGGTCCTGACGGTAGCGACGCAGTTCATCATCAATGATGGACTGAGCACGCTTGTCACGCTCGATACCTTCACGGGTAAAGACTTGAACGTCGATCACCGTACCGACCATGCCCGAAGGCACGCGCAGGGAGGTGTCTTTAACGTCAGAGGCTTTTTCACCAAAAATGGCGCGCAGCAGCTTTTCTTCCGGAGTCAGCTGAGTTTCACCCTTGGGTGTCACTTTACCGACCAGCACGTCGTCGGCACGCACTTCGGCGCCGATGTAGACAATGCCAGAATCGTCCAGACGGTTCAGCTGAATTTCGGACAGGTTGCTGATATCGCGGGTGATATCCTCAGGTCCCAGCTTCGTGTCACGGGCAACAACCGTCAGCTCTTCGATGTGAACCGACGTGTAGCGATCATCAGCCACGACCTTCTCGGAGATCAGAATCGAGTCCTCGAAGTTGTAGCCGTTCCAGGGCATGAAGGCGATCAGCATGTTCTGACCCAGAGCCAACTCGCCCAGGTCAGTCGATGCGCCGTCAGCCAGCACGTCACCACGAGCCACGATATCGCCACGTTTGACGATAGGACGCTGGTTGATATTGGTGTTCTGGTTGGAACGGGTGTACTTGGTCATGTTGTAGATATCTACACCGACCTCGCCAGCCACGTTCTCATCATCGTGCACGCGAATAACCACGCGTTGTGCGTCAACGTCTACAACCACACCGCCACGACGGGCTTGTACGGTGGTACCCGAGTCAACAGCAACAGTACGTTCGATACCGGTACCGACCAAAGGCTTCTCAGGGCGCAGGCAAGGAACTGCCTGACGCTGCATGTTGGCGCCCATCAGTGCTCGGTTGGCGTCATCGTGCTCCAGGAACGGAATCAGCGAAGCAGCCACAGACACGATCTGCGAAGGAGCCACGTCCATGTAATGGATGTTCTCTGGCGCAGTCATCATGGTTTCGCCAGCTTCACGGCAGGCAACCAGATCGTCAGCAAAGGCACCGTCTTCGGTCAACTCGGCGTTAGCCTGAGCAATAACGTAATTGCTTTCTTCAATAGCCGACAGGTAATCGATCTGTTCACTGACCTTGCCGTCAACAATCTTGCGGTAAGGCGTTTCCAGGAAGCCGTACTCGTTCAGACGAGCGTACAGCGCCATGGAGTTGATCAGACCAATGTTTGGACCTTCAGGCGTTTCAATCGGGCACACGCGACCGTAGTGGGTTGGGTGCACGTCGCGCACCTCAAAGCCCGCACGTTCACGAGTCAGGCCACCAGGGCCCAGTGCCGAAACACGACGCTTGTGCGTGATCTCGGACAGCGGGTTGGTTTGGTCCATAAATTGCGACAGCTGGCTGGAACCGAAGAACTCCTTGACAGCCGCAGAGATGGGCTTGGAGTTGATCAGATCGTGCGGCATCAGGTTTTCAGTCTCGGCTTGGCCCAGACGTTCCTTGACAGCACGTTCCACACGCACCAGACCGGCGCGGAACTGGTTTTCGGCCAATTCGCCCACGCAACGAACACGACGGTTACCCAGGTGATCGATATCGTCGATCTGACCGCGGCCGTTACGCAGATTCACCAGCACCTGAATGGTGTCCAGAATGTCTTCGTCGGTCAGGGTCATGGGACCTTCAATGCTGTCACCACGGCCCAGACGGCTGTTCACCTTCATGCGACCCACGCGCGACAAGTCGTAGGACTCCTCGCTGTAGAACAGACGGTTGAACAGGGCTTCAACCGCTTCTTCGGTTGGTGGCTCGCCGGGACGCATCATGCGATAGATCGCGATACGGGCAGCATTGGAATCCGCTGTTTCATCGGTGCGCAGGGTCAGGGAGATAAAACCGCCCTGGTCCAGTTCATTGATGTACAAGGTCTCGAAATCACGCACATTGGCTGCGCGCATTTCGGCCAGAATGGATTCGGTGATTTCGTCGTTGGCGTTGGCAATCACCTCGCCGGTTTCGGCGTTGATGATGTTCTTGGCCAGCACACGACCCAGAAGGAAATCTTCCGGGATGGAAATGTATTCGATCTTGGCTGCTTGCAGGTCGCGCAAATGCTTGGCATTGATACGCTTGTCCTTTTCAACCAGTACGCGACCGTCACGGTCGGTAATGTCGAAACGAGCAACCTCGCCCTTCCAGTGTTCTGGAACGAATTGCAGCTTGCCACCTTCCTGGTGCAGTTCGATGTGATCGAACTCGAAGAAGTGGGCCAGGATCTGTTCTGGCGTCAGGCCAATAGCCTTCAGCAAGATAGTCACAGGCATCTTGCGACGACGGTCGATACGGAAGAACAGAATGTCCTTGGGATCGAACTCGAAGTCCAGCCAGGAACCACGGTAAGGAATCACGCGAGCCGAGAACAGCAACTTGCCCGAGCTGTGCGTTTTACCGCGGTCGTGTTCAAAGAACACGCCGGGGGAACGGTGCAGCTGGGAAACGATGACTCGTTCGGTACCGTTGATCACAAAAGAGCCGTTGTCAGTCATCAGGGGCATTTCGCCCATGTAGACTTCTTGCTCTTTTACTTCCTTGACGGTAGGCTTGCTCACCTCGCGGTCCATGAGGACCAGACGAACCTTCGCCCGCAAGGGGGAGGCATAGGTCAAACCACGAAGTTGACACTCTTTGACGTCGAACACCGGCTCGCCGAGCGTATAGCTCACGAACTCTAGCCGCGCCATTTGGTTATGGCTTACTATTGGAAATATGGAACTGAAAGCTTCCTGCAAGCCTTCAACCTTACGCTGAGAAGGCAGCGTGTCCTTCTGCAAGAAGGTTCTGAAAGAATGCAGCTGGGTAGCCAACAGGTAAGGAACCTGCTGTACGTCTTCACGTTTGGCGAAGCTCTTGCGTATGCGCTTTTTTTCGGTGTACGAATAAGGCATGAGCACTCCGACTCAAGGGTTACACGGACCGTCAACCACGGCCCTGGTTTACGACTCTAAAAAACCCGACTTTCTACAATACTAATTAAAAATCATGGGTTTTCTGGAAACGCAAAAGCCCGGGAAGGCTTGAAACGCATTCCCGGGCATCTATCGATACTCTTACTTGAGCTCGATCTTGGCGCCAGCTTCTTCCAGCTTCTTCTGAGCGTCTTCAGCATCAGCTTTGGACAAGCCTTCTTTAACAGCCTTAGGAGCACCGTCAACCAGGTCTTTGGCTTCTTTCAGGCCCAGACCGGTGATTTCGCGCACGACTTTAATGACGCTAACTTTGTTTGCGCCAACGTCAGCCAGGAACACGGTGAATTCGGTTTGCTCTTCAGCGGCAGCAGCAGCGCCACCAGCAGCAGGAGCTGCAACAGCAACAGCGGCGGCAGCAGCCGACACACCGAATTTTTCTTCCATTTCTTTGATCAGCTCGGACAGTTCGAGCACGGACATTGCGCCGATGGCGTCAAGGATTTCAGCTTTAGTAGCCATTTTTAAGAACTCCAGATATTAGGTAAATGCCAGGTTTGGTTGTCGTTCGCAACGACGAAGTTTCCTGAAGGAAAACTGCTTACGCAGCTTCTTTCTGATCGCGCACAGCCGCCAGGCCGCGAACAAACTTGGTGGGAACTTCGTTAAGCGTACGCACAAAAGTAGCGATAGGTGCTTGCATGGTGCCCAGCAGTTTCGCCAGCAATTCTTCGCGCGAGGGCATTGTGGCCAGAGCCTTAACACCATCAGCATTCAGAACGCTATTGGGCAGCGCACCGCCCATGATGACCAATTTGTCATTGGTCTTGGCAAAATCTGCAACGACTTTCGCCGCAGCAACGGGATCTTCACTGATGGCGTACATCAGAGGACCCACGAGCTGGCTGGAGATACCGTCAAACGAGGTACCTTCCAACGAACGACGAACCAGGGTGTTTTTCAACACACGCAGGTAGACGCCAGACTCACGCGCTTTTTTGCGCAATACGGTAGCAGAAGCGACGTCCAGACCACGGTACTCGGCGATAATGATCGATTGGGCCTTTGCCAGTTCGGCAGTGACTTCTTCGATGACTACCGCTTTCTCTTCACGATTGAGACTCACGGTTGAACACTCCTTCAAACGATGTCGGGAAGGCTTCCCAACATCAACCGAATGCGGCGCACCTGGACGAGTTCTATAACGAATTCTTCCACGGGCGCCGTCTACGTTGGATGGGACGTTCTGCCCCGATTAAGCAGTGAGATGACAAGTCAGCCCACTGCTCCAACGGTCTTTGACAGCAGTGACCCTGTAAACAGGATCACAGCCCAAAGTTCTTTTTATCTAACTGTTGATTAAACAGTCAGAGATGCAATTTCAACACGTGCACCGCCACCCATGGTGGAGGACACGGCAACCTTGCGCAGGTAAACACCCTTGGCAGCGGCTGGACGAGCCTTGTTCAAGGCGTCAACCAGAGCAACCAGGTTGGTCTGCAGCTGTTCAACGTTGAACGAAGCGCGACCAATGGTGCTGTGAATGATACCGGCCTTGTCAGTACGGTATTGAACTTGACCAGCCTTGGCGTTCTTAACGGCCGTAGCAACGTCAGGAGTCACAGTACCGACCTTGGGGTTTGGCATCAGGCCACGAGGACCAAGAACCTGACCCAGGGTACCGACAACACGCATGGTGTCAGGCGAAGCGATCACAACGTCAAAGTCCATTTGACCAGCTTTGATTTGCTCAGCCAGGTCGTCCAGACCCACGATGTCAGCACCAGCTTCACGAGCGGCGTCGGCTTTCTCGCCTTGGGCGAAAACGGCAACACGCACGGTTTTACCGGTACCAGCAGGCAGAACCACGGAGCCACGGACCAGTTGGTCGGACTTACGGGGATCGATGCCCAGCTGAACAGCGATATCGATGGATTCGTCGAACTTGGCAGTGGCAGTATCTTTCACCAGGGCCAGAGCTTCGGCCACAGGGTAGAACTTGTTGCGGTCGATCTTGGCAGCAATAGCGGCTGCGCGTTTGCTTACTTTAGCCATGACTTACACCACCCCTTCAACGTTGATGCCCATGCTGCGAGCGCTACCAGCGATGGTACGCACAGCGGCGTCCAGATCGGCAGCGGTCAGGTCGGGTTGTTTGGTCTTGGCGATTTCTTCAGCCTGAGCGCGGGTCAGCGTACCGACTTTATCCACGTTAGGACGTGCAGAACCGGATTTGATACCAGCAGCCTTTTTGATCAAGATGGTTGCTGGAGGAGTCTTCATGATGAACGTGAAGCTCTTGTCAGCAAAAGCGGTGATCACCACAGGAATTGGCAGACCGGGTTCCAGACCCTGTGTCTGGGCGTTGAACGCCTTGCAGAATTCCATGATGTTCAGACCGCGCTGACCCAGCGCTGGACCGATTGGAGGGGATGGGTTTGCCTTACCAGCTGGGACTTGCAGCTTGATAAAGCCGACGATTTTCTTCGCCATGCTTAGCTCCTTGCGGGTGATGACGCCTGGCACATGATGCGACAGGCTTCCCGGGGGTTGTAATTAATCAGGTCTTTTCGACTTGATCGAAATCGAGTTCAACGGGGGTGGCGCGACCGAAAATAGTAACGGTGACACGAACCTTGTTTTTCTCGTAGTTAACTTCTTCGACGTTACCGTTAAAGTCTGCAAACGGACCGTCCTTGACGCGTACCAGTTCGCCAACCTCGAACAGCACTTTGTGCCGTGGCTTCTCAACGCCCTCTTCCATTTGCGACAGGATTTTTTCCACTTCGCGCTCGGAGATGGGAGCGGGACGGTTACCGGAACCGCCCAAAAAGCCGGTGACTCGCGGCGTACTTTTTACCAAGTGCCAGGTTTCGTCGGTCAAGGCCATCTCGACCAGGACGTAACCGGGGTAAATACGTCGCTCTGTAATTGATTTCTTGCCGTTCTTTACTTCAACGACTTCTTCCGATGGAACCAGAATGCGACCAAACGCTTCTTGGAGATCAGCGCGTTCAATGCGCTCCACCAGAGCTTTGTGCACGCTTTTTTCCATGCCGGAATAAACGTGAACCACATACCAGCGTTTGCTCATGTGTGCCCTTTATTTCCAGCCCAGCAACAGGCCATAAATGATCCAGCCGAGCCCTTTGTCAATCAGCCACAACAAGATGGCCATAACGGCAACAAACACAAAGACGATACCCGTCATTTGCGTTGCTTCTTTACGGGATGGCCAGTGAACGCGACGCACTTCCGTGTAGGCATCACGAGAAAAAGCGACCAGGCGGCGGCCTGTATCGCTAAACCAGATGATCAATACGGCGACGATTAAGCTGGCAACAAATACCCCAGCGCGAACCAGTGAATTTTGGCCATCCAGAACAGAATAGCCAACAATACCGGCGGCGACGACTAGGACCGCTAGGCCCAGCTTGATGCGCTCGGAACCTCGGTTAACGGTTTCTACGTTGGTATTCGACATATTCCGACGAGTGACGCCACGCGAGGTGGTGGCGAGTGACTGTGGTGGCAGGGGCAGAAGGAATCGAACCCTCAACCTTCGGTTTTGGAGACCGACGCTCTGCCAATTGAGCTATACCCCTATACCTTGACAAACCGTAGCGCGTTACTTTGCTACGTTTGGCTTTTAGGCAAAAGAGGATATTAACCTCTTTCGCCCAAAATTACTACTCTTTTTTTACTTGATGATTTTTGCAACCACGCCAGCGCCAACGGTACGGCCGCCTTCGCGAATAGCGAAGCGCAGACCTTCTTCCATGGCGATAGGAGCGATCAGGGACACTTTCATCGAAATGTTGTCGCCTGGCAGAACCATTTCCTTGTCTTCTGGCAGCTCGATGGTGCCGGTCACGTCAGTTGTACGGAAGTAGAACTGAGGACGGTAGCCCTTGAAGAAAGGAGTGTGACGACCACCTTCTTCTTTGGACAGAATGTACACCTCGGCGTCGAAGTCCGTGTGTGGCTTGATCGAACCGGGCTTGGCCAGAACTTGACCACGTTCCACGTCTTCACGCTTGGTACCACGCAGCAGCAGACCGACGTTATCGCCAGCTTCGCCCTGGTCCAGCAGTTTGCGGAACATTTCAACGCCGGTACAAATGGTCTTGACCGTGTCTTTGATACCCACGATTTCGATTTCTTCGCCGACCTTGATGATGCCGCGCTCAATACGACCGGTCACAACCGTACCACGGCCGGAGATCGAGAACACGTCTTCAACAGGCATCAGGAAGGTACCGTCAACGGCACGCTCAGGCGTAGGAATGTAGCTGTCCAGCGCTTCGGCCAGAGCCAGAACGGCTTGGCTGCCCAGTGGGCCTTCATCGCCTTCCAGAGCCAGTTTGGCCGAACCCTTGATGATCGGGGTGTCGTCGCCGGGGAAGTCGTACTTGGACAACAGTTCACGAACTTCCATTTCAACCAGTTCGATCAGTTCTTCGTCATCAACCATGTCGGCCTTGTTCAGGAACACGATGATGTAAGGAACGCCAACCTGACGGCTCAGCAGGATGTGCTCGCGAGTCTGGGGCATTGGGCCGTCAGCGGCCGAGCAAACCAAGATAGCGCCGTCCATCTGGGCAGCACCGGTAATCATGTTCTTGACGTAGTCAGCGTGGCCGGGGCAGTCAACGTGAGCGTAGTGACGGTTAGGCGTTTCGTACTCAACGTGCGACGTGCTGATGGTGATACCACGTGCTTTTTCTTCAGGGGCGTTGTCGATCTGCGAGTAATCGCGCGCTTCGCCGCCGTATGCCTTGGACAGAACCGTGCAGATTGCAGCGGTCAGAGTGGTTTTACCGTGGTCAACGTGACCGATAGTACCGACGTTGACGTGCGGTTTAGTCCGTTCAAACTTGCCTTTAGCCATGGCAGACTCCTGAAGGGATAGAACGATATAGAGAAGAGAGATGTGGTGCCCATGACGCGGATCGAACGCGTGACCTCTCCCTTACCAAGGGAGTGCTCTACCACTGAGCCACATGGGCATTCAACTTCAGCCGAGAGTGGCTAAAGATTTTTACCTGGAGCGGGTGAAGGGGATCGAACCCTCGTCTTAAGCTTGGAAGGCTTCTGCTCTACCATTGAGCTACACCCGCAGACTTTTCTTCACCCTCTCCTAAAGTCGCCTTGCTGGCTGACTCTAGAAAAGTGCTGGTGGTGGGAGTTGGATTCGAACCAACGTAGGCGCAGGGCCAACAGATTTACAGTCTGCCTCCTTTAACCACTCGGACATCCCACCCGAAGCGAAAATCGAATTATGGACATGTTTTAAGAAGTCGTCAAGCCTTTTAGGAAGAAAATTGAATAATTCAATGAGTTTTTTAGAAAAACCGGATTTGAGGCGCTTTTCTTACTGGTTTTGTCACTATTTTCGGGCTTCAGACATGTCGCTTTTGAATGCCTTAAAAACAGGGAAATCACTGTGAAATACGGGTAAACACATAGATTTTTTTCTGTTTTCAGCATTTATTTTTGTAAGCAAAAGATACGGAACCGGATTTTTCGCTTTTAATCCGGCTTTCAGATATCTTCCCTGCTCTCTTCCCTGACTTCCTTGAACCGTCCTCTTGCTGTTTTCTACTGGCTGGCCGCAAGTAATCAAACTGAAAACCACGCAGCCATGAACTGCCTACAGAATGAAGGTTGGATTAGTGACTAGCTTTAGGAAGGGGCAATTCATCATTTCAGAAATTGTTCTAGTTCTTCCCCCACCAGTTGCTTCCTTTTTTTCAGAAAAATACTGCTCAGTAGCAACACACTGGCCCTAGCAAAGAAAAAGCCGACCTGAGGTCGGCTTTTCTACGTCAATCGCATCGCTTTCAGCGTAGCGGGAACCTGACTTAATCGTCCGTTTGCTCCAGCAAGGACGACAGCCCCTGCTTTTCCAGCAAGGCGTTCAAATGCTCCCAGCCATGGAAAGCGATCTGCAGCTGGCCCTTGTCCTTCGCACCGACCTTCAAGGTCACCTTGGTCCCCAGGTGGTCAGACAGCACCTTTTCAAAGCGCTGTACGTCACCATTGCGGTTCGCCTTGCTCTGGGCCTGCTTGCTGGCAGGCTCGTCATCCTCGTGCAGAGCACGGGCGACCAGCTTCTCGGTTTCACGTACCGACAGACGGCGGGCAATCACCTCATTGGCCAACATGATCTGACGGGCAGCGTCCACAGCCAGCAAGGCACGAGCGTGACCCATATCGATGTCGCCGGCCAGCAGCATGATCTGCACAGGCTCTGCCAGGTTGATCAGACGCAGCAGGTTGCTGGTGGTCGAACGCGAACGGCCAATCGCCTGAGCGGCCTGCTCATGAGTCAGACCGAACTCGTCCAGCAAACGCTTCACACCTTGCGCCTCTTCCAGCGGATTCAGATCTTCACGCTGGATGTTCTCGATCAGTGCCATGATGGCGGCGTTCTCGTCGCCTACCTCGCGCACCAGAACGGGCACTTCTTCCAGACCAGCAATTTGCGACGCACGGAAACGACGCTCACCGGCGATGATTTCGTACTTGCCCTTGTCCTTACCCGACAGAGGACGCACCAGAATAGGCTGCATCACACCTTGTGCGCGAATGGACTCGGCCAGCTCGTTCAAGGCGCCCTCGTCCATGCGAGTACGCGGCTGATACACCCCAGCCTTGAGCAGTTTGACGGGCAGGTTGGAAGGTGGGCCATCGCTCACCGTCGCTTCGCCCTTTTTCCCGATGGTTGCGATAGCGCCTGCGTCTGCGCCGAGCAAGGCATCCAAGCCTCGACCTAGACCTTTTGGTTTTCGTGTAGCCATGCTTACATTCCTATTGATTCTTGTGTGCCTTATGCCTTGTCGCTGCGGGATTCTTTCTTCAAGCGCTTGATCAGCTCTTTACCAAAGTCCATATAGGCCTTGGCACCCCGGGAGTTCTTGTCATACACAATACCTGGCATACCGTGGCTTGGCGCTTCAGCCAAACGTACGTTACGCGGCACCACCGTCTTGAACACCTTATCGCCAAAGTGTGTCTCGATCTGATTGGAGACTTGCTGCTGCAAAGTTACGCGGCCATCAAACATCACCCGCAGCAAACCAATCAACTCCAAATCCGGGTTGATATTGCGATAGACCCGTTTAACCGTATTGACCAGATCCGACAGCCCTTCCAGCGCAAAGTACTCGCACTGCATGGGGATGATGACCCCGTGAGCACTGGCCAAACCATTTAACGTCAGTAAGGACAAGGTAGGTGGACAGTCGATCAGTACAAAATCGTAATCGTCCAACACCTGAGCCAGAGCCTGTTTAAGTTGTTGCTCACGCTCTTGCATCTGGATCAGGTCGATTTCGGCGCCCGACAGCTCCCTATTGGAAGGCAAGACGTCATAGCCGCCTGTTTCTGAATGTATCTTTACATTAGCAATACTTTCGTCGCCAATCAGGACTTGGTACAAATTACCAGACAGGCTGTTTTTATCAATACCACTACCCATGGTGGCATTGCCCTGAGGATCCAGGTCAATCAGTAAAACCTTTTTCTTCAGTACAGCAAGAGCAGCTGCCAAATTAATTGCTGTGGTCGTCTTGCCTACCCCGCCCTTTTGGTTCGCAATACAAAACACATAGGCACGGGGAGATTTATCGTCTTTTTTACTCATGATTATCCTTGCTGCACCAACCACACTAGACAACGCTGTGCCTCTAGCTCCGGTACGGTTAATGATTCTATTCGTTCGACCCGCCAGTTACTTTCAGATTGCAATGCCGCTATTTCTTGATCAGGTTCTTTACCCTTCATAGCCGCAATGCGTCCACCTGGACGAACATGCCTGCCTGCCAAATTAACGAAATCAAGCAGCGAAGAAAAAGCTCGGGAAACCACAATATCAGCCTGCATGGGTTCCAGCTGCTCTACACGCACATGCATCGCCGACAAATTGGGCAGAGCCAAAGCACCAACCATTTGTCGAACAAATGCCATTTTTTTCTCGACAGCATCGATACAGGTAATGTTCCACGTGGAACATGATGCTGCCAAAACAACTCCCGGCAAACCTGCCCCTGAACCTACATCTACAATCTTTACCGATTCTTGTGCCTGTGTATTGTTGCCGGCCAAATAGTTCTGAAACGGACGGACAATCGACAGGCTATCAAAAATGTGTTGCACCAGCATTTGATCTGGGTCACGCAGGGCGGTCAGATTATAGGTACGGTTCCAACGCTGCAACTGATTTATGTAATCCAGTAGCTTGCGTACCAGGACAGGGTCCTGATCCAGACCCAAATCCAGCAGGGCCTGATTCAGGCGTTTTGAAAAAATATCGCTCATGCCGTTTGTTTGTTCTTTTGCTTGCGCTTCAGGTGTACCAACAATAAAGAAACCGCCGCAGGTGTCACACCTTGAACACGTCCGGCCTGGCCAATGGTTAAAGGCTTGGCAGCCTTCAAGCGTTGGCGCACCTCAATCGACAACCCCTTGATGTCGTCGTAATCCAGATCCTCTGGAATGGCCTGCTCTTCCAGAGCTGCCTGACGAGTTACCTCATCCTGCTGACGCGCCACATAGCCCGCATACTTCACCTGAATTTCCACCTGCTCCACATGCACTGGATCTTCCAAGCCTGGGCCTGCCACGGACGTACCTTGATCATTCAGCACAGCCATCAGCTTTGCATAGTCCACTTCAGGACGCTTGAGCAAATCGAAGAAGGAGTATTCCCGTTCGATATTTTTACCTAACAGTGCGTTTGCTTGTTCAGCAGGCAAGTTACGGGGGTTCACCCAGGTACCTTTCAAGCGCTCGATTTCACGTGCAACCGCATCACGTTTACGATTGAAATGATCCCAACGGGCATCATCCACTAAACCCAACTCCCGGCCAATTTCAGTCAATCGTTGGTCGGCATTATCTTCCCGCAGACTCAAACGGTATTCGGCACGAGACGTGAACATACGGTAAGGCTCGGTCACCCCACGGGTAATCAAATCGTCTACCAACACACCCAAATAGGCTTCGTTGCGACGTGGATACCATTGTTCTTTCTCTTGCGCCAAACGGGCTGCGTTCACCCCGGCTAACAAGCCCTGAGCTGCGGCTTCTTCGTAACCTGTCGTGCCATTGATCTGACCGGCAAAGAACAAGCCACGAATCTGTTTGGTCTCCAGCGTGGGGTACAGGGATCGAGGGTCGAAATAATCGTATTCAATCGCGTAGCCTGGACGCATGATGCGGGCATTTTCCAAACCAGGCAGGCTACGCACCATAGCCAACTGGATATCGAAAGGCAAGCTGGTCGAGACACCATTAGGGTAGATCTCGGTCGTGCTCAAGCCTTCAGGCTCCAAAAACACTTGGTGGCTGCTCTTATCCGCAAAGCGATGAATCTTGTCTTCGATAGACGGGCAGTAACGCGGACCAATGCCCTCGATAGTGCCCTGGTCGCTATACATGGGAGAGCGATCCAGCCCGGAACGGATGATGTCGTGGGTACGCTCGTTGGTATGCGTAATCCAGCACGGCATCTGTTGAGGATGCATGGAAACATCACCCATATAAGAGAACACCGGAATCGGATCGCTATCGCCAGGTTGGACTTCCAGGCGGGAAAAATCGATGGTGTTGGCATCAATGCGCGGAGGGGTCCCTGTCTTCAACCGCCCTTGCGGTAACTGCAGTTCCCGTAAACGATGCGCCAAGCTGATGGACGGCGGATCCCCTGCCCGGCCTGCAGAATAATTATTCAGGCCTACATGGACCAGACCATTCAAAAATGTTCCTGCTGTCAGAACCACAGATTTGGCTTTGAATTCCAAGCCAATCTTGGTCACAGCACCCACAACCCGATCACCCTCCACAATCAAGTCTTCGACTGATTGCTGGAACACCATCAGGTTGGCTTGGTTTTGTAGAACCTCGCGAATAGCCTTGCGGTACAAAGAACGGTCCGCCTGAGCACGAGTGGCGCGCACAGCCGGGCCTTTGGAACTATTCAGGGTGCGGAATTGAATACCGGCGTAGTCGGTAGCCAACGCCATTGCCCCACCCAGCGCATCCACTTCCTTGACCAAATGCCCCTTCCCAATCCCCCCAATAGAAGGGTTGCAGGACATCTGCCCCAAGGTATCCATATTATGGGTTAACAATAAGGTAGACACGCCGGTTCGAGCTGCCGCTAAAGCCGCTTCGGTACCAGCATGTCCGCCGCCTATGACAATAACGTCAAACTCTTCGGGATAAATCATGTCAGAACAGCTAAAAAATAAAAATCAATTATACGATTACCAGCGGAGTATGTTCCACGTGAAACACATGGAACCAATATCTGTTCCACGTGGAACACGGTTTTTTGCGTAAATACCACTGTGGATAACTTTGTGGAGAAAGGGACGCTTTTTTATCCCCAGGCCACCTTGAGAAGCACAGGCTGCGGTTGCAAAGATTTTCTTCAGCCAGAATTCCCTAGGGAGCGAAGCCATAAAAGGCGCGCTTATCACTCTTAAATCCCCTAAAAGGGGCTATCTAGGCCAGTACCTCACAACAGGTAGATAAAAGCAGCCCAAGCAGGCAGCAAAATTGTGGATAACAGAGCAGTAAAAAGAAATACTGCCTGAGGACTACATCCACAGTTCTACAGTCTGGCGATAAGGAAATTTCCGCTGGTCTACGGAAAATATAAGGCGTCGATTATGTAATCCGACTACCTTGGCTGCAAGAAAAAAATGTCCTATGAGCAAAAAGACAGCTACCCAGACAGAACAGGATTTGCTTGAAACGACAGGTACTTTGAAGGAACAGCAGCACCTTTAATGCCGATCTTAACGCCTGGAACTTAATCGTGAGGCCAAAGTTAAGACACAGGTCTAGCCAGAAAATTCCCGTGGCTCCAACACGAACCTGCAGCGCGAGAGCTGAAGAAAGCAAATAGCAGGAGAAGCCGGGCTCTGAACCTATATAGGCAATAGCTATATCAATGTAAGAAACCGATCCTGAGTGCTCAGTTCCACGATCAACAGATACGCGCAGAATCTATGGTATTTTCGACAAGAATTTGTCTGATACTTCGCCACCCAACTTTTTACTCAAATCCGAAGCGCGGGTGCATTTTTATTATTCATATCAGTAGACCCATGCAGATCACATCCAAGCTCCCTTCTGTGGGCACCACCATCTTTACCACCATGAGCCAGCTGGCTCTGGAGCATAAGGCCATTAACCTGGGCCAGGGCTTTCCAGACTTCAATCCGGATCCAGCCCTGATTGAGGCTGTGCACCAGGCCATGCTGGATGGCATCAACCAATATCCTGCCATGGCGGGTTACCCTGCCCTGCGAGCCGCTATTGCCAGCAAGACGCAGGCTCGGTATGGCCGCCTTTACAACGTGGATACGGAAATCACCGTTACCAGTGGCGCTACTGAGGCCTTAATGGCCAGTTTTCAGGCCTTTGTGCATACAGGCGATGAGGTCGTGGTGATCGAGCCCTTCTACGACCTGTATATCCCCGCCATCAAGCTGGCCGGAGGTATCCCTGTTGCTGTCCCGATGACAGCGCCTGGCGAGGCTGTACCCTACTACCGCGTCGACTGGGGCCGTGTGGAGCAAGCCATCACCAGCAAGACCCGTATGCTGGTAATCAATTTCCCACACAACCCAACCTGCACCATCTTGCAGCCCCAGGATCTGGACGCGTTGGAGCAGATTGTAGAAAAGCATCCTTCCTTGATCATCTTGTCCGACGAGGTCTATGAACACCTGACCTTCGATCAGAAAAAGCATCTAAGCCTTGCTACCCGCCCTCTCCTGGCAGAACGAGCAGTAATCGTTTCTTCCTTTGGCAAAACTTTCCACGCCACAGGTTGGAAAGTAGGCTACTGCTGTGCTCCTGCCAGTCTCAGCACGGAAATTCGCAAGGTCCACCAATACACCGTCTTTACCGTTCCTAGCCCCTTACAGGCTGGTTTAGCCACCTATATGCAGGATCCAGCCACCTGGGAGAGTTTGCCCGCTTTCTACCAGGAAAAACGCGATCATTTGCATCAAGGTCTGCAGAACACACGTTTCACTCCTATGCCCAGTGAAGGGACTTTCTTCTTGCTAGCCAGCTATGAACATATTTCGGAACTGTCCGAGCTGGATTTTGCCAAGCATCTGAACCAGAACTATGGCGTAGGCGCGATCCCCGTGTCTGCCTTCTACCTGAATCCCAATTCTGAGCAGGCTAACCATCGTTTGCTGCGTTTTTGCTTTGCCAAGCAGCTCAACACCCTGGACCAGGCTATTGAACGCCTGAAAAAGGTCTAAAGGCCTTTCTCCCCACCTTCATCAAACCGCCGTCAGGCGGTTTTTTTGTGTCCTGATTTTTGTGGACAAGTGCAGTCGCCGCAATTTTGCCTAAATCTGTCATACAAGCCCTGCAACGGCGATGTAAAACAACAGGCATTACCTGAAGCACAAACCATCTACCGCAGACCACAAAACCCGCATCTTGTACCCCGCAAGACACCAAACGTGAAACAGGCAATTCAGCCTTGCAGCCCTGACCTGTTGATAACTTTGGGGGTAAACCTGATTTTTTGCCCAGTTCTCGCTTCTTTTCCTTTGAGAAAAGTAAAAATCAGCCAGCTCGAAGGCCTTCCTGTTTCAGTTCATGTTGCTTGCCAAAAAACAGGCCTAAAAGTTAAAACCAAAAAAAATATAGATATAAAACAAGGACTTATTTCAATATCACAAGCCTTGAACAGACTTTGCAACTGTGAAAATACACAGGTCAACAAGCCCCTTCGAGCACCACAAGATACGAGCAAGCACAAACCAACGCTTTACCCACAAAATGTGGATAAGTCAAAAATTCAAACAAGATTGACCTAGTACAAGCACCAGGCGTAGCAATCCCTGCAGCCATAGCAAACTCTTGGCCAAACATGTCGTCCAGGTAGAACACCCCTCTTTTGCCCACCCGTTCCTTTGTTTGAGTTTTTCTCATGTTGAAAGAAAACTCCGGGAACAGACGACAAAGTCGATCTTGTCCGGTTCTGAAAATAAATTTTCAGCCTTTGCCGCTCAGATTTCTGTATGCAAAAGCCGCATAAGCCAGCTTTGAGCGAGATCGTGATTTTTGTTCATGGACTGCATCTTAGTCGAGAACTTTTAGCTTGCAAAGGGCATGGAGCTGGCCTGCAGAGAGTTGAACTTATCTTATATAACAAGCACTTAAATCTTTTATTGGAATTATTGGATGGAGCCCTGTTGATAAGTCGAACAAGTGTCTTTAGCAGCGTTAAAACAAGAGCTTAGCGCTTTTTTTTCCGGGGATAGATCTAACGCTTACCGGTGGATGGTTTAGGTACAACTTTTAGACTTCACAAAGAAGTACCTACTTATGCCTTATGTATCCACACCCTGTTCACAATGCTCTTCCTAGAGCTTATCCACAGCAAAGAAAATTGTAACAGCGGAATATAAAGTGAATTTATCGGGTTGCCTGGGTAAATCCGGTGTCTGTCATGATGATTTTCTCTGGCCAACGCAAAGCGGCCAGGTGAAAAGCGGAGCCTTCAGGTGCCTGGTCCTTGCGGCGATCGCGCCAACGAGCCCCTACGGAAAAATCCACGCAAAACGTGTTTTTCTTTGCTCCATGCCAGGAAAATGGATCTATATCCTTGAATAATAAGGAATATTTAGACATTTTCACTGTTGGTTGAGGGAAAAGCTGGCGCCAATAGTGGCCAAAAACGACAGGAATATCGTCCTGGTAGCTGTTCCACCAAGGAGTTCGGTCGGAAAAACGCCAACGGTTGCCAGCAAAAAACGGACGATCTGCGGGTCCTTCAGTGCCGGAAGTCAGCAAACGGATGGGGTTGAAGTCATTTTTGACCAAATCGTAGTCAATGTAGGCCTGCAACAAAGGCATCAGGGCCTTGGGGTCTTCAATTTTTTCTTTCCATTCTTGTTTTGCCGCTAGATATTTATTCAGAATTCCTTTTTTTTCTGCATACGTATCAGCTTTACGCTCACATTCAAAGAAAAAATCAAGAAAATCTTCGCTTTTAACCGATCTAATTGCATCAATAGCAGGATTATTCCAGGCTGCATGCACAATTCTCAGATCATTTCTTTCCAATGCAATGGGTAGTGAGCTTAAAAACTTCCGGATTTCGTCTCTATTTTGAGGTTTTGCACGCGTAAATGGCGAGTAATTCTTTAAATCTGATTGATATCGCTGATCAAAATACCAACCTGATCCATCTTTTGCATCATCTATCAGGAGATTGATTTCATGATTACCTAATATTCCTTTTGCTTTATTATTATTTATCAAGTACTTAAGGTATTCAATTACAGCAGGGCTATCAGGGCCTCGGTCACAATAATCTCCCACAAATATCAGGCTACGTTTCTCTGGATGAGAGCCATCTTCCTGGTAACCCAAATTTTGGATCAGTTGTTGCAAGGCCTGGAGCTCTCCGTGTACATCACCGATGATGTCTAAAGAACCAGCAGGTAAAGGCTGTACAAGAAAGTTGGGCATGGGTGAAGAGATCTTTATTTAATAATAACTATATATATAACTGGTAATGGATAATGGGTGTCTGTGGATAAGTGGTATAGATAGAATTTAACCTTTAATTTCAGCAACTTATTGACCTCTTCTGCCTGTGCACCACCCCGGTGGAGTCGGTGGACCGAAACTGGACAAAATTTGAGGTCTGGAAAGACAGGCAACTTATCCCCCTTTCATCCACAGCACGTCCACAACAGGGCTTCTTGGGGCTTATCCACAGGGGCCCAGAGCCGGTAGCTGCCTCAAATATAGCTTTTTTGCCCAGTCCCTGACCGATTTTCTGGCCGGATCTCGCCCGCCTGGAGCGTCTGGGTGAGCGGATGTCGGTGTTTGCACCAACACCATGTTGAAGTGCGAATTAAGCCTTTATAATATCCACAAATTATTCACTTTCTTATTAACTGCTGATTTAACCAGACTTTATATTTCCATTTCTGGCTTAATCTCTTTTGTTAATAAAATTGTGGATTTCTTTGTTATTCAAACCTGTGGATAAGATTAGTTATCACGACTGTTATGTGTTTTTCGATCTAAACAAAACTCTGTTTTTGTAATTCAATATCGTGGTTTTGTTTTTATTTCAGTTTTTATTTATTTCTTCAAAAAATAAAAAATTATCAATCCGAATTTTTATTTTTAATTGTTGTCTGGATTGCTTTCTTCTTACTCATCTATATTTTATTTGGACTGGCCTCTTTTTTTATTAATGGGCTTCCTTAGAAAAAACAGAAACTAATCAATCATTTGAGTCTGTTTATCTCTATTCTCCAGTCGCTTTCTTTGATTATTTCTTGATTCCTTCCCGAGTTTTTTAGATAAAGTTTGCTTGTTTTTAATAAAAAAATGACTTCAAGCAGAGTAATAAGTATTGAATGATCGGGTTTAGCGGTGGAACCTATCTGCCGACCCGACCCGACCCGACCCGACCCGACCCGACCCG
>NZ_DAMBOE010000004.1:0-395244 GCF_032063905.1 Alcaligenes phenolicus
TTTGGCTTTGGCTTTGGCTTTGGCTTTGGCTTTGGCTTTGGCTTTGGCTTTGGCTCTGGCTGTAGACCCGCGCATGAACGCCTGGCAAGATTGTTCCCGACAAGGTTTTTGCTCCGTAGCTGTTGAACCCTGCATGGCCACGGCGCAGCAAGCAGTCCAAACATCAGCCCATAAAGACCTATACTAAGGCCTCTGTTCGGGGCAGTCCCGTACTTGTTTTTTATCCTGCCTCGTCAGAGCATCTTTTGTCTGTCCAGGCGCTTCTTTGGCAGTGATTTCCAGCATGCTACGCATAGACAATCTCAGTAAAAACTATGGCGACTACCCCGTTTTCAAGGGACTGACTCATACATTTCAGCCTGGCTGCGTGGCGCTCTGTGAAGAAGACAGCACTGGTAAATCCACCTTGCTGAACATCATTGCAGGCTTGCTCGAACCGGATACGGGGGAAGTGTGGATAGACGGGCACTCGCTGATGAAAACGCCCCGACAAGCCCGCGCTCGTATGGCTTATGTACCCGACAACTGCATGTTGTTTCCGTCCCAAACGGGCCGTGAACTGTTGGCGCAAATCGCCGCAGAAAAGAACACCCGCGTGGATGATAATGCGCTGGATTTCGCCTACCGATTAGGATTGGAGCCACACTTGGACAAGCGCTTTGAGCAGATGTCGACAGGAACGCGCCGCAAGGTTTTTCTGACGGCGGCGGCTTTGGGTGACCCGGCTGTGATACTTGCCGATGGCCCTGGCAATGGGCTGGATACGCAAGCTCGTGCTGCTTTGGCTGAGCAGTTCGAGATCTGGTCACAAGACCGTGTTGTGCTGTTCGCCAGCTACGATGCCGAGTTGCTTGAGGCTTGCGGAGCAGAAATAATCAATATTGCCGAGCTGGTTTAGACCTTGGGCAGTGCCCGCTATCTACAAGTTAATCAGCCTGAAGAAAGAGGCGGAGAACGCTTTGGAAAACAAGCGTCCTCTGCCTCTTTTGCCGTGAGTGTTTCCTGATCAGCCCATAAATTCGGCAATCCTACGGATTCTTTCAGTCGTCCAGATCCCTACTATGGTTCTGCCAAACAAACCAAAAGAAAGGAGACGACATGGCAACAGGATATATTTGGAACACTCTTTACGGCTGGGTAGATACAGGGACAGGCAGCCTTGCCTCGGCCAATCTGGGGGCCCGTTTACAGCCGATCAGCCACCACTTGGCCCACCCCGATACGAAGCGCCGCTTTCACGAGCTGGTTTGCGCCTCCGGGCAAATTGATCATCTGATCAGCATCCAGGCCAAGCCTGCGCGCGACAAGGATATTTTGCGTGTGCATACGGCGGAGCATCTGGAAAACATGAAGCGTGTCAGTGCCTTGCCAACCGGCGGTGACACGGGCGACGGCATCACCACCATGGGTAATGGCGGTCTTGAAATTGCCATGCTTTCTGCCGGTGGCGCCATTGAGATGGTCAAGAAAGTGGTCAGTCGTGAAGTCAGCAATGGCTATGCACTGGTGAACCCACCCGGCCACCATGCGCCCCGTGCTGGTGCGATGGGTTTTTGCATTTTCAATAACACTTCGGTAGCGGCGGCGTACGCTCGCGAAGAACTGGGCCTGGATCGTGTCGCGATTCTGGATTGGGACGTGCACCACGGTAATGGTACGCAGGATATCTGGTGGAATGACCCTTCGGTTCTGACCATTTCCCTGCATCAACATCTATGCTTTCCGGCCAATAGCGGTTTTACGACTGAGCGCGGCGAGGGTGAAGGCTTGGGCTACAACCTGAATATCCCATTGCCTCCCGGTGGTGGGAATGCCGCTTACCTCTATGCCATGGAAAAAGTGGTGTTGCCTGCGCTGCGGGCCTATAAACCGCAGCTGATTATCGTGGGCTCGGGCTTTGATGCTAGCATGATGGACCCGCTGGCACGCATGATGGTGACGGCTTCCGGTTTCCGTCAGATGGCGCGTCAAATCATCGACTGCGCCGAAGAGGTGTGTGAAGGTCGCATCGCTTTTGTGCAGGAAGGGGGGTACAGCCCGCACTACTTGCCATTTTGCGGTCAGGCTGTGATTGAGGAACTGACCGGTGTACGCACTTTGGCTGATCCTTATGCGGACTTCCTGGGCGGGATGGGCGGCGATACCCTACTGGATGCGGAACGTGCTTGCGTGGACGAAGCCGCAGGCTTGTTAAGCGGTCTACGCTAGTACGCCGTGATGTTCATGGCTTGAACCGCTACCCCGGAGTCTGCCGTTCAGTGGCAGAGTCCGGGCACGGCAGCCAGGATAGCGCCATGTGTATCCGGCACATACCAGTGATTCAGAGCCGCTTTAACAGCGGCTTCTGTGCGTCTGGTAATGCCCAGCTTGCGCAGCACGGACGTGACATGCGAATGCACAGTGCGTTCGCTTAAAAACAGACTAGCCGCAATTTCCCGGTCGGTATAGCCCGTTACCAGCCAGCCCAGTACTTGCATTTCCTTGGCACTGAGCGCGGCGGGCAAGGGAGCAGGGACCAGTCGAACCAGAACATCCCCCTTGGGAAAACGCTGTGCTTGCAGTCGATAGCTTCGTTTGCCTTCCAACCAGAACGCTTGCAAGGTCGAGGTCTCCTGGCCCATGAAGGACAAGGCTTTAGCCAGTGCGGGGCTGAATTGGGAGGCATTGGAGAGCATGTCTTCACGCATGATCAGGCCGCCTGCTTGGGGCACCAAATGCAAGACGATGCCGTTTTGCGCGACCATGTTCTGCATGGCCTCTTCCAGCAAGATTTTTGCGCCCAGCGCCAGCGTGCGGACGTGGCGATTGAAGCTGCCTGCCTGTTGGGAAGAAAAGTGAATCATCCCCAGATACGAATCCCCGCGCTGCAGTTCTACCGTCATGCCATCCTGAAATCCGCCACGCAGCAGAGCATCGGTATAGATAGCAGTGCTGCGAAAAGGAGGGTCCATGGTGTCCGAGCATTCGGAAATGGAGGGGGGCAGCAAATCGTGGGGTGAGGCTTGCGCCGTAAAACCCGGTGCGTAGATTTGCGGAAAGCCCGTCCCCAAGGCAGAGGCACAGTTCAGGTTATAGCCTTCACAATGCAATTCCAGATGCGTACGGCTTTGTGGTGCACAGCCCAGAAGCTGCACCGCATCGAAGTGAAACAGGGAACGTAGGGATTGGATACGATCGCAGAGACTCAACATGTGGGGGCCTGGGGATGTGTGTGATAAGGGCGCTAACAATCAACATAGCGTTTGGTGATGCACTGCGCAATTGGGCCAAACCCAGGCGTGGTTGCTGGACTGTGTAGGGATGTGCCCCTAAAGCAAAAACCCTCCGATAGTGGAGGGTTGCTTGGAAAGGCGACAAGCTACAGTGCTTGTTGCTACCTGTCTCCGAATAAGGCGACAGAGTTCGACGGGGCATAAAACCGCTTTATTTAACGGCTTCCAGGTATCTTCTCAGCACTTCGGGCCAATTAATCACATTGAAAAAGGCCGCAATGTATTCAGGCCGACGATTCTGATACTTCAGGTAGTAGGCGTGTTCCCACACGTCCAGGCCCAGTATGGGCGTGTTGCCGTGCATCAGCGGGCTGTCCTGATTGCCGGTGCTCTCAACCACCAGCTTCTTTTCCGGGGTGACACTGAGCCAAGCCCAGCCACTACCAAAACGTGAGATCGCCGCTTTGGTAAAGGCATCCTTGAATTTCTCGAAGCCACCCAGATCCCGGTCTATGGCATAAGCTAGATCGTTGGGAAGGGTGCTATCGGCATCGGGCGTCATGACGGTCCAGAACAAGCTGTGGTTGGCATGACCGCCACCATTGTTGCGCACGACATTGCGCAGGGATTCAGGCAAGGTATCCAGCCCGGCTACCAGCTCATCAATAGGCGGGTAGGGTAAATTGGCTGCTTCCAGTGCTGCATTCAGATTATTGATATAGGTCTGATGATGTTTGCTGTAGTGAATCTCCATGGTCTGGGTGTCGATATGCGGCTCCAGAGCATGGTAGGCATAAGGCAGGGCAGGTAAGGTGTAAGACAAAACGCACTCCTCGATAAACCCCAGGCCGGTGGCGCCTGGGGGACAGAATGAAACTAATGAGAAAAAGAGCGTTCCTGCGGGCTGACCGCACCTAAGAACAGGGCAGAGCAGGTAGGGACATGATGGGGGTACCGCCGCGCATAGCGGGCCAGTTCGGCATAAGTGCGGCGACTATGTTGCCAGGCGGCCATGCGCCAGTCGTCTGCCAGACGGGTATTGGCAGCGGCGCAGCACAAGGTTTCATGAGCTGTGCACAGGTGCAGACCCTGTTCGTCACTTTGACCCAGTTGCTCGCAGGCATCGGCCAGATTCAAGTGGGCTATGACCCAGGCGGCAATGGTGGCGTCGGCCCCTTCGCAAGCGCCAAACAGCAGTGGTTTCACATACGCACGAGCTTGCTGATAGTGCGTGATGGCATCGGTGTAGTTGTGGGATTGAAAGGCCTGGTTGCCCTGTGTGATCAAATTGCGCCAGGAGGCCAGTTCGTCGCGTTGGGTAAGAGCGTGTTGGGACTGTTGGGCGAGTGTCTGCATGCATTGCTCCTGATAAAAGGTAGCGCATCAATAATGAAATTAATGATAATGATTTGCATTTATATTATCAAGATAATCCCAAAAGCAAATCGTAAGCAGATCAAACGTCAGGCAAAAAAGGAAGGAGAGCACTTGTCAAAGCCAGTATCAGCGCGGCTTTGCGGGCAGGGTGAACGTGCTTAGGTGTATACCCTGTAGCGTGTAGGCCCTTGCTTCAGATCAAGGCCAGGATGGTCGCCAGGCAAGAAAAAAGGCTGAAAGCCCGGGAGCTTTCAGCCGTGATATCAGCTTGTCTGAATGGTCTTAACGACGTTTTACCGACAGCTCATATTCCATATCCTGGTCGTAACTACCCAAGGACATGGCTTTGACTTCGTATTCGCCCGCTTCCAGCTGGACTTCCAGACGTGCGTTCATGTCGCCGCCGCTATCATCGTCTTCAGCAACGGTTTGACCGTCTTTACGCAGCACCAGGTAGGTGTCGAAGATAGGCGAGGTCATGTCGATGACGTAGCTGCCAGGTTGACGTACGGTCAACTGGTAGCTGTCGCTGGTGATGCCTTGCAGCATCAGAGCCTGGCGAGGCTCACCCACTCGGATGGTTCCGCCGCCGGCATTGGCAGGGACTTCATCAGCCGAGGCGGACAGGGCAAACAGACCGGCCTGGTTGGAGCCAGAAATCTTCACCTGGTGTTCGCCTGCAGCCAGTACGCCGCGGACGCGTTGCTGGCCGGCTTCATCACCGTATTGGTTGGCACTGGTGGAGTCTACTTCCATCGTGGCCTGGAAGCCCTGGGCGTCCATTTGCACGGTGACCAGCTTGGGCTCGGATAAGGTGAAGCTGTAGGTTTGGGTTTCACCCGTGAACAGACCGGTTTTGCCATCACCGTCCAGAGTCAGACTGTCGCCATTTTTCAGCTCGATCTCGCCGGTCATTTCTTCGGGCTTGATCTCCAGCGAGAAGCCGCCCTGGAAGTTTTGTGCGCCCATGGCCGAGCTGGCCTGAACAATGTACTCACCGGCTTTCAGGTATACCTGCAAGCGTGCATCGGTACCGCCACCGCTGTCATCGTCCGAGGCCAATTCCATGCCGCGACGATCCATCAGCTTCAGATAGGCGTCCATGCTGTTTTGTTCGGCCTTCATGGCAATACTGTACAAGCCGTCTTTTTCGATATTCAGTCGGTAGCGCTTCTGGCCGCCCAGCGCCCAGTCATGAATGGTCTGGTCTTGGGTCAGCGGGTCACCCGTGTAGGCTTTCAGGGTATCGACCACGACCTGGAACGGACCGTAGGAACTGGTGTTGAAGCCGCTGACAACCACTTGGTAGGTGTCGTTGAAATCCGCCTTGAAGCCCAGTGTGGTGGCCTGGCCTTTGGTTTCGCTATCGGGGCAATCTTCGCAGCGCTGGGTACGAGTGACCAGTTCGCCGTTGCGCAGCACGCTGATTTGCGGGCGCAGGGGGCCGCTTACGCTGATCTTGATGATCTGGCCGGCTTCAGCCTTCACATCAAACAGGCTGCTGCGTACGCCATCGCTCAGGTTCAAGAAGCTCTTGCTGGTCAATTCGCCGGAGACGGATTGGCCCAATACCAGGGTTTGAGCAGCACCCATGCTGCTGGGGGCGCTGCTGACCGGGCCGCTGGCCGGTACGGGTACGTTTTTGGCGTAATAAATCGCGCCACCGGCGCCGATGACGACGCCCAACAGGGCTGCAAATAAGGTAGTTGGCTTCATGATCTCTGAAGAGTAGCTAAAAGAGTAAGGCACCGATAAGCCGGCGGCCGTTAGCGGGCGATTGTACTGGAGCTGAGAGAGCCAGCGCACACTGTTGCAACAAGATACTACGATATGGGCCTGGATTCCGGGTTTATGGCTGGGGCTTGGATCAATAACTGGATTCGTTTCCTGGTCCGGCTTCGTCTTGAAAGCCCGGCGCGTGCCTGCGTATTTTGTTACGTTTTAACCGGGTACTTCGCACCTCAAGGCTGCACATAGGCTTGGCTGATGAAGGCAGGGGCCTCGCTAAAGGACTGTCCGCCTCCTGGTGGCGGAGCCTGGGTCAGGGCTACTTGCACCCATTTGCCGTGACGGCGCTCCAATAATCGATAGCGCTGCTCGGGACCAATGGGGCGACTGGCCAGGTAAAGGGTGCCGTTCAGTCTGTACAGAACGGGCTGGGACGCGGATTGCTTGTCTACTTCCTGTTTCTGTCCTTGATCAAGCAGCACGATGGGACCACCCGGACTCTTTTGAATCGCCACCACAACCTGCTCTTTTTCGCCCAGGCTAAGAGCGGGCGTGCCTACGTAGTTCACCCCCAGATCTTGGGGATGAGACCAGCGTTGCTGGCTGTCTTGGCTCAGACGCTGCAAGTGCTGGCTCTGGCGATCGCGCATATACAGCTCAATCTGGTCGTGTGCATTCAGGATAGAAGCCAGTCCGCCGCTGATGGGAGGGACCGGAATCGCTTGCCAGGCCTGCCATGTCGAATCATTTTGCTGAGAGGTCTGGAAAAGCTGGCCTTGCAGATTGCTGGCAAAGACATGGGCGCGCCCCTGTTTATCCAGGCTTAGAGTGGCGGGGTAGGCGGCCTGTTCCAGTGCAGGGAGGGCTTTCCAGGCACTCCAGCCGTAATCAGGCTGACGGGCGGCGCTCCAGTAAAAACGGCCATCGGTGCCCATGGCCAAGGCCTGGCTGTCGCGGCGGCTGACCATCGGTGTGTGCAGTACGCGTGGACCGGGTATTTTTTGCCAGGCCAGCCAGTCGTCCTCATCCGGGGCACGGCTGAACCAGACTTGTCCGCTTGCATCGCGTGCAAACAGGCCGGGGCTACCGTCTGCATATTGGAACGCGCTCAAGGCATCCGCCGTGCGTCCGCCCAGGGTGGTCCAGCGCTGTTCTTGCACCTCCCATTGATTGATGGCGTCGTTTTGTTCACCCGAGACGAAAAAGCTGAGCCTGCCTTCCTTGTCACTTAACAGGCTGGCCGGATAGTCGGCACGGCTGGTGTAGTAACTACGTTGTACCCAGGCGGCGGCAGGACCAGCGGGTTCCTGGCACACAGCAGGGCCTTTGCAGGCGTGTTGATCGTGCCAGGCGTAGCGCCTGAAAATCTCGGTTTTGCTGTGAATTTCATTCAAGGTCAGATTGCGGGCCTGTTCTTGAATCGGGTAGTCCACATAGCCAATTTGCGCGTAATTGCCGGGGGCGGCCAGCATGGCTTCCCGAACCAGTCGGGCGCTGGCGATATGGTCCGGGTGCCCGTGTCCGCTACAACGCCAGCACAGCTGGGTGTAAGGCACGGGGTTGGTGTCATCCAGATAGCGAACGCTGGTAGGCCGATACAGCCGTATCAGGGCCGCCAGCGTTTGAACCAGCTGCTCGCGGTTCAGCGTCTGTTGAGGACTATCCAGTGTTTGTACGGTTTGGCCAGGTACGGATTCTGCACGGCTCAAGGGAGTCAGGCTTCCCCAGCCGGGGCCCAGCCAAGGGTCTTGCAGACGCAAATGACTAAGCTGAATGCCCGGCCTGGCTCGCAAGGTAAATTGCGCGATCGAGACACTGCCGACCATCAAGCGGGTTTGCTGCCATTCATTGACCAGCCCGGCCATATAGGCATAGGCGGCGCGCACACCTTGCTCGCGGCTGTACATATATTCCAGCCCGCCTTTGCGTTCACTGGCGGTCAGATAAAGAACCTGCATGCATCCACCTGCCTGGATATTGCTGGACAGGTCCGGGTTCATGAACAGCAGGTCGTCATCCATATGGCCCACAACGACCAGATCCCGGCTGCCATGACAAGTGTCGGCGGCCTGGATAGAAAACGGTAAGAGCAAAGCACACAGTCCGCCAAGCAGAATGTGTTTCAGGACAGGACCAGCCGAAAAGGCGAGAGACATGGGGATGAGAGCGCGGAATAAACAAGGATCAGAACGATCCGTCCCGCGTTGCTTGCAGAGGGTGCAAACAACGTGCCTGCTTAGTATAAGCAGGTACTGTCAGGCAGAAAATAAGGATAAACGGCGCCAGGGACTTTGTTTTTAAAGTGTGGCGCCGACGCTGCGATCAGTTCAATCTGGGGCGAATCAACATGGGGGCAAACTGATGCAGGTAATTGAGCATGGCCAGAATCCAGCATAGGCCAGCCGCATGCAGCAAGGGCAGGCTCCAACTGCTTGGGATCAGGGCCAGCAAGCGCAAGACGCAGGCGGCAATCAGGAAACCGTAACCCAGCACCACTTTGGGTGTGGCACGCAAGGGGCGGCCTAAATGACCCAGGGCAGTACGGGTCAGCATGCCAATAATCATCACGCTGAAACCTGCCAGACCCACAATATGCACCGGCCAGGCTGCGCGCAGAATCCAGCCTGCTTCATACGCCGCAGCACTTAATAGACCCAGCGCCAGACCGGCATAGCCCAGGTACAGAATCCACAGCAGCGGCGTATTGCGGCTGGCCCAGGGTTTCCAGCGTACCCACTGGAAGCAGGCGATCAAGCCCAAAGCAGCCAGAACCAGGGCTAATGGCAAACGCCAGGGGCTCAGCGACAAGGCAATGGCGATGGCACTCAAGCCCATTTGCCAATGGCCGCTACGAGTTTGAGCAGGCAGGCTCAGGCCCGGCAAGGCGCGCATCGCAAAGAAGGGGATGATGCGACGGGCAATCAGCAAGGTGATCAAGCCCATGGTCCAGAAGCCGCTGTAGAAGTAGGGCATGGGATCTTGCCCCTGCATCAGGCTGTACATGAACAGCGCATGGCTAAGACCCAAGGCCAGCATGGCTAGCGGAATACCGTAATTACGCTTGTTGCGGGCGATCAGAATGACGCGCCCCAGTTCCGCTGCGGCAATGGCAAAGAAGAGGGCATCGAGCAGCAATGCCGCCATCAGGCCATTGGGAAGTAGCAGGCTGAAACGCGCCAGAATCCAGATCAGACACAAAGCCCCTAAAGAGGGGCCACGCAAGGTAGGTTGCCCCGTCCAGGTGGCGCTGGCAGTCAGCAAAAATCCCACGGCAATGGTGCCGATAAAGGCCCAGAGCATTTCGTGGGCATGCCAGTACAGGGAAGGGATGGCCGTATTGGCCAGCCAGCCGGGCGTATAGAGCCAAAGCGCAATGCTGGCAGCGCCCCAAAGCGTAGCTAAAAGATAAAGGGGACGAAATCCCAGTTCCAGGAATGCGCGCCATTCTGGGCGGGTAGAGGCGGGGGAGGCAGTCAAAGGAGTCATGGCAGATCAGTTATAAGATGTATTTTAAATATATCTTAAAGGCCGAATAAAACATAGTCTCTTCAAGTGATGTTCAGCCTTATTCTTTGTCGCTCATATCCAGGGTGCTGTCTATCATTTTGCGCAGCAGATAGACGATGGCCACGCGTTCTGCGGGGTTCAGATTGCCCATGGTCAGTTCGCTGATGGTATGGGCACGAGGGATGACACGATCGAGCAGGTCCAGTCCTTCCTGGGTCAGCTCCACAATGACCTTGCGTCTGTCGTCCTTGTCCGGCGCCAGTTCAATCAGGTTACGTGATTTCAGGCGCTGAATAATACCCCGTATGGTGGCCTGGTCGACTGCAGTGGCTTCGACCAGCTCGGTTTGCGAGCTGGGCCCATGGTCGCGCAAAGCGCAGAGCGTCACGAACTGAATCGCAGTTAGTTGGCTATCGCCCACGTAATGCTGAAAGATGGCCGTATGCCGCTGGCCCGCCTTGCGCAGCAGGTGGCCGATTTGTTCGGTGACATCGTAGGACAAGGTTTGAGGCTCAGAAACGGGGGAGGTAGGCTGCATAGTCTTTCTGTCTTGTTGTGGAATGGGCAGGCCAGTTGCATAACAACTGGGCAAGTATACCTGTCCAGGGGCCTGTTCACGCCTGATCCAGATCAGTTCTTTTGCATTTAAAGTATCTGCTATTTCAGGGTATGCACCGCAATAAATGAGTCTACACACTGTTAAATCTGAAAATTAAATAAACTTGGTGCCTAGATATTCAAGGCTGGTTTTTGTTTTTGATTTTTCATTTAACTCATTGATATTGTTGTTTTAATGTATTGTTAAAAGTCGTCTTGCAAGCTATTTAAGTTCCCATTGGATAGGTATAAACCCTAGCTAAATCACCTGTTTTCATGCTTAAACTTAGTGTGTACACTACTAAAAAACATGTGGTGAGCACTTTTGATGAGTGCCGTGATTTGGAGCTAACGATGGAAAAAACAGTCAAGATTGCGATTGTAGGTGCCGGTCTTGGCGGAGCCGCTGCGGCGACTCTGTTGCAGCAAGCTGGCTTTGAGGTGGAAGTATTTGAACAGGCGCCAGAATTCTCGCGTTTGGGTGCCGGTATCCACGTGGGCCCCAACGTGATGAAGATTTTCCGCCGCATGGGTCTGGAAGAGGCGCTGGACGATATGGGTTCGCACCCTGATTTCTGGTTCAGTCGTGATGGCGAAACGGGCGACTACCTGTCCCGTATCCCTCTGGGTGAATTTGCCAAGAAAGAATACGGTGCGTCGTACATTACTGTGCACCGTGGCGATATGCACGCCTTGCAAATTGACAGCATCAAGCCGGGCACCGTGCACTTTGGCAAGCGTTTGCAAAACCTGGTGGACCGTGGTGATGACGTTTTGCTGGAATTTGCCGATGGCACCAGCGTGACGGCTGACATTGTGATTGGTGCCGATGGCATTCACTCCAAGATCCGCGAAACCCTGCTTGGCGTAGAAGACCCGATTTACAGCGGCTGGGTGGCACACCGTGCCCTGATCCGTGGCGAAAACCTGGCCCGCTTTGCCGACGAGTTCGAGGACTGTGTGAAATGGTGGACAGAAGACCGTCACATGATGGTGTACTACACCACCGGCAAGCGCGATGAATACTATTTTGTGACTGGTGTGCCACATCCCGCCTGGGATTTCCAGGGCGCTTACGTAGACAGCTCGCAAGAAGAGATGCTGGCCGCATTTGAAGGCTATCATTCCACGGTTCAGAACCTGATCAAATCGACTGAGAGCATTACCAAGTGGCCATTGCGTAACCGTAATCCGCTGCCTTTGTGGAGCCGTGGTCGCCTGGTCATGTTGGGCGATGCATGTCACCCCATGAAGCCACACATGGCTCAAGGTGCTTGCATGGCTATTGAAGATGCCGCCATGTTGACGCGCTGCTTGCAAGAGACCGGCTTGTCGGATTTCCGCACGGCTTTCGATCTGTACGAGCTCAACCGCAAAGAGCGTGCGACTCGTGTTCAGTCTGTCTCCAACGCCAACACCTTCTTGCGTACGCAAGAAGATCCGGCCTGGGTTTACGGCTACGACCTGTACGGTCAGGACCTGAAGTCCAGCTAAGCAGTGCACGGCGCTGAACCCGGGAGCGATCCGGGCTCAGCGCATCAATCTGATCGGGTCCCGCTGTGTCTGGCCTGCCTTTATAGATAGAGCAGGCATGTCCAGTCGGGAGTCACCGTTGATACATCATTCTTCATCTGTAAACGGTCTGCAGCCCAATGGGGGGAATGCGGACGCGTTCAGGGCCCTGCTGTGTTCTGTCAGGCGCTGTTCTTAGGCAGTTTTCTGGTTCACCAGGCATACCAATAATTATCTGGAGATATACAAGGTGCATTCATCCATCCAAAGTCCCACGGCTGTGCCTGCAGGTCGGGACGGAAACGGAGATCTCTATAAGAAGATCGTCTGGCGTCTGATCCCCTTTCTGTGCTTTTGTTATTTGGCTGCTTATCTGGACCGCATCAACGTGGGTTTTGCCAAGCTGCAGATGCTCGATCATTTGCAGTGGAGTGAAACGGCCTACGGTCTGGGTGCAGGCCTGTTCTTTCTGGGCTACATCCTGTTTGAAGTGCCCAGCAACCTGATCCTGGAACGTGTGGGTGCCAAGCTGTGGATTGCCCGCATCATGATTACCTGGGGCATCTTGTCTGGCCTGACCATGTTTGTCACCACACCCACGCAGTTCTACATCCTGCGTTTCGTGCTGGGTGCGGCAGAGGCCGGCTTCCTGCCAGGTGTCTTGTATTACCTTACCCTGTGGTTCCCCACGTACCGACGCGGCAAGATCATTGCCCTGTTCATGATTGGCCTGCCTTTGTCCAGCGTGATTGGTGGTCCTTTGTCCGGCTGGATTATTGGTCACTTTGATCACATGAACGGTTGGCGTGGTTGGCAGTGGCTGTTCCTTCTGGAGGCGATTCCTAGCGTGCTGCTTGGTTTCCTGACTTTCTGGGCCTTGCCAAACAACTATCAGTCTGCGAAATGGCTGAGTAATGATGAAAAATCTCGTCTGGCCGCTGACCTGGCTGCCGACGATGCCGAAGGCAAGGGCGTCAAGCACAGCTTTAAAGATGGTTTCTTCAACCTGAAAGTGTGGATGCTGGGCGGGATCGACTTCTCCATTCTATTGGGCACCTACTCCATCAGTTTCTGGATGCCGTCCTTTATCCGTGCGGCGGGTGTGCAGGATCCTTTCCAGATTGGCCTGATGACGGCGATTCCATCGATAGCCGGTGTGGTGGGCATGCTGATGATTGGTGCGAGCTCGGACCGCTGCCGTGAACGCCGTTGGCACTTGATCGTGCCGCTGACCATCGGTGCAATTGCGCTGGTTGCCAGTACCTTTGTGGCGCATCACGCCTGGTTGACCGTTCTGGCCTTCACCGTGGCTTCGGCTGTGATTATGGGTGCGGTACCTGTGTTCTTCAGCTTGCCAGCAACCTTCCTGAAAGGCACCGCTGCGGCAACCGGTTTTGCTCTGGCTTGCTCGCTGGCCAATATCGCCGGTCTGGTCAGCAACTCCTTGATTGGTTGGGTTACCGACCTGACAGGTTCGGGCAGCGCCGCTCTGTGGCTGTTTGCCGGTAGCTTGATGGTGAGCTGCTTGCTGGCTTTCGCCTTGCCAGCCAAACAGGTGAACCGCTAAGTTGCTGTTTGCTCCTGTCGTCTGAAACACAAAAACATACCCGGCTAACAACCGGGTATGTTTTTTTATGGTTGCGGCGTCTTGGGTACGCCGCTTTGCCGAACCGCGGTGTCAGGCTTGTGACCGAACACCAATCAGGTTCAGGCAGTAACTTTGCTGCCCTGTTGCAACCAGGCTTGCAAATCAACAGTTTCGTACAAAACCTGTGCGCTTAGAACACGTATGCCGTGCGGGCCGCTATCCAGAATGCGGTGCTCACCTTTGGCTTGTTGCAGTTCCAGTTCGCTGTCAGGCAGCGTCATCAGGTGGCGGGCCACGGTAAACAGCTGCTCGGGTGGGCAGCAGGGGCTGGACTCAAAGTGTCCGATTTCTTTACCGTTTTGGCGGATGATCAGGCGTAGTGGATTCATGATGTTGTTGCCGTATCGGAGACGGGCCAGTAAAAGTTATTGGGCGTGGCGCGTGCACCAAAAATGGCTTGTCCAACGCGCACAATCGTGGAGCCTTCGGAAATAGCGACTTCATAGTCACCCGACATACCCATGGACAGCTCACGGATGTTTTCCGCGTGGGCAATGTCATTGCGCAATTGATCGCGCAAATTGCGCAGCAGGGCAAAACAAGGCCGTACCCGTTCCGGGTCAGCGTCCATCAAGGCCAAGGTCATCAGGCCTTTGACTTTCAAAGCAGAAAACTGTGGTAATTCGCGCACAAAAGCATGGACTTCTTCCGGTGGTAAACCGAACTTGCTGTCCTCGTTGGAGGTGTTTACCTGCACGAAAACGTCCAGACTGCGGCCTTCAATTTGCAAGCGACGGTCCAGGGCTTCTGCGGTCTTGAGCTTGTCCAGTGCATGAAATTCAGAAGCAAAGCGTGCAACGGACTTGGCTTTATTGCTTTGCAGGTGTCCAATAACAGCCCATTCCAAATCTGGCAGTTCTTCGCGCAGGGCTTCGTACTTGCCTTCGGCCTCTTGCACCTTGTTTTCGCCCAGCAATCGGCAACCAGCCTGGTAAGCCAGGCGGATGCGGTCAATCCCGAAGGTTTTGCTGACGGTGAGCAAACGTACATCGCCAGCGGCACGCCCGTAGCGCAGGCAGGCGGCATCAATTCGTTGTTGTACCAGGGCAATGCGTTCCCGAAATGCCTCTACACTGGTGGAGGTGGGATAATGCTCGGTGTGAAGTAGATCAGGGGCGGATTCGGACATGGCGCACCAGTAAGGAAGAAAAAAAAGATAAACTCGACCCTGCGGGTCGCGCATAAACCATTATGTCATAGGTCAAAATGAATATCCAGGGAAGCAATGCGAAGGAACTTTTCGATGATATCCGACAGCAAGTGGCACTGGGGCGAATCGCTCCGGGCCAGATTTTGCCGCCGGTACGCGAACTGGCTCAAACACTGGGCTTGAACCGCAATACGGTTGCCCTGGCATACAAGCGCCTGGTCTCGGCCGGGGTGGCCGATGCACAAGGCCGTCGCGGTACACGGATCCGTGAAGCGATCCGGGAGCTGGCGCGGGAAGGGCATGGGGCCAGCTCGGCCTTGCAGGATCTGGCCAGTGGCAATCCGGCGCCGGGCTATTTGCCTGCACCTAACCAATTGATAGCCGGGGTGCGCGGTCAAACCCAGGCTTTGTACGGCGCCGACCCGTTGGTGCCCGAATTGCGCGCCGTATGTCAGCAGGTGTTTCATAAAGACACCCCCCCCGATACCGATTACCACGTCAGTTACGGCGCAGTCGACGCGATCGAGCGCTTGCTGCAAGCCTTTTTGCTGGCGGGCGATAAGGTCGGGATTGAAGATCCCGGCTACCTGAACAGCATCAACTCCGTGCATACGCTGGGCTACAAGCCAGTGGGTATTGCTGTTGATAGTGAAGGGATTGTGCCAGCCTCGCTGGAGGCGGCTTTGGAAGATGGTCTGCGCGCCTTGATTCTGACCCCGCGTGCGCACAACCCTACGGGATGTTCATTAAGCCGTGCCCGCGCCAAGCAGATCGAGCAAATCCTGAAACAGTATCCCGAATTGTTGTTGATGATTGACGACCACTTCTGGATGCTGGCCAGCAGCCCTTATCGAAATGTGATTCCTGCCGATCATTTGCGCTGGGCCTTGATCCGCTCGGTGTCCAAAGGCCTGGGCCCGGATTTGCGCGTAGCCTTGGTGGCTTCAGACCTGCAAACCAGCGAGCGCTTGTCGCAACGTCTGGCTTCAGGGGCGCAGTGGGTCAGCCATCTGTTGCAGCAAATGGTGGTTCATGGGCTCACCGATGCCGAGATCAAAGCACAGACGCGTGTTGCACAAGCCGCCTATGTGCAGGCTCGCGCCGATCTGATGCAAGCCCTGAAAAAGCAGGGCATTCCTTTTTGGGATAGCGAGGAAGGCTTCAATCTGTGGATTCCGCTGGATCGGGAAGCCGAGCCGGTACTGGCAGGTTTGGCCGCACGTGGTTGGCTGGTTCGATCCGGACAAGTCTTTGGGGTGAGCAATCCCGCTCAAGGCTTGCGTGTCAGTTTTGCGAATCTGAATGCCAAAGACGCTCAGCGCTTTGCAACCGATTTGGCTCAAGTTCTGCAAGAACGCTATTAGTCACTATCTTGCTGCTTCTAGCGGAGTAGCAAGATAGTGAACTCTCTTACGCGCCCATCCAGATAGTTAATAGGGGCGCTATTTTTATGGGCGCAAGATGCTTATTTGGCGTGACGATTGCTGATCCACTGCACCGCCAGCACACTGCCCATCACCAGAATAATGCCCAGCAGGCTGGAGCCTGTCATGGCCTGACCCAAAATCAGCCACCCCAGAATTACAGCGGTCAAAGGGCTAAGCAGACCCAGCGAAGACACGGCCACAGAGGGTAAAACGGCAATCCCGCGGAACCACAGGGTATAGGCCAGGAGTGCACCGACCAGACACAGGTAGAGATAGCCACCGATTTGCACGCCGCTCAAGGAACTGTCCAGCGGTGGGTCCAGCCACAAGGCCAGAGGGGCCAGCATCAATCCACCCAGCATCAATTGCCAAGCCGTGAAGGCGAGAATGGGCATGCCACTACGCCAGCGATGCGACAGGTACGTGCCCAAGGCCATGCACAGGGCCCCGACAATGGCCGCGACCATACCCCAGGTATCCCATTGGCTCTCTGGCGATAGCAGCAAAATACCCATGCCGATAATGCCGACCATGCAAGCGACCAAGGCCATGGTGACCGGGCGTTTGCCTTCCAAAGCCCAAGCCAGCGCAATCACGATCAAGGGTTGAGCTGCACCCACAACGGCAGCCAACCCACCCGGCAGGCGGTAGGCCGCAACGAATAGCAAGGCTTGAAATGCCCCGATGTTCAAGGCTGCCAGAATCAGGGTCTTGCCCCAATCGCCTGGGGCGGGCATGCGTCGGCTCCACAAGAGCAGCATCACGCCAGCGGGAAAGCAGCGCAAAAAGGCCGCGATAAATGGGCGGTCGGGGGGCAGAATTTCTGTGGTCACAATGTAAGTGGAACCCCAGATGGCGGGGCCTAGTGCGGTCAAGGCCGTCACCAGCCAAAGGGAAAGTCGGTTCATGATGAAAGTATCTTGATGCCGAGATAAATGCCAGTGTAGGGATGATTTATCTTAATATCAAGATAAATATCGAAATCGAGAAATCATGAGCGAAGAACACGACGCGGTAGACCTGATCATCAATCAATGGCGCGAGCAGCGGCCAGACTTGCAGAACCTGGACGCCATGGCCTTGCTGGGCCGCATGACACGCTGCTTTCAACTGGTCCAAAAACAAATGAGCGAGAACTTCAGGCGTCACGGCCTGCAGCTGGGCGAATTTGATGTGCTGGCCAGTCTGCGCCGCTCCGGCCCGCCGTATACCTTGGCGCCTACCGCTTTGTTTTCCACCTTGATGGTCAGCTCCGGCACCATGACGCATCGCTTGCAGGGCCTGGAAAAGCAGGGCTTGATCGAACGCATTGCTGACCCGGAAGACGCCCGCCGTATTCTGGTGCGTTTGAGCCCTGCGGGTCTGGCCTGTGTGGATGCGGTCGTGGTGGATCATTTGGCCAATGAAGAAAATTTGTTGGAAGGGCTGGATGCCACGCAGCGCCAGAACCTGAATACCTTGTTACGGGACTGGATGCGCTTGTTGGAGTCGCGCCCGGCTTGAAGGAGTGCTAAAGTAGCTGGATATATACACAGCCTGCTTATGATTCCGCCCGAGCTTCCTCCTTTTTATTATCTGCACAATTTCCACCAGGTTTTGCAGTGGGTACAGCACGCCAGTTCCGACCTGCTGGAGCCTGAACACGTCCAATGTGGCCATCGCTTTGTGCATGCTTCTCAGCCCGCGCAAGCTTTGTTGGTGCGCTTGCTGATGCGTAAAGGCCCGGTGTTTCGTATCGACAAGCTGCGTTATGCCGAGATCGCAAACCTGGATGCGGCCGTGCAAGAGCTGGCGGCCTGCGAACTGATAGAAACTGATCCTGAACTGGATCTGGAAACTTTGTTTTCCGTCCATACGGTGCCCGAGCTGCGCCGCTTGTTCAGTGAGCTGCCAGCCACCGGGCGCAAGTCAGACTATCTGGAATGGATTGGCCAGACGCAGGGCGAACAGGCCCGGCCTTTTACGCAGTGGTGCACAGATCCTGGCCTGCAAGCCCCGACGCTTCGTCTCTCACCACAAGTCATGCATTGGGCGCAGCGTTTGCAACTGCTGTTCTTTGGCAATCATTACCAGGACTGGTCCGAGTTCGTGCTCAGCGATCTTGGCTTGTATAGATACGAAACTGTGATTCTGGATCAGTCTAGTCGGGCGTTTCGACATAATGAGGACGTGCGCCTGTATGAAACCTTGTCCGAGCTGCGTGATGCGCAAGACGAAGCCGATCCAGATCTGTGGGCCCAACGCTTTGCGGCCGTCCAGGCCATAGAGACCGACAGTGATTGGCTTCAACGGCGCAAGGCAAAAACCCTGTTTCAGCTCGGCCAGCAAGCCGAGCGCCAACATTGGTGGCCTTTGGCCGAGCAGGCCTATGTGCACTCCAACTGGCCGGGCGCCCGTTACCGTCAATTGCGGGTGCTGGAGCGTCAGGACAAGCATCAAGGGGCCTGGCCCTTGTTTTGTCAGGCGTGGGAGCAGCCTGAAAATGAGAGTGAAACCCAGAAGCTGCTGCGTATGCTGCCCCGTCTGCGTCGCAAACTGGCGGTAGAAGCTCCGCCCAGCTTGCCATCCACTAAGCCTACAAGCCGCACGCAACGTAGTGATCTGGTTTTGTTTGATGACGGCAATCGGGTCGAGTCCCAGGTGCTGGCCCATTGGGATAGTCCCTTGGCTCCGGTTTTTTACGTAGAAAATGCCTTGTTCCCGGCTTTATTGGGATTGTTGAGCTGGGATGCCATTTTCGCTCCCTTGCCCGGTGCGTTCTTCCACCCTTACCAAGCCTGTCCGGCGGATTGGGGGAACCCGGACTTTGTATCGCGCAGACAAAACTTGTTTGATCAATCTTTAAGTGTGCTGGACGGTGCAGACTATAAAACCGTGATCTGGCAACGCTGGCAGCAAAAGCGCGGCATACAGTGCCCCTTGCTGATCTGGCCCGCCTTGGATGAATCCTTGATCGAACAGGCCTTGCATTGCATCCCCGTTCAGCATTTACAGCTGGTGTTCAAGCG
Source organism: Alcaligenes phenolicus (assembly GCF_032063905.1). NCBI lineage: Bacteria > Pseudomonadati > Pseudomonadota > Betaproteobacteria > Burkholderiales > Alcaligenaceae > Alcaligenes > Alcaligenes phenolicus. The sequence continues at coordinate 19,167 of NZ_DAMBOE010000004.1, forward strand.
CATCTTGCAGGATTGGCGGGACAACCGTTCCGGCTTGCCGGATTTGGTGCGCTTCATGCCTGCCCAACAAAGCTATGAATTGATTGAAGTAAAAGGCCCCGGAGACCGCTTACAGGACAATCAGCGGCGGTGGTTAAGTTATTTCGAGCAGCACGCCATCCCTGCACGTGTCTGCTACGTGACCCGGCCTGAATCACTATGAAGGCCTGGACGGTCGGCGTACGCGCCTTATGTGAATTTACCGCCCGCAGCGGGGATCTGGACCTGCGTTTTACACCTGCGGCCACGGCACAAGAAGGTATTCTGGGCCACCAGCAGTTAAAGCTGCGCCGCCCCGAGCACTATGAAGCTGAAGTGCCGCTGTCATATGAGATGGAAGGGCTCTTGGTGCGTGGCCGAGCCGATGGGTTTGATCCCGTCAGCAATTGCCTGGAAGAGCTGAAAACCTATCGGGGTGCTTTTGAGGCCATCCCCGAGCACCATAGACGCCTGCATCAGGCGCAAGCCAAAGTCTACGCTGCCATGTTGTGCCAGGAACGCGATTTGCCGGGGATGACAGTCAGCGTGGTGTATTACCACGTGGACAAGCACAAAGAGACCAGCATTTCGGAGTATCTGGAGCGCGTGGATCTGTGGGCCTTTTTTGAGCAGCAATGCCGCGCGTATGTCGCGTGGGGGCGGCAGGAGCAAAAGCACAGGCTTGCACGCGATCAGGCTTGTACAGCCCTGCAGTTTCCCTATGAGCAGTTTCGTGCGGGTCAGCGGCAACTGGCTGTCGCTGCGTTCCGGGCTCAGCGCGATGCACAGTGCCTGTTAGCGCAAGCCCCCACGGGTATCGGCAAAACCTTGGCAGTCATATTTCCTGGCCTGAAAGCCATGCCGGAGGCGGGGCTGGACAAGCTGTTTTATCTGACGGCTAAAAACTCGGGGCGGCAAATGGCGCTGGACGCCTTGCAGCGCTTAAGCCCGGACGGTGAGGGCGCGTGGCGGGTGCTGGAAATGGTGGCTCGTGACAAGCAGTGTCCCAATCCGGATAAAGCCTGTCATGGTCAATCCTGTCCCCTGGCCGAAGGATTTTACGATCGCCTTCCCGCTGCTCGTCAGCAAGCTCTGGAACAACCCATGCTGACTAGCCAGCGCTTGCAGCAAGTGGCCAGTGAACACCAGGTCTGTCCCTATTACTTGAGCCAGGAAATGCTGCGCTGGGCGGACGCCATTGTGGGCGACTATAACTATTTTTTCGACACGCATGCGGTGCTGTATAGCCAGACTCTGGTCCAGCAATGGCGCAGCGCTGTTCTGGTGGACGAAGCACACAACTTGGTAGAACGCGCCCGTTCCATGTATTCCGCGTCTTTCTCGCAAGTGCAGTTGCGCATGGCGCGTAAAGCCGCGCCTTCGGCCTTGAAGCGTTATTTCGCTCCCTTGACTCGCTTGATGGAGGACTTGATACCCGAGGAAGGCGGCGACCAATGGGGACTGGAAAAAATCCCGGAGGATTTGCTGGAGCAGTGCGAATATCTGGCTGCCCGTTTAGGGGCCTATGTGGCTGAGAACCCCATGCCACAAGACAGCCCCTTGCTGCAGTTTTATTTCGAGTTGCTGTACTTTGTGGACCTGGCCGGACAGTTCGGCTCGCATTCCTTGTTTGATATTTTGGCGCAGCGCGATGGTGTACTCCTGAACCTGCGCAATATCGTGCCTGCTCCATTTCTGGCCGAACGCTATGGCGATGCGCACGGTGTGGTTCTGTTCTCCGGCACCATGAACCCCTCACAGTTTTATCGTGATGTCTTGGGTCTGCCGCCCAGCACAGCAGAGTTGAACGTGGCGTCCCCTTATCGGGCCGAGCAGTTGCGAGTACGTCAATATGTCGGTCTATCCACGCGCTATGCCGACCGGGCCCAGAGCCTGAGCGGCGTTTGCGATATTGTCGGGCAGGCGTATCAGGAGCAGCCGGGCAACTACCTCTTGTTCTTGAGCAGCTTTGATTATCTACAGCAGGTCAGTCAGGCCTTGCAGGAGCGCTGGCCGGATATGCCGCTTTGGCATCAGCAACCGGGCATGAACGATCTGCAAAGAACGCAGTTTCTGGATCGCTTTACGCTGGACGGGAAGGGAGTGGGTTTGGCAGTGCTGGGAGGGGCGTTTTCAGAAGGGATAGATTTACCCGGTAAACGCTTGATCGGTGCTTTTATTGCCACTTTGGGCTTGCCGCAATTCAACCCGGCCAATGAGTCGGTGCGGCAAGTCATGGCCCGGCTCTTTGGGGAGCGGCGAGCCTATGACTATACCTATCTGTATCCGGGACTACGCAAGATTACACAGGCCGCGGGTCGTGTGATTCGCGATGAACAGGATCAAGGCTTTGTGTATCTGCTGGACGAGCGCTATGGGCAGCGGCGGGTGCAGCAGCTGCTGCCGGACTGGTGGCAAATTGAGCAGGTGCGGACTGACGCTCGTTCTGGGCAATCACTTCGGTAATGATTTGTGCGGTAGCGGCTGACAGCGTCCAGCCCAGGTGACCGTGGCCGGTGTTGTAGTACACGCCAGGGCGGCTGCCTGCTTTTACGCGCGGCATCATGTCCGGCATCATGGGACGCAAACCTGCCCACGGTACAACGCGGTCGGTCGCCGCATCGTGGAAGTTGCGACGGGTCCAGTTGGTCAGCGGAGCAATACGGTCGGCGCGAATGTCCTTGTTGGCGCCGTTGTATTCCGCCGTACCGGCCACACGCAGGCGGTCCTTGCCCAGGCGGCTAGTCACAATCTTGGCTTCTTCGTCCAGCAAGCTGACCCAAGGGGCGGCATGTTGGGCTTCCGGCGTATCCAGGTACACCGAGATCGAATAGCCCTTGACCGGGTAGATGTTGATGTAGTCGCCCAGCATATGGGCCAAGTGACGGCTACCCACGCCAGCGCAAACTACCAAGGAGTCCACAGACAGTGTATGGGTGTGGGCTTCAGCGCCTTCACCGGTACGCAGCTGGATACGGTGCGGTGGGCCGCAATCAATACCCAGGACTTCTGTATCTTGCAGGAATTTCACGCCGCGCTTGGCGCAGGCATTGGCCAAGCCGCGTGTGTATTTATGAATATCCCCTGTGGCGTCCGAAGGCGTAAAGAAACCGCCGTAGTAGGTGCCTTGCAGAGCAGGTTCGATCTGGTGGATTTCTTCGTTGGTGACCGTGCGGCGTTCCAGACCGCCTTTTTGCAGCAGTTGGCTGACTTTCTTGCCAGATTCAAAGCCGCCGGGTGTGTGGTAGATGTGCAGAATGCCGCGCTGTTCCAGGTCGAAATCAATGTTTTCGTCCTTGGCCCACTGGTACAGATTCTCGCGGGCGCTAATGGCCAGCTTGACGGTGTCCACGGTGTTGCGCTCGTAACCGGAAATCGCGCCCACAAATTGCGCCATCCAGCTGTATTTATGCCAGCTTGGTTTGGGGTTGAACAGCAGTGGGGCGTCTTTGCGCATCATCCACTTCAAACCCTTGAGAATAGTGCTGCGGCTGTTCCAGACCTCGGCATTGCAAGCGGACAGCTGCCCGCCGTTGGCGAAGGAGGTTTCCATCGCGGGGTAGCGCAGACGGTCGATAACGGTAACTTGATAGCCTTTCAGGCTGAGGGCGTAGGCGGTGGTGATTCCGGAAATACCGGCGCCAATGACGGCAATATGCGACATAACAGGCTCCTGACAGGTGAATTACCACCGAGTAGTGGCAATACCCCATCTGTCCTGTGACCTGAGAGTTTATCCAACCGATGTATCAGGCTGGGCTCCTTCGGTGGGCGTCATGCGCCGCTCTCCAGAGTGTCGGGCTGGTACGATCCTTTTGCCTGAGAGATTCCGGGGTGGTTGCTCCGTCGGCGCCTGACTGAACAGGTCTCTTTCATACCGCCTGTAGTGACGCGACTACAGTAGCTGTGCTTACAAAAGTTTGCAATCAGGGTAAACCGGGAGCTGCATGCAGCGCTTGGAGGGTTTCCATGGATAGATGCGATTGTTGGCTAAGCCCGGGAAGTTGTTGAGACTGCCCGTCCTTGATGCCGAGTTATTACTTACTGTTCGTCTAATTTGGGTCCGATATTTCGTTGATTCCGGAGCGGGGCTTGTTTCTTTATGGACTCAGTCCAAGCGGTAATGTGCACCCAGACTGTGTGGCCGATCCAAGGCTGCCTGGGTTAGCAGCCAGGCAGTGTCCAGTTGCAGGCTGAGGGTTCGTTGGTCGAGGCTGGGGGGGAGAAGGCTAATTTGCCTGCGCCACTGGTCCAGGGTGTGCAAGGCTTGCATCAGTCCTTGGCGATTGCGCAACAGGCCGACATGCTCTTGCATCAAGTTGCGCAAGGCGGGCAGGGAGGGTGGATTGTTTGTGGATGGGCTGCGGTTTTTACTGTTGTCGTTGCTATGGCTATTGTTTTTGCCATAGTGACGTCCTTTGTTGCTGATTATGTTTTCCACTGCATTGGTTGCCGTCGCAGTCATAAGGGAAGGTCTTGGGTTTGGGGTCGAGCGAGAACTAGCATTCAAACTCAAACACCAATTCGGGCTGACACTAGCTTGGGAACTGGAACTGGAACTGGAACTGGAACTGGAACTGGAGTTTGGATTGGAGTTCTTGTATGAACATGAACGTGACATCGAACTTGTATTTTCAATGTCTGTCTCAGGGATCAAAGCTGAACGCTGGTTTCTCTTGCTTCCAGCAATCGCCTCGGCAGCCGCCCGCCCCATGACGACACACTCCAGCAAGGAGTTGCTGGCCAATCGATTTGCCCCATGCAAACCTGTGCAGGCTACTTCACCCACGGCGTACAAACCAGCTACCGTCGAGCGGCCTGACAAGTCTGTTTCAATTCCTCCGCAGCTGTAGTGCGCGGCAGGCGCTACCGGCACCCAATCCTGACGTAAATCCAGTCCTCGCCGCAAACCTTCTTCCAATGCTTTCGGGAAATGCTGCTGCAAAGTGTCCGCACCAAGATGGCGTACATCCAGCCAGACATGGCTGCTACCTTCTTGCCGCATCTTTGCGGCGATAGCACGCGACACAATATCGCGTGGAGCCAGCTCCGCTCTGGCGTCGTAGTCCGGCATGAAGCGGCGACCTTGCTTGTCCAGCAAATGCCCGCCCTCACCACGCAAGGCTTCGGTTAGCAAGAAGGTGGGACCGTCCGCATGCAAGCAGGTCGGATGAAACTGCACAAACTCCAGATTGCGTATCGCCACACCAGCACGCCAGGCTAGCGCAATCCCTTCTCCCAAGGCGCTGTCGGGATTGGTGTTGTGCGCATACAGGCTACCTAGCCCACCAGTTGCCAACACGACATGATCCGCCAACATAGTTTCGTAGCGACGAGTGTGCTTGTCGTAGATATCCACGCCAGCCACCGCGCCTTGTTCATTGCGGCGCAGGGCTAATGCCAGGCAATCTGTACGCTGCTGGATATGAGAGGTTTGAGCCAATTGGGGCAGCAGAGCTTGCATGATGGCGTAACCACTGGCATCGGCCGCGTGTACGATGCGTCGCTGGCTGTGCCCACCCTCGCGAGTCAGGTGCAATTGGCCATCTTCCGTTCTGTCCAGAGGAACTTGCTTTTCCAGTAGCCAATGCACGGCCTCTGGCGCGGCTTGCAAGATCCCGCGCACTGCTTCTTTATCCGAGTGCCGAGCACCCGCTTTCATCGTGTCTTCAATGTGTTGTTCCAGACTGTCCTGGGCACTGAGTACGGCGGCCAGACCTCCCAGGGCCATCGGACTGGCCCCACAGGGAGCGGGGGCGCTGCTGAGCAGAGTCACTTTCATGGTGGAGGGCAAGGATAGAGCCAGACTGGTGCCAGCCAGCCCCGCACCGATGATTAACAACTCCGTCTGTGTTGAGCCTGATTGCATCAAGCAGCTCCTACATGCTGGAACTGCTGACTGTGCTCGGCCAGGTCAGCACTTACGCGCAAATTGTTCTGCTGAGCGGCAGCAAAATCCATCATGCGTTGCAAGGAACGTCGGGCGCCTTCACGCAGGTCAGGATCTACTTGAATGCCAGGGCCTGGTTGACTTAAGCGTTGATGCAGTGCTTCCAGACTGTTCAAGGCCATCCAGGGGCAAAAGGCGCAGCTTTTGCAGGTAGCACTTTCGCCCGCGGTAGGGGCGGCCAAAAAGGTTTTGCCCGGCGCTTGCTGGCGCATGGCATGCAAAATTCCTTGATCGGTAGCAACGATAAAGGTGTCGGTAGAACGATTGATGGCAGCGCGCAGCAGCTGCGTTGTCGAGCCAACCACATCCGCCAGCGCAACCACTGAAGCGGGTGATTCAGGATGCACCAGCACCTGGGCATGGGGGTGCTCGCTTATCAAGGCTTTCAAACCATCGGCCTTGAATTCGTCATGGACCAGACAGGAGCCTTGCCAAAGCAGCATGTCTGCGCCGGTTTGCTTCTGAATATAAGAGCCCAAATGACGATCCGGTGCCCACAGAATTTTTTTTCCTTGGGCATGTAAATGCCGCACGATGTCCAGGGCGATGGAAGACGTCACAACCCAATCTGCCTGTGCTTTGACGGCTGCGCTGGTATTGGCATATACCACCACTTCCCGATCCGGATGCGCAGCACAGAATTGCTTGAAATCCTCGGGGGCGCAACCTAGATCCAGAGAACACGTCGCCTCGTCATGTACGGCCAGTACGCGCTTTTCAGGGCTCAGAATTTTGGCGGATTCAGCCATAAAGCCCACGCCGGCTACCAGGACCGTGCTGGACTCATGCTCCTGCCCAAAGCGCGCCATTTCTAAAGAGTCACCCACGCAGCCCCCGGTTTCCAAGGCCAGGTCTTGAATATCCGGGTCTGTGTAGTAGTGGGCCACCAGTACGGCGTCTTGTTCCTTCAACTGCTTGGCCAGAGCTTGCTTCAAAGTGGCCTTATCGCTTTGCAGATTGAGTTTGGAAGGAACTTCATGCCAGGTAATCTGACGGCTCAAAGCGTCCTTGGCGTCGGGCTGACAGACATCAACGGGGAAATGCTGAATCATGTTCATCCTTGATGCTCATTTTGAGCATAAATAGAATAAAAAAATGGGGAATATGAATCTCTGATCGGAAAGAAGCGCGTCTCTATTGTTATGCTTTTTTTGAGCATAAATAAAAAAACAGCACACTGCAAGCACAAGAACAGGGTAGGGAAAGAAAAAAGAGGGGTACTCCGCCTTGGACGCCTGGGCCCAAGGCGGGGTGAAAGCCAGTTAAGGCGCAGGGTTCGGGGTGTGGTGATGAATAGCGTTGATCTTGGCGACCAACTCATCACTTAATTGAACATCTGCACTGGCGATGTTCTCGCGCAGTTGTTCCAGCGTGGTCGCACCGATCAGGTTGCTGCTGGTAAAGGCTTGCTGGTTCACCCAGGCCAAGGCCAGTTGGGTAGGCGTCAAACCGTATTCGCGAGCCAGTTCGTTGTAGGCCAACGCGGCTTCACGAGCGCGGGGGGCATCGTAGCGGGTGAAACGGTCGTACAGTGTCAATCGTCCTTTCTCGGGACGAGCTCCGTTGTCATATTTGCCCGTCAACACACCCATCGCCAAAGGTGAATAGGCCAGCAGACCAAGGCCTTCATAACGGCAGAATTCGGACAGCCCCTCTTCAAACACGCGATTCAGCAGGTTGTAGGGGTTCTGGATCGTGGCAATCAAAGGCAGAGAGCGGGAGCGCGACAACTCTAGAAAGCGCGAAACACCCCAAGGCGTTTCATTGGAAACACCTATGTGACGTATCTTGCCTTGACGCACAAAGTCATCCAATACCGTCAAGGTTTCCTCGATTGGGATAGTGTCTTCTTCTTTCCACGGGTAGCTGCGCTGCCCAAATGTCACCGTGCTGCGATCTGGCCAGTGCAACTGATACAGGTCCAGATAGTCCGTTTGCAGTCGACGCAGGCTGTCATGCAGGGCTTGCTCCAGATTTTTGCGATCCAGGCTGGTACCGCCATTGCGGATATGACCAGGGCGTTTGGGGTCACGTTGGGGGCCAGCAATTTTGCTGGCCAGAACAATGTCCTTGCGGCGGCCGGTTTTAGCCAGCCAGGTGCCGATATATTGCTCGGTCAAACCTTGTGTAGCCGCCATTGGGGGCACAGGGTACATTTCGGCGGTATCCACCAGATTCACACCCAGTTCCAAGGCAAGGTCCAGTTGAGCGTGCGCATCGGCCTCGCTGTTCTGTTCCCCGTATGTCATGGTGCCCAAGCCAATCAGGCTGACATCCAGGTCTGTATTGCCCAGCTTGCGGTATTTCATTTGCTTCGACTCCCGAAAGCGCAGGGCCGGGCGGCCCTACAAACCGTGCATGGTAGCGTATTTAGCCAGCCTGCCGGGCAGCTTATTTTGCAGCTGTGTACACCAGACGTCCTTGGAAAATAGTCATTAACACCTTGGTGTCGCTGATTTCGCCAGGCTCAATCTTGAACAAGTCCCGATCCAGCACAATCAGATCAGCAGATTTCCCTGTTTCCAAAGACCCTGTTTCTGTTTCGCGGCCCAAAGCCTTGGCACCGTTTTGCGTAAAAATCTGCAGTGCTTCGGTCAGATTCAAGGCTTGTTCAGCGCCCAGTTGTTCACCCTGCCGCTGTCCGAAGGGATTGGCGCGCGTCATCAGAGCTTCAATCGCGGGCCAAGGGTTGTTGTCCTTCACACCAGAGGGCCAGTCTGAGCCGGCAATAATAGTGGCGTCATGATCCAACAACATACGGGCCTGGAACATGTTCCTGCTGCGCTCACCCACTACCGAGCTGATGGCGTCAGTCAAACCGGAGGGGTACCAGATATAGGGAGAAAAGTCGGCGGCTACATTCAGAGCCTTGAAGCGCGGTTTGTCCTGATCGTCCACAAACTCCGAGTGTGCAAGCTCGTGCATCAAACCTTGAGGACCATTGGCGTTGCGTGCTTTTTCAATAGCGTTCAACGCCACGCGAATAGCCCGATCACCCGCGGTATGCATCTTCAAACCATAACCGGCTGCATCCAGGTGAGAGACGACGCGATTCAGTTCATTTTCAGGAACGACCAAGGCCCCCAAGGACAAAGGATCATCCTGGTGAGTATCCGCGTAGGGCTCCAGCATGGCGGCTGTATGTGCCGCGGTAGGAACCCCGTCGGTATAGATCTTGACGTAGTTGGTCTTCAGATCAGGGAGGGCATACTGCTTGCTGATGCGGTCAATTTCAGCAAAATCAAAAACATGCTTGCTGTCCTTGCCCGAGATACGGATGGCGGTGGCGATATGGGCATTCAAACCCTCTTGCTTGGCCAGGTTGTAATACGAGCGCACAACAGCCTCGCTGGCATCGGCATCTTTTAAACCCGTAATCCCGAATTGGTTGGACTCCTGGATGGCATACCGCGCTGCTTTCAGATACTGATCCTCTGTCCAGTCCGGTACAAAAGAGCGGATATAGCTATTGGCCTCGACTAAAACCCCATTGGGTTCGCGGCTATCAAGCTCGTGCCTGACGGTCATGCCGCCAGGAGGCGTAAAGTTGGCATCAATCTGCAAGAGGCCCAACGCCTTGGAGTTGACCCAGGCGTTGTGCCCCGTGTCGTCGGTCAACACAATAGCCTTGTCGCCAGAGACGGCATCCAGCCATGCGCGCGGCGAAGCAATTTTGTGAGTCTTGAAGAAATCACTGTCCCATTGGCCTCCCTGAATCCACAGCGTTTCGCTACGCGCCACGCAGGCTTTCAAGGTGTTTGCCAATACATCCGGCGTTACCGTGAAAGGGAAGTTGCACTGGAACAGATGCTTCAAGCCACCCCATACAGGATGGGAGTGTGCTTCATTGACACCGGGCATAGCCATTTTCCCGCCAAGATCAATCAGCTGAGTCTTGTCTCCACGTCTGGATTGCAGTTGCTCTGTACTGCCCACGGCTTCAATTTTCCCATCACGTATCGCAATGGCTTCAACCCAAACCTGTTCCGGGTTCTGCGTATAAATACGCCCATTCACGACTAGCAGGTCGGCGGCAGGTGAGGCCGCCAATGTTATCGGGCTGATGGTACTGATCCCAGCCAGGCATGCCAATGAGGCAACTGCTAAACGTGAACGACTAAAACGCATGTCTCTTTGCTCCAGTATTGTTATGACTATGTTTGGGGTGTTGGATATAGCTTTCTTGTGTTTTTAAGAGTTAAAAAACCGATAGCCAACACCTCAAGGCTACAGGTCTGGAGCAGGGGTTTCTATAGGTAAAAACACAATGAGAGATCTACGAATATGTCTAAAGTTATTCAAGCAATAAAATATCTCTGAACGTGTGAAAGAAGCTTTATGTGTCAATTGGTGGCCAACAAAAAAGCCTTCACGCATCAGCAGTGAAGGCTTTCCAAGAGAGGCTCAGCTACGGGTGTCAGGCCGCCTCATCATGCTCCGGCAGGGCGGGTGGAGCAGGCAGCGGGCGGTTAGGCAGCAAAGGCAAACCGTGTTTGCTACGCAAACGCTGGCAATCCACATTTGGGCTGCCATCCAGTTCCCAGATTTGGTAGTCACGACAGGGGGTAGGGCGATCCGGATAAATAGCGCAATGAATCCCAGGCTGGCCCAAGGTGCCACGTAAGGCAATACAGCGACCTTCACCTTGCTCGGTTCCTTTCATACAGGCGCGCAGCGGCCCAACCTTGGTGGTCAACTCGACCGGCACCGTACCGCCAGTCTCGCCACTTAACTCACCACTATAGAAAGACACCCGAAAGTGCGAACAGCACACGCCGCAGCTTAAACAGGGGTTTTCATCAAAAATCTCGTCATTGGGCGGCGTATAAAGCACCGCTTCCAGCGTAGTTTCCTGAACGCCGGGTAAATCCAGTAGTGGAGTCGGGGTGGGCGGGAGAGAAGAGCAAGTCATGTGCGTAGGTGTCCCGTAGCAGCTGCAGATCAACTTCAGACGAGATTGATGATCTGCAGGCGTAAAGCAATTATTTTATTTTTGCCCGAAGAACTTGAATAGAAAAATCGTGCGACAGTGGGTTGGCTTGATGCTGGCTGGAGACAGATTGGGTGTATCTATATGTTTCGTAGCTCTGCATTGCCAAGAATGGCCTAGGTTTCTGGAAATTCGCCAGTTTTTTTGTTTAGTACTTATAAAACAATGAATTACAAGATTTTCCAGCCTTGGGGAGCTATTTTTCCAGCTAAGACATATAAAAAAGATCATCTTTTTTATAGAAAAACGCAAAATAGTGTTGACAGCCCCATAGGGAAGATCTATTATTTCATTTCTTCACCGCAGGCGGTTAGCTCAGTTGGTTAGAGCGCTACGTTGACATCGTAGAGGTCGCTGGTTCGAATCCAGTACTGCCTACCAGAATACATGCACACAGCTCCAAGCTGTGCCAAGAAAAGCCCCAAAGATCAATGCTTTGGGGCTTTTTTGTTTTCTACGGCTGTAGCCTGCACTATCAATGCCTATATTGAATCCAGCGCGCGTCTAAGCTCTCTAGGCTCAGGGCTGACCCCAACGGCCCGTAAATGGCGATTACAGATAAACCAGATTTCGTCCCTGTCGTTAGCCAAAATAAAGAAGGCGTCTGATGTCTCTGACGGGTTGAACATCCCCAGGGCACGGTAAGCGGTCTGCATATTGAATCCGCTTTGAAGCGGGGAGGGCTTGGGCCCATCCTTCAGCTCTTGAACACGAAGATATAGTCCCGTCTCTAGTGTGATCATTCAAGCCTCGCTTCTAGTTGCGTTGCTTTATTCTAGGAGCAGGAAAAGATCTTCGCCACAGGTCTGTATCTTTAGATGTAATCAGACTTCATCAGATATAACAGAGCTTATGTCAGTCGATTAAAAAGCCTCGGTAGAGGCTTTTTGTGTGTTCGCGCCCGGTGCTTTGCCTTACATCACAACATACTGGGAGATGGCCAGAAAATGCGCTGCGCTGCCGGCCAGCACAAACAAATGCCAAATGCCGTGCCAATGCCGGAAGCGTTCGTCAAACACAAAGAACACGATCCCGGCGGTATAAATTGCTCCTCCTGCCGCCAGCCAGGAAAAGCCTTCCGAGCCCAGATTGTCTGCCAGCGGACCCAGTGCCAGCAACACAATCCACCCCATAACGGCATAGATCACCAGCGATAGTATGCGTGCCGGCGAGCGTGGGCGGATATCTTGAAGAATGCCAATCAATGCCAAACCCCAGACCACGCCGAACAGACTCCATCCCCAAGGGCCTCGCAGCGTTACCAGGCAGAAGGGCGTGTAGCTGCCAGCAATCAACAGGTAGATGGAAAAGTGATCCAGCTTGCGGAAGACGTTTTTGGCCCGTCCCTTGAAGCAGTGGTACAAGGTGGAAATCAGGTACAGCAGGATAAGTGTGGCGCCGTAAATGGCCGTGCTGGTGATGCGCCAAGGGTCCCCGGTAAAGCTCGCCATGACAATTAGCCAGGATACGCCGCCTACAGCCAGAACTGCACCGATCAGATGTGACCAGGCATTGAAACGTTCACCGTAATACATGATGCTTTTTTCTCTCCGAACATTCGGCACGCCGATTGCAAGACTGTCGTTTTGGTCGGAAAAGCTTAGCGCATAAGTCAAGCTCTCGTATTGATCTCTGTTAGGTCAATGCGGGACATCCGTTCGCCGCTTTGGATGAGGAATGCCGGTCGATCTGTCCACCACACAAAACCTGATGAGCTGCACTTTTTTCCTTGCTTGGGTTCTTGTCTGACTTGATGGCATATCTCTTGCGCTGTCAGTAAAAGAGGTGTGGTTTGATGGCAATTCAGTCACTTGTTGGCCTGCCACGTAAACCCCAATACCTGCTGATCAACTCCAGTTTTAGGATACGGTTTGCGCGACGTGCGCTCATACCTAAAGAGGGTCATCATGAAATTTGTGCTTTACAAGGACAAAAGTGGTGAATGGCGGTGGCGATTCAAGGCCGCGAATGGGAACATTATTTGCGTTAGCTCCGAAGGCTACAGCAGTAAGCAGAGCGCACAACACAGTATTGAGTCTGTGAAAAAAGGGATGGCTGATGCTCCGGTTGTCGAGGAGTAAGCAGAGACTTTCTTTAAGTTTTTACGCGCAACTTGTAGGCTTATGAATCAAAAAAAAGCTCCCCAGCGAAAAGGGAGCCTAAAGACCTCGTCAAGATCCGAGGTCTTTTTTTATGTCGACTCCGTACGGGAGGCGACTAAACAGCAGCAATCAATCCAGCATCGCTTCAGCCTCAATCTCGATCAGCCACTCAGGCTTGGCCAATCCACTGATCAAGATCCAGGAAGAGGGTGGTGGATTGACGGGAAATCGTTTCAGCAGCGCAGCGGCTATGTCGTCTTGCTCTTGTGGTGAGCTTGCATCTTCCCGGATAAAAATCCGCAGCATGATTACCTGGTCAATCTTGCCGCCAACCTCGGCCAGGACCAGTTCAATATTGTCCAAGGCGGCTTCTGTTTGCTCGCGCATTCCGCCAGCTACGGTTTGTTCCTGAGCATCTACACCTACTTGGCCAGAGAGCATGACACGGCGGTTGCCTGTGACCACCAGGCCCTGGCTGAAACCGTATTGCAAGGAATTGAATACGGTGGAGGGATTAATAGCGCTTTTTGTCATCTTGATAAATTCATGAAAAGTTGAGTGGGTGTATTTACACACCACACTCCTACTTTGGGGCGTTACGCCGGAAAGCAAGGGCTTGCCTTTGAGGAGGCTTTTTGTGTGTTTGATAAGGGAGTGTTGAGCCCAGTCTCCAACGGCAATGGGCGGAAAAAAATTCTTTAAAATTAATTAAATTTTATTTAAAGTGTCCATCGTCTGGCTTTATGCTTTTTTGTCCGGAATATGCTGACCCTCCCTGCTATACTCGCCGCTTATTTTTTTTGGTAATAAAGGAAGCGGGAAATGAAGAAGATCGTATTTATAGCTGCCCTGTCAGTGGGCTTGGCCGGATGTGAAACGATGAACTCCATGACTAAAGGCATTGATGATGCGTTTGCCAGTGTCAATGAAGCGATGGGTGCAGGCCCGATTGCTGACACTCCGGCACAAATTTGTTCAGAGATGCGTTCCAATCATGCGCGTGCTGTGAACAAGTACAGTGGGAAAACCGTTGAGGTGACTGGCAAATTGGTGGCCATGGAGCAAAACACACTGGCCGAGGCCATGAGTGGCATGAACTCAAAAGTATGGGGCAGTGCCAAGCAGTTTGACGTTCGAGTCAGCAGCGGGCCTATCGTCTTTTCTTCCTTGATCAACCGCCGCACCGAGCAACTGAATGTGTTCAATATGGGTGACACGGTGACAATTAAAGGCCGTATCAGGACGATTGGCAAAGGGAAGTCTTGCACGATTAGCCTTGAAGAAAACATGAGCATCAAGCAGCAGTAAATGTGTAAAGGTCCGTTATGGCGGACTGCACGGATAAGCCCGCTTTGTAGCGGGCAATGTTGTTTCTGGGGCCCAGGTTTTGTTGCACCTGGCCTTGGGAAAGCCTCATATCGAATTTCCATTACGGTACGATTCAGCCGTTAGAATTGCTTATCCATCTACCTACAGAGGCTCGTATGGCAAACAATAAATCCACGATTCACGGCAACTGTCTGTGCGGTGCCGTCTCGATCAGTTTTCAGCAGCAAAAGCCTTCGATCAGCGCTTGCCATTGCGGCATCTGCCGCAGTTGGACCGGTGGCCCCTTCTTGTCGCTGGAGTCCCATGAAGCCCCAGTGATTGAAGGCGCGGAGCATGTGCGTTCCTATGCCTCTTCGGAATGGGCGGAGCGCAGTTTCTGTGATGTATGCGGTACGCACTTGTTTTACAAGCTCAAGGCCGGTGGTTTCCATGCTGTTTCTGCTGGCTTGTTCAAGGACAGCGGGAGCTGGCCGTTCGAGCTGCAGGTCTTTATTGATGACAAGCCTGACAACTACGCATTCGCTAACAAAACGCGAGAGATGACGGGCGAAGAGGTGGTTAAGCTGTTTTCCTGATGCTATGCCTGGCCGGATGCATAAGCAGGGCCAGGGGCGGTGCTTGCTGCAAACTGGACCTGTCGATCTATCAAAGGACGATTCCAGAAACTCGATCTTGGGTCATCTATAAGGAGAACTTCGTGATGAAAAGAATTCTTTTCCTGTCGCTGTCTACGTTATTGGTCGCTTGCGCTTCTTCCAATGCCGATCTGGCGACCCAGGAAGATGTAGACCTGGGTAAGTACATGGGCACCTGGTACGAGCAGGCGCGTCTACCCAATAACTTTCAGCGTGAATGTGCCGGAGATGTGCAAGCTAATTACGTGATGGAAGCGGACAAGACGATTACTGTTACCAATCGTTGTCAGGGTACGGACGGTGAGGTGAAGGAAGCCATCGGGCAGGGGCGCTTGTCGACGAGTGTGGAGCCTGCTGATCCGGCGATACTGGAAGTGCGTTTTGCTCCGAAATGGCTGTCCTGGTTCCCTATGGTGTGGGGTGACTACTGGATCATGAAGCTGGAAGGGGATTACCAGTACTCTTTGGTCGGTACGCCGGATCGGAAATATCTCTGGGTCTTGTCCCGAGAAAAACAGGCTGATCCGCAGCTTGTCAGTGACTTGCTGGATTACGCGGCATCCCAGGGCTTTGCGGTCCAGAAGGTGATTTCCACCAAGCAGTAGCGTGCATTCGATGATCGATGCTTCTGCGCCTGCATAAAACAGCATATCCTCTTAGCGTTTTTAGTTATAAGCATGGGGAAATTAGATCGTTTTGAAGAGCTTGCGGCTGTGGTCGAATGGCACGACGGTATGTATCGGACGTGCCATTTTTTTATCGGAATGTTTTTATCATGAAGTCGTTTTTAAGCATTGCCGCGACCCTTACCCTGGCGTTGGTGGCTGGAGTGGCCCAGGCTGATCGTCTGGATGACATCAAGAAAACGGGTGTCTTGAAAGTAGCGTCTTTCGACAGCAATCCACCTTTTGGTTTTGTGGATCAGAAGTCCCGCCAGATCACCGGTCTGGATGTGGATTTTGCCCAGGCTCTGGCTGACAAGCTGGGCGTGAAGCTGGAAGTTTTGCCAACCAACCCGGCCAATCGTGTGCCGCTGTTGACGTCCAATAAAGTAGACCTGGTTCTGGCCAACTTCACCATCACGGAAGAGCGCGCCAAGCAGGTTGATTTCAGCATTCCGTACTTTGCATCAGGCCAGCAGTTCCTGGCTAAAAAAGGCGTCTTGTCCTCGCCCGAGCAGTTGAACTCGCTGCGTATTGGCGTGGATAAAGGTACGGTCAATGAGATCGTCCTGCGTGAAAAATACCCTCAGGCCAAGCTGGTTGCCTATGACGATACGCCCTTCGCCTTTACCGCTTTGCGTAACGGCAATGTGCAGGCCATCACTCAGGATGGTCCCAAGCTGATTGGTTTGCTGGCCAATGTGCCGGACAAGGAAAACTATGAAATCCCGGCCTTCAGCATTTCCGAGGACTTGATCGGCATTGGTATCCCCAAAGGCGAGACAGCACTGAAGTCTTTTGTGGATGAAACTTTGCTGGAGCTGGAAAGCCAGGGCAAGGCACAAGCCATTTATGACGTCTGGTTTGGTCCTCAGTCAAAAACACCGCTGGAGCGTTTGTACCGCATCGGTCAGCAACAGTAAGTCATCACTTGCTTGCAGGCCAGCCTTGAATATTCAGGCTGGCCTTTTCCTGTTTGTGTTTTTAACAGCGGGATCGCCTGATCCTGCTTTTTGGTGTTTGCTATGCCGTCTTCTGATTTCTGGCTGGCACCCCACTATGTGGGTTGGTTGCTGCAAGGGTTCTGGGTCACGATCCAGCTCTCTTTAGTCGTCTCCTTCGCTGCAACTGTTTTGGGTTTTCTGGTTTGTATTGCCAGGTTGTCGCCCTTTGCCTGGCTGGCCTGGCCGGTACGTGCTTACCTGAGTCTGTTCCGTAATACGCCCTTGTTGGTGCAACTGTTTTTCTGGTATTTCGGTGCCTCGGCATTGATGCCGCCGGAGCTGGTTCAATGGTTGAACACCCAGCACGTCTTGCAACTGGTCTTGTTCGATGTGCATTGGCCCAGTTTCGAGATGCTGTCCGCCTTTGTAGGTTTGACGATTTACACCACGGCTTTTGTTGCAGAAGAATTTCGCTCTGGTGTGAGGGCAGTGCGCAAAGGGCAGTGGGCCGCAGCAGCCTCCTTGGGCATGTCTTCCATGCAGGTCTGGCGCTATGTAGTGATGCCGCAGGCCTTGCGTAATACCTTTCCCTCGCTGATCGGGCAGTACATGAATGTCATCAAGAACACCTCGTTGACCATGGCCATTGGCTTGGCAGAGCTGTCCTATGCGTCTCGTCAGGTGGAGACTGAAACCTTCAAAACCTTCCAGTCTTTTGGGATTGCGACGCTGTTGTATGTCTTGCTGGTCATGCTGGTTGAAGTGGGTGGGCAGTGGTTACAACGCCACCGTCTGCAAGTACGAGGTGGGCTGTAATGAACTTCGACGTAATCCATGACAATCTGCTGTACTTCCTGGTGGGGGCGTATCCGCATGGCCCTTTAGGCGGTGCTGCGTTGACGCTCTTGCTAAGCGTGCTCTCGGCAAGCTTGTCGGCCGTTCTGGGGCTGGCTTTTGGTATAGCTCTGGTCTTGACGCGCGGTGTCGCGCATACCGCTTTGCTGCTGTTCCTGGGCTTTTTCCGCGCTATCCCCGTCATCATGCTGATTTTCTGGGTGTATTTTTTACTGCCCATTTTGTTCAAGGTGGATGTGCCGGGCCTGTTTACCGTGGTCTGCGCCTTGTCCTTGATTGGCGGTGCGTATCTGGCGCACTCGGTGTTTGCGGGCATCAGCAGCTTGCCCGCGGGGCAATGGCAAGCGGGCAAGGCCCTGGGCCTGAAAACTGCCCAAATCATGAAGTCCATCATCCTGCCGCAAGCCTTGCCGGTGATGCTGCCTTCTTTTATTAATCAGTGGGTTGCCTTGATCAAGGATACATCGCTGGCCTACGTTATTGGCGTGGCGGAACTGTCTTTTGTGGCCACTCAGGTCAGTAATCGGGTCATGGTGCACCCCACTGAAATCTTCTTGTTTGTCGGGCTGATGTACTACGTGATCTGCGCAACGCTGGAGTTGATTGCGAATCGTGTGGCCCGACGTTATGACAAACATCTGCGACTGGATGGCAAATGATCCGTATCGATAGTGTTTCCAAGTGGTATGGCACGTTTCAGGTGCTCAAGAACTGCACGGCCCAGGTGGACCGTCAGGAAGTTGTGGTGGTGTGCGGGCCTTCAGGCTCGGGCAAGTCCACCTTGTTGAAAACCGTTAATGGCCTGGAACCGTTTCAGCAGGGCACGATTGTTGTGGATGGGATTTCCGTTGGCGACCCGGCGACGAATCTGCCAGACTTGCGCAGTCGGGTCGGGATGGTTTTTCAGAACTTCGAGCTGTTCCCACATTTGAATGTCTTGGCCAATCTGACCTTGGCGCAGCGTAAAGTGCTGGGCAGGAATAGTGATGAAGCCAATGAGCGGGCCTTGCTGTATCTGGATCGCGTGGGCTTGAAAGCGATGGCGGATCGCTATCCAGCCAGTTTATCGGGCGGGCAGCAACAACGTGTCGCCATTGCGCGGGCCTTGTGCATGGATCCGGTCTGCATGCTGTTTGATGAGCCTACCTCGGCCTTGGACCCTGAAATGGTCAACGAGGTGCTGGACGTGATGGTCAGCTTGGCGGAAGAGGGCATGACCATGATGTGCGTGACCCATGAGATGGGTTTTGCCCGCAAGGTGGCGGATCGGATGGTTTTCATGGATCAGGGCCAGATTCTGGAAGACGTGCCCACGGATGTATTCTTTGGGGATCTGGACGGCAGGCCACAGCGGGTGCAAACCTTTTTATCCAAAGAACTGCGTCTATAGCGTCTTTCCCGGTTGTCGCCGAGCTTGCTGGGGCGTGAGGGCAGCCTGAAAAACGCGCGAATCCACATGTAATAAAAAAGCCCGCCTGTTGAAACATGGGCGGGCTTTTTATGGGCGATGCGCCAGCTAGAGGCGTGTCGCTATACGGGGTCCTACTGTGCCGCTGTGTCAAACGAGTGCAGTAGCGACTCCGCGGCAAGAACGGCACAACGTGCCTGCTCGTGCTGCTCATGCAGGCTCAGGTAACGAGCTTCGGCCTCATCGCCGCGTGCCACGTCCCCTTGGTAGGACTGCTTCACATAGTTTGCGTACCAGATGGACTCGGTCAGGCTCAGTCCTACAAACACTTCATTGTTGTCCTGATCTTGCGACAGGGCATGGATACTCTCTAAATACGCCCGTTCACGGGGCTGAAATTCCAACATACGACTCCTTAGATAAGCCCCCATTGTAATGGGTGGGGGAAATCAGGCCAGCGCAAGGGGCAGGAGCCTGCAGTCAAGTCAGGTAAAGGGGCTGAAATGTCTGTCAGCGTATGTTGGCAATCCAGTCGTCCAAATACCATCGACGATGCAAGGTAGCAAGGTCGTCCAGCTGGTTTTTCATGACCGCAAATATTCCCCCGGTCCAGGTGCCGAAAGCCGGTTTTCCTTGTAGATCCGTGACGTTCTCGGCAAAGGTGCGGGTCAGGACGATGGGGTTTTGCCAGGCGTATTCTTTGCCGATTTTCTTGAAGTATTTTCCCGATAGAGCAAATTTCTCTGTTCCTTGATAGGCCAGAATAACTTGCTCAAATGATTTTTCACGCAAGCTGTCTGCTGTCTGAAAAAGTACGCGCATGATATCGATTTGACTGGTCTCTGCCGAGAACGATCGTAGATCAAATACCAGGACATTTGGGTTGAGGGCGTACTGATAATGGGCTCTGACTTCAATTGTTTTGTTTCTATGGTCTTTATCAAGACTCTGGGAAACGGGTTTCCAGATGGAAAAATAATTCCAGGCGAATAAAGCACTCAGTGTGCAAGTGATAAGGAAAAGTGCGATGAGTAGTGTGCGTTTCATTTGTGTATCACTGAGCCGTCTTTAAAAAAACCTTTTCAGGACGGCTCATATCATGTTTAGCCGGGCAGACCTGCATTGTTAGACAAGGAAGTGGCTAGCAAGGTATTTTTGTTGCGTACCCAGCCCGGGATCAGGAAGGCGTCTACCAGAACCCATACCAGTGCAACCCCCAACATGATCAGCCCAACCCCCATCACGCTGAGCAGTGCGCCCAGAATGGTCAGCACCAAAATGGCAATGGCGCTACCCGTTTTACCCATGTAAAAGCGATGGCCACCTAGCGTGCCCAGGAAAAACCAGAGCAGGTAGGTCACGCCCAGGCTTTTTTTGTTGGCATCATAAAGCATGGCTTGAGCAGTTGAGTTATTTGTAGACATATCAGGCCTCACGGTAAAAGTAAAATTACTTGATTAATAAAAAATAAGGAGCCATAAGGCTCCTTGATTTCTCTGCTTGCTATTCGCTTTGCCACGAATTTTTTGGATTTTTTATTGTTCCTGAAATCCGCATTATTTTTAAAAAAATCAGTTTTTCTGGTGTTGTTTTTAAAAATTGTCTTGGCGATTATAGCGACTTGGCCGTCTGTATTGTCTTTGTGTGCTGGGTTGTGGTTTTTAAGCCTGTTGGTTTCTATAAAATTTTGATGATTTTGTCTTGCGAATAATTTTCTGCCCGGGTTTTCGGATTGATTAGGCGGACTCAATTAAAGGTTTCAACTGCTCGCCAAGGCGGGCTTATTGATGCCTTGTTCAGGCTGGCATCGTCACCTTTTTTAAGCGATACGCCAACGCCGGCCGTGTCAGCCCCAGTCGTCGTGCTGCTTCTGAAATATTTCCGTTCGTTTTCTTCAGTGTCAGCTGGATGATCTGTTCTTCCAGATCATCCAGATTGAAGGGCGTTTCCAGCAGATGCTCCAGATATTGCGTCTGGTTCGCGCTGAAACAGGGCTCCTTCGCCATAAAACCTTGCGTATCCAAACTGCTCAGATACTGCAAGGCGCTTTTCTGCTGCGGGAACAGGTGGTGAGTTTCGATTTCGTGATTGTGCTCGGTCAGGATGACGCCACGTTCGATCATGTTTTCAAATTCGCGGATATTGCCTGGCCAGTCGTACTGCATCAGCAATTCCCGGCTACGGTCACTCACTCCCAGCACGTGTTTTTTGTACATGCTTGAGTATTTGTTCAGAAAGTATTCGGTCAGCAGCGGAATGTCTTCTTTACGCTCGCGCAGCGGCGGAATGTGAATGGGAAAGACATTCAGGCGGTAGTACAGGTCGGCACGGAAGGTGCCTTTCTGTACGGCTTCGGCCAAATCCTCGTTGGTGGCCGCCACCACGCGCACGTCGATATGGCGAGTGTTCTCATCACCCACGCGTTCCAGTTCCTGTTCTTGCAAGACACGCAGCAGGGCGGCTTGGGAGCGTGGCGACAGCTCCACGATTTCATCCAGAAAGATGGTGCCGCTCTGGGCACGCTCAAAACGACCTGGGCGGGATTTATGTGCGCCGGTATAAGCGCCTTTCTCGACACCAAACAGCTCGGACTCAATCAGCTCGGGGGGAATGGACGCACAGTTCACTGCGACAAAGGGTTGATCCGCCCGGTCGCTGGCGGCGTGCAGGCCGCGTGCGAAAGCTTCTTTCCCTACGCCGGTTTCCCCCAGAAGCAGCACGGACACTTTGCTTTGCGCCGCCTTTTCCAGCAGATGACAGGCGGCCTGGTAAGCGGCGGACTGACCAATGGAGTTGGGCAAGGTGAAGTTGGCGCTGGAGTGCTTGAACTCCTGTTCGCGCAACTTCACCAGCTCACATCGCAAGGCAAACAGTTCGTCCTGGACGGGATCGGGCAGCATGAAACGGTCAATCTCGGGGTCATCATCTTCCCATTCCTCGGCTGGCTTGCCCACGATCTTGCAGTGGCTATGACCCATGGCGCCGCATTGGGTTTCTTTGTAGATGATGCTCTTGCCCATATAGAAGCTGGTGTAGCCGCTGGCATAGCCCAGCAAGCTCCAACAGACCGGCTCGCTGGACTGGCCATGCTCTTTCTGGTGATTGCTGACTTCGTAAGAGTCAAACCAGTCAAATTCACCGTAGTACTGGCCTGCATCGCGGTCAAAGGTCAGGGCGGTGGGCACGACTTTGACCATGCCGCGGATGGTGTGCATTTGCGGGCCGGCCAAAAACGTCTCTTTCAGTGACAGGTCCGGGCGCACTTTTTGCGAGACCTCGGCATCTTTCATACCCGCGTGGTAGCCAAAGCGCATCAGAAAGTATTTGGCGCGCTCGCTGCCCAAAGAGGCAATCAGCTCCTTGCGTAGCTGGCCAAAACCGCTGGCGTGCAGCAAGAGCATGCGCTGCTCGCCAAACCATATTTTGCCTTCCCGCGCATCAAAACGAATGGCGTCGATCAGGTCCTGACTTAATGGCAGTGTGAGTTCAGTAGCCCCCATGGCTGTCTCCATCCTGTGATTTCTTATTGTGGTTTTGAGTGTTCTAAAACCAGTATGCCGCCTGTCTTTCTAGTGACTCAAGGAAAACATAATAGTGTCCAGAGGACGGATAAAACGGATTTTTCTAAGGTTTTACCCTAACTCAGCATTTGATGAAAACGGCGCTAAGCACTTGATCAAATGATCAATTTTCCTGCCGCCACCCCTTCGCAGGCCGCATTCCTTCTAGGCCGGGTTTCAGCTATCTCTTTAATCCTAAAGGGTTAAATCCTTCAAATTTAAAGTTGGCACGCGGTTTGCTATGAACAGGCTGTGGACACTCATGCAACAGCTTGATCAGGAGGAGAACAGATGTCAGACACGAGCTTGCCCACTTTGACAAAGTACGTACGCGTACGCAGTCCGGCCAACGCCCGTTTTGTGGAATTTGATTTTGCTATCGGCCAGCCGGACCTGTTTGTGGAGCTGGTCATGCCCCCGGCGGCGTTTGAGCAGTTCTGTCTGCAAAACAATGTCCAGCCCATGAGCGATGAGCAGATGCGGGTCAATGACGAGAACGAAGAGAAATGGCGTTTTGGTTATGACACTTTGGTCGGCAACAGTCGTCAGGCTGAAGCCCAGTAGGTTTTATTCAGGAGAACAAGAGGATGACATTAGAAATTAAAACGGCCAGTTTGCAGCCCGTGCGGCAAACCTTTGCCAACGTGGCCCGCCGCTTTGGCGAAAAACCGGCCACGCGCTACCAGGAAGCCACATACGACGCCCAGGCGACGGCCAACTTCCATTACCGACCCCTGTGGATGCCGGACAAGACCCTGAACGACCCCACACACACCGCCATTCAAATGAAGGACTGGTATGTGTTCCGTGACCCTCGTCAGTTCTACTACGGTGCTTACGTGCAAAACCGTGCCCGCATGCAGGAATCGGCTGAAACCAATTACGGTTTCTTTGAAAAGCGTGAACTGGCTCAGTATCTGAGCGAGGACGTCAAAGCCAAGGTCACTCGCTTGCTGCTGCCTTTGCGTCACATCGAGCAAACCGCCAACCTGAACTTCATGTCCGGCTCGGCTTACGGGTATGGCACTACCATTACCCAAGCCTGTCTCTATGCCGGGATGGACTCGCTGGGTATGGCGCAATACGTCTCCCGTATCGGGTTGCTGATTGATGGCAATAGTGCCGACTCCCTGAGTCAAGCCAAAGAGGCGTGGATGCAGGATCAGGCCTGGCAAGGTCTGCGCGCCTTGTGCGAAAAAACGCTGGTCCAGAAAGACTGGTTTGAACTGCTGTTGGTGCAGTCCTTGTTGATCAATACCGTGGTGCATCAAGTGGTGTATCAGGGTCTGGTCGCGGATCTGGCCAAGGAGGGCGGCCGCGATCTGGATATGCTGCTGGAGTTCATGCTGGAGTGCCATAAAGACCTGTCCAACTGGAGCGATAGCGTCTTCAAGATCGCGGCGGCTGAAAGCGAGGAAAACAAGCAGCAACTGCAAAGCTGGTTGAATCAGTGGCTGCCACAAGTGCAAGCCGCCTTCATGCCGTACATCCAGGCTGCCTTTGCCGACCAGGCGGATCAGGTCTGGGAGCAAGCGCAGGAAACCATTGCCAAACGCGTCACTAAATCAGGCTTGAGCCTGGGTGGAGAAGCCTGATGACATCCAAGGTTTATATCGGTCTGCAAGACAACGACATGTCGCGCTACATCGTCGAGGCCATCGAAGAAGACAACCCGGACGCCACGGTGATTTATCAGCCAGCCATGATTCGCATTGAGTGCGTGGGCCAGCTGACCGTCAAGCGCGAGACCGTGGAAGAAAAGTATGGGCAGCAGTGGGACATGCAGGAGCTGCATCTGAATCTGATCACCTTGGGTGGCAACGTGGATGAAGATGAAGACCGCTTGTTTTTGCACTGGAACAGCTAAATCAGAAAAGGGGGCAACATGGCCACGAAAAAACTAAATATCAAAGACAAATATCGCTATCTGACTCGTGATCTGGACTGGGAATTCAGCTACCAGGATCGCAAGGACGCCTTCCCCTACGAGGAGTTTGAGGGCATCAAGATTACCGATTGGTCCAAATGGGAAGATCCGTTCCGTCTGACAATGGACGCGTACTGGAAATACCAGGCCGAAAAAGAAAAGAAGCTGTACGCCATTTTTGATGCCTTCGCGCAGAACAATGGCCAGATGAATATTTCCGACCCGCGTTACTTGAACGCGATCAAGGTGTTTCTGACCGCGGTGACCCCGCTGGAATACCAGGCTTACCAGGGCTACTCCCATGTGGGACGTCAATTCAGCGGCATCGGCGCACGTATTGCGTGTCAGATGCAGTCGATTGACGAGCTGCGTCACGTCCAGACGCAGGTTCACGCCATGAGCCATTACAACAAGTTTTTCAATGGCTTCCAGGACTGGAGCCATATGCACGACCGTGTCTGGTACCTGTCCGTGCCCAAGTCCTTCTTTGAAGATGCCCGTGCTGCCGGCCCCTTCGAGTTCCTGCTGGCGATCAGCTTCTCTTTCGAGTACGTGCTGACCAACCTGCTGTTCGTGCCCTTCATGTCGGGTGCGGCCTACAACGGCGACATGGCTACGGTGACTTTCGGCTTCAGCTCGCAGTCTGACGAAGCACGCCACATGACACTGGGCCTGGAAGTGATCAAGTTCCTGCTGGAGCAGCACGAGGACAACGTGCCTATCGTTCAGCAGTGGATCGACAAATGGTTCTGGCGCGGCACCCGCCTGCTGTCCGTGGTCGGCATGATGATGGATTACATGCTGCCCAACAAGGTCATGTCCTGGAAAGAAGCCTGGGAGGTCTATTTCGAACAGGCTGGTGGTGCACTGTTCAAGGATCTGGCCCGCTACGGCATCCGCATGCCCAAGTACAGCGAAGTGATCGAAAAAGAGAAAGAGCACATCTCGCACCAGGCCTGGTGGATCTTCTACAACTTCGGTCACGCTGCCGGTTTCCACACCTGGATCCCCAGCGACGAGGAACTGGATTGGTTGAGCGCCAAGTACCCCGATACCTTCGACAAGTACTACCGCCCACGCTGGGAAATGGCCAAGAAGATGGAAGCCGAAGGCAAGCGCTTCTACTCCAGCGGTCTGCCGCAGCTGTGCCAGGTATGTCAGGTGCCCATGACCTTTACCGACATGGAAAAACCCGACGAAATTACCTACCGTCAAAGCCAGTACAAGGGCGAGCGCTATCACACCTGCTCGGACGGTTGCCGCGACATTTTCGAGCACGAGCCTGAAAAGTACATCCAGGCCTGGCTGCCAGTGAACCAGATCCTGCAAGGTGGCTGCGGTGGCCCGGAGCTGGAGAAGATCCTGAGCGACTACTACCAGTTGAACGTAGGTGTCGACAATATGGACTTCAAGGGTTCGGTGGACGAAGCGCGCTGGAACGAATGGAAAGGAGTGACGGCCTAGTCACACGAGAAAAAGGGCAGTGCCTTGGTGGGCACTGCCACTACCTATAAAAATTGGAGATCAATATGGCAGTTACTGCAATTACCCCGGACTACCAAGGCTATGCGCGCGACCAGCAGTCGCACTATGGCGACAGCATGTTGCTGTATATAGGCTGGGACGAGCACCTTTTGTTCTGCTCGGCCAAGGCCTTTCTGGTTCAGCCCGACATGACCGTGTCCCAGATGATCCAGCAACTGTTGCCTGCCGGCTTTGCCCAGCACCCTGACTTTGAGCAGATCGAATGGAGCAAGGTGCAATGGAATTTGAATGGCGAGGCGGTTGAACTGAATCCTGACGACACCTTGGGTGCCAAGGGCTTCGATCACAAATCCTTGTTGCGTTTCAAGACCCCGGGCCTGAATGGCTACAAGGGTACGGGCGTATAAGAGGCGGAGGCAGCAATGACGTATCAGGTAACCGTAGAACCCACAGGTGATGTGGTAGAGGTGGAAGATGGACAAACCTTGTTGGACGCTGCGTTGCGACAAGGGGTTTGGTTGCCTTTTGCCTGTGGACATGGCACGTGCGGCACCTGCAAGGTGCAGGTGCTGGAAGGCTATGCAGACGCAGGTGATGCGTCCAGCTTTGCCTTGATGGATTCGGAGCGGGACGAAGGCAAGCTGCTGGCTTGCTGTTGCCTGCCCGAATCCGATATGGTCATCGAGGCCGATATCGACGTAGACCCGGACTTCCAGGGCCTGCCGGTGGAGGACTATCAGGGCAAGGTCGTCCTGATTGAAGACTTGTCGCCCACGATCAAGCACATCCGTCTGGAACTGGATCGCCCAATGGCGTTCCAGGCCGGGCAATACATCAACCTGCATGTGCCGTCCATTGACAGCACCCGTGCCTTCTCCATCGCCAATCCGCCGTCCATGAGCGGCATTATTGATTTGCACGTACGCAAGGTAGAGGGGGGCGCAGGTACGACATGGCTACACGAGGAACTGGAAGTGGGGCAGTCTTTGGACGTATCCGGCCCTTACGGCCAATTCTTTGTGCGCAAGTCCGACCCGCAAGGCGCCATTTTCATCGCTGGCGGCTCGGGCCTGTCCAGCCCCGAATCCATGATTATGGATTTGCTGGAAGAGGGTGATACTCGTCCTATTTATCTGTTCCAGGGGGCGCGCAATAAAGCCGAGCTGTATCATGCGGATCATTTCTATCAACTAGCTGAAAAGCACGACAATTTCCACTACATTCCGGCCTTGAATGCGCCTTTGCCGGATGATGCCTGGGACGGCTTTGTGGGCTTTGTGCATGAAGCCGTGGGGCAGTTCTTTGAGCAGCGTTGCTCGGGTAACAAGGCCTACTTGTGTGGCCCGCCCCCCATGATTGAGGCGGCCATTTCCACTTTGATGCAAAGTCGCCTCTTCGAGCGCGATATTCACATGGAACAGTTCCTGACAGCCGCAGATGGTGCTACTGGCAAGGTGCGTTCGGCGTTGTTCAAGCGCATCTAAGCGGTTTTAACTGACTGCCGAGCAGACCTTTTTTCAGTGAAAAGGTCTGCGGCTGGTGGTCGTGAACGCCGCATCTATCTGGCCTTGCAAGAAGCGTTAACGACGCTTTGCAGGGCCTTTTTGTATTAGTCGGTGACAGCTTTGCCGTCTGACCGTATCAGCACAAGCAGGTGAGGCAGAAGGTTTCGCTGCAGGCCTGAGCAGGCCAGTTGCTCATAGGCTTGCAGCCATCAACAGGGTGGCGGCCCGTTACTCAAGGCGCTGTGTCCCGGAATCAGCCAGGGCGGTTTCTCCGCGTACATTTCCTCAATAAAGGCATGCATCTGGGCGATGTACCAAGAATTGTCGTTTTTCCTGTGGCTGAAAATGATGGGTGAAGTCACTTTCTCGTCGTCAATCAGCCGGTAGACCAGATCACTGCGTATCTGTGCCGCTGAAGGTATCAGGCACAAGCCCACGCCGCCGGCGACCAGTCCCATGGCCGTTTGCAGTTCCAGTACCTCGTGCACTTCGGTGGGAAAGATGGCGTTGTCGTGCAGAATATTCAGCACATGATCGGCAAAGCTGGGGCGCGGGGACTTGGGATACACAATAAAGGCGTGATCAGCAATGACCTGCAAGGACACCGGCCCCCGGTCCTTGGCCAGGTCAATCTTGGGCGGGATCGCCAGTACCAGGCGTTCTTCACGCAAGACAGTGCGGCACACCGCGCTGTCATGAATACGCACACGCCCAAATGCAATATCAATACGTCCGGCGCGCAATGCGGCAATTTGCTGGCTGGAGGTCAGCTCCAGAAAGTGAAAGCGGATATCCGGGTAGGCGTGGCGGAACTTCTGAATCAGGATAGGCAGACCGCCGTACAAGGTGGAAGCTACAAAGCCTATCGACAATTGCGGGCGTTGGTTCAGACCGACTTCGGTGGTCGCCGCTTTCATGACCTCCACACGATTGAGCAATTGCAGGGATTGCTCGTAAAAGATGCGGCCCGCCTCGGTCAGTTGCAGGGGGCGGCTTTCGCGTGACAGCAGCAGGACATTGAGTTCTTGTTCCAGCAACTGAATCTGTCTGCTGAGCGCAGGTTGGGCAATGTGCAACTGCTCGGCAGCGCGAGTGAAATTGCGCGCTTTGGCGACCGCAACAAAGTAGCGGATTTGTTTCAAGTCCATATGCTTTGCCCGTGGTCCAGGTCCAGAAAATCCGGACCAATATATCACCTATCTCGACCATCCAAGCTTCAAACATATACCTGACAAGCTCTAGGGTTAACGATAGGTTTTGTTTTTCATGCCCTGCAAGCTGCTGATTTTATTGGAAAAAAAACAAACTATAGCATTTTGCTATAGAGCGGGACCGATATTGTATTGGAAGCCTGCTGGAGCAAAGACTGTAATGAACGTCATGCAGAACAGCCCCGAATTTTCTTGTGAAAGTGGGCTGGGCAATATCGGCCCGACGGTGTCCCTATCGGGTTTGAATCAGGCTCAAGGCTAAGTCAGCAATACGCTGCCACGAGTCAGTCCGGTCTCAATCCGGAGCGATTTTTCTTTTCTATCACGCGTACTTGCTATGCCTTCATGGGCATGGGCAGGGACGGCTGCAACTCTCATAAAGGCCACATTATGTCAGTCCTTATGGATAAAACCAAAGATATCAGGCACTTGCTTGATACCGCCCTGGAAGAAAACAAAGAAACAGGCGTGTATCGCTGCCGTCGTGACATCTTCACGAATCCGGATTTGTTCGAGCTGGAGATGAAGCATATTTTTGAAGGCAATTGGGTCTACCTGGCGCATGAAAGCCAGTTGCCCAATGTGAATGATTACTTCACTACGTATATCGGTCGTCAGCCCGTGTTTTTGACGCGTGGTAAAGACGGTGGCTTGAATGCCTTTATCAATGCCTGTGCTCACCGTGGCGCCATGTTGTGCCGCCGCAAGCATGGCAATAAAGGCAGCTTTACCTGTCCTTTTCATGGCTGGACTTTCAATAACGCGGGCAAGCTGCTCAAGGTCAAGGACGAAAAGAGCACCCAGTATCCCGAGCAGTTCAATACCGAAGGCTCGCACGATTTGAAGCGTGTTGCGCGCTTTGAGAACTATCGCGGTTTCCTGTTTGGCAGCCTGAATCCGGATGTGGTGTCTCTGGACGAGTATCTGGGTGAAACCAAAGTCATCATCGATCAGATCGTCGATCAAGCCCCCGAAGGCCTGGAAGTGCTGCGCGGTAATTCTTCCTATATTTACGACGGCAACTGGAAGCTGCAGATGGAAAACGGGGCGGATGGCTACCACGTCAGCAGCGTGCACTGGAATTACTCCGCCACCATGGGCCGCCGCAAAGAGGGCGGCACGCAAGCGGTGGATGCGAACGGCTGGAGCAAGAGCCTGGGTGGCGTGTATGGCTTTGATTACGGTCATATCTTGCTGTGGACCAAGACCATGAATCCAACCGTGCGTCCGGTCTACGAGCACCGCGAGGAGCTGAAGCAGCGTTTGGGCGAGGACCGTGCCGAGTTCATCGTCAACCAGACCCGCAATCTGTGCCTGTACCCGAACGTCTATTTGATGGATCAGTTCTCTACCCAGATTCGGGTAACGCGTCCTATCAGTGTGGACAAGACTGAAGTCACGATTTACTGCTTTGGCCCCAAAGGGGAAAGCGCTGAGCAGCGTGCCATCCGTATCCGTCAATACGAAGACTTTTTCAACGTGTCCGGCATGGGAACGGCAGACGATCTGGAAGAGTTCCGCGCCTGTCAGGAAGGCTATGCCGGTATTGCGGCGCCCTGGAATGATTTGAGCCGAGGTGCGCCTTTGTGGGTGCACGGGCCGGATGAGAATGCCACAGCCATGGGCATGAAGCCTTTGATCAGTGGCGGACGTAGTGAAGATGAAGGCTTGTTTGTCTGCCAGCACGAGTACTGGGCCAAGACCATGAGCCAGGCGTTAAAAGCAGAAAACGGGGAGGCCTAAACCATGAACGCAACGTATCACTCAATTTGCGCCTTCCTGTATCGCGAAGCCCGCTTGCTGGACGATCGCCAGTGGGATGAATGGTTGGAGTGCTATAGCCCCAACGCTCAGTACTGGATGCCTTGCTGGGACGATGATGATCAGCTGACCGAAGATCCGCATAGCGAGATTTCCTTGATCTTCTATCCCAACCGTAACGGTCTGGAAGATCGAGTGTTCCGCATCAAGACCGAGCGCTCCGGTGCCTCCACCCCTGAGCCGCGTACCGCTCACATGCTCAGCAATATCGAGATTCTGGCCGAGCGCGATGGGCAGGTGGACGTCCGCTACAACTTTTTGACGATGAACCATCGCTACCGGGTGACGGATCAGTTCTTCGGCACCATTTATCTGACTTTGTCGTCTCAGGATAAGGGCTGGTTGATCGAGCAAAAGAAGGTAGTGCTAAAGAACGACTACATCCGTCAAGTGATTGATGTGTATCACATTTAAAGCTGGGGGTTAGTCGTGAACAGCTATCGTATTGCGCTGAATTTTGAGGACGGCGTCACCCGTTTCGTGGACTGTGGGGAACACGAAAAAGTGCTGGATGCCGCGTATCGCCATCAGATCAATCTGCCTATGGATTGCTCGGACGGGGTGTGCGGCACTTGTAAATGTCAGGCCGAAAGTGGTCAGTATGAGCAGGGCGATGACTATATCGAGGATGCCCTGACGCAAGAGGAAGCGGACAAGGGTTTGGTTCTGACCTGCCAGATGATCCCCAAGTCGGACTGCGTGATTGCCGTGCCGATTTCATCGGGTGTGTGCAAGACGGCCGTGGCCAAGTGGCAGGGGCAGGTATCGGAATGCCGTCAGTATGAGGATGCGGCTTACGAACTGAAGATTGATGCGACTGATGAAGCCTTGCCTTTCCTGCCTGGGCAGTACGTGAATATCACGGTGCCTGGCGGACAGGCGCATCGCTCCTATTCCTTCAGCTCTGCGCCGGGAGAGCCGCGTTTGAGTTTCCTGATCAAGCAAGTGCCGGGCGGCCTGATGAGTTCCTGGCTGGCGGCGCAGCCGCTAGGCCAGCAGGTGGAAATGACCGGGCCTTTGGGCAGTTTTTATCTGCGACAGGTGACGCGCCCCTTGTTGTTCCTGGCTGGCGGCACGGGCCTGGCTCCGTTCTTGTCCATGCTGGAAGTCCTGGTCAAGCAAGGCTGTACGCAGCCTGTGCATCTGGTCTATGGCGTCACCCGTGATCAGGATCTGGTGATGCTGGCAGAGTTGGAGTCCTATACCCAGCGTTTGCCCGGCTTTAGCTACACCACCTGCGTGGTGGACCCGCAATCCAGCCATGAGCGCAAAGGCTACGTGACCCAGCATCTGGATCCGGCGCATTGGCATGAAGGGCAGGTGGATGTCTACCTGTGCGGGCCGCCACCCATGGTGGATGCCGTCAGCCAGTTCATTGATGCGCAAGCCCATGCTCCCGCGAATTTCTATTACGAAAAATTCATCACCAGCCAATAAAGGTATTCAGGCAGCGCCCCTATGCTGGGCGCCCTGTGCTGGTTGACTCCTACAAGGAAAGATCATGAATGCGCCTCTGCGTTTTCATCAAAAAGTGGCCATTGTGACGGGCGCGGCCCAAGGCATTGGCCGTCGCGTTGCCGAGCGCTTGCAGGCTGAAGGAGCCTGGGTGCTGGCCGTAGACCGATCCGAGCTGGTGCGGGAACTGGCCAGCGAGGCGGTCCTGACGCTGGAAGTGGATCTGGAAACCGTTGAAGGCGCTCAGGCTGCAGCCCAGGCGGCGCTGGATAAGTGGGGGCGTATTGATATTTTGATCAATAACGTCGGGGGCACGATCTGGACCCGCCCATACGAGCACTACACGCCGACGCAGATCGAGGCCGAGATACACCGCTCCCTGTTTCCAACCCTGTGGTCCTGTCATGCCGTGTTGCCCAGCATGCAGGCGCAGGGCAGTGGGGCCATTGTGAATGTGTCCTCGATTGCCACTCGCAGCATCAACCGCGTGCCTTACGCAGCGGCTAAAGGGGGCGTCAATGCCTTGACCGCCTCATTGGCTTTTGAGAATGCCCAGCGCGGCATTCGGGTCAATGCTGTTTCACCCGGCGGGACCGAGGCACCGCCACGGCGCATTCCTCGCAATACCCAGAACCAGGAAGATCCCCAGGAAGCGATCTGGTATCAGCAGATTGTCGATCAGACCGTGGCCAGCAGTTTGATGAAGCGTTACGGCAGCCTGGATGAACAGGCCGCCAGCATTTTGTTTTTGGCCTCCGACGAGGCTTCGTATATCACCGGCACTGTCTTGCCAGTAGGAGGCGGCGACCAGGGCTGATCAATCGATGCACGCGGCTGGTAGAGCGAAGGGCATCAAGACAAAAAACTCCATTTGGGGGAGACAAATCATGAAAACACTAGACGTTAATGAAGTGATTGAGCAGGCGCGCTTCGGGCGCTTTCACTGGATGGTGATGAGCCTGTGTGCCTTGTTGCTGATATTCGATGGCTATGACCTGTTCATTTACGGCGTGGTCTTGCCGGTGCTGATGGACGAGTGGAATTTGACGCCGGTGCAAGCCGGAGCCTTGGGTAGCTACGCCTTGTTTGGCATGATGTTTGGCGCTTTTGTGTTCGGGCCGTTGGCAGACAAGATTGGCCGTAAAAAGGGCGTGACGATCTGCTTTGCCTTGTTCAGTCTGGCTACCTTCCTGAATGGCTTTGCGAGCTCACCGACCGAGTTTGGTGTGTATCGCTTTCTGGCCGGCCTGGGCTGCGGCGGCTTGATGCCTAACGCCGTGGCCTTGATGAATGAGTATTCGCCCAAGCGTTCGCGCAGCACTTTGGTCGCCATCATGTTCAGCGGGTATTCATTGGGTGGCTTGTTGTCGGCAGCGATTGGCATCTACATGCTGCCTCGCTTTGGCTGGCAGTCCATGTTTTTCTGTGCAGCCATTCCGTTGTTGCTGCTGCCTTTTATTGTCTGGAAACTGCCGGAGTCGCTGGCGTTTTTGATGCGTCAGGGGCAAGAGGAAAAAGCACGCCGCATTGTGCAGACCTTGGCTCCTGAATTGGGCGTGTCCCATGATACCGTCTTGACCTTGCATGAGCAGAAAAAGGCGGGCGTGCCCATGCTGGATCTGGTCAAGGAAGGGCGCTTGCTAGGCACCTTGATGATTTGGCTGGCGTTTTTCTGCTGCCTCTTGATGGTCTATGCCCTGGGTTCCTGGTTGCCAAAATTGATGGCCAACGCGGGCTATAGCCTGGGTTCCAGCCTGTCCTTCCTGGTGGCCTTGAACCTGGGCGGCATGTTTGGTGCGATTCTGGGTGGTTGGCTGGGGGATCGTTTCAGCTTGCCTAAAGTGGTGGCCTGGTTCTTTTTGGTGTCGGCCGTGTCCATTACCTTGCTCGGTTTCAAGAGCCCGACTCTGGTGTTGTACGTCTTGATCGTGATTGCCGGTGCCACCACGATTGGTACGCAGATTCTGCTGTACGCCAATACGGCGCAGTTCTATCCCTTGTCCATGCGCTCCTCGGGTTTGGGCTGGGCGTCGGGAGTGGGGCGAATCGGTGCGATTGCCGGGCCTTTCCTGGGCGGCACGCTAATGGCGGCCAAGTTGCCCTTGCAGATGAACTTCATGGCTTTTGCCGTGCCGGGTGTCGTGGCGATGCTGGCTTTCCTGATGTTTATGGTGTCCTTGCGTTCATCGCCCAAAGTGGTGCTGAATGCCGTGGTCGGTTAAGAGCGCTGAAACCGGTAGGACAGGTGAGGGCGCCATCATGCCAAGTTCACATCCGGTTTGAGCCGTACCTATAGATTCCGGGCCGTTATACTTGCTCTTCCTGGCAGTTTCTTGATTTTAAAGCTGCCAAGAGTAAAGTTTATCTACACCGTTTTTCAATCGACCAATGCCAGCCTTTCAAATTGAATGGCTGGCATTATCTATGGAGCCTGCCGGAATCATGACCGCTAGTAGTCTTTTGTTGTTTCTGCCCGCCTGTTTTGCCCTGAATATGGCTTTCGGACCCAATAATCTGCTGTCCATGACGGTAGGGGCGAAGCAAGGGGTGTCGACTGCCATGGTAGCGGCCATGGGGCGTTTGGTCGCCTTTGCCATCATGATTGTGGTGGCGGCCTTGGGAATGGGAACCTTGTTGATGGTTTCGGAGACGGCCTTTACCGTGGTCAAGCTTGCGGGAGCGGCGTATCTGATCTGGCTGGGTATCAAGGTGCTGCGTGCCAGTAGCAAAACATCAGCAGAGCAAACCGAGGTGAGCAAAAAAGATATCTGGGGCCTGGTGCGCCAGGAGTTCTTTGTGGCTATCGGCAATCCTAAAGCCATTCTGATCTTCACCGCCTTCTTCCCGCAGTTTGTAGATAAGAACAACTATTGGGCCAGCTTCATGACACAGGGTGCGATTTTCCTGCTGCTGGAAGTGATCGCGATTGCGGCGTATGCCTATGTAGGCACTCGTTTGTCTGGCGTGATGCAAAATGCGCGTGGTCTGCGTTGGGTGAACCGTATTAGCGGCAGCATGATGATAGGTTTTGGCGTGATCCTGGCCATGGCTCGACGCTCCTGATGTAAGCCCCGATCTGGCGGCACAAGTCGGAAAATAAAAGGCTCTCCTTGCGAGGGCCTTTTTGATGTTTCTATTTGTACAGGGTAAACACTGAATATGCTATTTAGTACTTGAAGTTTGTAAATTTTTTGTTAGGATAAAAATTCGTTCTAGGCTTTCTCGATTAAATGAACAGCAGGAGGTTTGGATATGAATGACACGCCCATGAACTGGCCCAGTGATTTTCCGAGCAAACACGATTCAATATAAAACCTCAAAAAAAACGGAGACCGTTAACTAGCCAGGCCGCCCTAAGGGCGGCTTTTTCATTGGCGCCTTATTGTTCTGGTTTTTAGATCGATATGCCTTTAGATTGAGCTGGCTGTTTATTGATAATGTTCAAATTCTGAATCGTGCAAGACTGGGAAATTTCACAGGGCTACTTTAAATTAAGTTTTATTGCGTTTTAATGCATTGGGTAGTGTAGAAAAATACGGAGCAGAAAAGAATGAATTGCATCAAGGCCTTGTTTGTTTTGTGTTTTTCCCTACTTCTTGGTGCTTGCTCCAGTATTGCCGTTACTTATCATAGCGACCCCGAAGGAGCTACTGTTGTTTGTAATGGCAGTGTCTATGGCGAGACACCACTGACAATTAGCTACAAGCTTAGGGATGTGGATAAACGCCTGGGCATTCTTTACACAGACCCTTGTTATGCGCAGTGGCTCAGCGGATACCGGGTCTCGTATACCAATCGGGTGCCTCTACCGCCGATTCCGGTTTTCGGCTATCAAATGGCTAAACGGCCTCTGGGTGACGGCTATGCACAAGATGCGGATTACGGTTTGCGTGTGCAGACGCTGCGTCAGATGCGGGAGCAGCAAGAAGAAAACCGCAGATTGATGCAAGCTCAACTGCGAGAGCAGCGTAAAACCAATTGTCTGCTGGAGGGGAAGTCGAAATGTTAGTGTCCCCTTGGGTAGGTATTAACTTGTAATATTGCCTCTGAGCGAGCTTGGCCAATTACTCTGGTCAAGACTCTTTGTTTTTAAATTTGGCTGATCTTGGCTGATCCACAGTTTTGCTCTACGTAAACAAGCTCCCAGCGCTATGCTATTTTCCTCTCTTTCCCTTTTCTGACTGATCCAGCCTTGCCACGTTCCTCTGCTACCCCCTCTCGTCGTATCACCATCCGCGATGTCGCCAAAGCGGCAGGGGTGTCTTTGACTACGGTTTCGCATGCCTTGAATGACAGAGGGGTGGTGGACCCGTTAACGCGTGCCAAGGTCAAACAGATCGCGGCTGATATGGGCTATAGGCCCAATGTACGAGCGCAGCGTTTACGCTCGGGGGCGGCCAACAGTATTGCCCTGGTATCGTCCATGCCTTTTGCCGTGTCGGGCGGCGTTTCGCGTCTGGGCTTCATGATGGAAGTGGCGGGTATTGCGGCCGAGGCAGCCATGCGCCGCGGTCTGGCTCTGGTGTTCGTGCCGCCCTTGGAAAATGCCCAGGCCTTTCTTGAAGGTCTGGATATTGATGGGGCGATTCTGTTGGAGCCCATGACGGACGATCCCAATGTGCGCTTGTTACAGGAGCGTGGCGTGGCCTTGGTGTCGATTGGGCGTCAAGGCGGTAGCGTAGACAGCATTCCCTTTATTGATCTGCAATCGACCGCAACCGCGCATTTGTTATTGAATCACTTGTGGGAGCAAGGACGGCGACGTATCGCCCTGGTACAAAGCAGTGCTGCACGTGACTCTTATGCCAGCCATAAGAAGGCTTATGAGAACTTTGCCGCAGCGCACGCCATGCCGGTGCGCTATATGCAGGTAGAGGAAAGCTTGGGTGAAGCCGGTGGATTTGATGCCTGCACCCGGCTTTTGACACAGTATCCCGATACGGATGCCTTGTGTGTGCCTGTGGATGCCTTTGCAGTTGGGGCCTTGGCGGCTGTGCAGCAGGCCGGTTTGCGTGTCCCGCAGGATGTAATGATCGCCACCCGCTACGATGGCTTGCGTGCGCGTACCGCGGAACCGGCGTTGACAGCTGTGGATCTTCATCTGGAACAAGTGGCCACCCTGGCGGTAGAACTGCTGTTCGAGCATCTATCGGGTGATAAGAGCCGCCTGTCGGCTTTGGGCCCAAAGCCGGAACTTCGGGCCCGTGCCTCTACACAGCTGGACGATTAAGTCAGCATGACGGCCAGACCGGAGACGGTCGCAAACACCAGAACCCCGATGCGCAAACGGCGTTGATCCAGCTTGTGATGCACCAGGCTGCTCAAGCCCATCCCCAACAGCAATGCGGGCAGGCACAACACGGCGTAGCTCAGGTGGGACCACTGTAGCGCGCCGGAGATACCTAGCACGGCCAGCGAAATCACTTCTCCCACCAGAAAGCACAGGGCGACTGTCGAGCGCAAGGTAGCGACAGGGGCGTGCTGGTACACCAGAGCCAAAGGTGGGCCACCAATGCCGGTGGCGGTTTCAGTGATGCCGGTGACCAGGCCTGTAGCAATAAAGGCCTTCTTGCCGGGCGTGAAGCTGGGGGCCAGGACCGATGCCAGCACGGCCAGCAAGGTACTGATACCGACGAACTGGTTTAACCAGTAAGTCGACAGCACCAGCAAAATCCCCAAACCGGCAAAAGTCCCTGCAAAACGTCCGACGGTGATCCAGCCCGCGCCGCTGCGGTCGATCGCTCCGCGTTCACGCCAGGCAACATAGGCGTTTAACGGCAGCATCAGGAACAGGAGCGCTCCTGGTATGGCCTCGGGATGAACCAAAGCCAGTACCGGGACTACGATCAGGGCAAAACCCATACCGCTGGCGCCTTGAATA
Organism: Alcaligenes phenolicus; assembly: GCF_032063905.1. Taxonomy (NCBI): domain Bacteria; kingdom Pseudomonadati; phylum Pseudomonadota; class Betaproteobacteria; order Burkholderiales; family Alcaligenaceae; genus Alcaligenes; species Alcaligenes phenolicus. Next base: position 56,905 of record NZ_DAMBOE010000004.1, read on the forward strand.
AAGGCACCCGCCAGCACGGAGGCAAAAGCAATCAGCAAACCAACTGTCATGCCAAGGCCTTTTCTTGCTCGGCGTGACGAGCCAGATGCTCGGTGGATGGGGCATGCAGCTTGCGGATATCCGATTGCGCAACCGCATGGCGAGCCAGCTCACGCACTTCTTCCAGCAAGGGCAGGGGATCCCAATCCACAGGCTGACCTTCCCACAGACGCAGCTTGCCTTGGACAACGACAGCCCGAATCTGATCGCGAGCAGCAACCCGAACCAGTTCCCAAGGAAGATCCCAGGAGGGTGTCATCTCAGGTACTTGCAGGTCGACCACCAGGAAGTCGGCTTGAGCACCCACCCGAATCTGCCCGGTTTGCGCGCCCAGACCTATCACTTCAGCGCCACCTCGGGTTGCCATATCCAACCAGGTCCAACCCGCGCCGCAAGAAGAGTCACCCACCATCATGCCGAAGGCAAAGCGTTGTGCAGCTTCGCCATAGTCAATCATGCGGAAGGCATCGCTGCGAGTGCCGTCCGTCCCCATGCCCAGACGTATGCCTTGAACGCGCATGGCTTCGGCAGGAGCGACGGCATTGCCCTTCCAGGCGCTGGCAACCGGGTTGTAGGAAACGGCAGCGTTCAAATCAGCCAGCAGCCGGATTTCGCTGGGGGTAACCAAGGTGGCATGGGCCAGCAAGGAGGCCGAACCCAGGGCACCAATATGGGCAAGATGCTCGATCGGGCGACGACCATGGGCATTCAGGGAACGCTCCACCGCGACCAAATGCTCGTTGGCATGGGTCTGGAATACACGGCCAGCTTCTTCGCTCATGGAATAGATACGATGCAACATCGCATCACTGGCGGCTTCGGGAATAGAGATAGCCAGTGAAGGGCTGATCAAAGCATGGTGCTCCCATTGCTGAAGATGGGCCTGGGCGCGAGCCACAATAGGCTCCGCGTCCAATAGTACCGCGCCGTGCCTGTCGTTGCAGATCAGGCCCAGAACGCAGCGTATACCTACGTCTGTGGTGGCTTGCACAATCGCGTCCAGATCCTCGGTCGATCGCGTGCCAGCGTCGCAAACCGTCGTGAAACCGCCCCGCAAGGCTTCCAGTGCCGACAGCTTGCTGGAGGCATACAGATGGCGTGCATTCAAGGTGCTTTCCAGCGGCACCCAGACCCGGCGGAAAATTTCCGAGGGTTCGCCATATACCAACGACTTTCCATATGACTGGGTGACGTGATGATGTGCATCGACAAAACCGGGCATCAGCAAATGGCCGGGCAAGCTCAGACGTGGCAGTCCAGGGTGACGGACGGCTATCTCTTCTACCGTGCCAATATCGCTGAAGCGACCTTCTTCAATCAGTACAGCGTGTCCGCTGACAGGTCCTTGCGGCAGCAAGAGGTGTTCGGGTTCCAGAATGCGGGCCTGAGCCAGGTCGTGGGATTGGAATAAAGAAGCGTGATTCATGGCACAGCTCATCAAGAATGTTGAAGGGGGGCGGTTTTGGGCGAGCGCTGGCCGACGTGAATGAACAGGTAGTTCAAAACAGCCGCCGTCAGAGCACCCATGGCAACGCCGTTGGACAAGAGCAATCGCACTTGGGAGGGAAGTTGGTCGTAAATGCCGGGAACGACGATGGGCAGCAAACCGACCGCCAGGGCCGTGGCAACCACATACATGGCGGCATGGCCGCGCAGGTCTACCTTGCGCAACATGTCTATGCCCATGGTGCCGACAATGGCAAAGACCACCAGCCCGGTTGCGCCAATGACAGAGGCAGGAATGACGCTGATCAGCGCGGATAGCGGCGAGAACACACCAAACAGAATCAGGAACAGTCCACCGACGGCCGTGACATAGCGGGAGCGCACTTGGGTCGCGCGAATGATGCCAATGTTTTCACCACTGGTAATGATCAGCGAGGTCCCGAAAATACCACCCAGCAAAGAAGCCAGCCCGTCGCCACGGATCGTATTAGGCACTTGTGCCTGTTGTTCCGCCTCGTTTTCCTTGCCCAGGACCTCATTCAAGGCAATGGTCTGGCCAGTGGCTTCCACCATGGAAATCAAGCTGAACAACAGCAGTGGCAAAGCGGCGATCAGATCAAAGTTGGGCGGGCCAAAGGGGAAAGGCGATGGCAGGGCCAGCAGCGGGCCACTGTCCACGCCGCTCAAGCTGATGTCGCCCATCAAGGCAGCGGACAAGGCGCCCACAATCAAGCCCAGCAAGATGGCCAACTGGCGGCACATGCCCTTGAGCAAACGGGCAAACAGCACGGTAGACACAATGGTGATCAGGGCCAGCAGCAAATTGTCGGTGTTACCGAAATTGGCCGAGCCGGGTGTGCCGGCAATCAGCTTGCCGGAGATCTGCGCCAGGTTGATGGCAACCAGCAGCAGCATGACGCCGATCACCAGCGAGGGGAAGTAACGCAAGAAGCGTTTGAAGATGGGGACGATCAGAAAGTACAGCAGGGCGGACAGAATCACCGCCCCGGAGGCGGTGGGCAGATCGGTTTGTTGCGCGATCAGAATGAACAGGATGATGGGCGCACCACCGGGCAACATCACAAACGGCAGCTTGGCGCCTATGCCGGCTGGGCCAAAGGATTGAATCAAGGTGCCTATGCCACAGACCAGAAAGGTGGCGCTCAGCAGTTGAGTGGTCAGGGCAGCATCAAAGCCCAGGGCCTTGCTCATCAAGAACACGGCGGCGATAGGGGAAGCGGCCATGACCAGTACGTGTTGCAGCCCGAAGGCAATCATGCGCTGAAGGGAATACAGCTCATCCACTTGCGCAGTGGGGGTGTCTTTCATCAGTGTCTCCTGTGCTGCATTGTCAGGTGCTAAAGAGCCTGTTGCAGTCCTTTAGGTTTTTATCGAATTTATGAGTAAAACGATTTGGTTTTGATTTTATGCTTAACCAAAACGTTTTGGTAGTGTATTTGTGCTTGGCTGAAAAGTCGATGCGCAAATCAAATAAGGATTATTTCTGCAGGCTGAACTAGCCTGTTGGAGGCAGAGGCAGAGGCAGAGGCAGAGGCAGAGGCAGAGGCAGAGGCAGATGCAGAGCGGGGCATTGGGCAGCTTGCCTGGCGATCTTATGCAGATGCAGGACGCGGCATGGTGAGGGCCACCGTTACGGGGAGTGAGGCGATCGCCGTTTTAAAAAGCGGGAGGGGCAAATTATGAGGCGTAGATGACAAAAATGAACGTCAGCACAGAGGGATTGTTTACCCTTTAGATAGCCAGTTCCGACCATCTAAAGGGTGTTTTTACGTAACAGGCTTTAATCCACGATGTAGAGTTTGGCGCCCGTCTGGGTGGAAGAACGGTGCGGCTCGGCATTGTCAGCCACATGGTAAGACTGTCCCGGCTCCAGGGTGAAGCGGCGTCCGTCTTCCAGTTCGGTGTCCAGCCGGCCTTCCAGACACAGCAACATATGGCCTTTTACACACCAGTGGTCGGCTAGATAACCGGGGCTGTATTCCACCATGCGTACGCGAATGGGGCCAAATTGCTGGGTGCGCCACAGAGCCATGCCTGTTTCGCCTTTGTGTTCTGTAGGAGTAATGTCGGACCAGTTAACGGTGCAAAAGGGTAGGTTCTGAATATCCATACTTGCGTCTCGTGAGAAGGAATGATGTTCATAGTAGGCCGGTTTGTGAGGCTTGGTTTGCTGCCTTACTGATTTTTCCTGATACAGGCGATTTCAATTTAGAAATTTGCTGACGTCACAAACGCAGAGAGATCAGGAATACTCGCGCTCAACAGGGGCTTGTCATGGCACTTGTACTGACAAAAAGGGGAAGCGCATGAGTCTGTCTCAATCAACATTATTCGCACGTCATCGTGGGCGGTGGAGCGTGCTGGCGGCTGCTTTGTTGCTATCGGCTTGCAGCAGTTTGCCTCAACAATCGGCACAGCGTGAGGCGGTCTCTGCGGCAGCCCCACAGACGGCCTCGACTTTGGGTACGCAATGGGGAGAAGGGCGTGAGTCACGAGCTTATTCGGTCCAGGCTCAGCGCGTCGAGCCTCTGCGTGATGAGCTGCAATTAGCCTATTCTGATGAACGCAGTATTCGCCAGGCTTTGGGCCAAAACCTGGATGCCCAGCGCAGTATTTTGCTGGATCAAGGCAAGGTGGAATTGTCTGTGCATGATGGGCGCGACACGCCTTTGACGATTTTCAGCAGCATCGGGCAGAAAAACCATCAGCTGGCAGGCAAGGCAGGGGAACGTTACGTTCTGGTCTATACCAATCGCAGCGCTACGTCTTATGAAATCATCACTACGGTAGATGGTCTGGATGTCTTGTCGGGCAAGCCGGGCAGCCGCAGCTATAACGGCTATCTCTTGCAGGCCGGGGCCGTCTTGCGCATCGAGGGCTTTCGTAAAAGTGCTGACGAAGTGGCCGCTTTCCGCTTCTCCGGCAAGGATAGAGCCTATGCAGCGAACACCTTGGCGGGTGACAAACGCAATATCGGTGTGATCGGTACGGTGCTTTACGAAGTGCGTCCGGTGACTCCGGCTCCAACTGCCGGGCAGTCGCCCAATCCTTTTCCTGCTGACAAAGGCAATGGGCAATACGCGCCTGCGCCGCGTTATTAAGGCTTGACCGTTTCCTTCGGCAAAAGAGCAGTCTGATTTTGACGAAGGGACGAAAGATAATCACGCAAATATCAGGGCTCTTAGCGGGAAATTACGCGCTTGGAGCCCTGCAATGACTCTGTTAAGGTGTGCCAGGATTAGCCACTTTGCAAGGACAGCGCGTGTCGCCAGAGTTGATCCATCCAGAGCATTTTGTCCACGTACGTATCATCATTGGCATGGTGCTGGGTATCAGCATTTCCAGACTGATCGTAGGCGTCTCTGAATTCATCCAACACCCCAAAGCCAAGCGTATTTATCCCATTCATCTGGGGTGGGTGCTGTATCTGTTCCTGACGATTATCCATTTTTGGTGGTATGAGTTCAGTCTGGTGAAAGTGCAGGTCTGGTCTTTTCAGCTGTATTTTTTCCTGATTCTGTATACCTGTGTTTTTGCCATCATGGCGTCCTTGCTGTTTCCGTCCAATATGGAGGAATACCGGGGGTTCGAGGATTATTTCCAGACCCGGCGGCGCTCGCTTTACGGCTTTTTTGTGCTGATTCAGGTCATGGATCTGGTCGATACAGCTATTAAAGGAAAAGAGTATTTCTTGTCGCTGGGTGTGGAATACCCCTTGCAGCAAGCCGTGTTCATTGTCATGGGTCTGATCGCCATGGTGGTGCCCAGCAAGCGCTATCAGGCGGCCTTGGTGGTGCTGACGATAGTCTATAAAGGGCTGTGGATTTTCCGTTTGTACGATATTTTGAATTGAGTCAGCCGCTCGTTTTTTGGTTCTGTCTGTCCTTAAAGGCGCAACGGTTTTCTCCGGCTGCGCCCCTTTCGTCTAGCTTGTCCGCATTTCTCTTTAGCTCCTGCCCGGTCAAATGGGGCATGAATAGGCTATAGGGCGGTCAAACATCCGCTTTAGCAGATCTGTCATTAAGGCTGGGCTAGAATCGCTTTTTTAGTTGTGTTCTTGGAGATGGTGACGACATGAGTGGCTCCTTTACTTTTGTGGTGATGTTGGCGTTCTTGGCTGTGGTCGTGGTGATGGCTGGGGTCAAAGTTGTGCCTCAGGGCCAGCAATGGACGGTCGAGCGCTTTGGTCGCTACACCCGCACCCTGACGCCGGGCTTGTCCTTGCTGGTCCCTTTTATGGACCGCGTGGGCCGCAAGCTCAAAATGATGGAATCCGTGCTGGATGTTCCCTCGCAAAATGTGATTTCCCGCGACAACGTGGCCGTGACGGCTGACGGTGTCGTGTTTTATCGCATCGACAATGCCGCCCAGGCTGCCTATGAAATTGATCACCTGGAAATGGCGATTGTGAACCTGACCACCACCAACTTGCGTTCGGTCCTGGGTTCGATGGAACTGGATCACATGCTGTCCAATCGCGAAGTGATTAACGATCGCCTGCTGGCAGCGGTGGATGCAGCGACGACACCTTGGGGGGTGAAAGTTACCCGTGTGGAAATCCGTGATTTGAATATGGCTCCCGAGTTGCAGGAAGCCATGAACCTGCAGATGACGGCTGAGCGTCATCGTCGTGCTGCCGTGACCAAGGCCAGCGGCCAGAAAGAAGCCGAAGTGCTGCAGGCCGAAGGCGAGAAGCAAGCGGCTGTGTTGCGTGCCGAGGGTGAAAAGCAATCCGCTATCTTGCGTGCCGAAGCGCGTGAGCGTGAAGCCGAGGCCGAAGCCCGTGCAACCCGCGAAGTGTCCGAAGCCATCAAGAGCGGTGATGTACAAGCCCTGCAATACTTTGTGGGCCTGAAGTATGTGGAAGCCTTGCGTGATGTGGGCACGGGCCCCAATAGCAAGCTGGTGCTGATGCCTTTGGAGGCCAGCGGCATTACCGGTGCGGTGGCAGGTGTGACCGAGCTGCTCAAGACCACCGGCAGCAAGTTGGGACAAGGCTAAGCGGATAGCTGGAGGTGCTGATCTTGTCATTCATTTTTGATTCCTTTTGGTACTGGCTGGTGTCTGGCGTCGTGCTGATCGCTGCCGAGGTCGTCATCTCTGGCGTTTATCTGCTGTGGCTGGGTTTGGGGGCTTTGACGGTGGGCTTGTTTGCCGCCGCCTGGCCGGATGCTCCCTCCTGGTTGCAATGGTTGATTCTGGCCGTGGCGATGTTGGGGTGGGTGGTCGTTGGTGTGCGTTGGCAACGACGCAGCCGGGCCAATCAGCCTGATATTTTGAATACCGGCTTGAGCGCCTATGTGGGGGCTCGCGCGCAGGTCAGCGAAAGCTTTGTGAACGGCCGGGGACGTATTCGGCTCAACGATAGTTATTACAGTGCCACAGCGACCCAAAATCTGGAGCAGGGCGCTGCGGTTGTGGTCTTGGCGGTGGAAGGCGCCGAAATGCGTGTTCAGGCTGTTGAGTAAGACAAATAGCAGGATGTAGAACAATGATGAACAATCGCTATGGCAAGCTGGCTTCTTTGGTGTATCACCTGGATAAGCCGGTAGGACGCTCTTTCGGGGATGTGGAGTACTACCTGGAGCGCTTGCAGGGCACAAGCGGGCCCATTCTGGAACCCGCAGTAGGAACAGGGCGCATTCTGATTCCCTTGTTGCAGGCGGGGCTGGATATCAGCGGCTTCGATCTGTCGCAGGAAATGCTGGATTATTGCCAGCGTGAATTGGGACTGCGGTCTTTGAATACGAAGCTTCAATTGGCGGGCTTTACGGACTTTACGGCACATCGTCCTTTGGAGGCGATTGTGGTGCCGGCTGGCTCTTTTCAGCTTCTGGATTCGTTTGAGCAAGGCATGGCCGCGCTAAGCCGTTTTCATGCCAGCCTGAAGCCAGGTGGACGGCTGTTGCTGGATCTGGACCCGGTGGCGGCGATTGTGAGTGTGCAGTCTGGTATGCGGACCTGGTCAGCTCCTCCGCATGGGCTGATTACCCTGAATGCCACAGCCCTGGAAAAAGACTACTGCGCTCAGGTGACTCGCGAAATGCATCGTTACGAGCTGTGGGAGCATGGTGTCTTGCTGGAAACCCAGCTGGAACAGTTCTCGCTGCGGTGGTGGGGTGTTCAGGAGCTGCGCATGGCGCTGGAGCAGTTGGGATTTGGCGAGATCGTCATTTCTGGCGGGTATCAGTATGGCAAGACGCCTCAGGATACTGACGGGATTATTTCGTTTGAAGCGCGCAAGCTGTAAGACTGGGACTGGGACTGGGACTGGGACTGGTGCCAGTAATCGTATTAGTGTGGTGGCCAAGGTGGAAACTGTACGCGATATGAGCAATGGCATAGGTTCATTCGTGGATACTGGTACGGCAACGGCAACGGCAACGGCAACGGCAACGGCAACAGCAACAGCAACAGCAACAGCAACAGCAACGGTAATTGCAGGGTTGCAAGCTGCTGGACTGGGATCCGGGCGTAGGGTTGTTTCAACCCTGCCCGTTTTGATGTTGGCGCTACTGCCTGCATTTGTCCCCGTCGCTCAAGGGCAAAGCCTGATACAGGATGAACAAGGCTGGGTTTATGTGAATGAGAAGGGCGCAGCAGTTCTGCGCCCCTTTATTTACGACAATGGCCCTGATTATTTTGAAGAAGGTCTGGCCCGTTTCGTCGCCAAGGGGAAGATGGGCTTTCACGAACAGTCACTGCAAATCTGGACTCCGGCCCGTTATGATTTCGCCTCTCCCTTTGTAGATGGCAAAGCCAAGGTCGGCATGGATTGCAAGCTCATTCCACACGGTGAACACCGTTCAGTTCACTGCCAGCACTGGGAAAATATTTCCAATCCTTTGACAGCACCAAAAGATCAGCCTGAAAATTAGTCCGCACACAGTACACTGCAGTACAGAATTTATCCGGAGAACACGATGAAGAAATGGTGAATCCTGGGACTGGTCGGCGTCTTGTCTGCTTGCGCCAATCAAGCCTCGACACAGCCACCCGTGGGTATTGCCAATCCGGCCTCGGCTTATTGCGTGGAGAAGGGCGGGCGTTTGGATATCGTCAACACACCAACAGGGCAAGTGGGCATGTGCACCTTGCCGGATGGCACGGTGATCGAGGAGTGGGAGCTGATGCGCCGTGACCACCCTTCGGCAAAGTCCTGATGCCAGATCATAAAAGCCAGCTATTTGCTGGCTTTTATATTAGCGTTCGATACGGACCTCAAAGTACGCTTCGGACTCGCCCAGATCACGAAAGCCATCACTCATGGCGCGCGTGGCGGCGGCAATCCATTTTTTGGCCAGGGCAATGTCTTCCCCGGACAATTCCGTCTCCGCCGTTTCTTCGGCCAGTTGCCACGCTCGATAGGCCTGGACCACGGCCTCCGGGCCTTGCATGACTTTTTCTAAGCTGCGGCGAAAACGCTCCTCAGCCTCGCGGCGGCCGCGTTCGGTGATATCGGAAGGAGCGTCGTGCAAAGTGATGGTATAGGACATGATGCTTCTTTTTTGCTGTATGGATGAACAGTAATTTAGCACGTCTTTTTATCTTGAGCCAGATTTTTGTGATGTCTGTTGCATCAACTATTAGTCGGCTTCTTCTGAGCCCACAGACAGGTTGAAAAGATGTGTGCGCTTGTTCGGCTTTGCACGGCTCCCCCAGCCCTGATTTTCCACCATAGACTATCTGCTTGCGCCCGTGGGTATACTGCTCCAAGCAGATTCATGCTCTCTTTTTCATGGCCGAGGTTCAGGGTGCAGCTTGTAGCGATTGGCAGTATTACCGTTGATATTGTGGTCTCAGGCATGCCAGCCGAGCTGGCGCGTGGCGACAAACAGGAAGTGGGCTCGATCGACTTGTATCCAGGTGGTGGGGCGCTTAATGCGACAGCCAGCTTCATGGAGCAAGGAGAATCGGTTCGGCTGCTTGGGGCACTGGGTCGAGACGGCCTGGGTGATCGTTTGCGTGCACATATCGAGCAGTTGGGGATTGATGTCAGCAGCATGCAGGTCTGTTCTGATGAGCCCACAGGTAAAGCCATCGTTCTGGTTGAGCCGTCCGGGAGTGCTTCGGTGCTGGCGCGACGTGGGGCAAATGCCTGCCTGCGTGTTCAGGCTCAAGATCTGCAAGCGGACCTGATTTATGTGGCTCCCTTGGCCTTGCAGCCTATGGAAAGTTTGGCGCAGGCCTTGGCAGACAGAAATGATACTTCGGCCTGCCTGGTAGTGAATCCCAGTGTGGCGTGTTTGCAGCATCAAGATCAGGGGTTCAAGCAGGTCTACGCACGAGCAGATGTGCTGGGCTTGAATGCGGTAGAGGCCCAAATGCTGGCAGGCGTTCAGGGTGCCGATATTCAGCTGGAGCTATCGATTCAGGAAGCGTGCGAGCTGGCTACGCGTCTGCAACACCATTCTCAACAAGCCTTGCTGATCACCTTGGGTGTCCAGGGGGCGGTGTTGGCTGTTAATGGTCAGCAGTATGTGGAACCTGCGTGCAAGGTGGCGGTGTGCTCAACGGTGGGGGCAGGAGACGCCTTTTTATCCAGCTTTGCCCTGGCCTGGAAAAGGGGGCTGGAGCCATCAGAAGCCCTAAAGTTGGCTAGCCAGGCAGCGGCGGCACGATTAGGGCAGTGGGCGGCCAATACCTTTCCGCCCATGTTCGGACAAGACGCAGCACAAGCTCTGACTTTGTAAATACCAAAAGCACAGCAAAACAAATCACAAAGGGGAGAGGATATGGCAGCCACTATCATTATTATTGGCTTGTATCTGCTGGTGACAGTCCTGCTGGGAGTCACACTCTGTTATACCCGTCCCAGGACATGGAAGCGTGATACGGCTTTATTAATGATTACCCCCTTGGCTGTCCCTGTGGTTTACGCCATTTTTACAATGCTCAATGGATAGGTGGCGGGCACAAAACGTCTTTTCCTGGCCTTTTGTTGCATGTTATGCACTTTTGCGAAGATTTTTGCCGCAAAAGTAAGCTTATGTAGCCTAATCCTAGTCTTTGTGTTGTCTCTGTGTCGGATCTTGACAATCGTTGACTTCATGTTCTGAAGGTGGCCCGCTACCATACTCTCAAGCTTGTTTTAGTTGGGACTTTGGGATGTACGCCATGATTAATGCCTCGAATCTGATCGATTATGTACCTATGGTATTAATGCTGGCTGGCTGCGGTATTTTGGGCTTTATTTTGTTGTCTTTTTGGCTGCATCGCTCTTGATCTACACCCAGCCTTGTCGTGCTTTGCAATAAAGCACTGATATTTACGCTTGATTTCAGTAGCTTCTTTTACTTGACGTGTTGCTTTTGCTGCACGCTCGCCTTCGCACACTTTTCATATCAAACAAGTGTAGTAAGCTACTTCCACGATCTGTTTCGCGACCAGCGCTTGATGGTTTTAACCCTGCGCTAACAGCAGACGCGGCCTGGGCAGTCTTCATCTCGAATGACTTGTCAGGCATCAGCAAACATCAGGTCAAGGAGAAGGAAATCATGTTTTTCCGCTTAGTTTCTGCCTGCGCAGGTTCTTTGATGTTGTCGGCATGCGCCAGCTCCACCCAAACGGCCACCAAACCAGTCGGGCAGGCCAACCTGGCTTCCACTTTTTGTCAGCGCATGGGCGGACAAACCATTGTTCATGAAAGTGGGCGTGGTGCCTATGGAACCTGCTTGATGAAAGATGGTTCGGAGTCCGAAGAATGGGCCTTTTACCGTAGCTGGTATCCCCGGATGGACTGAATTCTTTGTCAAATGTGGTTTTTGTGGCGATACAACGCCGCGATAGCGGGCGAAGGTGATAAACTTATCCAATCAAATGTGTTATTTGGGAAGCAGAATCTTATGAACTCAACGCGAACTACCCGTCGGCAAATCTAGCCGTGGCCGCGTAGCGTTTCGTTTGCTTTCCAAGAACGTTCAATTCAAAAGCGCGGCTTTTTCAAGGCCGCGTTTTTTATTTCAGGAAGTGTTATGGTCCGAATCACACTGCCCGATGGCTCCCAGCGAGAGTTTGAGGGCCCGGTTTCCGTCAGCGAAGTGGCGAACTCGATTGGTACTGGCCTGGGCCGCGCAGCCCTGGCTGGCCGTGTCGGCACGCCCGGCACCGAGTCGCGTCTGGTGGATACCTCGTATGTGATCGACCAGGACAGCAATTTGGCCATCATCACCGCCAAGGACGCTGACGGTCTGGATTTGATTCGTCACTCCACCGCCCACTTGCTGGCTTACGCGGTCAAGAGCTTGTTTCCGGATGCCCAAGTCACCATTGGCCCGGTGATTGACAACGGCTTTTATTACGACTTTTCCTACAAGCGTGCCTTTACGCCCGAGGATCTGGAAGCCATTGAAAAGAAAATGGCGGAACTGGCCAAGAAAGACGAAGTGGTTACCCGCGAAGAGTGGTTGCGTGACGATGCCGTCGAGTTCTTCAAGAGCATTGGCGAGGACTACAAGGCAGAGATCATTGCCTCCATTCCGTCCAACGAACCGATCAGCCTGTACCGCGAAGGCGATTTCATTGACTTGTGCCGTGGCCCTCACGTGCCATCTACAGGCAAGCTGAAAGTATTCAAGCTGATGAAAGTAGCCGGGGCTTATTGGCGTGGCGACAGCAATAACGAAATGCTGCAACGCATTTACGGGACTGCCTGGGCGACCAAGGAAGATCAACAAGCTTATCTGACCATGCTGGAAGAGGCCGAGCGCCGCGACCACCGCAAACTGGGCCGTGAGCTGGATTTGTTCCACTTCCAGGAAGAGGCCCCCGGTCTGATTTTCTGGCACCCCAAAGGCTGGGTGATCTGGCAGCAGGTCGAGCAATATATTCGCCGTGTCTATCAGGATAATGGCTACCAGGAAGTGAAAGCACCGCAAATTCTGGATTTGTCGCTGTGGAAGAAAACCGGTCACTGGGACAACTACGCTGAAAACATGTTCACGACCGAGTCGGAGAATCGTGTTTACGGCTTGAAGCCCATGAACTGCCCCGGTCACGTGCAGATCTTCAATTCCGGTCTGCATTCCTACCGTGAACTGCCTATCCGCTACGGCGAGTTCGGTCAGTGTCATCGCAACGAACCCTCGGGTGCCTTGCACGGCATGATGCGTGTACGCGGCTTTACCCAAGACGACGGCCACATTTTCTGTACCGAAGACCAACTGCAAGACGAGTGCGCCGCCTTTACCGCTCAGCTGCAAGCCGTCTACGCGGACTTTGGCTTTACCGAAATTCTGTACAAAGTGGCTACTCGCCCGGAAAAGCGTATCGGTGACGATGCGGTTTGGGACAAGGCTGAACAAGCCCTGATCGAAAGCTTGCGCCGTACCGGCTGCGAGTTCGAGATCTCGGAAGGCGAGGGCGCTTTCTACGGTCCGAAGATTGAGTACACGCTGAAAGACGCCATTGGTCGTCATTGGCAGTGCGGCACCATCCAGGTGGACTTCTCCATGCCGGCCCGCTTGGGTGCCGAGTATGTGGATGCCCAGGATCAGCGCCGTGTGCCTGTCATGTTGCATCGTGCTATTTTGGGTTCCTTCGAGCGCTTTATCGGCATGCTGATTGAAAACCACGCCGGTGCCTTGCCTGCCTGGTTGGCCCCGGAGCATGTGGTGGTATGCTGCATTTCCGAAAGTTCAGCCGATTATGCTCAATCCGTGGCGCAAAACCTGAAGAAAATGGGATTCCGTGCCTCCTCTGATTTGCGTGGTGAAAAAATCACTCGTAAAATCCGTGAGCACAGTATGCAAAAAGTGCCCTATATTCTGGTCGTGGGTGAAAAAGAGCGTGAAAACGGCGCAGTCGCCGTGCGTGCGCGTGGTGGCGTGGACTTGGGCGTCATGCCAATAGCCGATTTTTCAGCACGATTGAAGCAAGAGATCGATAGCCGTCAGTAAAACAGGAACGCTATCGTTTTTATCGACATTTTTAGGAGTTTTCGACATCGCAACCGAGAAAAAACATCGCATCAATGGTGAAATTCGTATTCCAGAGGTGCGACTCATTGGAGTCGAGGGTGAGCAGCTAGGTATCGTCAAGGTGCCTGACGCCTTGGCAATGGCAGAACAGCATGATGTGGATCTGGTGGAAATCGCCCCTGCGGCTGTACCACCGGTGTGCCGTTTGATGGACTACGGCAAATTCCGCTATCAGGAACAGAAACGTCAACAAGAAGCCAAGGCCAAGCAGAAAATCATTCAGATCAAGGAAGTCAAATTCCGTCCCGGTACGGATGAAGGCGACTACCAGGTCAAGCTGCGTAATGTGAAGCGTTTTATTGATGATGGCGACAAGGTTAAAGTGACCTTGCGTTTCCGTGGTCGTGAAATGGCTCACCAGGAACTGGGTATGCGCGTACTGGAACGGATTCGCGACGAAGTCAGCGAAATCTGTCAGGTAGAAGCCATGCCCAAGCTGGAAGGCCGTCAAATGGTCATGGTCTTGGCGCCTCGCAAGAAAGCGTCCTGATACTCTTGCACGATACTGCCTGGATCCGCCCAGGAGCATTATGCGTCGCTCGACTCGCTCCCAAGTAGCGGGTCGGGCACAATCGCCTTTGCAGCCCGGCTGCAAAGGCGTTTTTCTCTAGGTGTCATATGCACGTTTTATTCATCATTGATCCCTTGCCCAGCCTGTCGGCTTACAAGGATTCCTCCGTTGCCATGATGCGTGCATTCCTGGCGCGTGGTCATCGCGTCAGCGTAACCTTGCAGTCTGATTTGTACATTTCCCAAAGCCGGGTTCGTACGCGCAGTCAGGCTGTCAGCATTGCTGCAGATGCCGATTTGCGTGCGCCTTCGTGGTGGACACATCCCGAACCTGCCACCGAGCAGGAATTGAATGCCTTTGACGCAGTCATCATGCGCAAAGACCCGCCTTTCGATATGGAGTACTCCTATTCCACGCACTTGCTCAGCTTTGCGCAGGAGCAGGGGGCCAAGGTATTCAATTCGGGCGCGGCCATTCGCAATCACCCCGAAAAACTCGCTATTACCGAATTTCCGGAATTTACCCCACCCACCTTGGTCACCCGTGACATGGCCCGTTTGCGCGCCTTTCACCAGGAACACAAGGATGTGATCGTCAAGCCGCTGGATGGCATGGGCGGCATGGGTATTTTCCGTCTGCAAGATCCCGAGCCCAATCTGGGTGCGATCCTGGAAACGCTGACAGCCAATGGTACGCAAACCATTATGGCGCAGCGCTACATCCCTGAAATCGTCAAGGGTGACAAGCGCATCCTGATCATCGACGGCGAACCTGTACCTTACGCCCTGGCTCGTATTCCCCTGGCGGGCGAGACACGCGGCAATCTGGCCGCAGGTGGTCGCGGGGTCGCCCAGCCATTGTCCGAACACGACTGGCACATTGCCCGTACCCTGGGCCCTGTGCTGGCCGCACGTGGCTTGCTGCTGATTGGTCTGGATGTGATTGGTGACTATGTCACGGAAATCAATGTGACCAGCCCCACCTGTTTCGTTGAAATTACTGAGCAGACAGGTTTTGACGTTGCACAGCGTTTTGCCGAGGCCGTCGAACAAGCGACGGGACGCGCGTGATACGCCTTGCCTTGATCATGCACGAGCCCCTGGCCAGTGCGTTTGCCAGCTGTGCCGAGCACGTCCTGGGTGAAAAGCCTGATCTGTTTGTCTTTGACATTCAGGCCGACGAATGCACGGATACGGCGGTAGACCGCTTGCTGGGGCAGCTGCAAACGCAAGCGCCGGACTCGCCCGCCACACTGATACTGTGTGACCTTTACGGCGCCACCCCCTTTAATGTGGCACGTCGAGTCCAGCAAGCTTTGCAAGATCAAGGGCAGGGCGCTTATTTATTGACCGGCACCAATATGTGCATGGTGTTGAAAGCCTTGACCGAGCGACGTGACAATCCCGAGCAGTTCGCTCAGGATGTCATGGCAGGTGCATTGCGTGGCATTGTCCACGCCGACTGCCATTGCTAATTTGAATTTTCACTTTCATTTTTCCAGTTGCCCTTATGCCTAGCGTATCCATCACGATCAGTAATAAATTAGGTCTTCATGCACGGGCAGCAGCCAAGCTTACCCAGTTGGCCGGCCGTTATAGCAGTGAGATTTTTATCGCGCGTGGTTCTCAGCGCGTGAATGCAAAAAGTATTATGGGTGTCATGATGCTGGCCGCCGGAATGGGGGTCACTGTGGTTGTCGATGCCCAGGGTGACGATGCCGATCAGGCCCTCAATGATATTCAGGCGTTGTTTGACGCCAAGTTTGGTGAAAACGAATAAGGAAGAAATCTGGTCATGAATAGTGCTGCAGCTCGAACCCCGGCGTCTGATTTGTCCGCGATGTTTACCGCTCAAGGCCAAGCAGTCGGTAAGGGGTATGCCATTGCCAAAGCCGTGGTAATGAGCGCAGCAGCACTGGAAGTCCCTCATTACCGGATTGCGGCCGAAGACGTCGATTCTGAAAGCCAGCGCCTGCTTAGCGCCATGGCCAGTACTCGTGACGAACTTCGTGCCATGGTTGACCAGCTACCTGTAGATGCTCCACGCGAGCTTGCACCTATCCTGACAGTGCACAGTCTGCTTCTGGACGATCCCATGCTGACGCAGCAAACCTGCGCCATCATTGCCGAGCGTCACTACAACGCGGAGTGGGCGCTGACCTCACAAGGTCAGATGCTGGTTGAGCAGTTCTCTCAAATGGAAGACGAATACCTGCGCGAGCGTGGTGCTGATGTACGCCAGGTTATCGAGCGCGTATTGCGCGTTCTGGCAGGCAAGCCTGCTTTGCTGCCTGGTTTTTCAGCCGTTCAGGAAGAGCCGCTGATTGTGGTAGCACGCGACATTTCCCCGGCAGACATGCTGCGCTTGCGCGGTGGTCATTTCGCCGGTTTTCTGACGGATTTGGGTGGGCCCACCTCGCATACAGCGATTGTGGCTCGCAGCTTGAGTGTTCCTGCAGTAGTGGGTTTGGGCAGCTTCCGCAGTCTGATTCGCGATGGCGACTTTCTGATTGTGGACGGCTTCTCGGGTGCGGTAATTGTGAACCCGTCGGAGCAAGTGCTGGCTGAATACCGGGAGCGGCAGGAAGCCTATCGTCGCGAACGGGCCGAACTGGAAGAATTGCTGGATGCTCCAGCGATGACATTGGATGGGATCAACGTCCGCCTGGAAGCCAATATCGAGCTTCCCGAGGAGGCGGAGCTGGCTTTGAAAGCCGGCGCCGATGGCATTGGCTTGTTCCGCAGCGAGTTTTTGTTCATGGGACGCACGGATTTGCCTTCCGAGCAGGAACAGTACGAAGCGTACTCCCGCGTGGTGAAAGCCATGAAGGGCAAGGTCGTCACTATCCGTACACTGGATATTGGGGCTGATAAAACTCTGGATGGAGACGCCACGGTAGCGACTAACCCGGCCTTGGGCTTGCGTGCAATTCGCTACTGTCTGGACAAGCCCGAGATGTTTGCCACCCAGCTACGTGCTTTATTGCGTGCCAGCTTGCATGGACAAATCCGTATTTTGATCCCCATGATTTCCTCCATGAACGAGGTGCATGCCAGTCGTCAGGCTATTGAGTCGGCAGCTCGGGAACTGGAAAAATCCGGTACCCCATTCGCACGGAACTATTTATTGGGGGCCATGGTGGAAGTGCCCGCCATCGCCATTGCCATTGAGCCCTTTGTACAGGAACTGGATTTCCTGTCCATCGGCACCAATGACTTGATTCAATATGTTCTGGCTGTAGACCGGGGCGATGCTGAGGTTGCCAGCCTGTACGACCCCATGCACCCCGCCGTCTTGCGTTTGATTGCACACACGATCAACGCGGCCGACCGTGCCGGCAAACCGGTGGCGGTCTGTGGGGAAATGGCGGGGGATGCGTCGGTGACTCGCATGTTGCTGGGGCTGGGCCTGAAAGAATTCTCCATGCATCCGCAGCAACTGCTGGATGTGAAAAAGGAAGTGCGCCTATCGCATTCCAATGCCTTGCGCGTGAAAGTTGCCAGTGCCTTGAACCGTGCCGAGCGCATCGATCTGGCTACCTTAGCCGCCTAAGTAATTGAAAACAGGCCAATTTAATTGGCAAATATGTAACAAACCCCGGCTGTAGCCCCATGAGGGATTCCATTTGTAACAGCGTATAGGAACCTGGTCGCTTGCTAGGTGCTTGTTGTTAAAGGGTTTGTCATGAAGCTTGAGCTATATCGTCAGAATAATTGAAATCAGGATTTACACTAATAGATTGGTCTGTGTGCTCAGCACCGATAGAATGGCTTCTAGGGGAGTTGTAACAGACCCAAGGCCGAGCCGGAAGTCGCACCAGGCATCGGCCCATTCTATCTAGCGACCTTGGAATAGTAGGAAGGAAATCTTATGAAACTGACTCGTGCTCATTTTGCTGTCATGGCCGCTGCTGCTTCGATGACTCTTTTGGCTGCGTGTTCCAAAGAGGACGACAAAGCCGCTACGAGCGCGCCACCTGCTCCTGTCGCTGCTCCACAATCGACAGCACCTGCCACTCCACCCGCACCAGAGGCTGACAAGTCCCTGGAGCAAAAAACGGAAGAACTGAAGCAGGACGCCGCTAAAGTTGCTGACGACGTCAAAAAAGAAGCAGAGGAACAGAAAGAAAACGCCAAGGAAAATACCAACTCCTTGAAGGAAGATGCCAAGGCTGCTGGCGATAAAGTCGCTGAAAAAGCTGGTGAAGCCAAGGATGCAGTAGCCGATGCTGCCAGCCGTACGGGTGATGCCATTAAAGATGGTGCTGCCAAGGCTGACAAAGCCATCCAGGACAAGCTGGGTAATGGTGTTGATTCCTCGCCATCTTCCGTGCCTTCGGAACAAGCCAAACCTTAAGGCTTGAATAATTCGGCTGATTGTCAGGCCAAATGCAAAAAGCGGGTGCCTTTGGCACCCGCTTTTTCTATACTGCTGGTAGTGTCAATATTTTCAGGAGAGGACCATGATTAATCGTAGCGAATGGCTGGAAGATCTGCAAAAAAACGTCTCGGAGCTGATCGCCAAAAGTCCGGCTGCCGATATTGAGCGCAATGTAAAAGCCTTTATGGGTCAGGCCTTCAACCGTATGGACCTGGTTACTCGTGAAGAGTTTGATACCTACAAGCTGATGCTGGAACGCGCATTGGCTCGTGTGGCGGCTCTGGAAACACGTTTGCAAGCCCTGGAAGGGCGTCAAACTCCTGTTCCTCAAGATGGTGACACCTCTGCTCAAGAGGGCAGCCAAGGCTGATCACTTCATTTGAATACAGTCACCAGGCCTGGGGGCAAACAATCGGCCAGCCCCTTTTTTATTGCTGTCTTTCTTGTCTTGACCGGGGTGTGCGCTGCACTGCATGTGTGGAAAGTACCCCCGGCTTTGCCTTTTATGCAGCGCGAACTGGGCATGGACCTGGTGCAGTCAGGTTTTCTGCTGGCCAGTGTGCAAATGGCCGGGATGTTGCTGGGGCTATGCATAGGCCTGATCTCCGAGAAAATTGGTCTGCGTCGCTGCATTTTGACGGGGCTGGGTATTTTGAGTCTGGCCTCGTTAATCGGCTCCTTGTTTGAACATAGCACGCTGGTGTTGCTGGGCCGCATGATAGAAGGCTGCGGCTTTCTGATGGTGGTGCTACCTATTCCCGCCTTGATCAAACGTATTACTGATGCGGCGCGTTTGAGCCGAGTCATGGGGCTGTGGGGCTGTTATATGCCCGCCGGGGCAGTCTTGATGCTGTGGGCTGGCGCGGCCTGGTTGGCAGTTGGCTCCTGGCGTACCTTGTGGGTGGTTCTGGGTATCTTGACAGCCATCTTCATGATTTTGACCTTCCTTCTGGTGCCACCGGATTCTCAGACTCAAACCAGGAGTGCGGCGCAGCACACCTCTGCTCACCGCTGGTCCAGTCTGCTACGCACGACTTTAAGCTCCGGCCGGGTTTGGTTGCTGGCTTTGGCCTTTGGTGTGTACGCGGCGCAATGGGCAGCGGTCGTGGGTTTCATGCCCACTATTTACAATCAGGCGCAGATAGCAGTCGGCACCGCCGGTTTGCTGACAGCCTCGATTGCTGCCGGGAATGTCGTGGGTAATCTGGGGGCAGGGCGCTGTTTGCATGCAGGTATCCCACCTCATAGGCTGCTGCAGGCAGGCTACTTGGGCATGATCGCATGTGCGGTTCTTGCGTTTGGGCTGACACAAAGCTTGGCGGTTCAGTTTGTCGCCATCCTGCTGTTTTCGATTGTGGGCGGCTTGATTCCAGCTACCTTGTTCTTCCTGTCGGTCACGGCAGCACCTTCGCCGGAGACCACTTCGACCTCGGTGGGCTGGGTACAGCAATGTTCTTCTCTGGGTCAGTTTGTGGGCCCCCCTGTTGTGGCGTCGGTTGTACATGCTTTGGGTGGATGGCAATGGGCTTGGGTCGCGACGGTTAGTTTTGCCGTATTGGGTTTGATCATTGCATGGCGCTTGTCGCATTTGGGTTTGCCTAATGGCCGTTAGGCCTTGTTCAGATCAGTGCCGGATTAGACGAAACAGATCATGAAAGAGCCAGCTCAATAAAGCTGGCTCAGTTTTTTTTGAAGGAAAAGCAGCATGCTCGTCAGTAATGTCCAGATCACAAGAGATGAACTGGTTGATCTTTTGGCCGCCTCCCATGAGTCTTTGAGTTTCGAGAACTGCAGTTTTGATGATGAGGATCTGTCGGGTCTGGAGCTGGATGGTTTGCAGTTTTCGGGCTGCAGTTTTTTGAATACCCGCTTTACACGGGCGCATTTGCAAGACACGGTCTGGCAGCGTTGCAAGCTGGGTCAAGCGGATTTCAGCTTGGCTGATCTCAGTTCGGCGTGTTTTAGGGTTTGTGATCTGCACTTGAGCAAGTGGGTGCGCACCCAAATCGCTTCCTTGCAGATCGAGGGTTCCAAGCTAAGCGGTGCTGTTTTCAACGAAACCCGTGGTTTGGACCTGAGCCTGCGCGAGTGCAAGCTGGTGGGTGCTACTTTGCGCGCCATTAATTTCCGTAAGCAAAATCTGGTGCAACTGGATTTCTCCGATGCGGACTTGGGCGGCTGCAATTTTCAGGATGCCGTATTTGAAGGCGGCAGTTTGAGGGGCGCCAGCTTGAGAGGGGTGAACTTCAAGGGAGCAGACCTTCGCAGTGTGGAACTGGGCAGCATCACCTTGTACGAATTGAATAACTCTTTCCAAGGCGCATGTTTGTCCGTAGAGCAGGCCGTCCAGCTGGTCAGCTCCATGGGTGTGCAGGTTCAGTAAGACCCTGGGGCCGTACAAGTACGCAGTGATGTTTTAAGACAGGCATCTGGAGACTATTTCTCTTGGCGGGCAGACTGAATGTTTGCCTTGGAAAGGGAGAAGGGCATATGTCCTTGGCCGTGTTGAACAGTTGTGCCTTGTCGGGCCTGGATTTTATAGACGTACGTGTCGAGGCGCATGTCGCCCCGGGATTGCCCGCCTTTAATATTGTTGGTTTGCCTGATGCCGGTATTCGCGAAAGCCGGGAGCGTATACGGGCTGCCTTGCAAGCCAGTGGTTTTGACTTTCCCGCTGCCCGACTGACTATCAATCTGGCTCCTGCTGATTTGCCCAAAGATTCGGGGCGTTTTGATTTGCCTGTGGCTCTGGCGATTTTATTGGCCAGCGGGCAGTTGAGCCGCCCAGATGATAAGCAGCGCGAGCAAGCGATTATCGGTCTGGAGCGCTATGTCATGGCCGGGGAGTTGTCTTTGACGGGGGCCGTGGTTCCTGTGCAGAGTGCGCTAACGATTGCCCTGGGTATGGCGCGTCGGCATCCGGAGCTTTGTTTGCTTTTGCCTGCGCAGAGCGCAGAAATGGCGGCCCATGTTCCTGACCTGCAGGTCTACGGGGTTGCCAGTTTGGCAGAGGCGGCGGGGTATCTGCGAGGGGACAAGGAGCTGGAACCCGCATTGGCCAGGCCGTGGCCAGAAGAGTGGAATGATGGCCAACAACTTTGCTTGTCGGACGTGCTGGGGCAGCCTTTGGCTTGCCGTGCTTTGGAAGTGGCCGCTGCGGGTGGCCATAGCCTTTTGTTAAATGGCTCGCCGGGTGTGGGCAAGACCATGTTGGCTCAACGTCTGCTGGGTCTATTGCCAGACCTGGAGCGATACGCTCAGCTGGAAGTAGCCGCCTTGTATTCCTTTGTGCAGGAACAGGATTTTTTCAGCAGGCGACCCCCTTTTCGTGCTCCACATCATAGTGTGTCTACTCCTGCCTTGATTGGAGGCGGTAGCCGCCCAAGACCGGGGGAGGTTTCGCTGGCTCATCATGGCGTACTGTTTCTGGATGAGTTGCCTGAGTTCAGTCGGCGTTCATTGGAGGCGTTGCGCGAACCGCTGGAGCAGGGCTGCGTGCATATTTCTCGTGCCCAGAAGCAAGCGGTCTTTCCGGCGCAATTTCAATTTGTGGCTGCCATGAACCCATGCCCCTGTGGCTGGGCGGCGAGCCGTCATCGGGCGTGTCGGTGTTCTCCTGCTCAACGGGAGTTGTATCGGCAGCGCCTGTCGGGGCCGATGCTGGACAGGATTGATCTTTTGGTGACCTTAAGCGAGTCCGAACCGGAGCGTGATCAAGCAGCACAGGCGTCCAGCCAGGTCAGGCTGCGGGTACAGGAGGCGATCGAGAGGCAGTTGGCACGTCAGGCGGTACGAAATGCTCGTCTGTCAGTGGCTGGTTTGAAAGAGCATGGGGGCTTGTCTGCGGAGGCCTTGCAGCTACTGGCCAGTGCACGCAAGCGCTGGCATTGGTCAGAGCGAGTGCAGGGTAGAGTCTTGCGGGTAGCGCGGACAATTGCGGACCTGGCCGGAGTAAAGCAGATTGCCAGACCTCATATCGCGGAAGCATTGCAGTTCCGGCCTGAATTGCCTTGAATCGAGGTAAGAAGAAGGCGGGTGTCGCTAGGTGTGGCAGGATTGGGCTGACTGTAGGCTGAGGGCGACAGGCGCCATGGCTTTCATGGTGGGCCTGTGCGTTGCTGGATTAGATTTTCAGGCTGCGTATGAAACTGCGCGCCTCTGTGGGAGAAGGGGGGGAGGGCTTATCGCTGTTATCGGCTACCAGCACAATATTGGTGTTGATGTTCTCACCCAGCTTTTCGATAACCTGTTGCCTGATGTGGCCGTAATTGGTCTCGGAGAGTAGAGCCTTTAAATAAAACACATTAATGTTTCCAATCAGATCTTTGATTGCGAATTTCTGTGTGAATAATTCGTCGCTGACTGCCTGGCTGGTTTGGAAGAAAATATTGCACAGTGCGATTTCCGACCCTGTATGGGCAATGCTGATTTGCAAGTTGACGCTATAAGTCTCTTTTTGGGGTGGCTTGATCACCTTGGTAGCCGTAGAGATCTGGGCATGTGATTTCGCGTTATAGAGGATGAAGGCAGGATCATCTTCAGAGAGTTGACTAAACAGATCAACACTTGCCGTGGCGCTATCGATTTGCGCTTGGTTGAGCCGTTTGAAAAAACTCTGCTCCAGTATTTGCTGCACGGTGATGCTTGCGGTACCGGCTGAGATTTTCAACGTGCTGGTTCCCTGCTCGCTCAGGTTCCAGAACAGATTGCCTACTGTATTCTTGAAAAAACTCAGCCAGCCTGCGGGGTCAACAAAGCGGGAGCCCAGTTTTTTGTCGGCGCCCATCTGGGCCAAAAGGTTGGAATGGATAAAGTCTTCATAGCTCAGCGTATTGGTGTCTTCTGTGGTGGCAGAAATCAGATTGCCTGACACCACATAGGTTTGCTCAGTAGAAAAAGCCATCTTGATTCTCCTTTGTTGAATCCAGTGTCTGCAAGCGCACTGCCCGGCTTTACAGGCCGGGCTTGATTCAGTGCTTAAATATCCAGATCCAGCACAAAGTTCACAGCGTTATCGCCGAGCTTGTCGATGACTGCCTGGCGTACCTTCGAGTACACCGATTCATTGAGCACAATCAGGTTGGCTGCGCGGTAGAGCCAAGCGGTGGATTTGCTCCATTTCCAGAACAGGAAGCTGCCGGATTGGATGTCGGTCCGTGCATTGATGGCGGTCAGCACCATGCTGACGGTGCCGTGCTGGTCCTGGCCAGCAGGCAGAATCTGGAATTTGCCGCGGTCTTCTTTGGTGCTGCTGTGGTCAAACAGCTTCATGGGCTTTTGATTGGCAGGCTTGTTCAAGGCGCCGAATGTTTCCTGGGCGATTTTGTATAGCGGATTATTGACGTTGTTAACCACTGTCAGTATCACCTCCAGTACGACCTGGTCCATGGTGACGTCCGTATTCTTGGGTTGGAAGCGTTCAAAGAAGCTGCTGCTGCTACCCCAGCCCAGGTTGGTCAGCCCATCGGAGTAAAACTTGAACCATTTTTCGCGATCATTTTCGTTGGGGTATTTCTTGTCAGCGGCCAGTTGCATCAACAAGGTGCTGTTTTGCACGTCGGCGCGGGATTGTTCGGTCAGTCCGCTGACAAAGCAAGGGATGCTGGCTTTGGCAACGACGGCACCATCTTCGTCGGCACTGCTGGTCGCTCGTGCGGCTACACGGTTGCCGCCGGCCGGGGCGTCGGGAATGTCCAGGGCGTTAATCCATGCCAATACCTGCTTGTGGTCAGTAATCGTGCTCATGGTAATACTCCGAAATTAAAAAGGGTTTTTGCTGCATCAAAAAGTCTTTTTCGATTTTCCTTTTGAGATAATCGATTTTTTAAAAGACCTTAACTTTTAATTTGGTTTTGTTGTTGGTTGTTTATTAGTTAAGTTGATTGCGAAATTATTGTCAAAGACGTTTCTGAAATATATGAAAATCTTACAGTCGTTGCCAGTTATGAGTTGGCTTGCAATATGTGCTCTTACTTGAATTGCTTTGGCTGCCTATGGTGTGCTGGCTGCTTTGGTTTTCAAGTTAATTGATTTTTTATTTAATCGATGGTTGTTTTTTTATTATTTTTTGGTTGTGTTTTGATTTTGTTTTTTAACGGTCTGTTCGCTATTTATTTATATTTAAAGTTCGTTGTTAGGTGTGGAATGGATGTTTGGAAAATAGATACCATGCATGCGATGCATGAAATAAACAGCTGCGCAGCGACTGTTTAATCAAAGGTCGAACGGTGGTGGGGAAGCACTGACAACAAGGTGTTGTAAAGCGTGGGCTGATCCATGCCTTGGGATCACCCGTAGTAATGAGGGCTTGTGAAATGCTTAGAGGCGGGTGGAGTCTTCCGCAAGGATTGAGCGGATCGCGTCTGCTGACGCGCATCCGGCTGGGTCATTGTTTCTTGTTTTCCTTTATGGCCTGCCGACAACGGCCCTACTACAAAAAATCCCTTTGATATCTGGACAATCCTTCAGGGATCACCCTATAATCAAGAGCTTTTCCCCTGTTTGGATCTGTTCTGGCAGCGGGCAAAGAAAAAAATAAGTGCCTGTTTTGGGTCATACAAGTGTCAGCCAGCTTCCTAGGCGACCACCCGCAGACACAAATTAGTCGAGTAATTTCATGCCTAAAATGAAAACCAAAAAAAGCGCCTCCAAGCGCTTTGTGGTTCGTGGTAGCGGTTCCATCAAGCGGGGCCAAGCGTTCAAGCGTCACATTCTGACCAAGAAGACGACCAAGAACAAACGTCAGTTGCGCGGTGCCGTCGAGGTTCATAAAGCCGACGTCGCTTCCGTAAAAGCAATGATGCCTTTCGCTTGATTAGGGAGAATCGAACATGTCACGAGTAAAACGCGGTGTTAACGCACGCGCACGCCACAAGAAAGTAATTGCCCAGGCCAAAGGTTTTCGCGGCCGTCGCGGTAATGTATTCCGTATAGCCAAACAGGCTGTCATGAAGGCAGGTCAGTACGCCTACCGTGACCGCCGTAACAAGAAACGCGTATTCCGCTCGCTGTGGATTACCCGTATCAACGCAGCTTGCCGCGAACTGGATATGAGCTACAGCCAGTTTATCGCCGGCCTGAACAAAGCCTCCATCGCTTTGGACCGTAAGGTTCTGGCTGACTTGGCTGTTAAAGACAAGGCAGGTTTTGCTGCTGTTGTTGCACAGGCTAAGAACGCTCTGGCTGCTTAAGCGGTATCTGACTGTATAGTTCACAAACGGGGCCTTTGGGGCTCCGTTTGTTTTTGGAAAGTAACACGCCATGACTTCCTCCCACGACGATCTGATTGCCCAGGCTCGGGCCTTATTTGAGCAGTCTCAGGACGCCGCTTCGCTGGAAAACGCTAAAGCTCGATTTTTGGGCAAACAAGGTGCCATCACTGCCTTGATGAAAGGCCTTGCCCAGATGGAGCCGGAGCAGAAAAAAACAGCCGGTGCCAGCATCAACGTGCTCAAGCGCGAAATTGAAGATCTGCTGAACGATCGTCGTGCTGCCCTGGCGGCAGAACAATTGAACCAGCGACTGGCTCAAGAACAAATTGATGTGACTTTGCCCGGCCGTGGTCGTGGCACCGGTGGTATCCACCCGGTGATCCAGACCTGGCAGCGTGTTGAAGCCATTTTCCGCTCTATCGGTTTCGATGTGGCTGACGGCCCTGAAATCGAAAATGACTGGACAAATTTTACTGCTCTGAATAATCCAGAGAATCACCCAGCTCGTTCGATGCAAGACACGTTCTATATCGATATGAACGACGAGCAGGGTTTGCCCTATTTGCTGCGCACGCACACCAGCCCCATGCAGGTGCGTTATGCGCGCATGAATAAGACCCCTATCAAGGTTATTGCTCCCGGCCGCACCTATCGTGTCGATAGTGATGCTACCCACTCGCCCATGTTCCACCAGGTGGAAGGGCTATGGATTGCCGAGGATATTTCCTTTGCCGATCTGAAAGGCGTTTACACGAACTTTCTGCGCGCCTTCTTTGAAAGCGACGATCTGGTCGTGCGCTTTCGACCTTCTTTCTTCCCCTTTACCGAGCCATCCGCCGAGATCGACATGATGTTCTCCTCCGGCCCCAACAAGGGCCGTTGGCTGGAGATCTCCGGCTCCGGGCAGGTTCACCCGCAAGTGGTGCGCAATTTCGGTTTGGACCCAGAGCGTTACATCGGTTTCGCCTTTGGTTCCGGACTGGAGCGCCTGACTATGTTGCGCTATGGTGTTAACGATTTGCGCCAGTTCTTTGAAGGCGATCTGCGCTTTCTGAAGCAGTTCAATCGTTGATTCCTACTTCGCGCCGCTGGGCCTTTTAGGCCCGGTCGGTTCCGGTATACGCCGTTTTACGTCTCCATCTTTGCATCATGTTATTTTCCGAATCGTGGCTGCGCCGCTTTGTGAATCCCAAACTGGGAACTGAAGAACTGGGTCATCAACTGACGATGGCTGGCTTGGAGGTTGAAGAAATTCAAGCTGCTGCGCCTGCTTTTGAGCATGTTGTCGTTGGCTTCATCGCTGAAATTGCCCCCCATCCCGACGCTGACCGCCTGCGCGTTTGCCAGGTTGATGACGGCTCGGGCAAGCTGCTGCAGATTGTGTGCGGTGCGCCCAATGCGGCTCAAGGCATCAAGATCCCGGTCGCCCGTGTTGGTGCAGAGCTGCCCGGTGGCATGAAAATTGGCCCGGTTAAAATGCGTGGCGTGGAGTCCGCCGGCATGCTGTGCTCGGGTCGCGAACTGGGTCTGTCGCAAGATCACGATGGTTTGCTGGTACTGGATGCTGACGCGCCAGTGGGCCAAAGCCTGCGCGAACTGCTGGATCTGGATGATCAGATTATCGAATTGAAATTGACGCCTAACCGTGCGGACTGCCTGTCCGTGCTGGGTGTGGCACGCGAAGTAGCCGCCCTGACTGGCGAGCCACTGACACTGCCAGACTTCACTCCTGTTCCTGTCACGATTGAAGATCGCGTTTCCGTTACCGTGAAAGACGCTGATTTGTGCGGCCGTTTTGCCGGCCGTGTGATTCGTGGCGTCAATGCGCGTGCCAAAACCCCGGACTGGATGAAAACCCGTCTGGAGCGCAGTGGCCAGCGTTCGATCTCCGCATTGGTAGACATCTCCAACTACGTCATGCTGGAATTGGGCCGTCCTACGCACGTGTTCGATTTGCAGCACGTACAGGCTGGCCTGGAAGTGCGTTGGGCACGTAAAGGCGAGACGCTGGAGCTGCTGAGCGGTTTGAATGTCGAGCTGGATACCGATGTGGGTGTGATTGCGGTTAACGATGTGCCGCAAAGCATGGCCGGTATCATGGGTGGTGAACAAAGTGCCGTCACGCTGGACACGACAGATGTGTATCTGGAAGGCGCTTTCTGGTGGCCAGAAGCCATCATGGGCCGTGCCCGTCGCTACAAGTTTTCTTCCGACGCCAGCCACCGTTTCGAGCGTGGCGTGGACTTCGACTCCATTACCCAGCATCTGGAACGCACCACAGCGCTGATCCTGGAAATCTGCGGCGGCCAAGCGGGACCTATGGATGACCAAGTGGTGGCCTTGCCCGAGCGCAAGCCCGTTGCCATGCGCCTGGATCGTTGCCGCCGTGTTCTGGGTATTCCTCTGGATCAAAAGCAGGTTGAGGGCATCTTCACCTTGCTGGGCCTGGACTTCTCGGTGGCTGACGGTGTCTTTACGGTCAATCCTCCCAGCTTCCGTTTCGATTTGACGATTGAAGAAGACCTGATCGAGGAAGTTGCCCGTATCTACGGTTTTGAAAATATTCCTGACCTGCCTCCGGTTGCTGCCGCACAAATGCGTGTGCCAGTTGAGTCCTTGCGTGGTCCGCACGCCTTGCGCGCTGTATTGGCCGCCCAGGACTACCAGGAAGTGATCAACTTCTCCTTTGTGCAGGAATCCTGGGAAAAAGACATTAACGGACAGGCTGACCCTATCCGTTTGCTGAACCCCATTGCCAGCCAGTTGGCGGTGATGCGTACCAGTCTGATCCCTGGTTTGCTGGCAAATATTGAACGCAACGCCAACCGCCGTCAGTCGCGCGTGCGTGTGTTCGAGTTTGGCCGCGTCTTCATGCGCGATGCCTCTCAAGAAAATGGTCCGTTGACCGTGGCCGGGATCCATCAGCCCAACCGCATTGCGGCCGCTGCCTGGGGCCCTGTTGTGACCGAGCAGTGGGGACAGCCCGATCGTCTTGTCGACTTCTTTGACGTCAAGCGCGATCTGGAAACTTTGCTGGGCCAACGTGCTGCTCAAGTCCGTTTCGAGCCTGAAGCTCACCCGGCCTTGCACCCAGGTCGTAGCGCCAGTGTGAAACTGGATGGTAAAACCATAGGCTGGATCGGTGAAATTCATCCTCAGTGGTTGAGCGAATTTGGCTTGAATCAAGCGCCAGTCGTCTTTGAGGTGGATGTTGATGCCATCTCTCACGACGAAGTGGTGCACGCTCAGGAAGTATCCAAGCAACCCGTTGTGCAACGAGATCTAGCGGTTTGGCTGGATAAGGACGTATCCTATCAAGCTGTGCTGGATACACTGAACCAGGTGCGCAGCACGGCAGCGCAAGCGGCTATCGTCAAGGATATTCAGTTATTTGACGTCTGGCGCGACAAGAACGATGCATCGGAAAAGAGTCTGGCGATTCGTTTCTGGCTGCAAGACAGCGCAAGCACGCTGGACGATGAACGCGTCGAGCAATGCCTGGAAGCATTGTTGGCGGCACTGGTGTCTGCGCATGGCGCACGGGCACGAGCATAAGGAGACACAATGAACGTAGAGCGTACTCTGACCAAGGCAGATCTGGCTGAACTCTTGTTTGAACGTGTTGGCTTGAATAAACGCGAAGCCAAAGATATTGTGGATACTTTCTTTGCCGAGATCCGCGACTCCCTGGCTGACGGTGTCGAGGTCAAGTTGTCCGGTTTTGGTAATTTCCAGGTCCGGGACAAACCCCCGCGTCCTGGTCGCAACCCCAAAACGGGCGAGGTCATCCCGATTTCGGCGCGACGCGTGGTGACATTCCACGCCAGTCAGAAGCTCAAAAGTGTAGTCGAAGGGGCGCCAGTGGCGCCCGAGGATGACCAGGACTGAGCCCTGGTACGTTTGCGTACAGTTTTGCCTGACTGAACGTGTAAAATCACTCCTATTGTCGATGAGCATCAGTGGCTATGAGCACAAACGAAAAGACGGCGACCTTGCCACCTATCCCTGCCAAGCGGTATTTCACCATCGGTGAAGTCAGCGAGCTTTGCTTGGTCAAGCCCCACGTCCTGCGTTATTGGGAGCAGGAGTTTACGCAGTTAAAGCCCGTCAAGCGACGCGGTAACCGACGTTATTACCAGCACCATGAGGTGCTGCTGATACGCCGGATTCGCGGTTTGCTGTACGACGAAGGCTTTACGATCAGTGGTGCGCGCAATCGTCTGGGCGATGGTCCGGATATGCCTTTTGACCAGGAAGCCGCTGTGCGCCTGACCGGTCAGGAGATGCAGGCCCTGCGCACCAACTTGGGTCAGATCCAGGCAATGCTGGATCAAGCTTTGGCAATGACGGATCCGGGCTCGGCTCAGTAATCCGGGATTGTTAAGCAGGAACGAAGGTCGGCCTTGGTGCCGGCCTTTTTTCATGGAAGGGATTAGCAGTGAACTTACGTAGTCAGGCTCTGCAGGCGTTGTTAGTACAAGAGCCGGCAGCCAAGCTGGCAGCAGTACGAGCGATTGCCCATGGCTTGCCCGTAGGGGCAGATGAACATTTGGAAGAGCCGCCCGGCGTACCGGGACGGCCCGAGGGTTTGCGTTTTGTGAGCCCTCAGCATGTTCCCAAGCGGTCCGTGCGTACGACCCAGGGGCGAGCAGCCTTATTGCATTCCTTGGCGCATATTGAGTTCAATGCCATCAATCTGGCTTTGGATGTCTTGTGGCGTTATCCCGGTTTGCCCGACGCATTCTATGCGGGTTGGTTACAGGTGGCGGTAGAGGAGGCTTTGCATTTTGAGCTGCTGAGCGATCATCTTCAAACGCTGGGGGTCAGCTATGGGGATTTGCCTGTCCATGATGGCTTGTGGGAGATGGCAGAGCGAACACGCTTTGATCTGCTGGCGCGTATGGCTTTGGTGCCGCGTACTCTGGAAGCACGGGGGCTGGATGCCTGCCCCCTGGTGCATAAGAAGTTGCTGGATGCTGGCGATGAAAAAGCCGCCGCGATTATTGCCATCATCTTGCGGGATGAGGTCGGGCACGTAGCGTTGGGAAATTACTGGTATCGCAAAGTCTGCCAGGAACAAGGCTTGCCTGATTTTGCTACGTATGGCGAGTTGGCGCAGCGCTATCGCGCACCGCGTTTGCGCGGCCCCTTTAATCGCGAAGCCCGCCTGGAGGCGGGCTTCACTGTCGAGGAAATCGACGAGCTGGAACGGCTGGATGCCGCTTTCAAGAGCGGGTTGCCGACGAGCTAGCTTCCGTGTTGGGCTTGGGCAGGTTATCCAACTGCCCGAAGCTTACGATGCGACCAATATACAGAACGGGGCCTTCCGGTGCGCCACTATTGGAACCGCCTTCGGTTTCCAGTGTCATCTCAAAAATCTGCTCATCTTCTACGGTGCCAATCAAGGCCGCAGGAACGGTGATGGGGCGATTGGGGTCAATCAAACCCAATGAACGAATTTGTGTGCCGCGTGGGGTGTGTGTCCATAGCTGTACCGACTGCGTTGCTTTGACTTCAGTGCTGACCTTGGGTACCAGCAGGACATTGCCTTGTGGGTCTACTGTTGCAATCCAGGCCGGAGTAGAGGATTGGCCAGGGGCCTGCAGGATGGCCGCCTGACGTGGCTTCATCTCAATGACGTTGACAGGTGGCTCCGAGTTCATGTTCATGAGCAGGGCAATCACCAGGCCCAGAATCACGACCGCCGCCAAGCCGCCCCACAAAACAGGCATGGGCATGGCAAAGCCACGAGACTTGCGTTCGCCATCAACAGGTTCGGGTTTGCGTTTATTCTCTACCGGGACTGACTCAGGCTCGCTTTTGGCGGGCTTTTTCTTGTCTGCGACCTTGGCTGGTGCTGTCGGCGCTGCTTCGGCTGTGACAGCAACTGCTTTGGTGGCTGGGTCGGAGTCTGCACGCAGTAAGGTGGGGAAGGGCGGTGTGTGATCGTCAACCTTGTCGTTCGAACTGTTGGCGGACCAGCGAGGCTCAGTGCGAGTGGCAGCTTCCGCTTTGGTGCCCTGGTCTGCCGGAGTACTGATCTTGATACTGGGTTCCTGGCGCTCCGCTTTGCTAACGGGAGCGCTTGTGCTGGCTTTGTCAGTGCGTTCCGATTTGGGGGCTTCAGCAGCCGGACTGCTTGTGTTCCCAGCCTGACGACGTGCAGCAGGCGGTGGCAAGCCCAGGGTATGGTGAATGTGAGCCAGGCTGGTGGGGGCGGGCACTGTGGGGGTCAAGCAGTCCACAAGCTCCAGCCACGCTTGCTCCCAAGCCAATGCCAGGCGCGCTGCCTGATCATTTTGCTGCATCAGGGTATGGGCTTGGGCCAGTTCATGCTGGCTAAGCAAACCCAAGGTGTATTCGCCAATCATCACTGCATGGCGCGGATCGTTGGCGTTGCCTTCATTGATCAGGGGAGTGAGCTGTTGCAAGCCATGCTGGACCACAGCGCGCAATTGTGCGGGGGAACGGTTCAGCTGAGGGCCCAGCTGCTCGTAACTATTGCCGTGCAGATAGGCATGGATCATGGCGCGTTGGCTGGTGCCATCCAGCTTGCCCATGGCAGGGATGAAACGTTGGCCGGCTTGCGGCTTGATGGCAGGCAGGGCGTAATTGCTATCGCCGCTTTGCGCGCGTTGACGCAGGCGAGCCAGTAGCCTGAACCGCAGAATGCTGTAAATCCAGGCGCGCCCTTCGCCTAAATCGGGGTCATAGCCGGCGGCGTTCTTCCATAGCAAGACAAAGCTATCGCGCAGAACCTCTTCGGCATCAATGCGGCGGCCCAATACGGCCTGGCCCAAAGCCAGCATCAAGGGGGCTTCCTGGTCGTACAGCACATCCAGCGCCTGGCTGTCCTGTGCGGCTAACTGGTCCAGGGAAGAAGAATACGAAAAAGAAGAAGACGGCATGGATGGATTTTGCACGGTAAAGGGATTCATGAGCCAGATGTCTGGTATCGGGCGCTATTTTTACTGTGTCTGCGCCAGTTTCAGACAAGCAGGTATTGTATGCCTTTCGTTGAAGGCTTGAAGGTAACAAAGTGCTGGATTGCCAGCATTTTCTTTGCAGTGACAAGCCTTGAATTTCCCGATTTTCAGCACGGTATGCTTGCTGCTCTGGTCCATTGTTTTCGTGACTGTGGTTTGCAGGCCAATAATCTGCCAAACAAGCACGCCGACGGCAGGGTCTTGGCAGGGATAAGCGACTCAAAAGGCTATACTTATTTGTTATGTGCTGCCTGGCTGTTTTGATAATTTCCCAGGCGTAGAACCTCATTTCTGTATTCGTATCAAGGACATGGCAGGGCCTGCCTGCCAGTGGAAAGCGTAGTCTGCTTGTCCTGCCTTGATTTCAGCGTTGTGCTGCAACTTATTTTTAAGCTGTCCGCGGTTCTTCGGCTTTGTGCTGTTGGACTCGGACCTATTGCGTGTGCCTCCTCGTCCTGAAGTGCTTGATGGTGTCTCCGGTGGTCTGAGCACCCTGAAATCCTTATTTCCTTACGTTTGGCGATTCAAGACTCGCGTGGTCCTGGCCTTGTCCTGTTTGCTGCTGGCAAAAGTCGCCACCGTGATGATGCCGATCTACCTGAAGCAGGTGATCGATGCGCTGAGCCTGCCCGCTACGGCTTTGATGCTGCCGGTGGCCGCCTTGTTGGGATATGGCGCTGTACGTCTGGCCTCCAGCGCTTTTGGTGAAATACGGGATGCCTTGTTTGCGCGAGTCACGCAAGGGTCGGTGCGGCTGATTGCGAACCACGTCTTTCGACACCTGCTGGATCTGTCCTTGCGCTTTCATACCGAACGCCAGACAGGTGGCTTGAGCCGTGATATTGAGCGGGGCACCAAAGGCGTCAGTTTTCTACTGAATTTCCTGGTTTTCAATATCCTGCCTACCTTGCTGGAAATTGCTCTGGTTTGTGGCATCTTGCTCTGGCGATACGACTGGGCCTTCGCGGCGGTGACCTTGGGGACGATTGCTGCCTATATTGTGTTCACCTTGCTGGTGACTGAACGGCGCATGCGTTATCGGCGAGCCATGAACGACTTGGACAGTCGTGCCAACTCACGCGCCATTGATGCCTTGCTCAATTACGAGACAGTCAAATACTTCGGTAACGAGGATTACGAGATCAATCGCTACGATCAGAATATGGGCCAGTGGGTCCAGGCTGCCGTGCGTAATCAGGTGTCGCTGAATCTGCTCAATATTGGTCAGGCCTCGATTATCAGTGTTGGGGTGACGGCCTTGCTGTTCATGTCGGCGCAAGGTGTGCTGGCCGGAACCATGACGGTGGGGGATGTTGTGCTGGTGTCTGCCTTCCTGACCCAGCTGTATGCGCCTTTGAACTTTCTGGGTTTTGTTTACCGCGAAATCAAGAACTCCCTGGCTGATATGGAGCGCCTGTTCTCCTTGCTGCGTCGCAAGCAAGAGGTGAAAGATGCGCCGAATGCCCAGGTCTTGTCCTGTGAGCAGGCGGGTGTGCGTTTCGAGAACGTCAGCTTTGCCTACGACAGCCGCCGCAAAGTCATCCAGAACCTGAGTTTCGAGATTCCCGCAGGCAAGACCGTAGCGGTAGTGGGTTCTTCGGGCGCAGGTAAATCCACCTTGTCGCGTCTTTTGTTCCGTTTCTACGATGTGACTGAAGGCCGCATCCTGTTCAACAATCGCGAGCTGCGCGAATGGACGCAAGAGAGCTTGCGTCGTCATATCGGTATCGTTCCCCAGGACACGGTCCTGTTCAACGATACGATTTTGCACAATATTGCCTATGGCCGCCCTGATGCCAGCAAAGAGCAGATCGTGGCAGCAGCACGGGCCGCCAGTATCCACGACTTCATCGAAAGCCTGCCCGATGGTTACGAGACCATCGTGGGCGAACGTGGCTTGAAGTTGTCCGGAGGCGAAAAGCAGCGCGTGGCCATTGCCCGTACCTTGCTGAAGAATCCGCCGGTGCTGATTCTGGATGAAGCCACCAGTGCGCTGGACACGCGTACGGAACGGGCGATTCAGGCGGAGTTGAACGAGATTGCTCGCGACCGAACCACCTTGATCATTGCTCACCGTCTTTCCACGATTACGGACGCGGATTTGATTCTTGTTCTGGAGCGCGGACAGATCGTGGAGCAGGGCACGCACAGCGAGCTTTTAGCCCTGGATGGCGCCTATGCCCGCATGTGGAATATCCAGCAAAGTCTGGAGGGATAATTTGACCATATAGTACCAAAGCGGTACTATATGGCTCTACGACCTGTTCAGAGAGAAGGAATGCTGCGAATCAGTAAAATCATTGATTACGGCACTTTGGTGCTGACACACATGGCTGGCGATCCAGACCGTGTGTTCAGTGCGTCTGACTTGGCCGCCATCCTGGGTTTGGGCCAACCGACTGTCAGCAAGGTGCTTAAACTGCTGGGCCAGCACGAGCTGGTCATCAGCAGCCGAGGCGCACGCGGAGGGTATGTGTTGGGCCGCCCCGCCAAACAGATAAGTGTAGCGCAGATTATTGATGCACTGGAAGATCAGCCCTTTGGCTTGACTGAATGTGTAGCTACTCCTGGAGCCTGTTCCGTGGAGTCAGATTGTCATATACGCAGTAATTGGCAGCGTATCAACGATATTGTCCGGCGCACCCTCGAAGAGGTCAGTGTTGCAGACATGATACGCGTGCCTGTTAACGAATTTCCCCTGACACACAAGCCGGGTCCCGAATTGAAAAACAGAAACAAGGCGAACACCTCCAACGTGGAGTTAACCGAATGAGTACCGTCAACGAACATCTGGACACCTTCCTCGATCGTGATTACGAGGCAGGCTTTGTCACCGACATCGAGTCTGAAACCATACCGAAAGGTCTGAACGAAGACGTCATCCGTTTCCTGTCCGCGAAAAAACGCGAACCGGAGTTCATGCTGGAATGGCGCCTGGCTGCTTATCGCCAGTGGCTGACCATGAAGTATCCCAAGTGGTCGATTGTGGAATATCCACCTATCGACTTCCAGGACATCAGCTACTACTCTGCGCCCAAGAGCAAGGCCGACGGCCCCAAGAGCCTGGACGAGGTGGACCCTGAATTGCTGCGCACCTATGAAAAACTGGGTGTGCCCTTGCACGAACGCGCTCGTCTGGCCGGTGTGGCTGTTGACGCCGTGTTTGACTCGGTCTCGGTTGCCACCACCTTCCGCAAAGAGCTGGAAGAAGTGGGCGTGATCTTCTGTTCCTTTTCCGAGGCCGTGCGTGAATATCCGGAACTGGTGAAAAAGTACCTGGGTACGGTTGTCCCTCCTAGCGACAACTTCTACGCCGCCCTGAACTCGGCCGTGTTCTCCGATGGCTCCTTTGTGTTCATCCCCAAAGGCGTACGCTGCCCGATGGAGCTGTCCACCTACTTCCGTATCAATGCCCGCGACACCGGCCAGTTCGAGCGTACCTTGATCATTGCAGAAGAGGGCGCTTCGGTCAGCTATCTGGAAGGCTGTACGGCGCCGATGCGCGATGAAAACCAATTGCACGCAGCGGTCGTGGAACTGGTCGCCTTGGACGACGCCAAGATCAAGTACTCCACCGTACAAAACTGGTATCCCGGTGATAAGGACGGCGTGGGTGGTATTTACAACTTCGTCACCAAGCGTGGCGAATGCCGTGGCGCACGTTCGCACATCTCCTGGACGCAGGTTGAAACTGGCTCGGCCATCACCTGGAAGTACCCCAGCGTGGTGCTGCGCGGTGATGATTCCCAAGGCGAGTTCTACTCGGTCGCCCTGAGCAACCACCGCCAGCAAGCCGATACCGGCACCAAAATGATTCATATGGGTCGCAATACCCGCAGCACGATTATCTCCAAGGGGATTTCGGCTGGCCAAGGTATCAATACCTATCGCGGCCTGGTTCGTATTACCCCCAAGGCAGAAAACGCCCGCAATTACACCCAGTGTGATTCGCTGCTGATCGGCAAGCGCTGCGCTGCACACACCTTCCCAACCATGGAAGTGCAGAATCCCAGCGCCAGTGTGGAACACGAAGCAACCGCTTCGCGCATTGGCGAGGACCAGCTCTTTTATGCCATGCAGCGCGGCCTGACTGCTGAAGATGCCGTCTCCATGATCGTGAACGGCTTTTGTAAAGAAGTGATTAAAGAATTGCCCATGGAGTTTGCGGTCGAAGCACAGAATTTGCTCGGCGTCAGCTTGGAAGGCAGTGTAGGTTAAGGAGAATAATGAAATGCTGACGATTAAAGATTTGCGCGCTTCGGTTGAAGATAAACCTATCCTTAAAGGTCTGAACCTGGAAATCAAACCCGGTGAAGTCCACGCCATCATGGGCCCGAACGGCTCGGGCAAGAGCACCTTGTCCCAGGTTCTGGCCGGTCGTGAAGACTACACCGTGGAAGGCGGTTCGGTTGATTGGCTGGGTCAAGACCTGCTGGAAATGAAGATTGAAGACCGTGCCCGTTCCGGTCTGTTCCTGGCCTTCCAGTACCCCATCGAAATTCCCGGTGTGTCCAACGCCTACTTCCTGCGCGCTTCCGTGAACGCCGTGCGCCGTCATCAGGGCTTGCCTGAGCTGGATGCCATGGACTTCCTCAAGCGTGTCAAAGAGGAAATGAAGACGGTTGGCATGCGCGAAGAGTTTCTGTATCGCTCCGTGAACGAAGGCTTTTCCGGCGGCGAAAAGAAACGCAACGAAGTTCTGCAAATGAGCCTGCTGGAACCCAAGCTGGCCATCCTGGACGAAACCGACTCCGGTCTGGATATTGACGCTTTGCGTGTGGTGGCTGACGGCGTGAACCGTCTGCGTTCCCCCGAGCGTTCCTTGCTGGTGATCACTCACTACCAACGTCTGCTGGACTACATCGTGCCTGACTTTGTGCACGTGTTGGCCGGTGGCAAGATCATTCGTTCCGGTGGCCGTGAATTGGCTCTGGAACTGGAAGAGCGTGGCTACGGTTGGGTGCTGGAACAAGCAGCCGCCGAACAAAAAGCCAAGGGAGCTGCGGTATGAGTCTGCCGGATTGGGTCAACAGCTTTGCCGCTCAGGCTGCACAAGCACCTGGAGCCGGCCTGCCTTGGCTAAGCGCCGTGCGTCAGCGCGCGCTGGATCGTTTCGCACAAGAAGGCTGGCCAACTACGCGTATTGAAGCCTGGCATCACACCTCTTTGGCTTTGCTGGAACAACAAAGCTTTGCGCCTCAGAAGTCGGCTTCGGCCGCAGAACTGGTGGCGTCGGTGCGCCAGCAAGAAGACGGGTATTTCCTGGTCTTTGTGGATGGTCACTACGATGCGGCCTTGTCGCACCTGAATGAGTTGCCAGCAGGCGTGCGTTTGTCCGCACTCAGTACCTGTCTGGAACAGGATGCAGACTGGCTGCAGCAGGCTTACGGGGACGAGTCCCTGGGCGCCTCGACGGCTGCCTTGAACCTGGCTTTGGCCCAGGATGGCGCTGCCTTGCATATTGCCGCTGGCAAGCATCTGGAACAGCCTGTTCATCTGGTTTTTGTACGCACTCAAGGTGGCAGTGCCAGCTTCACGCGCAACCTGATTTCTTTGGAATCTGGTGCCAGTGCAACGGTGGTTGAGCACTACGTGGGTCAGGAAGGAACGGATGCTTCCTTGAGCAGCGCCGTGACTCGCCTGAACGTGGCTCCTGATGCCAACCTGACACACATGAAGCTGCAGCAAGAAGCCTTGCAAGACTTCCACTTGGCCGCAATCGATGTGCAGCAAGGTCGTGGTTCGGTATTCAATTCGCACTCCCTGTCTTTCGGTGCTCGTATAGCCCGTAACGATATTGCTACTGTTTTCAACGGCGAGCGCTGCGAAACCTTGTTCAATGGTTTGTATTTTGTGGACGGCCGCCGTCACGTGGACCACAACACCATCATTGATCACGCTCAGCCTAACTGCCAAAGCCGTGAGTTCTACCGTGGCATTTTGGCCGACACCGCCCGTGGTGTCTTCAGTGGTCGTGTATTGGTAGGCAAGGGCGCGGATGGTACGGATTCGGTACAGCGTTCGGACAGCTTGCTCTTGTCCAAGATGGCACGTGCAGACTCCCGCCCTGAGTTGGAAATCTACGCCGACGACGTCAAGTGTGCACACGGTGCCACTGTGGGTCAGCTGGATGCAGATAGCCTGTTCTACCTGCGCTCGCGTGGCATGACCATGGAAGATGCACGCAATATGCTGATTTACGCATTTGCCGCTCAGTCTCTGGAGCGCATCGCGTCCGAGAGCCTGCGTAGCCGTGCCACAGTCGGTATTAATGCTTTGTTGCCTGGCGGTCTTGCCCTTGGAGATCTTGCATGAATGCGCCTATGCCCGTAACTGCTGCTGGTTTGCTGAATCACCGCGAGGATTTTCCTATCCTGGCTCGCCCCATCCGGGGCCAACGCCTGTCCTATCTGGACAATGGCGCGACGACGCAAAAGCCGCGCTCGGTCATTGAAGCCGAGGCGCGATTCTATGAGCAGTCCAATGCCAACATCCACCGTGGTGTGCATTGGCTGTCTCAGCATGCTACTGAGCTGTACGATCAGGCCAGAAGTACAGTGCGGGCATTTCTGAATGCCGCGCGCGATGAAGAAATTGTATTTACGCGTGGCACCACAGAATCCATCAACCTGGTGGCCTATAGCTGGGGCATGGACAACTTGAAGGCGGGTGATGAAATCCTGCTGACAGGCCTGGAGCATCACTCCAACATCGTGCCTTGGCAGCTTGTGGCTCAACGCACAGGCGCGGTCATCCGCGTGGTGCCTGTGCTGGACAACGGCGAGCTGGATCAGGAAGCGTTCAAGCAGCTGCTTAACGAGAAAACCCGCTTGCTGGGCTTGGTCCATGTATCCAATGCCCTGGGCACGATCAACCCCGTTGCTGAAATGACCCGTCAGGCTCATGCCGTCGGCGCCAAGGTGTTGGTAGACGGGGCCCAATCCGTTCCCCACGGTGTGGTGGACGTGCAGGCTCTGGATGCTGACTTCTACACGTTTTCGGCGCACAAGCTGTACGGCCCCACCGGTATGGGTGCTCTGTACGTGCGTTATGAGATTCTGGACAGCATGTCGCCCTGGATGGGCGGCGGTGACATGATCACCACCGTCAGTTTCGAGCAAAGCAATTACGCGCCTGTACCACAGCGTTTTGAGGCAGGTACACCCAATATCGCGGGTGCCATTACCATGGCTGCCGCCATCGATTATGTGATGGGTATAGGCATGCAGCGTATTGCCGACCATGAAGCGCTGCTGCTGGACTACGCCACCGAAGCCTTGCTAGCCATGCCCGGTATTCGCATTATTGGTACGGCGGCACATAAGGCAGGCATTGTGTCTTTCCTGGTCGACGGTATTCACCCGCACGATCTGGGCACGATTCTGGACATGGACGGCGTTGCTGTGCGTGCCGGTCACCACTGTGCCATGCCCTTGATGACGCGCTTTGGTATTCCAGGTACCGCTCGTGCCTCCTTTGCCTTGTACAACGATTACGCTGATATTGATGCTTTGCTGGGCAGCCTGCGCAAAGCTCAAAAACTATTTGGAGTTGGCTAAATGAGCCAGGATTTCAACGGGCTGCGCGAGCTCTACCAAGAGGTCATTTTTGACCATAACCGTAGCCCGCGTAACTTTGAAGTAATAGAAAACGCCAGCCATTTTGCCAATGGCCACAATCCTCTGTGCGGGGATCAACTGGCTGTGTACGCCGTGGTTGAAGACGGCATTGTGCAGAAAGTCAGCTTTGTGGGGCATGGCTGCGCTATTTCCAAGGCTTCGGCATCCTTGATGACCGAAGCCGTAAAGGGCCTGAGTCTGGCCGAGTTTGAGTCTCTATTTCAAGATATGCACGCCATGTTGACAGAGGCCCATCCCGATCGAGATCTGGGCAAGCTGGAAGTGTTATCTGGTGTGCGTGAATTCCCCGCACGGGTTAAATGTGCCACTTTGGCCTGGCATACCCTGCATAACGCCATCAATCAGGCCAAAGAAACCGCGCAAACCGAATAAAGGCGCAAACAAGCCATGAGCTATTTTGAACGACATGATGTGCTGGTCAGCCGGGATTGTCCGGCTGTCAGTATCCCTTACGGTGCTCCCGTTACGATCGAGGCGGGTTGTACAGCAACGATTACCCAGAAGCTGGGTGGCAGCTATACCGTGATGGTAGAGGGCAACCTGTACCGGATTGAAGGTGTCGATGCCGATGCGCTGGGTTTTGAGTCCCAGGACAAGCCCGAAGTGTTTGTACCCGAGCTGCCCCTGAGCGAAAAAACCATTGAAGATGCTGCCTGGATTGTGCTGGCTAGCGTTTATGATCCGGAAATTCCGGTCGATATCGTTAATCTGGGCTTGGTGTACGCTTGTCATGTGAACCAGACTGGTCCGGAAGCGTTCTCCATCACCATGGAAATGACGCTGACGGCTCCTGGTTGCGGTATGGGCACCATGATTGCTGATGAGGCCCGCTACAAGCTGGAGACTATCCAGGGCGTAGAGAAGGCCGTAGTGGATCTGGTTTGGGATCCACCGTGGAGCCGGGAACGTATGAGTGAATCAGCCCGCTTGCAACTAGGGATGCTGTAATAGAGAAAGCCTGCGATTAGCAGGCTTTTTCGATGTGAGTGTGGGGCATCCCTAGCCTGGCTCCTTTGGAGACCGCGTGATAGACGGCCTCGTTACGGTTGTGTACGTTCATCCGCATATACAGGGTTTCAGCATGCGCCTTGGCTGTAGCCGATGAAATATTCAACTGCCGGGCCACGCCCTTGATGGTCATGCCGCGTGCCAATAACACCAGCACTTCATACTGGCGCGGTGTCAGGCCCAACAGCCGTGCTTCGTCAAGATGGTCTGTTTCAGGATCGGCGGGTGGCCAGCGTATGGGCTCGTAGGACGTAATCAGCTTGTCGGAATGAGCTTGGAACGGCGATGGACTTGATGGCTGGGTTACAGGCGCGGCCATTGCCGTCGTTTGACGCTGGGGCGCAGGCGATGGAAAACAGGAGCCGCCGGCCAACACCAGATTGATCGAAGCCGCCATTAATTCCGGTGTGGCGGTCTTGAGCAAATGTCCCATAACGCCGGCAGGCATGTCTTGAAGCGCAGGCAAGGCGTAGTGGGACTCGGCTATCAGGAGTACGGCGCTGGGTTGCAGGCTGCGGTGCGCATCAGCCAGCAGCTTCAAACAGGCCTTGGCCGATGGCACCGACAATAGCAGCAGCTCACAACATCGTGTCTGCAGACCGGTTTCCATAGATTCGTAGTCCATGCTGAGCAGTTCCGCGCTGGGCAGGGTGTCTGCCAGCAGCCGTACGATACCCAACCTGTATAAGGTGTGTGGTTCTACGATGATAATTGTTGTCATTTTATGTCTCCCTCGCTGCGTCATGGGCTCTATGTCATTACGTTGAATAAGCCTTTTGTGGGTTGGATTGCATGTGTCATTGTCTTTGGTAGTTATGGGTATTTTCTTTTCTTCATTCCTGTTGGCAGCCTAATTTTCAGATGGCTAGACGCATTCAGAACGGACGAATCATGTGAAACTGTTAATCATTGTTTGTTTTGGTTAAATTTTGATGTTTTAAACGTCATACCGTGCCCAAAAGTTCGGATCAGGTATCTGGAAAGCCTTATAAACTCGGGTTACTCCTATGCTCCATAATCCCTAAACCGCTTACATATCAATAGCTTGAGTGTTGTCAGCGGCGCCTACTATATAACATATTGCCGCTGACATTTGGCTTACATCAGCCGGTTAATGTTGGTTTACATACGCA
This sequence comes from Alcaligenes phenolicus, assembly GCF_032063905.1. Classification (NCBI taxonomy): domain Bacteria; kingdom Pseudomonadati; phylum Pseudomonadota; class Betaproteobacteria; order Burkholderiales; family Alcaligenaceae; genus Alcaligenes; species Alcaligenes phenolicus. Next base: position 99,258 of record NZ_DAMBOE010000004.1, read on the forward strand.
TTGTTGAAATTACCCGTCTGGGTGACGGTACTGTTGTGGTTCAGGCCGCTTTGCACCACTTGGGCGCGGTTGCCCCAACCGTTCTGCATAACCGACGAATCCAGGTTGAAACCGACCTGGGTAACCACGGCCTTGTTATAGCCGCCGCTCTGGCTGATGTAGGAATCGTTGCCGATGCCTGCTTGGGAGTTGTAGGCGTCATTACCCAGGCCACTTTGGATGATGTTGCTGTCGTTGCTGTAGCCGGTCTGTTCAGTAACGGCTTTGTTATGCGAGCCGATCTGGACAATACTGGCATGCAGGCGATCCGAATTGCCCCACCACGTGCCGGTTTGGCTGATAGTGGCATCATTTTTGTGGCCACCGCCCTGGACGATGGAGGCGTTCGAGTTGGAGACATTCCACTGATCGATCACGCCTTTGTCGTACTTGCCGCTGTCGGTGATGCTGGCGGTCGAGCTCATGCTTTTGTATTGATTGATGTACGCATCTCCTTTGTACCCCGATTGGGTAATGAAGGCGTTGACATGGCTGCTGTTGTCTTGCTCAATGACTGAGTCGTTGCGCGCGCCGCTGTCGTTGATGACAGCCAGTGCGTCACGGGTTCGGTATTGATTGACATAGGCATCGCCCATTTGTCCCGTTTGGTTTACCCAGGCCTGGTCACCAGTGCTGCGGACTTGTTCCACAACCGCCTTGTTGTCCGAGCGTAATTGCTTGATGCCGATTTGCGATCCGTTGGCCTGCCATTGGCTGGCAAAGGCGTCGTTGCGGTTGCGTGACTGGGTGATGGTGATCGTGGAGTTGCCGCCGCTGCGGCTTTGTTCCACCACGGCCTTGTTGTCGTTGCCGTTGATGACCTTCACGGTGGTGCGAACCGTACCGTTATCCCACTGGTTGATGTAATCGTCGTTGCGGTCTCCCTTCACGTCGATGGTCGCGTTGGCGTTGGCATTGTGGTTTTGAAGAACTACGCCTTTGTTGAAATTGCCGGTCTGCGTCACGGTGGCGTTGTCAGCCAGCGCCAGTGTGGGCAGGGCCAGCGCGGTGCCCAGGGCAATAGCTAATGTGGACAGTTTGCCGTTCATATACTTCTCCTCAGTGCATGTCGAAGACCGTTGTTAGGAAAGAGAGCGGTGGCCGGTCTTCTCGGAACCACCGCGCTGTCTGCTCGTGTTCAACTGCCGGTGACTGGAGCGGTCTGCACCTCATTGCTTGTGGCTTCATTAGCTTGCGTGGCCTCAGGATCGGCCACAGCGGTCTGGGTGCGCATGCTGCGATAGGTTTCGTTTTGCTTCATGTAGTTCTGCACGATGGGGTTGTTACGGTCGGACTCGTTTCGCAGTCGCCATTGGCCTTCCTTCATGCCTTGCACGATCAGATGCACCACCGCCGATTCAATGGCCTCTTTGACCGAGAGCTGGGCCGGTTCGTTGTTGGTTACGCCAGCCTCGATTTCCAGCAGGTCTTTGAAGTTCACGAACTTGTAGACGCTGGGCCGGACTTCGTAGGAAAAGATGGTCTTGGTGGTGGACACGCTTTGCAAAATGTTGCCGGTGCGCACGTCGATGGCCCGCAGGTTGACCGTGACTTGGTCAACCCGATACTGGGTAGACAGGCCTACGCCCAGGAAACGTGCGCCCGCGCCGCCCGTGCGCACATTGCTTTCATAGGAGATGATGCCTCCATCCATCATGATTTCGGCCGGGGCTAGTGGCGGGATGTTGATGGCGGTGCGCTGGCCGTTTTCCTGCGATCCGTCCAGGGCGCGCACGATGCGCCGCTCGGTCAGCAGTTCCTGCAGGCTTTCGCGCTCGACCGGAGTGAACCAGCGCGAGTCACGCAGGGCTTTGACCAGCAGGGCGGCGGCTCCCTGGGTGACTGAGGTGGAAAAGGAGCTGTCCGGATTGGGCTTGTATTGGCCAGTCTGGTCACGAAACCCGTAGACGGCCACGGTCAGGCGCTGGGCGGGCGCGGGCAGCTCCAGCAGATCGTGCGTGGCTGGCGAGGCGGGCGTCAGGTAGGCAGAGCCTTTGACTTCGGCCGGGGTGGAGGGGACGGCGCAGGCAGCCAGGGCCCAGGTCAGGGCCAGCACGCTTAACAGGCGCGTTGGGCGCGCGGTCAGGACGGTCACTGTGCTCATCATGGTTGCATCACTCGGAAAGTAGTGGAAGCGCCGGTGATCCGGTCCGTAGTGGTGATCGTCAGTGCTCCGCCGCCGATATCGACGACGCTGACAGTAAAGCTGCCGGTCTCGAAGGTCCCGGGCACAAATTTGCCGTTGCTGTCCACAAACTGCGAGGACGCGGCCGAGGCCAGGCGACTGAGTACCGAGCGCTCCAACTGATCGTTGAAGTCCTGGAAGGGCGTGCGCTGCTCAAAGGATGAGCCCAGGTCTTCGGCGTCGGGGTCCGTGTGCTTGTTGGTGACCTGGGCCGAGTTCAGTAGCCATTGCCCATTGAGCGGGCTGCCGCCGAAATTGGGATTGACGGGGGTATATATCAGTTCGGTTGCATGGACGGGAGCAAATAGCGCACCGGTCAGCACAATAGAGGCAAGGGGCAGGAAGGTCTTCACGTTATGTCTCTCTTATTAAAGTTCGTCCGGAGCAAGGTCCGGGTTGTTGGTGAGTACGCGTTCGATCTCGCTTTTATTGACGTTTTCCAGAACAAGATCCACAGCCCGCTCACTGGCCTTCTTTGTGCCGGAACGCGCGGGCGTGAGAAAAGCGTGATACATGCGCTGGCGACGGTATTCGATCCAGATTTCGCTGCCCCAGCGGGCCGACGGGCGCTCCACCACCGTCAGGGTGAAGGGACTGGCCCCGGTCAGCTCGCGCCAGCGATTGCTGAAGTAGCGGTAAAAGTCTTGTCCTTGCACCGTTACGGTGCGGTTGATGACGATGCCCGCGAGCGGATCGTCAAACAGGTTCTTGCGAACTACTTCAGCCTGCCGGATGGCTTCCATGAAGTTGGCCGGTTTGGGCTTGCTGGTATCTCTGCCTGGTTGTGAAGCGGCGCTGCTCATGACACACAGCATTGCCAGCAGCACGACCCCTTGTTGGTAGGGTTTTGTCATTGCAGCACCTGTTGTTCCTTCGCCTTACGGCTTGATACATCGGCGTTACTGACTATGGTAGAGACGGCCATCTGCAATTACATGAGCCGCATTTCCTAGGCTGTTTGCCCTTGCACAGGGCTGTTTTTGCGTCGGTGCTACTGCTTCGGCGTAGGCTGTTTGGGGTAGGCGCGCGGACGAAAGATCAGCGGTGTCAGTGGTTCTCCGTCGTGTGGGCCGGTTGCCTGCTGCATGGGTAGCGGATTGGCTGCTTCTACATGCTGTACCGCGCCGTCCTGGGCGTTGTAGAGCACGACGATGCGACTGTGGCGCACGGTATCGATCTGTTCGTGATCAAAGTGCGGCAGGGGGGGCTGCGTGACGCGATGCGAGCGGCTGCGTTGGCGGTACAGAGCCTGGCGCAGGTGGCGCTGCTGGCGCTGCTGGCGTCGCCAGCGTGACCAGGCCAACAGTAGCAGGCCGTTGGTCAGCAGAACCGCCCCGTAGAACAGAAAGGTGGTCAGGGTTGGGAAGATCGGATCTATCTGTTCGTAGCCAGCTTTGTCCATGGTGTGACCGATCAATAGGAGCAAGCCTTTGGCGATCAGGTAACTGAAGACGAACCAGCCGGCGATGGTCAGTAGACGGTCTATCCAGCGAGTGATGGGATGGCGTTGGGTCGTGATGATCATGACAGCTCCTTGATACCCCGGTCGGGACTGCTCCAGCGGGCGCGTTTGCGACGCAGGCGCAGCATGACCATGGGGAAACTCCACAGCGTGGTTAAAAAATTGATCAACCAGTAGACAAATGGGTACCAGATGATCCAGAACATCGTCAGGGGCAGATCGGGCTCGTAGCGACGGTCGATCCAGATACTGACGGCGAACTGCAGCAGGCACATGCCGGCCAGCACCATACCGGTGAACGAGGGCGGGAACAGGCCGTCGATCTGGGTGGCGGCAGGCAAGTGGAGCATTTGTCCAAGCAACCAGATCAGCATCGCTACGCCCAGGGCGAAACTCCATAAGGTCGAACACAGGTATTCCAGAGTCAGGGGCCACATGCCGCGGTTTTCCCAGCGCAGCACCTGCGGGGTGTATTTCAGGAAGGTTTCCGCACCGCCCTGAGCCCAGCGCAAACGCTGCTTGAACAGGCCTTTCAGTGTTTCGGGCATCAGCACCCAGCACAGGGCGCGCGGCTCATAGAACACCTGCCAGCCGACCAGCTGCAACTTCCAGGTAACATCGATGTCTTCGGTGATCATGTCCAGACTCCAGTAGTCCACTTGGTCCAAGGCCTGGCGACGAAAGCCTGCGATCACGCCGGAAATCGTGAAGATTTTTCCGTAGACGCGCTGCGTGCGCTTGATTAGCCCGATGATCGAGGAGAACTCGCCAACCTGGATGCGGCCGATCAGGGTGGAGCGCGTGCGGATGCGCGGATTACCGGTGGTGGCACCGACTTCCGGGTTACGCAGCATGGGGGCGACCAGGTAATTGACGCCTTCCGGGTCCAGGTAAGCATCCCCGTCTATACACACGAAGTAATCGCCGCTGGCGCTCAGGGCTCCCATGCGCAGGGCCAGTGCCTTGCCCTGGTTCTGGGCCAGGTGGATGACGCGCAGCTTGTCGTACTCCTCGCTCAGATCATTGAGCACTTGGGCGGTGCGGTCGCTGGAGCCGTCGTTGATGGCGATGACTTCGATGTTGGGATAGACCTGGTTCAGCGCGGACAGGATGGTAGAGCGGGCGTTGGCCTGTTCGTTAAAGCAGGGGATCAAGATGCTGACCAGCGGCATGCCTTCCAGTTCGGGTGGGGCGTGTGGTTTATAGGTCCAGCGGCGTTCATGCTGGAACCAGAAGATCAAGCCGCCGCCTATCCATATGCCCGACATGAACAGCGGGTACATGAAGATGAAGTAGAGCAGTAGGTGGCTGGTCAGGGCGACGGTGATTCCCAGGGGAATTCCGACGATCAGGCACAGGGCCAATAGGGCGATCAGTCGTTCAATCATTTTTTGTTGGATACCATTCAATCGTGATTTCCGGACGAATCACGTTCATCTTGGGCTGATTGTTGACAAAGTCGTCGGGGTAATAGCCGACATGTCGCGCCCCTCTTGCCGTCAGTGCATTGAGCCAGCCGGCCACTAGATGGGAGTCCAGCGGACGGGATGGTTGACCTTGGCCGGGCCAATCGACCGATTGCACTTCGAACACGGTGCGGCGCAGGCCTTCTGGGTGGCTGGCCACCTTATCGACCAGCTCGTTCAGCCAGGTCACGGCATGCTGATCGAGGATGTCTTCCATGCGGGGCATGGCCATCACGGCAGTCCAGTCATAGGCTTGCAGAAAATCGTTCAGGTTCTGGGCAAACCACTGTTCGCTCTGGGGCTGCAGAACCGGTAGGGCGTACATATTGCGGGCCGTACTGATCTGCGGGCCGCGCTGCTTGCGTACCCGATCAGCTAGTTCCCGGGTCAAGTCGATCAGGGCTTGTGATTTAAAGCGCGTCCAGCGCTCAAACCGCTCGGGATTGGCTCGTATCGTCCTGATGTCCCTGCCAAAGCCGGCGTTTTCGTAGGCGTCCAGGGCGGCGGGCGAGGCATCTTCAAAGTCGGTCAGCGTGGCATCGTCATGGAATACAACACCAAAGAAGAGGGCGCTGCGTCCCAGGTCTTCGTACAGATCGCCCATGATCTGGCGAGTGCGAGGGTCAAAGGGGGACAGGCGGCGGTAGCCTTGTGTGGGCAGGGAAGGTGGGCTGCCGTCGGCATGCCATTGCAGCACGCGTTGCACCGGCTCGGACGTCTCGATGGCCAGCACGGGCATCCATGCAAAGACATTGACGTGGGCGCGCGAACTTAATTGCCAGGCCGTGCGGTTGAACAGGTCGGCGCGCATGGGCAGGTGGCGGTTGGGGAAGTAGACCGCGCGCACCAGGCCATCGCCAGTGGGGTCGGCGAAGGCTTGCAGATAGACACTACGTGGTTTCAGGTCTGCGATGCGTTGCACCAGGGCGCTCAAGTTGCGTTCCATCTGCGCCGGATCGGGGTCGTACACATAATCCAGATCCACATGCACCACTCGTTCGGCCTGACGGTCCTCACGGGAGGTGATAAAGCCTGCAAAGGTGCTGATGTCCGGGTCGTTATCCACCAGATAGCGGGGCATATTCATCAGGTCGTGGACGTTGGCCACGCCGTCGGTCAGCGTCAGGGCCATCTGATAGCCTTCTTGCTCCAGAATTTGCAGGCCCAGACCGCTGATCCGGCCATAGGGCCAGACCCAGACGCGCGGCGGCTTACCGGCGTGCTGTTTGACGCGGGCACTGATGGCGCGCACATCCTCGCGAAAGCGGGCGGTGTACTCGGCATCGGTCTCGTAGCGTTTCTGATCGGTCAGGTAGCGATGTGCGGCAGCCACCGGCTGGATATTGCCTTGTGGGTTGGCGATGGCACCGTAATGCATGTTTTGGGTGTGCGCGCCGATTTCCACCAAGCCGGATTTGGCCATTTCGTCGACTTGCGCCCAGTGCAAAAAGCGCGAACGTTCGGTGGGAAGACCGCCAAAGTCCACTTTTTCATTGTCGGGGGTGTCCAACCATTTGCCGACCGGGGCCAGCAGCGCAGGCCAGTGATAGGCTTTGAGCAGCGGGAACACGCGGGTATAGAAACTTTGATACCCGTCGTCAAATGACAGCAGCACTGCCTTTTCAGGCAGAGGCTCCACACCTTGGCGGGCGCGCATAATCTGCTCTACGCTGACGGGCACATAGTTGTTTTCCTGTAGCCAGGAAAACTGCTGGCGCAGGTGCTCGGTACTGACGCTCAGGTACGCCTGGTTAGGATCGTGGTCCTCCACGTCGTGGTAGGCGATGATGAGTAGCTCGTCATTGCGCCAGGGCTGCTCTTGTTGTTCGAGGCGACGCTGCTCGGGCGGCACATACAGGGCCGGCGGGCTGGTGCTGCAGGCGGATAAGAGGGCGCTGAAGGCCACTATCAGAAGGGTCAGGATTCGTGTGCTCATTGTCGTGGCCGCTTAGAATTTGATCTTGAGTTCAACCATGCCGCTGTACTGCTGTTCGCGCTGACCGTCATAGGGGCGGGACAGGGCCTGCAGGCGCAGGCCGACTTCCAGATTGCGGTCGTGCTGGTAGTTCAGTTCGTAGGCGACGGAACCTACGGCGCCATTGCCATAGCCGCTTTGGTGATGTAGGCCCACACCCAGTGTCAGAGCTTGGGTCAGGCGCTCGTCATAGTGTTGGTAAATCAGGTGCTCCAGACGTAGGGCAGGCACAGCCATGTATTCGCGCCGTGGGCTGTAGTAGGGTCTGTCTTCGTCTTTGTTGCCGGAAGCCCATAGTTCCAGCTGGGCGTCGGCCTTGATGCGCGGGCTGGTGTAGATGCGTTGGTTACCTGTGATCTGCAGGCTCTGACGTACGTTGTTGTCAGAGAATTTTGTCCCGGTGTAGGCTGCTTGCACCCATTGCTCGGGGCCGTTTTGCCAGCGTAGCCGCACTTGTCCCTGGTTGGCCGTGATGCCTGCGGCCAGGGCGCGATTCGGAATATCCAGGGTGCGATAGTCCAGGGTGCCGCCGATGCTCCAGTGATCGCTCAGCTCGTGATCAAGCTGCAGGCTGGCTCCCATCTTGTTGCCCTGACCCCAGTTCTGGTTGTCGATTGTCAACTGTGATTGCCAGTCGCGGCCGCGGTACTCCAGGCCGGCTCCCTGCCAGCTCACGTTGTGACCAAGCTCGTCGCTGGTATCAAGGTGACCGGCCAGGGCGGTGGCGCGCCAGTTGTAGTTGATGGGGGCGCTGTACCATTGCGCCTCGGTGCGAATGCCGTCATTGCCCGAGATATCGCCGCCGTTGCTGGTTTCAAAACCGCTGCGCAGGATCAATTCATTCTTGCGGTAGGACTGCCAGTCTTTTTCCAGTTCCGCGACCCGCATATTGGTGGGGTAGTGCGCTTTGGCATACGCCAATAGTTCTTCGGCCTGGCGGTATTCGTGCAGGTCCAGGGCGGTCTGGGCCTGGCTGATGATGACGTCTTCTTGGCGCGGCGCGTAGTTTTCGGCGATCTTCAGATTGCGTTCCGCCGCCCGTGGCATGCCCGACATGCGCTGGGCATCGGCCAGCGGCACGCGTAGGTTGACATTACTCGGTGCCTGTGCGCTGGCCTTGGCCAGATTTTCGCGTGCCTGCTTGAGCAAACCCGTATAGGTATAGAGCGAGTTTTTCAAAATCAGGGTGTCGGTATAGCCTGGATTGGGCTGGGGAATTGGATTCCCGCGTAGCCAGCGAGTGGCGGGCATGTCTTTTTCCATGTGCTCGGCCAATGCCAGAGCCTGATCTTCGCGGCCAGACTCCAGTAAGGAAAAGGCCAATCCGGTTTGATAGCGTGTGCGTGTTTTTGCGTCCAGCGAGGGTTCGGCCAACGCCCGCTCGTAGCTGGATACGGCTTGTTCGGGGTGACGGGCGCGCAGTTGCAGGGCTCCTAGCGAGGCGTAGGCATAGCCAGGATATTGGGCCGCCCGTTCGGGAGCAATGTCTACTGTAGAGGGCGCGTCTTCGCGTGTGTCCATCGCAATCAGACGGTCACCACGGATGCGGCGGGCGAAAGCGGGGTTACCCAGAAAGCTGGCGCTGTCAGCCAGTTTGTCTTGCAACGCGATGGCTCGGTTGGCGACCAGAAAACGTTCGGGTAGTGTGCGTGTGGGCTGGGGCGACAGCCGGGTCAATTCAGCGGCATAGTCGGCTTGACGGTCAGCCAGGTCTGCGGTCGAGAAGATGTCGGGATGCTGTGTTTGCCATTCCATCGCCTGGCGGTGCAGTCCGGCGGCATGCAGGGACTGGTCATAATCCCGGATAACATCGGTTTTGTCTGGCTGGACAGCCAGAGCATCCTGGCTGACGCGCAGGGCTTCGTAGTTCTGGCCGGCAGCGCGGTAGATGTAGCTGCGCGTCAGCAGGTAAATGGTGTTTTGGCGTGTGGCCGGCTGCAGTTGCTGGGCGCAGCTCAAGGCCTGGGCAGTCAGTCCGGCATCGGCCAGGCTCATGCACAGGCCCATGGTGAAGGCGGCTTGCTGTGGAAAGCGCCGCATTCCTTCCCGATACAGGGTTTGGGCCGGTGTCCATTGGCGCGCATCTTTGTGGGCGCGTGCTGTCAGCAGCAATACATCGGCCGGCAAGGGCAGGTTGGTCGGCCAGCTTTGGTACAGGTGGATGACCTCTTGCGGCTGGCCTGCCCAGGCATGAATGCGCATCAGATCAAGCTGGACACGTGTCTCTTGCGGATGTTGTTGCCGGTACTGCTGCAAGCCGGCAATGGCGGACTGGTATTGGCCTTGGCGTGCCTGTTTGATCCAATCCTCGTAGGAGGCGGCATGCAGGCTGGTGCTACATGCGGTCAGTACCAGCAGGGTCAAGGAATCCAGCCAGAACCGGCGCAGGAACGAGGTTCTGGCTGGGAAGAGACCGACGTTTTGCAGAGCTTGTCTTTTTATTGATCGCCTGGACACTTCTCTTCCCCTTGTTGTTTGTGTGTACTTCCTGCCACTGTTCGTTACTGAGCGAACAGAAGGGTCTTAAGGGGTATCCTAGGAGTCTGGGCCTCTGGCGGTAATTGGCCTTTTGATGTAAACCACCTGGTTTTTTGTAGTAAGCCACTCGGCCTAAGCTAGATGCTTCTTAAGAAGAAGCTTGCACAACAGAATAAACAGGGGTGGGGCTTTATTCTTTCGGGGCGTAGCGCACTTGCATGAGGTGCAATGGATCGAAGGTTCTAATCCTTCCGTTCCGACCATATTTATCAAGGGCTTACAGCATTGTTGCTGTAAGCCCTTGCTCATTGCTGTGGGGGGGTGTGGGGACTCGTTTTTCACCGATCACCCCGTCTTCTCAGAAGCGTAACCGCTGGCGCTTCTTCGGGATTGTGGGCAAGCTTCTCAACTTCGCTCAGCAGTTTGAAAAAATCAGCGGCTGAATAGTCGGTTGTGATTGTCCCATTCGTGGGATCTAGCTGAACTTGCCTGTTTGCCAAATGCGTTCCCGCAGCACGCAGCCGTCGCCCAAATGTGTGCTGTAAGTCATGTACTCGCACTGCGCTGAAATCGGCATTGGCCGGACACGGATACAAACCCTCTCACGTTTGGGCCGCTCGTCACTTGGCAGCCCACAAGAGGCGTTCATTTCGCTATTGGTTCACCCTTGTATGGAAAAATACATGCGCCTCGTGCCTTGAAAGGGTAGGGCCTATTGCTGCAACCATGCCAAAGAGCGTGTACGTCCATACATCGTGTCTTGCGAGAGCGTTCATGGTTATGGGGCCGGTTGGGCCAATGCCTGCTATGCTAGCGTGGCTGACAGGTTATCCGTGGTGATTCGATCTGTCAGGCGTGCCTATGTACATTTAGGCATTGTCGGGCATACGTTTGCCTAGTTCCTGCTGCCAAGATGAACCGAGCGAATGTGAAGCAAGAGTAAATTTAACCAAACCGGAGAGATTTCCATGGGCACCAAAATTGTTACTGAAGCCGACCGTAAGCGTACTCCCCCTCCTGCCCCCCCCAAGGGCGTGAACCTCAGCACGAAATTCCGGGGGCAACGTGTTAGCCAGGAGCGCGGTGCGCATACCCGCAGCAAGAAAAATCCCGGCAAGCGTGCACATTCGGGTTAATTTCTGGAGACAGCTTGGTACATGGCAAGGCTTCAACGGCGGATGCTGGAAGAGTTAAGCATTTCCACACGCAAAAATGCCCGCCTGTTGAAAAATTGAACTGCACCCCAAAAGTTTGATACCCATCCAAGCTTTGGGGTGTTTTATATGGCGAAGCATACGGAAGCATTCAAGCTAGAAGTTGCACAGACGTATTGATCAACGCAGATAGGGGCGTGATCCTTAGCTGCCCAGTACAGTCCGGGCCACGGGACGGTGCGTCGCTGGATGTAAAGGTAGGCGCCCAGGGAAATTCGGTGTGCTCAAACTCGCTTTGGTCGCAGGTCTGCAGGCGTTTTCCGTCTTGACATTTCTCCAGGCGATAGGGGGCGCTGAACAGGTAGTTCCATTGTGTGCCATGACGCTTACCATGACGATATTGGCTGATTTCTGATAAGGCGCTGCTATCGTGGAAAAGGACCTGGACGCCATGGTAGTTCCCTTCATTATCAAAGGGGGAAATGGCTGGAGAGAAGGGGTTACATCTTGAGTGATCAGCCAAGCGATAAGGCGTTGTGTGAAGCCTTGTCGGAATTGTTTGTAGACAGGCCGGTTAATTACCAGGCTATTGCGAACGTGGCCAAGTACTTTTCGGTCCACCATGTAGAAAGGGCTTTGTTCGAGTGGGTGGCGCCAGTTTGCTATTCCAACGCGCTTGCTCCCATCCCTTCAATCTGGACCGGGTTTGAACCCAACCAACTCTGGCGCGATATTGTGGTGCATCGCCAGGCTCGTGCCAGTGCCGGCCTGTTCAGACGGGTGCGCTGGCATGCCCAACAGCGTTTGCTGCGCTATTACTTTGCCAAGGAGTGGCGTGAGCTGTCTCAGTACTTGTCATCGGGTAATCCCCCCATTTTTAACGAACGTTAAAAATGGGGGGATTACCGCTTCTCTTAAGCGTTAGTCCCTCGTGGCCACGCATTGCCTCACTGCCAGTTACTGCTCTTTGCGTTGATGCACAGGCCATGAGTTGCTGGAATTGAGTGTGCACGCGCGGTTTTCGTCAGCAACATCGCCTGCCGTGGTGCGACAAGCCTTGCAAGAGGCGTCCGCATATCGACGTGAACTGTTGGCGCTTGATATTGAGGACGCCATCCAGCTTGCCAGATTTATGCGCTCTGGTCTCGAAGTGTGGCCAAGAATCTGTCCATGGCCGATATTCTGATTACGCGCCGTTTGTTTTTGTTGCCAGTGCAATAGGCCCACTTGTTGGGCTTTTTCTGGCTTCTGCGGGCGGCCTTAGTGCTGAAATTTCTCTTACCAAAGCCCATGATGAAATTTAAATTTCATCATGGGCTTTATGCTTTCATCGCTAGGGTACAGAAATTTATTCAAGCAAGGGTTTATCCCTTGTTTCTCTTTGAAGGCCTTATTTAAAGCCATTCTTAGTCAAGTCTAGCTCGCCTAATTCTTCCTTTTTCTCCATCCCCAAGGGTAAATACGGAGCCAAATCATCGCATCCATAATTGAAATTAAAATTTTATTAAGTATTATATGAAAAACAAATTTCAATTTTAGGTTGTGTCATGGTCATCAAAGATTCGATCCTGGATATTCTCGATGTCCTGCCCAGTGCGGAGCGGCGTTTGGCCGATGTGGTTCTGTCTCATATGGGGCAGCTGGCGACTTACTCCGCCCAGGAACTGGCCGAGAAAGCAGGTGTATCGGCGGCTACCGCGGTGCGCTTTTTCCGGCGTTTGGGTTTTAACGGTTTTAACGAGTTCCGGGTTACGGCTCGCGAGCAAATGGGTGATGGCGCTCCTTTCAAGCGTCTGCACTCCATGTCCAGCAGCGGTATTCAGGCCGATATGACGCCGTTTATCAATGCAGACGTACAGAATATTTCCACCACCTTTCAGAACATCACCGAGCAGCATCTGGACAACTTCACCCAAGCCGCTCTGAAAGCACGACGCATCTGGGTGTTTGGTTTTCGCAATGGCCAGATCCTGGCATGCTACGCCCACTCTTTGTTGCAGCAGCTGCGCCCGGATGTGCATCTGGCGGTGGGCACGGTGGCCCATCTGACCGAACAGCTGGCTGATGTGGAAGCAGGGGATCTGGCATTGGTGATGGATTTTCGTCGTCGCTCGGTGCTCTTGCCTTCCCTGGTGGAGCATCTGCGGGGCGAGTCGGTACAGATGGCTTTTTTGACGGATGGTCTGGAAAGCTCCTTGCTGCGTTCGCAAGACATCGCGTTCACGGTGGCGACACGCGGGGAGTACTTGTTTGACTCGCATACCGGCACGCTCAGCTTGATCAATTACCTGGTCAGCCGGGTAGCCCTGCAGGCCGAGACGCAGGTGGCGCGCAAGTTGCAGAAGATTGAATCCATCCATCGCAGTTTTCAGGACTTGAAGTCCAATAATTAAACCCATAAAAGTGGAGCAGACATGAACAAACATGCCGTTCGGGAGCAAGGCGCGGTGCAACTGTATCTGAACCCTCGTTGCGTTCAGGACAGCCAGGAATACGGCGCCTCCTTGCAATCGATTTTGTCGGTAGCCGCCTACGAGCAGGCTCAGGCCAGCATTGTGCAGTGGCCCGGTTACGCGCCTACCCCTTTGCGTCATTTGCCCGGTCTGGCCGCGCAGATGAAGGTGGGCGGGGTGTACTACAAGGATGAGGCCGGTCGTTTTGGTTTGGGTAGCTTCAAGGCCTTGGGCGGTGCTTATGCAGTCAACCGTTTACTACTGCGCCAGCTGCAAGCTCATACCGGCAATCCAAACTTGACGCTGGATGATCTGAAAAACCCTGCCTACAAGGATTTCATTGCTGGCTTGACCGTGACCTGCGCGACCGATGGCAATCATGGCCGTTCGGTGGCCTGGGGGGCGAAGAATGCCGGTTGCCAGTGCGTGATCTATATCCATGAACACGTCAGTACCGGTCGTGAGCAGGCCATTGCCTCTTACGGGGCCAAGGTGGTACGCGTGCCCGGCAACTACGATGACTCGGTTCGCCAGGCGGCTGAAGATGCCAAAGAGCATGGTTATTTTGTAGTGTCCGATACGTCCTACCCTGGCTATATGGATGTGCCCAAGGATGTGATGCAGGGCTACACCGTCATGGTGCAGGAAGCCCTGGACCAGATCGGTTCGGGCAAACCTGTCAGCCATGTCTTTATTCAAGGCGGTGTGGGTGGTTTGGCCGCAGCGGTGTGCGCTCATATGTGGGAGCGTCTGGGTGCCCAGCGTCCTCGTCTGATTGTGGTCGAGCCCAACAAGGCTGATTGCCTGTTCCAAAGTGCTGTGCAAGGTAAGCCCGTTACGGTCACCGGCGATTTGAATACGGTGATGGCCGGTCTGGCTTGCGGTGAAATCTCCTTGCTGGCCTGGGAAATTCTGGATCCTGGCACCTATGCCTATATGACGCTGGAAGACGATGCCGCCTTGCAAACCATGCGCCGTCTGGCCCGTGCCGATAAAGGTGATGCGCCGATTGTGGCGGGTGAGTCTGCTGTGGCCGGTGTGGCGGCTTGCATGGCTGCGTGCGAACAAGCGGACTGGCGTCAGGCCTTGGGTATTGATGAACACAGTCAAATTATGTTTTTTGCCAGCGAAGGCGATACCGATGCAGAGCTGTATCAGCGCATTGTCGGTATGAGTGCTAAAGAAGTGCTGGCTCAGGAGCAGATATGAACAGCCCAGCCAGCACTTGCCTAGCCATTAATGGCGAACGCCTGCTGCAGCGTATTGCGCAGTTGGCGCAGATTGGTGCAATCGACGGGGGCGGCGTCTGCCGCCTGGCCCTGACGGATGAGGACAAGGCGGGCCGCGATCAGGTGGTCAGCTGGATGCGTGATCTGGGCATGCGTGTAGAGATCGATCAGATCGGCAACATTATCGGGACACGCGCTGGTCGTCTGGATGTAGCGCCGGTCATGACGGGTTCGCACATTGATACCGTGCGTACTGGCGGACGCTACGACGGCAATCTGGGTGTGCTGGCTGGACTGGAAGTGGTGGCCAGCTTGAATGATGCCGATGTGCAGTTGGATCGTCCCTTGCAGGTGGTGGCCTTTACCAATGAGGAAGGAGCGCGCTTTGCTCCGGACATGATGGGCAGTCTGGTGTTTCAAGGTGGCTTGTCCTTGCAAGAGGCGCTGGACACCGTGGGCATTGATGGCACGACCGTGCGCGAGAACCTGGAGCGTATTGGCTACGCCGGTTCTATGCCTTGCGGCCAACCTGATGTGCATGCCTATATGGAACTGCATATTGAGCAAGGTCCGGTTCTGGAACACGAAAGCATTGATATTGGTGCCGTGACTGGCGTGCAAGGGATTTGCTGGCTGGAGTTCGAGGTGCATGGTGTCTCCAACCATGCGGGCACCACGCCCATGCACCTGCGTCATGATGCCGGTGTCGTGGCGCAGCAAATTGGTAGTTTTGTGCGCCAGTTGACTGAGCGTTACGGCCCGCCGCAACTGGGCACAGTAGGGCGCTGCGAGCTGTTTCCGAATCTGGTCAATGTGATCCCCAGCAAAGCCGTGTTTACCGTGGATTTGCGCAATGTGGACAAGGCCAGTCTGGATCAGGCTGAACAGGAAGTGCTGGATTTTGCCCGGCAGGCGGCCGAGCGTGAGGGTGTGCAGATCAAGCATCGCCATTTGGCCCGCTTTGATCCTGTGCAGTTTGATGAGCGCTTGATCAGCAAGGTCGAGCAACACGCCAAGGATCTGGGCTGCTCGGTCAAGCGCATGCCCAGCGGGGCCGGGCACGATGCGCAGATGCTGGCGCGTTCCTGCCCCACAGGCATGATTTTTGTACCAAGTGTACGAGGTTTGAGCCACAACCCGGCAGAGTTTACCCACGATAAAGACCTGATAGCGGGATGTTCGATTCTGTTATCGACCTTGGTGGAGTTGGCCCGTGAATAAGCAGTAACCCCCCTGATGACGGGACCGCCGCCACAAGAGCAAAGGCGGACCGCTTTTAACTACCTGGAGAGACAAAACATGAGCAACCTGCTTGAGGACCGCTTGCGTCCTGCCAAATCGTTAGCCGCCGTCTGGGCTGCCCTTGCCATCACCGCGATTGCCCCTGCGGCCGTCAGTGCGCAAACCACGCTGACCGCCGTGATGGAAGCGCCGTTGCGCTCCCTGGATCCGGTCATTACCACCTCCTACATCGTGCGCAACTACGGCTATATGGTGTACGACACCTTGCTGGCAGAAGATGCGCAGGGGCAGGTCAAACCCCAGATGCTGGAAGGCTGGAAAGTGTCCGAGGACGGCCAGACCTATACCATGACCTTGCGTGAGAACCTGCGTTGGCATGACGGCTCGCCCGTAACGGCTGAAGATGCGGTTGAGTCCATCAAGCGCTGGATTCAATTGGACAAGATGGGCCAGATCATGACGGAGTTTCTGACCAAGATGGAGGTCATGGATGATCGCTCCTTTGTGATGCAGTTCTCCTTCCCGACCGACATCGCGCTGCGCGCCATGGGCAAGCCCAGCTCCTTGCCCTTGTTCGTCATGCCCAAGGAGGTGGCACGCACGCCGGTCAGCCAGGCAATTACTTCTACCGTGGGTTCTGGACCATTCCGCTTTGTGGAGAAGGAATATCGCCCAGGTGTGCAGGCCGTGTTCGAGAAAAACCCGGACTACGTGCCCCGCAATGAGCCTGCCAGCGGTTTGGCCGGTGGCAAGCAGGTCAAGGTAGATCGTGTGCGCTGGGTCGCCATGCCGGATGCCATGACCGGGGTGAACGCGCTGCGTAGTGGCGAGATTGATGTGATCGATCAGGTTCAGCTGGACCTCTTGCCCTTGCTGCAAAACGAGTCGGATATTGTTCTGAATGCGTCCACGGCTCGGGGTGCGCAGACCGAGATGCGCTTTAACTTCCTGCAGCCGCCATTCAACAACAAGCAAGTACGTCAGGCCGCCATGATGGCGCTGAACCAGAAGCCCTTGATGCAGGCGCAAGTCGGCAACCCGGAATACTTTGAAACGTGTGGGGCGGTGTTTGGCTGCCACAGCGTATTCCCGTCACAAGCCGGTTCTGAAGCCTACTTCAGGGGTGATGCCGCCGGTGCGAAAAAACTGCTGGAGCAGGCCGGTTATAAGGGCGAGCCCGTGGTCTTGCTGCATCCCACCGACTTCCTGACTTCGCCCGTGGTGCCGGTGATAGCCCAGCAACTGCGCAATGCCGGGTTCACCGTCAACGTGGAAGCGATGGACTGGCAAACCGTGCAGACCCGCCGCACGTCCAAGCGTCCCGTGCAAGAGGGCGGCTGGAGCATCATCACCACCTATTCGGGGCTGGTGGACGTAAGCAATCCGTTGAGTTTCATGGCAGTGGCCTCCAACGGCGATAAGGCCTGGTTTGGCTGGCCGGATGTTCCTGCCATTGAAAAGACACGCATGGGATTTGCCCGCGCCAGCGGTGAGTCCGAGCTGGGGCGTTTGGCTACGGACCTGCAAAAACACATCATGGATGAAGGTGTGATCGTCCCCCTTGGTGAGTTCAAGATGGTTAGCGCCATGCGCAAGAACCTGAATGGCTTTTTGCAAACCCCGGTTCCGGTCTTCTGGAATGTGGAGAAGCGATGATTGGGCTTATTTTCAAGCGCGTACTGGCCACCATCCCGGTATTGCTGATTGTGGCGCTGGTGATCTTTGTGGTCCTGCGCATGACACATGGCGATGCCGCGGTGCTGGTGGCGGGGGATAACGCGACGGATGCGCAGATTGCGGAAATCCGTCACCAGATGGGGCTGGACCAGCCAGTGCCGGTGCAGTTCGTGCAGTGGCTGGGCAGCATGGTGCAAGGGGACTTTGGCACGTCCCTGATCTCCAGCCGCCCGGTCAAGGATCTGGTGCTGGATCGTCTAGGGCCGACGGTTTCGCTGACCTTGTTGACCCTGGCCTACACCCTGGCCATTTCCATTCCGTTGGGGGTGTGCTCGGCCTGGTATCGGGGCAAGTCTCTGGATCGCTTTGTGATGGCAGGGTCGGTGGCGGGCTTTTCCGTGCCGGTATTCATCGTGGCTTATTTGTTGATTCTGCTGTTCTCGCTGGAGCTGCGCTGGTTGCCGGTACAGGGCTACAAGCCCTTGAGCGATGGCCTGTGGGAACACCTGCGGCATTTGATTCTGCCTGCGGTGTCCCTGGGCACGGTGTACATCGCCCTGATTACCCGCATTGTGCGCACCAGTGTGATCGATACCTTGAACGAGGATTACATCCGTACCGCCCGTGCCAAAGGCCTTAACGAGCGTCGTGTCCTGACACGTCATGCCCTGGGCAATGCGGCAGTTCCCATCCTGACGATTATCGGCATCAGCATCACCATGCTGATCGGCGGAGTGGTGGTAACGGAATCGGTCTTCAACATTCCAGGGCTGGGACGTTTGGTGCTGGATGCGGTGCTGTCCCGCGACTTTACGGTGATTCAGAGCCTGATCGTGCTGTTTTCGCTGGTGTATGTAGGGGTGAATCTGCTGATTGATATCTCCTACATGCTGGTTGATCCCCGTATCGATTATTGAGCCCTCGCTTTTTACAGGTAGAACAATATGCAAAAGCTCAACAAATTGAAGAAAGTGGTCGCCAGCAATTCGGCCCGTGCCGCCTTGCTGTTCCTGATCCTGATGGCCGCCATGGCGATTTTTGCTCCCTTTCTGGGCACGCAAGATCCCACTCAACTGGACCCCAGCGTTCGTCTGCAACCGCCTTCCGAGCAATTCTGGCTGGGGACGGATGCACTGGGCCGGGATCTGTATTCCCGTGTGGTGTACGGGGCGCAAGTGTCCTTCATGGTGGGTTTCGGTGTCCTGGCCATCAGCGTGTTCTTTGGCGTGATTCTGGGTTCGCTGGCGGGTTATTTCCGTCGTCTGGACGCGGTCATCATGCGAGTGATGGATGGGGTGATGGCTATCCCTGGCATCTTGCTGGCCATTGCGCTGGTGTCGGTGTCCGGTGCCAGCCTGACCACGGTACTGATCGCCATAGCCATCCCGGAGATCCCTCGCATGACGCGGCTGGTACGGGGCGTGATTCTTAGCGTACGTTCCGAGCCGTATGTGGAAGCGGCCATGACGGTGGGGACTTCGGCCTACGTGATCTTGTCGCGCCATATGTTCCCCAACACCTTTGCACCCTTGATTGTGCAGGGCACTTATGTATTTGCCTCGGCGGTGCTGCTGGAAGCGATCTTGAGTTTCCTGGGGGCGGGCATCCCTCCCGAGATGGCCTCCTGGGGCAACATCATCGCTGAAGGTCGCCTGTACTTTCAGCTGATTCCCGGCATCGTGCTGTACCCCGGCATTGTGCTGTCCATCACCATTCTCAGTATCAACGTCCTGGGCGACGCCTTGCGCGATGCTCTGGATCCCAAGCTGGTCACACGGCTGTAAGTGACGAGGGCAGGAGACATAACAATGAATACCTCTACGACCAAGCCCCAATGTGTTTTGTCGGTGAAGGACTTGTGCATTGAAACCAAAGCGGCCAATCCCCGCCAACTGGTGAACAAGCTCAGCTTCGACGTGTATGCAGGCGAGACCCTGTGTATTGTGGGCGAGTCCGGCTCGGGCAAATCCTTGAGTTCCTTTGCCATCATGGGCTTGCTGCCGCCCGATACCTTGCGTGTCAGCCAGGGCAGTATCGAGCTGATGGGCGAGAATCTGCTGACCATGAACAAGGAGCATTTGCTGTCCTTGCGGGCTTCGGCCATGTCCATGGTGTTTCAGGAGCCCATGACAGCCCTGAATCCGGTGCAGCGGGTGGGTGAACAAATCGATGAAGTGATCCGTATCCACGAGAAGAACAGCTCCCGGCAGGAGCGTCGCCAACGTGTGATCAATATGCTGGAGCGCGTGCGCTTGCCGGAGCCGGAAAAGCTCTTCATGGCCTATCCGCATGAGCTGTCTGGCGGTCAGCGCCAGCGCATCATGATTGCCATGGCCTTGATCCTGCAGCCACGTTTGTTGATTGCGGATGAACCCACCACGGCACTGGATGTGACCACGCAAAAGCAGATTCTGAGTCTGATCAAGGAACTGCAAAGCGAATGCGGCACCTCGGTGATTTTTGTGACGCACGACTTTGGTGTGGTGGCGGATATTGCCGACCGGATTCTGGTCATGAAGCGTGGCGATAGTGTGGAAATGGGTACGTGCCAGCAGATTCTGTCCAACCCCAAAGAAGCCTATACCCGCTCCCTGATTGCTTCTGTTCCCAATGTGCATCCGCCCGCAAAAGAGGAGGTGCAAAACGAGGTCGTGCTGAGCGCCCGTGGTTTGGGCAAGGTCTATGGCTCGGACTGCTGGTTCTCCAAGGGACGCAAGATGCACGCGCTCAGCGACATCAATCTGGATATACGTCGTGATGAAGTGCTGGGTGTCGTGGGGGAGTCCGGCTCGGGCAAATCCACTTTGGCGCGCTGCATTATTGGTCTGGTCGAGGCCAGCTCCGGGCAGATCACCCTGAACGGTGAAACCTTGCCCGCCGCCTGCAAGGACCGCAGCCTGGCGCAGCGGCGCAAAGTGCAGATCGTGTTTCAGGACCCGTATCGCTCGCTGAATCCTCGCGTGACGATAGGCCAGTCTTTGACAGAGGGCATGCACAACATCGGCGTCGATCCCAAAGTCGCTATCGAGCGCGTGACCGAGGTCTTGTCCATTGTGGGGCTGGATGCGGATGTGCTGGAGCGTTATCCGCATCAATTTTCGGGTGGTCAGCGGCAACGGCTTTGTCTGGCCCGCGCCATTGTGATGGAGCCGGATGTGCTGATCGCGGACGAATCCGTGTCCGCGCTGGATGTGCTGGTGCAAGAGCAAGTGCTCAAGTTGCTGGTCGATATCAAGCGCAAAACTGGTGTGGCCATCCTGTTTATTACGCACGATTTAAGGGTGGCGGCCCAGATTTCCGATCGCATTGTGGTGATGCAAAAAGGCCGGATTGTGGAGGCCGGGGACCCAGGCCGTGTCATTAGCCAGCCTAGTCAGGCTTACACCCGTGAACTGGTGGAATCCGCACCCGGTGTGCATTGGGATTTTCAGAATTTTTGTGCTTATGCCTGATTAAGACGGCTGTTGGGGCTGTGTTGATTGTGCAGAGCTAAATCCTGCTGCTGGAGTGCGGCAGGACGTATCGAATCCCGCCCAAGGCGGATCTTAATTGTTGATGGAGTTCAAATCTCATGTCCAGGTTTGTCAATGTAGCAGCGGCTCAGTTGGGCCCTATCGCACGCAACGAAACTAAAAAACAGGTGGTTGACCGCTTGCTGGCCCATTTGCATCAGGCCAAGAAAATGGATGTTGATGTGGTGGTGTTTCCCGAGTTGGCACTGACCACGTTTTTCCCGCGCTGGTTCAGTGAGGATATTTCCGATTTTGATTGTTTTTATGAAACCCGGATGCCGGGGCCGGACACTCAGCCCTTGTTTGATGCCGCTGCCAAATTGCAGATTGGTTTCTACCTGGGCTATGCCGAGCTGGTCATTGAAAACGGCGTAAAGCGTCGCTTCAACGTGTCTATTCTGGTCGATAAAACCGGCACGATTGTGGGCAAGTACCGCAAGGTGCATTTGCCCGGTCACGGCCAGGACGAGCCCTGGCGTGCTTTCCAGCATCTGGAGAAATACTACTTCGAGCCCGGACACGAGTTTGGTGTGTGGTCGGCCTTCGGGGGCGTGATGGGCATGGCCTTGTGCAACGACCGCCGCTGGTCGGAAACCTACCGCGTCATGGGTTTGAAGGGCGTGGAAATGGTCATGCTGGGCTATAACACGCCGGTTCACAACCCGCCCGCGCCGGAGCACGATGATCTGTCCATGTTCCATAACCATCTGGTGATGCAGGCCGGGGCTTATCAGAACGGCACCTGGGTGGTGGGGGTGGCCAAGGCGGGTAGCGAAGAGGGCATCGAGATGATTGGCGGCAGCGCCATCATTGCGCCGTCTGGGGAGATTGTCGCGGCTTGCTCGACCAAGGGGGACGAGCTGGCGATTGCCCGTTGCGATCTGGATCTGTGCCATTCCTACAAGAGTACGACCTTCAACTTTGAGCGTCATCGTCGGCCAGAAGCGTATGGCCTGATCAGCTCGCAACGTGGAGCGGTGGTGCCATGGGCGTGAACGAACATACAAAAATGGACCTGGCCTGGGATGTGGTCAGCCTGACGCAAGCCTTTGTGCGTATCCCCAGCCTGTCCGGGCAAGAGCAGGCCATGGCGGACTTTGTGCAGCAAGTCATGCGGGAGCTGGGCTTTGACCAGATCAGCGTGGACGACAAGGGGTCGGTGCTGGGCTTTGTCGGTCCGGCCCAGGCTCCGCTGGCCCTGCTGTTTGATGCTCATATGGATGTGGTGCCTATCGCCGGAACCTGGACGGTTGAGCCTTTTGGGGCGCAGATCAAGGATGGCCGCATGTATGGGCGCGGCACCAGTGATATGAAAGCAGGCTTGGCCGCCGCTCTGTGTGGCGCGGCGGCAGCGGCTCGTAGTGGTGCCTTGAAACAGCGTATTGCCGTGTCTGCCAGCGTGATGGAGGAAGTGATTGAAGGCTATGCCTTGTCCCACGCTCTGGAGCAATGCACGCCGGCTGCTGTGGTGATTTGTGAGCCATCGCGTTTGCGCATCATGGTGGGCCAGAAAGGGCGACAGGAGATTCTGTTGCGCTTGCAAGGCCGTCCAGCCCATGCGGCCTTGCCTCATCTGGGGGTGAATCCCATTCAGGCGGCTGCCAAGGCGATTTCTACTTTGCAAACGCTGGATTTGCCCAGGGATGCGCAAGTGGGCCAAGCCTTGCTGGTGCCCACTGACATTATTTCCGACCCGCATCCTTCCATTTCCCTGATTCCTTCGTCCGTTACGGTACGTTTTGATCGCCGCACTTTGGTCGGAGAAAGCAGCGAATCGGTGCTGAAAGAAATGGAGCAATGCTTGCAGGGTGCCGGTGTGGAGGGCTTTTCGCTGGAACTGGTGGACAGTCAGGTACAAACCTATACAGGTCAGCAGGCCAGCCCGGAGCGGGACTTGCCCGCCTGGCGGCTGGATGAGTCGGCACCGTTGGCTCAAGCCATGGTGCAAGCGGTTCAGCAAGCCGGGCGTGTGGTGGAAATGGATACCTGGTGGTTTTGCACCAATGGTTCCGAGTCCGCCGGACGACGTGGCATTCCCACCATCGGTCTGGGACCGGGCGAGGAAGCACAGGCACATACGGCTGATGAGTCGGTAGCGATCGACGATGTTCTGGGGGCCAAGGACATTTACGAACAGCTGTGTATCAAACTGGCGGGACAAGCGTAAGAGCAATCGGAGACAAGTGATGCGTATTGCAGTAGCGGGTTTTCAGCACGAGACCAATACCTTTGGCCCGGCCATGGCAACAATGGCGGACTTTGAGCATGGGGGCGGCTGGCCAGGTATGTGCCGGGCCGAGGCCATCGAGCCTGCCTTGCGTGGGGCTAATATTCCGGCAGCCGGGTTTATGGCGGCCGCCGCACAAGCCGGGGTCGAGTGCGTCCCGCTACTGTGGGCTGCCGCCAGTCCTTCCGCGCCCGTCGAGGCAATGACTTACGAGGCGATCGTGGCGGAGATTCTGTACCGCCTGGAGCAAGTTCTGCCCGTGGATGCGGTGTATCTGGATTTACATGGCGCCATGGTGGCCGAGCATCGCGATGATGGGGAAGGGCATTTGCTGGTTCTGGTGCGCGAGATGGTGGGGTCGGATGTGCCGGTGGTCGCCAGTCTGGACTTGCACGCCAATGTCAGCGACACCATGCTGGCGCAGGCCGATATGCTGGTGGCTTACAAAACCTACCCGCATGTGGATATGGGGCAAACGGGCGAGCGTACTTTTCAGGCGCTGATGCGCTGTCTGCAAAGCGGTCGTCGCCCCAAACTGGCCTGGCATCGATTGCCTTTCTTGATCCCGGCGATCTGGCAAAGCACCGAGATGGAGCCGGCGGCCAGCCTGTACCGTCATTTGTCATCGCTGGAAGAAATAGAAGGCGAGGGGAGCGTGTCGTTCGCCATGGGCTTTCCTGCCGCGGACGTGCCGGAATGCGGAGCGGTCTTGTGGGCCTACGCCCAGACACAGGAAGAAGCCGATAGCCGTTTGGCAGACTTTCTGGACGAGGTGCTTGATAAAGCCCAAGGCTTCCAAGGCAAGCTTTATGAACCGGACGAAGCCGTGCAATGGGCGCTGAGTCACCCCGGTAAGGGCCCGGTGATCATTGCCGATGCTCACGACAACCCCGGTGGCGGCGCCAGCTCCGATACCTGTGGCCTCTTGCGCGCCTTGCTGAAAGCCAAGGTATCCGATGCCGCTTTAGGCTTGATCGTGGACCCGGAAAGCGCTGCGCTGGTGCATCAGGCAGGTGCCGGTAAAACCATCGAACTGTCTCTGGGCGGTAAATCCGGTGTCCCCGGTGATATGCCCTTGCATGCACGCTTCTATATCGAGTCCGTATCCGATGGCCGGTTCTGCGCCACCGGCCCGTACTACGCCGGCTGTGCCATGAACCTGGGTCCTAGCGCCTGTTTGCGCATAGAGGGCGTGCGTATCGTCCTGGCTTCTTATAAGTCGCAGATGGCCGATCAAAGCATGTTCCGTTTTGTAGGTATAGAGCCGGAGCAGATGAAGATACTGGTCCTGAAAAGCGCTGTGCACTTCAGGGCGGACTTTGGCAGTATCAGTGACCGCATCATTGTCGGAGCCGCCCCGGGAGGCGTTTCCATGCGCACAACAGACTTGCCATGGGAGCGTTTACCGGCAGAGCGCCTGCTGTATCCCGGTGGTCCCAGCCTGTCCCAATGGCGAGTCATGCAATCAGAAGGGCGGGCCTGTTCACAATAGCTTTGCATTTTTTACCTAAGTAGGTATACTCCTGCCTTCACGGTTTTGATGCGGATTAGCTCGGTAAAACGAGCTTTGAAAGTCAGACCGCCTGTTCAGACAAGTGTGAACTTCAATCGGCACCGAGATTAACTATCAATAATCTCGAATCGAAAGAAAAAATCTAAAAACACTTGCAAGAAAGGAAGAACAGGGTTATAGTTTAATTCTTTCGGGGCGTAGCGCAGCCTGGTAGCGCACTTGCATGGGGTGCAAGGGGTCGAAGGTTCAAATCCTTCCGTTCCGACCAAATTTAAAAAGGCCTATAGCATTTTTGCTGTAGGCCTTTTTTCATTGCTGCGGGAGTTTTGTGGGGATTCATTTTCATTGTTTCCTACGCCTTGTCAAAACTCCACAGAGGAACGAATGCTGCAATGCGATGCATTAGCTTTACACGAATTGCGTATAGCTGAGTCCTGTCGGCCGACACTCGCCCACGTACCCGGCTAGCTTGATGTGTTTGTCATTCGCAAGCTCTCTACCTGGGCGCTTTCAATCACGCGTTGTTAAGTTTGTGGCAGGGGTTGCGTGCTTAAAACTCGAACTTTTGTGGAGAGTTCGATTCCGTCATTTCCATATCAATGCAGCTTTCAAGAAGCGTGTAGCTGCCTCCTGTAGTGCTGGCGAGTCGGTCGCAATAGGAGACAGTTTTCTCGGGTATGGAATCCCACATGTTTTTGAGCTTGTTATACGAGCTTTGCTCCATTTTGATGCACTCGTTCGCGAGCGTTGCAGACCCTCCCGATAGAGAAGAGATTCTTTCGCAGTATTTGTTCGGGTCGTATCGCGGTAGTTCAGCAGCCTGAGCGATGGACATGACACTAAGTGCTGTGATTCCAATGACGATGGCAGTTTTCTTCATTACCCCTCCGGTAACTATTGATATGTAAAAAATAAGGAGCCGAATGGCTCCTTGTCTTTTCTTGTTCAGTGTGTGTCTCGTACGAATAGCGATTTGATGGCTTCAGTCATTTTCCCTATGCCTCTATCTTGTGTCTGTGCGCCCACCTACTGAACGAAGTATGGGATTTGCTTGCTAGTGGTATCCCTCGGGCAAGGATTCAACAATGTTCTTCGCGCCCATATAGATCTCTTGGTCCGGGTTCCGTGTGCAGTAGTTCTGCATCCATTCAGCGACTCGCTCGGGGCTCAGTCGGATTTGACCATTTTGTGGCCTATGAAGGTTTGTCGCAGAAATGAAGCCTTGGACCCAAGACATGTAGGCCAAGCTCATTGTGGCAAAAACTTCTCCATCGGAGGGATCTTTCCACATGGCATTGTGCGCGCGCATGTCTAAAGCTTCAGCCATGGATTTGCATTTGTAATGAGCGCCCAGACCTTGTCCGATGCCTTGTCCGACGCCTTGCGCATTTGCCGTTGTAATGCCTGTAAAAAGACAAATGGCCAATATCGTTTTTTTCATTCTGCCGCCTCCCGCGCTAAGCGCTCCTATCTGTTGGTATTGGCGAAATATAGCAACGCTACCAGTTCGTGCAACTAGCATAGTTACTGATTGGATTCTGAATTGATATCTTGGAATGAATGTGAGTTTCAGGGTGGAACTGCGCCGGGACAAAAGTCTGGGAGACAGGCTTTTGTTTAATGATTGTGTTGGCTGGTTCTCTTACCAACCCCAGCAAGTCCCCGCCGCAGGCTTGCCGCAATTGCGGTAGTTCACTGCAAACCACAGCTTTCCTGCACCCCGTGGGCTACCGTCAGATTTGACGTCGTTGCGTGGCAGTTCTTCCAGGGTGTCGCGCGCTGTTTTTGTGTCGGAGTCACTGGCAGCGTCCGGTTCCAGGACGATACGACCCAAAGCTGCTGCATCACGGTCTTCAAAGACCAGATCCGTGTCTTTCAGAGCCGTCATTTTCAGAGCTGCGTCGCGCACGGCAGCCGCGTAGCTGTCGTCTGAACCACCGGGTTTCAAGGCCTTGTTCAAGGTGCTTACCGCCAGAATCTGGGCCGGTGTGGCGGGTGGAGCCATCAAGTATTCGTCCAGTTTGGCCAATTGACCCTCAGAAGCTTGGCGGCGCAGCCAGTCGCCCCACAGAAACTCTGCGTATTCAGGCAGGTTGCCGTTTTTATAGGCAAGGTCGCGGGTGAAATACACCAGGGAGCGATAGCGATCTTCCTGCATGCCACCGGCTTCTTTTTCGTTGGCCAGCCCAACGCGGGTGGGCAGTTGCTCGACAGTAATAGCCTGGTTTTCACCATCACGCAGCCAGACTAGTTTCTCTTTGCTCATGCGCTCCCAGAAGGCGGACGCTTCGTGGATGTCGCTATAGTTGGCGCTGACTTTTACCCAGACGGGCAGTTTGGGGCCGCCGTCGGGGATTTCGCGCAGGGAGGAGAAGGTGTGGTGGCCATCGGTCAGATAAAGATTGCCGTCCCAGCCTACGACCACGGTTTTCAGGTTTTCTGTTTGCGAGCCCAGAGGGTCTTTGCACAGATAGGTGGTGGGCTGGTCCAGGCGGGCAGCTTGAACTTCAGCGATGGTCAGAAATTTTTGAGCACGTTCGGTTCCGCCCATATCCTCGCAGTAGTCGTCAAACTTCTTGCCGATGGTGCGATTCAGGTAGTCCAGTTGCTGTTTGGGGTCCTTAGCCCAGGTGGGCCGATCCAGATCGCCTTGCCAGCGTCCCAGCTTGTAGTAAACCTGATCGTAGCCAATGGCCGCTTGGGTGGGATGCAGTTCTTCGATGCGGACCTTGATGACATCGCCTGCCTTGCTGTCCAGATAGGCGGTGTTGCGAGGTGGTTCCGGCTCCTCAGGGGCCGGTGGCGTGACGACGGGGGCTTCGGTAGAGTGATTGCCGCCTGTGCTGGAGCCGCTGTCGCAGGCAGCCAAGGCCAAGGGCAGCAGGGCGATACCCAAGGCACGCAGGAGCTGTTGTCGAGCTGGGACAAGAGAGGGCAAGGAAGCGAGGTTCATGGTCCGTAAGGGGATTTTGTTGGAAGATCCTAGATCATGAGGGATGGGTATTGCCGGAACATTGCATTCAGAAACATTCATCGCTTGTGCCGGATAGCTGGCTGCTGGTCACGGCCTGGCGAAATTGTCACCAGCTTGCTCTGTCCTCTCCCATGCGGACTGAATCCCGTAAACTGTCCACGCTTGAATTAAATCGCTAAATCACTTCCTGGCTGTGGAAGCTGGTTTTAAAAAGGTCATTGATGTCGCTCTACAAAAAAGCCTGGCTGTTCACCTTGTTCAATATCTTGCTCCTGGTCGCCTTGTATTTTGGGCTTCCTGTGTTCGACCGTGTGTTGGGGACCTTCGGGTTTTGGGTCTTTGGCTTCTACATTCTGGGCCAGGGCTTGGTAGCCATGACCGTTTTTACTTGCCCAAAGTGCGGCTTGTCGCCGTTCATGGGTAGCCAGAGCTTGTTCACCAGTTATTCGCCTTTTCCGCGCAAGAAGTGTGGCCAGTGCGGGCATGACCACACTCAGACTGAGTAGGATAAGTTGCGATCCGGCGATCCGGCGATCCGGCGATCCGGCGATCCGGCGATCCGGCGATCCGGTGCAGTGATTCCTTGTTAACCCAGTCCTTGCACAGCGGGTTCTCCTTCCCGGATTAGTCCGGGTGATGGTTGTGATCCACCACCATATTGTCTCCAAAGGTGGAGAATTTGGCGGTCACTTCTGCGGGCAGTTTGGCTTCTGCCTCGCTGGTGTTTTTTACCAGACGTTCTGCCGCTTCAGCGCTCATGCTTGCCATGGTTAGAGTCTCGACATCGTTCAAGCCATCGCCACCGCACATATGGACGCTCCACTCGCCATGACGACTCTTTAATAGCGCACGGCCACCACGTGTCAGTTGTGTCCAACCCGCCAGGGCGTAGTCACCCTCGATCACGATAGGCTCGACCACAAGAGGCGCTTCGGGGCTGTCCCAAATCGCCTTCATGGCCTGGGAGATGCGATCGGCCTCTGAAGGCGCAGCGTGAGCCATGCCCGTGAACATAGCGAACAAGATGAATAAAGCCATGGCAAAGAAAAGGCCGTGGAGTGCCACTTTGAAGGTCTGGCGATGTTGTGAAGCGGTTTTCATAAGGACTCCTTGTTTCTCAAGCTAATAAAAGACAGGGCGGGGCTTTCGCCCCGAGCAGAGTGCTTAGCTGACTTGTGGGCAGCCAAGAGGCAGTGATCCGGCATGTAAAGCGCGATAGCTGCGATTTGACGGGCATGACAAATCTCTTAACAAGATGAAAAAAAAGCGGGATCAATACTGGATCTGCACACCGGCAAAGACAGATCGCCCTGCGCCCGGCTCGAACAAGGGCGAGAAGGCTGTGGCATAGTCGGTAATGCTGGCGCTGGCGATGTATCGACGATCTGTCAGATTGCGGCCATCTATATAGAAGGAGTAGGGGCCGCGTTCCCATCCGGCTCGCAAGCCAAGCAAGGCATAGGAGCTGGTCTTGGTGGTATTGGCGTTGTCGACGTAATAGGCCTGGGGCACCCATTCCACATTGGGACCAATGTGAAAGCCCGACGGGTGTTTGTAGATAATCTCTGCCCGAAGATAGTGCTTGGGTACGCCGGGCATTTGATTGTTGTTCCAGTCCCGATCATTGTCGAACTTGAAGTTGCTGTAGGTGTAGGTGCCTTTGATGTTCAGGCTGTCACTTTGCAGACCTTGTACCAACAAGCCACGAGCGACCGTCCACTGCACGCCCAGTTCTATACCTTGATGGGTGGTGCGATCTGCGTTGACGGTTTTGTCGCAAATGTTCCAGGGTGCGCTGATGCATTGCAGCTCGTTTTTGACGCGTGCATGGTACAGGGAGACGTCCCAGGCCACGTCCCCGCTTTCTCCTCGGGTGCCTATTTCGAAGGTGGTGGCACGTTGAGCTTGTAGACGATCCAGATCATTGCGGGTCGAGAACGTCATGTCGTCAAAAGTCGGCGGCTCCGCGCTACGGGAAATATTGCCGTAGATTTGCCACTGCGGCCCCGCATCCCACAACAGGCCTAATTTGGGATTGAAGAAGTTGTAGCTCTTGTCCCCGGATCGGGTGGCGGGCAGGCCGCTGTTATACAGATCCTGACGCTTGCGTTGGGCGTGCACGTATTGCAGGCCGGTAATCAGAGATAAGTCCGAACCAAGACTCCAGGCGTTCTCGGCATAGGCGATCAGGTTGTTGGCCCTGTCTTTGCTGGCAGACAGCTTCTCCCGCCGTTTGCCTCCTGCGTTTACAGAGTTTTGAGCATCAATCTTGCCTGCCGACCAAGTCAAGCCTAGCGTGAAGCGGTTGTCTCTGCCTGCAAGCGGGCTGGTGTTGACCAGCCTGCCGTAAGCGCCGTAGCTGCTCGTGTCTCTATCAACAAACTGATAAATAGGGTGCCGTAGTGAGCTTTGCTCGAACCAGCCACCCAGTTCGTACTGAGTCTCTCCCATGACCAGCACTGTGCGGTTGGCAATGCGGCCTCCGTCCAGGTTGAGCTGCCAATCGTGTTCTTTATTTGCTTTGGCAGCTTGCCGTGGATTATTCAGAGCTTGATCGCGGCTGACCGAGCCGGGAATATCCTGGTGAATTTGATATCCGCTTAAGTAAAAACGGGTTTCTGCCTGATCTGAAAGCTGCCAACCCAGGTTCGCGCTGGCTCGCGAGGAATGGCCGGCACTTTGTTCTCTATACCCATCCTGGGTTTGCCAGGAGCCGGAAATCACGCCATCCAGTTTTTCGCCCGCAAAACCGCTGCCAAGTTGCACGCGCCGCCAGCCAAAGCTGCCAACATCCAAGCGCCCTTGAAAGGCGTCGGCATCGTGGCCAGTAGGGGTAAGGAAGTTAATGGCGCCACCCAAGGTGGCAGCTCCGTATCGCAGGGCATTGGCACCTTTATAGACCTCGGTATAGCGATAGGCCGTAGGGTCGATACGATGAAAATTGCTGCTGCCGTCCGGGTCATTTAATGGAATGCCATCCTGGTACAAGCTGATGCCACGCAGATGGTAATACCGCGACAGACCCGAGCCACGGATGGACAGGCGTGCATCGTCCCCCCATTTGGGCTGTGCAAACACCCCCGGTGTGTAGTCCAGCATGTCTTTGATGGTGGCGGCTTTGGTATCACGCCAGGCGCTCTCGGGCACCAAAGCCACGCCGCCCGCGGTTTGTTCAATGGTTTTTTGAGCGGTTTGCAGGTCTGGAACGGTCAGACTTTTACCACGCTCTGGAGTGACGATGACAGGAGCCAGTGTTGGCGTCTGTGCATGAGCCAGGCTGGTCCAGGAGCTGGAAAACAGCAAGGTCAGAGCCAGGACGCTGATTCGTGTGCGTAGTGATGTTTGTGCCGAGTGGAGAAAGGGCGGAAAGGGGGCGGTCTGCACGGCGCATGCCTGTGCAGAAACACAAAAAATGGACATAAAAAAAAACCTTGAATGACTTCGCTGAAAAGCGACTGCACATACGGCAGTCGACGACGAGAGATCAAACAAGGTTGGCAGGGGGAGCGCGTGACCCTAGCGGTGGCCCCAAGGCAGGCAGGGGCGGCAAGCTCTGATTACGGTGTACTAGCAACAAAGGCTGATGAAGCGCTGGGATATCCAGGCTTGCCATATCAGCGCTGGGCAGGGCTACTTGGGACAGGACCAGTGCGTAAGGGCACTTCTGCATATCCGCGTGTTCATTGGATTGCGGCGGATCGGCCTGTCCTGTCAGGCTCATCCAGATCGTGCTGGGTGTTCCTCCGGGGGCACAAAGCGTGACGGAAAAGAAGCCATCCTGTTCACCCGAGCTATCCGGCATGTATCCCGCAGGGACCAGCGAACGGCTCAGAAATGACAGGATCGCCAGGCAAAATAGAACTTGCCAGGCTATGCCATTCTTAACGAGAGAGCAGTGCCGTTGGATAGACATGGCGGGATTGTATTACAACTGCTTCTCAATTAGCTTTGATTTATCTTATGCCCGGACTCCGTCATTAGTGATGGAGCACGATTTTTCCAAAGCGATTGCGCTGTTGCAGATAGCGGTAGGCTTCGTGAGCGTTTTTAAAATCGAAGACCCGGTCGATCACTGGGTGGATCTGGTGCTGGCTAATGACTCGATTCATGGCTTCCAGATCACTGCGGCTACCCACACCAATGGCTTTATAGCTGGCCTGGCTAAAGACCAGATCCATTACATCCAGCGATTGCACGGATTGTCCCAAGGAGCCGATCAAGGACACTTGCCCACCTACAGCAATCGCTTTGATGGATTGTGCAATTGTCACCGGGCCACCAACATCAACAATACGATTAACGCCTTCGCCATGCGTGTAGTCTCTTAAAAGCTGGGACCATTCTGGCGTGTCTTTGTAGTTGAAAACCTTGTCAGCCCCTAACTGCAGCAGCTTGTCGAACTTATTGTCTGAAGAAGTGCTGGAGATGACGTAGGCTCCCATTGCCTTGGCCAATTGAATGGCAAAAATGGACACGCCGCCTGCTCCTTGTGTCAGCACTGTATCGCCTGCATTAATGCCTGCCAGTGCGGACCAGGCCGTCAAGGCTGCGCAAGGCAGGGTTGCCGCCTCTTCAAAACTCAGATGGGCGGGCATAGGCGACAAGGCCTCTGCTGACACGACTTTGTATTGAGTGAGCCAGCCGTCATGCTCAACACCATATTGTTCCCGGCCTGCGTAGGCTGGGCCACCGAACCAGTTCGGGAAAAAGCTGTTGATGACACGGTCGCCCAACTTGAAGCGCTGCACGCCGGGGCCAAGGGCATCAATGATTCCTGCTGCATCTGACAGTGGTACAGCCCCTGGCGTAGTGTGATAGCGCAATGTGCCTTTCATGACCAACAGGTCTCTGAAGTTCAAGGATGAGGCCATGACTTGAACCCGCACTTGTCCTGGCCCCGGTTCAGGAACCGGTTCCTGACGTCGTTCCAGATAGTCCAAACTGCCATATTGCGTAAAACGGTAGGTGTCCATGCTTGCTCCTGTTGATACTTGCAAGGAGTATGCTAGGCCTGAGGCGTCGGACGACCTATAGTTAAAAATCCGATTTTCCTGTCTTATCGTCTGATACTCATGAACCCCTTTGATGAAATTCTGGATGGCATGCGTTTGCAGCATGCTTTGTATGCGTGCTTCCAACTGCGTGCGCCTTGGGGCGTCAGCTTTGACACCGGCGAGTATGCGCGGCTGTTGATTGTCAGCAAAGGGGCTTGTTATTTGAAGGGAGAGCAGCGGGCCGATCCCGTGCTGCTGGAAGCGGATACCTGCATGCTTATTCAACCAGGGGTGCAATTCTCGCTGTGTGACGGCAAGGAAAATCCGCTGGTTTCCTGTGACACTTTGGCTCGGTATCCGCATGCCGAGCCGATCATCCATGGTGGCGACGGGGCTTTGACTGAAATCGTGACGGCTCGCTTTGCGTTCAACAAATTGGCTGCCGAACCCCTGTTCAGTGCGCTTGGCCCCTTGTTACACACTCGCTTGAGGGCGGAAGATGCTGACGCCATAAAAAATATCCTGCATATGCTGCAAACCGAAGCACAAAGCCGGGATTATGGAACTCAGCTGATTAACGCCCGCTTGCTTGATGTGATGTTCATTCAGGTGCTGCGGGCTTTATCGCGCTGTGCCTCCCTGGGAGCAGGGCTGTTGGCGGGTATTCGAGACCCCAGGATGGCCCCGGTCTTGCAAGCTGTGCATCAGCAGATTGCGCATCCGTGGTCGGTGGAGGAAATGGGCGCACTGATCGGGCTGTCTCGGTCCACCTTTTCCGCTCTGTTCAAGGCGGCTGTCGGGCAAGCACCTCTGGCGTATTTGACGGTTTGGCGTATCTATAAAGCCAAGCTTTTGTTGGCAGCCGGTTCGCTGACGATAGGGCAAATTGCCGCGCAGGTGGGGTATGACAATGAGTCCAGCCTGAGCCGTGCTTTTAGCCGTTTGGAAGGAGTCTCGCCCGGTGTGTGGCGGCAGAGGCAAAGAGCCGGAGCTTGATGCCCGGCCCTACGTCAGGAGATTGAACAGGCCCAGCCTTGCCTGAGAGCCTGTTCTGTCTGTTTCCGCTTACAGGCTGCGCCCCTTATCCAGATAGGTTTGAAACTCCGCCTCCGGCACCATGCTGCCGCCCGTTCCCCAAACCAGGTGGGTAGCGTTCTCCAGCTGAACATGCGTAAAATCCATACGCTGCAGATATTCCGGCGAGTTCAATACCCGCGCCATGCCGGGCACGCCAGCCAGGGCGGAGGGTTCCAGTTTGACCTTGTCCTGCTCATAGGCAATGACCATCAAACGGTATAACTCTTCGTCCGTGACGGTGTAATAGCCGTCGATCAGACGCTGCATGGCTTTGCCCACGAAGCCCGAAGGGCGTCCTACGGCCAAGCCATCAGCGGCGGTAACGTTATCAATTCCGAAGTCTTGTACGCTGATCTCATCATGCAAACCGGTATAGACGCCCATTAGCATGCAAGGCGAGTGGGTCGGTTCCGCAAAGAGACAATGCACGGCATCGCCAAAAATCAGTTTCAGGCCAAAGGCTACGCCACCAGGGCCACCACCAACGCCGCAGGGCAGGTAGACAAACAAGGGGTGGTCCACGTCGACAACGATGCCTGCTAGCTGACACTGTGCTGCCAGTCGTTCGGCAGCCACTGCATAGCCCAGAAAAAGATCCGGGGAATTTTCATCATCCACAAAGTAGCAGCGCGGGTCCTGGGAGGCTTGTTCGCGGCCTTGTTCCACCGCCACGCTGTAATCGGATTGGTGCTCGACCACGTTGACGCCATTGGCTCGCAGCTTGTCTTTTTTCCATTGGCGGGCATCGGCCGACATGTGGACGCTGACTTTAAAGCCCAGCTTGGCACTCATGATGCCAATCGACAAACCCAGATTGCCAGTGGAACCGACGGCGATGGAGTATTGGCTGAAAAAGGCGCGGGCCTGTTCGCTGTCCAGGTGGCTGTAGTCGTCCGTCAACGTGATCAGACCGGCTTCCAGTGCCAGATCCTCTGCATGCTTCAAGACTTCATGGATGCCGCCACGGGCTTTGATGGAACCGGAAATGGGAAGTTCGCTATCCGCCTTCAGCCATAAGGCACCCACATGCTCCAATGCGTTTTCTTGAATCAGTGTTTGGCGTAGCTGATGCAAGGGTTTGAGAGGGGATTCGATGATGCCCTTGCTGGCTGCGGTATCAGGAAAGACAGCTTTCAGATACGGCGCAAAGCGTTGTAGACGTACGCTGGCAGCCTGTACATCCTTGGCGTCCAGTCCCACATCTGCCAAGGCTTGGGCGGCGGGGGCGATGGCTGGATTGAACCAGGTACTTTCTTTAAGGGCGATCAGATCGCGGATAAGGGGATGGCTGTCTTGCCAGGCCGCCAGGGTTTTTCCATGGATCATGCGTTCACCTGATGAGTAGCTGGGTTTCAAGGGTAGAGAGAGGAACGATGCTACACGATTGTGCTTAATGATAGGGATGGCAAAGAGCTCGAATGGAGCAGTCAGGAGCAGGAGAGGGCGAGGCGGAAAGTGATGACTATCGCAGTCTGCTTGCCATGCTTGGAAGTACAGACAAAATGGTGGAAACAGTCTGCAATTTAGGGCCGGTGCTCCGCGAAACAGGAAAACACTGCCCTTATCAAGAGGGCAGTGTTAATGGCTTTAAGGGTGTCTGTCTTGGGGGTCAGACCTTCTGGAAAAAAGCGTCTGGCACGCTTTAATCAAATCAGGAAGCGCGGATGTTAATACCGTGCATCCTTGGGTTTTTTACCATTCGGCCAGTCGTTCACTTTGCCCGCAAAATCAGGCCGTGGCATATGCGTAAAGTACTCGGCAATGTCCACGGCGTCCTGATCGTTCAACACACCTCCTTGGCCCCAGCCTCCGTGGGAAGCTACGCTCATGGGCATGTTGTACTTGATGAACACCGCGGCCTTGAAAGTACGCGCCATGCCCGCGCCGATATTGAAGGATTCCTCACCCCACAATGGCGGGAACACGATATTGCCGCGTTCGTCTTTCAGGCCCTGGCCTTCCTCGCCGTGACAACTGGCACATTGAACCGCATAGAGCGCTTTACCGCGTTCAGGATTGGGAATCAGCTCATGATCCAGCGGGCCATCGATAGGGACCTGGACTTTCTGACCGACCTGAACCCCTTGCGCCAACCACTTCATATACGCCAGCATGCCTTGCATTTCGGGCGAGTCCACGGGTAAGGCCTTGCCATTCATGGAGCGCATGAAACAGCCGTTGATGCGGCCTGCCAGGTCCACCATCTTGCCCGAGCGGGGCATGACTTTGGGGTAGCTGACAAAGCTGTTGATGTAGTGCGCGCCACGCGGGGCCTTGCCCTGATCGATGTGGCAGCTATTGCAGTTCATGGCGGCGCCTACATTGTCGGGCAGCAGACGGCGAGTTTCGTTCAGGAGGCGTTTGCCGTACAAAATGGCGTAGGCGTTTGGTTCTTTCTCGATCAGCAGGTCCGAAGGAATGGTGTATTGACCCACCACCTCTTTGCTTTCCACATTAATAATGGGATAAGTGGCGGGAGTCGGACCGGTCAGGGCGGGGCTGGCCGCAAAGGCATACCAGCTTGCCACTGCGACACCGGCAATGGCCACAGCCAGAACGGACAGGGTTTTGGCTTTACTCATGGCTGGCTCCTTGAGGCAGGATATTGGGCGATTTATTGGCTACAAACTGGCGGATGTGGGCAACGTCGACCGCCTGCACGGTGGGGGCCTGATTGGTCCAGCTGGTGCGAATGTAGTTAACAAGATCGGCGATTTCCTGGTCGCCCAAATGGCGGAAGGCAGGCATGGTGAAGCTCATTGTGTCGACGCTGTTTTCAGGCATGCGTCCACCTTCCAGGGTCACTTGAATGACCGATTGCGGGTTGTTGGCAAAAACAGCCGAGTTGCCGGCCAGTGCCGGGAAAACACGGGGTACGCCCTTGCCGTCGGCCCGGTGACAGGTCACACAGTGGGCGGCATACAACCAGGCACCGGGCGAGGTGTACTGACCATCCAGCTGTTTTTGCGTGGTGGTATCCGCTTGATGCGGGATCTCGGGGTTGCGACCTTTGACGGGTGGCAGGGATTTCAGATACTGCGCCATGGCCTTCTGGTCCTGCTGGCTCATGTACTGGGTACTGTGTTCGACCACATCCGTCATGGCGCCAAAGGCCGCTACTTTATCGGTACGGCCGGTGGCAAAGAAATCCAGCAGCTCGTCTTCAGACCAGCTGGCCAGGCCACGACCTTCGCCGCGCAGGCTCTTTGCGCGCCAGCCATCAATCACGGCACCCGACAGATAGTCGTCGCCGTCTTTCAGGCGCAAGGCCAGTTCTTGATATGCCACGCCGCGCGGTGTGTGACAGGCACCGCAGTGGCCGGGGCCCTGCACCAGATAAGCCCCCCGGTTTTTCAGATCATCCAGGCCTTCATCAGCCACAAATGTCTGATCAGTGGGCGCAAACAACCATTGCCAGAAAGCAATGGTCCAGCGCATCTGGAAGAGCTTGGGCAAAGTGGGCTCGGCATTTTGCTGTTTGACCGCCGGAACGCCCTTCATGAAATAGGCGTACAAGGCATTCATGTCCTCGTCGCTCATGACCGAGTAGGAGGGGTAGGGCATGGCGGGGTAGAGTGCAGCGCCGTCCTTGCGTACTCCGTGCTGGACGGCGGTTTTGAACTCGTCCAGGGTGTAGTTGCCTATGCCCGTTCCCTTGTCAGGCGTGATGTTGGTGGAGTAGATCGCTCCCAGCGGGGTTTGCATGGCCAGGCCGCCTGCATACTTTTGACCGCCAGGAACGGTATGACAGGCCACGCAGTCGCCGGTGCGGGAGACGTAGGCTCCCTGCTTGATCAGGGCGTCATCATCCAGCTTGATAGTGCTTGCCAAGGGGGAGACGATGCTGCGTTGCGACAAAATAAGCTGAGATCCACCATAAGCGGCCCCCAACCCCACTAGTGCAAGGATCAAGGTCTTAGATAAGACATTCATAGACATTACCCATAATTATTAAATAAATGAGTCAAATAACTTCGAGTCACACTCAGCACGCATGGTATAGAGAGCCCAGGAGGCG
The DNA here is from genome assembly GCF_032063905.1 of Alcaligenes phenolicus. Lineage (NCBI taxonomy): Bacteria > Pseudomonadati > Pseudomonadota > Betaproteobacteria > Burkholderiales > Alcaligenaceae > Alcaligenes > Alcaligenes phenolicus. Next base: position 136,933 of record NZ_DAMBOE010000004.1, read on the forward strand.
AGAAACCGTTGTTCGGAGCAGAATTGATCTAACTCAATCGTTATGTATAAAGACTTATAGCGAGTTGCGAATGCAAACTTAAAGTGCCACTTATATGGCGGCTAAGTGGCAGATGGAGAACTAAAAAGAATGAGAGACTTGGACAGGCCTGCGATGCTCAGCCGACAGCTGTGAGGCTCTTCTGGTTTTCCGGAGCAGCAACAACGGGACCAGGTGCAAGTGCCTGTATCTAAACTGAAACGACTTCGGATCTGGCGCCCCACAAGGCTTGCAAGGAAGCCCGAAGTGTCCGCCTAGTAAAAACCCTCTTGGATGTTTTTCTTGGAAAGACCTACTATTAGCCCTCAATTATCGGATATGAGAATTTTATGGTGTACGACTACGTAATTGTTGGGGCCGGGATGGCAGGCGTGTCTTTGGCCTACCGTTTGCCCGAAAGTGCCCAAGTGCTGGTTCTGGAAAGAGAGTCCCATGCTGCGTATCACTCCACGGGACGCTCGGCCGCGATGTTTGTTGAAACCTACGGTACAGAAACGATTCGTGCATTGACCGTTGCGGGGAACGATTTTTTCAGCCATCCACCTGCGGGCTTTAGCGATCAGCCGATTTTGCTGCCACGCGGTGTGCTGTATGTGGGGACCGCCGATCAGCAGGATTTACTGGACAGCCAGTATCAGGATTGGCATGAACAAGGTCTGGATGTTAGCCGCTTGAGTGCCGAAGAAGCCTTGGCCATGGTGCCCTGTCTGGACCCTGCGCAATTGGCCGGTGCCTTGTATGACGGTCAGGGTCAGGACATGGATGTCCATGCCTTGCACCAAGGTTTTCTGAAAGGTGCACAAGCCAAGGGCGTGAAGCTGCGTCTGGATACCGAAGTGCTGTCAGCCAAGTGGGATGGCGAATGTTGGGAAGTTCAGCTCAACGCCGAGCCTGCAAGTGTGCGCACTCGTGTGCTAGTCAATGCGGCGGGGGCCTGGGCTGATACCTTGGCAGAACGCTGTGGCGTGCAGGCCTTGGGCATTCAACCCAAACGCCGTTCCGCCTTCCTGTTTTCGCCGCCTGAAGGTGTGGATCATCGTGAGTGGCCCGCCGTTATTGATATTGGCGAAGAGTTTTACTTCAAGCCCGATGCTGGCATGTTGCTGGGGTCGCCTGCCAATGCTGACGACGTGGACGCCCATGATGTCGTGGCTGAAGAGCTGGATGTGGCGACCGGCATTTACCGTATTGAAGAGCGCACTCAGCTCCGTATCCGTCGTCCTAGCCACACTTGGGCGGGGCTGCGCAGTTTTGCTCCTGATGGCGAGCTGGTGATTGGTCAGGATGCACTCTGCCCCGGCTTTTTCTGGCTGGCCGGTCAAGGTGGCTATGGGATTCAAACCGCCGCCGGCGCGTCCTTGCTGGCGGCCAGTTTGTTGCAAAAGCAGGATTTGCCCGATTCTTTGAAGGCCTTGCATATTGATCCGGCTGTGGTGTCACCCGCTCGTTTCAGAACATAAAAACAGCAGCACTTTGATCTCCCGGAGGAGAAAGCATGTCGAATATAAAAAATATCCTGGGCATTGCGATGGCCTTTGTCGGTGTGGTGGTGGGGGCCGGCTTTGCATCAGGACAAGAGATATTGCAGTTTTTCAGCAGCTTTGGGTATTGGGGGCTGCTGGGAGGGGTGGTCAGTGGTCTGTGCTTTACGATACTGGGCATGGCGGTAGGGGAGCTTAGCCAGGTTTCGGTATCGCATTCCTTCAAAGAGGGTTTGTATCTGATTTGTGGGCCGCGTCTGGGCGTGGTGGTCGACATCATGATTACCTTCTTCATGTATGCCATTGCCGTGGTGATGTTTGCTGGTGGCGGCTCGCTGATGGAGCAGCAATGGGGCGTGCCGGCGCAATACGGCAGTATCGCCGTCATGCTGATTACCGTGCTGATTGTGTTCTTGCGCGTGGATCGGGTGATGGCCTTTATTGGCAGCATCACGCCCATCCTGGTTCTGATGATGATTTTCCTGTGTATTTACAGCTGGAATACGCGGGAATTGCCATTGGAAGAACTGGATGTGATTGCGCAGACTAAACCACAAGGTGCGGGGCATTGGCTGGTTGGCTCTTTGCTGTACGTGTCCTACAACATGGTGGTGGGGGCGCCGTTCCTGATGATTGCCGGTGCGCAAGCGACTTCTCGGCGCAATGCCTTGCTCGGTGGACTGGTAGGTGGCTTGTTGCTGGGCTTTTTGATCGTGCTGATCAGCGCCGGTGTGTTTGGCCGTATCGATACGATTGGCTCGGCGGCCTTGCCTATGCTGATGCTGGCTACTGAACAGTCCAAACTGCTGGGAACCATTATGTCCGTGGTGATTTTTGCCATGATTCTGACAACCTCGGTGGGCGTGCTGTATTCCTTCTCGGCCCGGATTTTTACGCCCAATACCCGTAGATTCAATATCGGTACGGCTATCGCCGGGGTGCTGGGACTGGTGGGCGCCAAGATCGGTTTCATCAATCTGGTGGGTACGGTATACCCGTTTTTCGGCTACCTGGGCTTTGTTTTGATGGCCTGGATTCTGATTGCCTGGTTCCGTTTGCGCCGCTTACAATCCAGGAATGCTACGTAATGAACTGCTCAGCAAGGAACAGGTAGGAACCCGCCTGCGCCAAGCCCGACATAATCAAAAACAGACACTCAAGCAGTTGTCTGAAAAAACAGGCTTGGCGCTATCTACCATTTCCAAAGCAGAATTGGGGCAGGTCACGTTAAGCTATGAAAAGTTTGTGGTCCTGGCCCGTGCCCTGAATATTGAAGTCGGCTCTTTGTTTGCCGTTCCCGATCATGAAACGGCGCAGCCATTGCCCACCACCGAAGTGGGCATTTCCAGCCATAAATCTACGGCTACCCCTGGCTATGCCACCCGTAACTATGAATACGGCCTGTTGTTTGGCGAGCTCAGCGGCAAGCACATGAATCCGATTCTGGCCGTGATTGATTCACGCGATGCCAGCGAGTTTGAGGACTATATCCGTCACGCTGGGCAGGAGTTTGTGGTCGTGCTGTCAGGCTCTATTGCCATTCAGTTTGAAACTGGCGAAACCCTGTTTCTGGAAGCCCACGAGTCAGCGTATTTTGACAGCGGTATCGGACATATCTATTTATCCACCAGCGAAGACGACGCCAAGGTTGTGGCTGTCTGTACCAGTGGATTGCCACCGGGGATTGTTTAAGGTTCGTCGCTTGGTTTGCGCTTGTCCGTCACATCATCAAAAATCGTTGGCAGGATGGTGTTTTGCGTAACCGATGTGGGTGGCGTGCCGTTCGTTTTCAAGGGAGCCACACAACGCGCGGTGGCGTGCTGGAAATACACCGTTCCTAGTGCGCGGCCTTTCAGACGAGCCAGTTCGGGCTTGGCGTCAATAGCCGCTTCCGACAAGGGAAAGACAATGCCGCGTGTGGGGATGGTGTGGCGTGAGCTGGCTCCCTCATTGCTGCCACCTTTGAAAATCCGTACGTGGGCTGGATCACGGGTCGGGTCTGAGATCACCCATTCATGCAGGCCATTGGCCATATCCTGAATGCCCAGCGGATTGGGTGGGAAGGCGCCCGTCTTGTTTTTGTCTGCTTCATTGCCTTGCTCAGGCACGTTGCGGCCTGCCTGCCACTGGCCGTTGTCGGTTGCCCAGGGAAAGGGCTGGCCACGGCTGCGGGCCGCGTATTCCCATTCAGCCTCTGTAGGCAGGCGCATATCCAGGCCGTTGTTTTTTCCTAACCAGGCGCAAAAGGCTTCCGCTTCGTCGTAGGGCATATTGGCGACTTGTTCGCCATCGCCTTTTACCGGCTGCCAGCGCGCAGGGCGCTTGGTTTGCTTCAAGAAGCGATCGTACAAGGCGTTATTTGCCTCTTTTTTCATGATGGAAAAGGCGTTGACCTCTACCGGGTAGGGCTCCAGAGCTCCCTGATCCGGCTGTGCCACCCATTGCACGGACAATTCACCGTCGGAGTTACGCATGGGAACCTGAAAATTGCCGGCCATAAAAGAGCCGCCTTCTACCTGGATCAGTTCTGGACCGGGTTCGGGGCGCGTGGGTAGTGATCTCAGCACCAGCAGGAGCAAGACGCTGGCAACGATGAGGGTGGCGCTGATCCGAAAGGGGGTATGACGCAATCTTGTTTCCTTGCTCTCACCGCATGTGGGCTGAGAGCGTTGTCGATTAATTTCGCTTATATGGCCCCGTATTATTCCATGCCTGTTTATAAGACGGGTTTGTCTGAGCGCAGAGTTTAATGATTTATTGGTATGGAGGGGGCGTCTATTATGTTTATTCGGCGTTTTTAGACGGTTTTTCAGGAACAACCGCCAAAGGAATGCGGATAGCCTGGCCCTCCTGGATCACAAAGTGCCAGCGACTGGCATCAAACAAGGCTGGGCTGATCTCAAAGACTGCGACATCTGAAACGCTCACCAGGGGGTTGATCTTGTCCGGGCCAACCGTGTCCAGATCATGAGCGTAGCGATAGTCCTGTGTTGCGCGCTGATTGGGCGCTACTTTCTGGCCTGAAGGGTCAACCAGAAACAGGCGTGGCCGATGGATCTGCGGATTCAGTGGACGAGGGCTGGTGTTGGTGTAGCGGTAGTGCAAGACGATAAACAGATTGTCCTGACGCGCCGGAGTTGCCAGTTCCCCGGAGTCCAGCTGAGTCTGACGCTGCCATTCATCCAGGTAAGTATGCAGGCGCACACCCTGATAGTCGGGCGTGAACAAGGTCGTCCCGTAGTTCAGAACGGGAGCCGCAGGCGGGATAGGGGCAATGCCGGGAAGGGAGCCAGGATGATTTTGTGTCGACAGAACCCGATCGTTTTGACTGTAGGCAGTGGCAGAACACAAGGCTAAAGCGGCGCACAGCCAAAAACGGGGCAGGGTGACAGTCATGGATGTGAACAGGGCCGCTTCAAGAGGTGTAGGCAGGGGGAATGGGGGCCTTAATCGCAGGCAAAAAATAAACGGCTCATGAGCCGTTTTTCTTAACTACTTTTTTTAGATCGTCCAGCTCTTTGCGCAGGGCGACAACTTCGTCACTGAGCAAACCAATAACGGCCATTTGACTTTGATACATTTCGACCAGTGGGTGGTAGCTAATCCCACGGCTGGTCAGTTCCCGACAAAGCGCGCTAAGCCCGGTGCCAGCGCGCTTGGTTAAAGTAGCCATCTTCCTGTGATCCATAAGCCTGCATCCTGATCAATAGTTGTTCGATGTTTACATCCATTAACCATACCAAAATTCGGTGACAATAGTCGTTTTTCTTAAAACTTCTTGTATATCTGTGGTTTAGCGACAGGTCTAGCCCACTTGGAAGTTGCCTTCCGGGTAACGAATACGGCTGCGTTTGCGTGTGGCCAGCGAGTAAATCAGGGTTAGAGGCCCGAGTCGGCCTGCAAACATCAGCACCATGATCAGGATCTGGCTAGGCGTGGACAGCTTGTGGGTAATGCCGTGACTCATGCCGGTGGTACTCAAGGCCGACGCGGCTTCAAACAGCAGGCTGGTAATGGGCATGTCCTCAAACAAGGTCAGCAGCAAGACACTGATGAAGTACAGTGCGCCGGTAATCAGGAAAAGGGCCAGGGCTTTCTGTACCGTTTCCGGAGCCACGCTGCGTTCCATCAAGACCACTTCTTCACGTTGACGGATATAGGAGCGTACCGCCGCCAGCAAGACAATCAAGGTGCCGATTTTGATACCGCTGGCCGTACTGAGCGAACCGCCACCGATCAGCATCAGCACAATCAGGGTCAACTGAGTGCTGTCGCGCAGGCTGGCAATGTCCATGGTGGTAAAGCCCGCGGTGCGCGTGGCCGCATTCTGCATCCAGGCAGCCAGCGCCTGATCGCCCAGGCCCAGCATGCCCAAGGTGTGTGGATTCGTGAATTCCAGCGCCCAGAGACTGAAAAAACCAATCAGGTTCAGGATGAGTGTTCCGATCAGGATCAGCTTTGTGTACGGCAAAAGTGTTTGCCAGCGTTTCTTCTGGCCTACGTCGGCCAGTACGGTAAAGCCAATCCCGCCCAAAATAATCAGGCCGGACAAGGTCATGACTGACACGAAATCCCCGGAAATAGGGATCAAGGAATCATGAAATAGCGAGAAGCCCGCATTATTGAAAGCCGTGACCGAATGGAACAAGGCGCGATAAAGGGCTGTGGTCCACGGTAAATCAATTGTCCAGCGTAGAAACAGAATGGCGGCAGCGATCAGCTCAATCAGGGCAGCAATCTTGAACACTTGAAAGGCTGTACTGCGGATGCGCGACACGCTGGTTTGATTAAAAGCCTCCAGTGCCAGTGCCTGCTGGCTGACGCTGATGCGTTTGTGCATGGTGATGGCCGCAATCACGGCAAAAGTCACAAAGCCCATACCGCCAATTTGCACGAGCAGCGCCAGCACAATTTGCCCAAAGTGCGTCAAGTCTGTTGCCGGATCAATGACCGCCAGGCCCGTGACGGTGACAGCCGAGGTGGCCATGAACAGCGCCTGAAAAATCCCCAGCCGGGGTGTAGCCGCTTGTGGCAGGCTCAGCAAAATTGCGCCCAGAATAATCAGGGCCATAAAACCCAACGCCAGCACCAGTGGCGGGCTGGCGCTCAGGGTGCGGGTATGAGGATTGACCTCAAGACGGCGAGTCAGACTATTGGGCAGCCAGTTGCGCATACATCAGACCAATTTGGGGGCAGCGGTACGAAGTGCTTGCAGCTGTCCAAGCAGGATAAGCAGATCCTTGGCATGCAGGGCAAAATCAGCATCGGGCTGGATGGTGGTTTGGCCACGACGTTTGACCAGCAGGACCTGCACGTCGGCCATTTGCTCGCGCAATATGTCCTTGATGGTCTGGCCGTTCATATTGTCGCTGGCGGTGACTTCCACAACATAATCGCCGTTACCCAGGGAAATGTAATCGTTGACCATGGGGTAGCTGAGCATTTGGGCGACTCGTATGCCCATTTCTTCTTCGGGGTGAATAATCCGGTTCACACCAATTTTGGCCAGAATCAAATGCTGGGTATGGGAAATGGCTTTGGCCCAGATTGTCGGAACACCAAAACTTTTCAGGTGAACCACGCAAACCAGACAGGATTCAATATCAGCCCCAATCGCAACCAGAACTACGTCATAATTGTCCAGCCCCAGCTCTTCCAGAGCCTGGCGGTCAGTGACATCGGCAATGACGGCACGGTTTAATTGGTCCGCATATTTGTTGACCAGTTTCGGATTGGTATCCACTCCCAGTACGGAGTGGCCCATTTTCATGAGTTCCAGGGCGCAGGCCGAACCGAAGCGGCCTAATCCTATGACGGCGAACTGTGCCATAGCTTATTTGATCCGTTTGATGCTTGAAACAATTTCAAGCCAAATTAAGCGTTGATGGTATAAAGACATATCTGGTAAAAACCCTTATCGGGTATTCCCTTGGGCGCGTGTCGTTCAAGCCCTGGCGGAAACATCAATAGTGGACAGTGTAAAACAATGGTTAGTTTGTTTGATCCAATCAAACTGGGTGATATTGAACTCATGAACCGCATCATCATGGCGCCCATGACACGCGCACGCGCCTCGGAGGGCCGTATGCCCAATGATTTGATGCGTATGTACTATTGCCAGCGGGCCAGCGCGGGGCTGATTGTAGCCGAAGCCACTTCGGTATCGCCGCAAGGTGTGGGCTATGCCCACACGCCGGGCATCTGGAGTAGTGCACAGGTAGATGCGTGGCGCACGATTACCGAAGCCGTCCATGCCAAGGGTGGCCGTATTGTCTTGCAGTTGTGGCATGTGGGGCGTGTGTCTGATCCGGAATTTCTGAATGGCCAAATGCCGGTTGCGCCCAGCGCAATTGCCTGTGAGGGCATGGTTAGCCATTTAAGCCCCGAGCGTCCTTTTGTAGTGCCGCGTGCTCTGCGCAGTGAAGAAATTGCCGATATTGTGGACGACTTTGCCGTTGCCGCTCAAAACGCGCTGAGCGCCGGCTTTGATGGGGTGGAGATACACGGTGCCAATGGCTACCTGATCGACCAGTTCCTGCATGATGGCTCCAATACCCGCACGGATGCTTACGGTGGCTCGATTGAAAACCGGGCTCGTTTCCTGTTGGAGATTGTGGACGCCTGTGTCGCCATTTGGGGCGCTGGCCGAGTCGGTGTGCATTTGTCCCCACGTGGTGGTTTGCATGGCATGAAGGATTCCGATCCTGCCCGTTTGTTCTCTTATGTGGCTTGCGAACTGGATCGCCGTGATATTGCCTTTTTGTTCCTGCGTGAAAGCCCGGCTTCGGACAGCTTGTTGCCCATGATCAAATGCCAGTTTGGTGGAGCGATTATCGCTAACGAACATTTCGATTTGCCTACAGCACAGACCACTTTATCCAAAGGCATGGCAGACGCCGTGTCGTTCGGTAAGGCTTTTTTGTCCAATCCGGACTTGCCCTTGCGTTTGCAGTTGCGTGCGCCCTTGAATGGCTGGGATCGGGATTCGTTTTACACCCAGGGGCCTAAAGGCTATACGGATTATCCATTTTTGAAGTCCAACCCGGAATGGGATCAGCCTGTGGGTGAGGATTTGCAGGCGCATTAAGCTTGCCTGTGATTAAGTAGGTGGAAATAGAAAAGCCCGTTTGATACGGGCTTTTTTAATGGGCTTTGTTGTAGATCGGTAGCAGCTTGGGGCAGCGTGCCATTTTCCAAGGTGTATTGCACCCGGTGTTCAGCTACCGCGTACCACTCGAAAAGTGGCTGCCGCTTTAACCAGCAAGCGTTCCTTCTCGTCATACCCGCCACCTTCGCAGTAAGCGGTATCGCCTTCCAGATACAGGCATTGTGCCTTGAACCAGACATCGCCACGCGCAGGCAGTAGAAACTGCGAGTTCATGTCTATGGTGGCCATCCCTGAGCCAGGACGTTGTGCCCGTGCGGCGGCGCTAAGGGTGAAATCCAGAATCGCCATCAGAGTGCCCCCGTGCACATCGGCACGGGAGTTGGCATTACAGGCTTGCCAGGGCAGAAAAGTAATTACTTCCTGCTCGGTGCTGCTAACGGTTTGCAGGCCCAGGTGCTGCATCAGGGGGATATGTGTGCCGAAAAAGTCCTGTTTGGGCTGCGCCAGTTCGGCCTGCAAATGCTTCATGGGTTCAGCTTTTGCTTCACTTGGGCGGAAACCTGGGACATATCGGCACGGCCAGCCAGTTTGGCTTTCACCAGACCCATGACCTTGCCCATCAATGCGGGGCCTTGAGCGCCGTCAGCCTGAGCCTGGGTTATCGCATCGGCAATGGTCGCGTCAATTTCGGCGCTATCGGCTTGCTGTGGCAGGTATTCCTGCAGAATCAGCAATTCGGATTTTTCTTTCTCGGCGCTTTCGGTACGGCCAGCAGATTCAAAAGCCTGGATGGATTCGCGGCGTTGCTTGACTTGTTTTTCAATGATGCTGCTTACTTCAGCATCGCCCAGCTCGGTACGTTCGTCCACTTCGCGTTGTTTGATCGCGGCTTGCAGAAAACGCAAGGTCTCCAGGCGTCCGCTATCGCGAGCGCGCATCGCCGTTTTGATATCTTCAGCTAAACGGGTTTTGAGTGTTTGACTCATGGTGGTTCCTGGTTGAACGGGCAAAGCCCTAGTTTAACGCAGGGCGGTGGTAGGGAAAAATCCGATTATTGAAAATCCCGGCTGCGTGCGACCAGATCACCAATCAAGTGATTCATGGATACCAGACGGCGGGCAATTAAATGGCAAACGCTGCCATCCCGTTGCCAGACGCCATAGACACCCAGCAGGCGAGATTGCAGCAAGGCCTGAGATTGCGCCTGCGCCAACTCTTCACGCACGATGACATTGACACTGCCGGTTTCGTCTTCCAGCGTTACAAATACGGTGCCTTTGGCGGTGCCGGGGCGTTGGCGAGTGGTCACCAGCCCGCAGGCTCGTGCCAGCCGCCTATCCGGGCAAGCTTGGTTGAGTTGTTCTGCGGTGGAGAATCGCAAGGGGGACAACTGTGTGCGTAGCAAGGACAGGGGGTGACGATTCAGGCTCAAGCCCACGGCCTGATAATCACTTAACACTTCCAGCCCCACACTGGCTCGCGGCAAATCCGGGGTGTGCTCCGGCGTTTCAGCATGGCTAAGCAATCCTGCCTGACTGGGGCGTCGGGCATCCCAAACACTGTGGCGGCGTTGGCTATAAGCACTGCGCAAGGCATGGGCCTGGGCCAGCGCTTGCTGATCGTGGGCTGACAGGGCCAGTTCCTGGCGCAAGCAGGCCAGATTCAGCGTACGGTCCGGGTGGCTTTGCCGGTAACTCACGATGGCTTGTGCGCCTTGTTCGCTCAAGCCTTTGACCATGTGCAGGCCCAGACGTACCTGAGGCGGGCCGCCAAGCTCGGAACACACGTGGCTGTCATACAGGCTGTATTGCACATCAACAGGCAAGACCTGAACGCCGCGACGGCGTGCATCCTGGACCAATTGGCTGGGGCCGTAAAAACCCATGGGTTGAGAGTTCAGCAAGGCCGCCAGAAAGTGCTCCGGGTAACGTGCTTTCAGATAGGCGCTGAACCAGGCCAGTTTGGCGAAGCTGGCCGAGTGACTTTCCGGAAAACCGTATTCTCCAAAACCGCTGATTTGATCGAACAGGCGCTGGGCAAATTCGGGGGCATAACCTTTGGCAGCCATGCCATCGAGCAGCTCTTGCTCAAAAGGCCCCAAACCGCCACGACGACGCCAGGCCGCCATGGCCCGTCGCAAGGCGTCCGCTTTGTCAGCCGAAAAACCCGCCGCCTCCATGGCCAGTTCCATGGCCTGCTCCTGAAAAATAGGCACGCCCTGGGTGCGTTCCAGCACATGGCGGATTTCGGGGGCGGGGTAGTCGACTTTGCTGTGGTCGCGACGGCGTTCCAGATAAGGATGCACCATGCCCCCTTGAATGGGGCCGGGGCGCACAATGGCCACTTGCACCACCAAGTCGTAAAAGCATTTGGGACGCAGGCGCGGCAACATGCTCATCTGGGCGCGGGACTCGATCTGGAACACGCCTATGGTGTCAGCGCGCCGTATCATCCGAAAGGTTTTGGCGCTTTGCAAAGGGATGTCCTGCAAGCGGAATGGTTTGCCTTTTTGCTGGCTGATACTGTCCAGGCAGCGACGCAAGGCGCTCAACATACCTAAGGCCAGAATATCGACTTTCAGCAAGCCCAGCACATCCAGATCATCCTTGTCCCATTGCACAACGCTGCGCCCTGGCATGGCGGCGTTCTGAATCGGCACCAGCCTGTGCAAGGGTGTTTGTGAAATTACAAAACCGCCAGGGTGCTGGGACAGGTGACGTGGAAAGCCCATCAGCTGGCGGGTCAAGGACAACCATTGATGCGCTTGCTCAGGCGGGCATTCGGGAAAGCGTGCCAGGACTTCATCCTGAATGTGGGTGTCTTTAAGCCAGGCACGGTCGCATTGAATCAAGGCCTCGATCAAGGCGGGAGGAATGCTTAGCGCCTTGCCGGTGTCCCGCAAGGCGCTGCGGCGTCTATAGGTGGTGATTACCGCAGTTAATGCTGCTCGTTGCCGGCCATATTTGCGGTAAATGTATTGAATAACCTCTTCGCGACGCTGATGCTCGAAGTCCACATCAATATCGGGCGGTTCAGCCCGTGCGCGGCTAATGAAGCGCGCAAACAAGGTATGGCTGCTGACAGGATCAACTTCAGTAATGCCCAGGCAGTAGCACACGGCCGAGTTGGCGGCAGAGCCTCGGCCCTGGCACAAAATCCCCTGACTGCGCGCGTAACTGACGATGTCATGCAAAGTCAGAAAGTAGGACTCGTATTGAAGGTCTGCAATCAGGCTGAGTTCCTCCTCCAGACGCTTGCGCAAGCTGTCGCTAATCCCTTTGGGGTAGCGTTCTTGCGCGCCACGCTCGGTTTCCAGCCGCAGATATTCAATGCCACTGAGACCAGGCGGGACAATTTCGACCGGGTACTCGTACTTGATTTCACTTAAACAAAACTGGCATAGCTCCTGGATGTGATCGGTGGTCTCACGCAGTTCGGCCGGGTAAAGATTAGCCAGTTGGAAACGGCTGCGTAAGTGATGTTCTGCATTGCTGGCCAGGGACCAGCCGCATTCTTGCACAGGTGTTTTCAGACGTATGGCAGCCAAAGTATCGTGCAAAGGCTGGCGAGAGCGCACGTGCATATGGACGCCGCCCAACGCGGCACAGCGCAAGCCACATGCCTGCGCTGCCAGCCTGACGGCGCGCAAATGCTGCACGTCCTGATCGCGCCTATGCACACTGATGCCTAAAAACAGTCGGCCTGCAAACAGGTCCAGCAAATGCTGTGTTTGAAGACGAATGTGTTCGCTATCCAAGCCATAGGCTGGCTTGTAGATGACAAGACAGTTTGGCAGAACCTGTTGTTGGGAACCTTGGCGGGCTTGCTGCAAGAAAGACCAGTCAATCGAGGCTTCCTGCTTCAAGTCCAGTGACTGGTGTAGATGTGAGATGAATTGACAGAGATTGCCGTAGCCTTCCTTGTTGCGCGGCAGAATCAGAAGCTCATGGGTCTGAGTGCCGTTGCAGGTTCTTGTCTCAGCCTTGGCGACTTGTGGGCGCTGATTGTCCCAAACCCCCGTAAAGCGGAACCGACTTCCAACCAACAGGCGGATTTCCGGATGCAACTTGGCCTGCGCATAAGCGCGCACCACACCGGCCATGGAGGCGTAATCGCATAAGGCCAGCGCCTTGTAGCCCAATTCGGCAGCGCGGCTGATCAGCTCCTCGGGGTGGGACGCGCCATTCAAGAAGCTGTAATTGGACAGGCAGTCCAGCTCGGAATACAGCAGGTCTATATGGGGTTTCATCCAAAGACTCCGTGCAGATACCAGGCATGCCCCTGGCTCAAGTCCCGATAAACCCAATACAAGCGTCCCTGCGGACACAGGGCAATAAAGTAGTCCCGCTGCTGATGCCCGGTGCCGCTCCACCAGCCTGTCTGTACCCGCTCCGGGCCTTGAACCAGGCGCAAGCGCTGCTGATCCAGAAGCGGGGATTGCTGATCGTGTTGTAAAGGCTGAGCCGGGTCCAGCATCCAGCATGGACGTTGCAAAGCCGGACGGTCCGCATCGGGGGGGTGGCTGCGGGACAAGGGGAGCCATTGATTCGCCTGTTCAGGCAAATAGCTGGCTTGGGCGGCAGGTGTCAAAATCTGTTCAGCCCCCAGCCTGGTCTGCAAGCGCTCCAACAGTTGTTGATCCTGCTCTTGCCAATGACGCGCATCGGGAAACAGGCTGCTGGCATGAGTTTGGCGCGGGTGTAGTTGCTGTGCCTGCAGCACCATGCTCTGTACGGCCGCATGTAATTGCAGTTGCTGGAACTGTTCTTGCCATACGGGCAAAAAGTCCTGGCTACGCCAGCAGGACCGGGCCATTTGCAACTCCAGGCGGGTGGTCGTGGGGTAGTCCTTGTATCTTTCCGTGCGTAGTACCAGCTCCAGGCGTCCACAAGCCAACTGGTACTGATTCAACCAGGCCTCCAGCTTGTTCAATAGGCGATTTAAGGCCCGCAAGACGGTGGGTTTGTTATTGGATGGCGTATCCATCTCCAGCTTGTCTGTAAATTGCGGGGCGGCATGCACCCATTCCAGCGCCCAGCTTTGTGTGCCGTAGGCTTGGTCCAGCTGCAACAGCAGGGCACGCAGCCCGCGCTGGGAGAGGCCATCGCGGGGGAGTTGGTGCAACTGGCCCAGGGTATGGCAGCCCAGACTATGCAACCATTGCAGCTGGTCGGCAGGCGGAGCCAATAAGTGGATGGGAAGCGGGTTCAGACAGGCCTGCAAACGTCGTGCACAACGACGCTGCTTGCGTCCGGATAAAGCCAGCAAGCAGGCCGCACGGGCAGTGGGTGCCAGGGCCAGGCAGGGCTCGGGAATAAGAGCTTGCAAGTCAGCCCGGACCTGTTGGTACAGACGGCGCAAACCACCAAACAGCCGGATGCTGGCACTGATATTCAGTACCCATAAATCGGCTTGAACCTGTGCCAGCTGGGGGCTGTAGCGCAGCAGAACGGCTTGAATACCGTTCTGCTGTTTTGGGCTGGCCTCAGGCGTAAGCAGGCTCTGGGGCAGTCGCAGGCACAGGTACATGAGACGGAATGGCCGCTGGCGGCATCAGGGTGTGGTGAGGGGCCAAAGCAATGCTGTCCTTGCACGGTGGCCCCCGTCGTTTGCGGATATGAACATCCAGCCAAGGCTGCCCCTGCTGGTCTTGGCGAGTCTGAAGTTCAAGACGCAACAGGGCGGGGCTGTTGGTCTGACTGTGCGCCGGACGCAAACAAAAAAACAGGCTGTCGCTATGGCTGGCTAATAGCTGTAGTTGACGCAAGGCCGCTAAAGGCACATGGGCAGGCAGCCAGCTCAGCACAGCCGCACAGTGGCCGTGACGCAAGGCCTGGGCACTGGCCCACAAGGTATCGTTCAGGTGCTGGCTGCGTATCCAGAGCATGCGGGCGGGCAAGGCGTTTTCTGATGAGCTGTTGTGCCCGTTCGTAACAGGAGAGCCACGCCACAGTTGTTGCATGGGTTGATAGGGCGGAGCGACTAAAACACGCAAGCGCTCTGCCTGCAGCGTATTCAAGGCTGGCAACAACAAGGACAAGGCACTGCTGTCTTGCTGTGCATGCAGTTCGATCAGGCTGCCCACAGGCCAGCCGCCTCCTGGCAGTTCGTCATCCAGGGCGGCAAACCCGCTGGGCAGGCAAGTGCCTGCGGCATGCGCATAATGCTTGCCTGTCCAAAGGGAAGGGTGAAGATCTAAAAGGGAACGAAGTGCGCTTGCCATGGGTGTGCTCCTGATTGCTGTATAAATATACAGTAAATTTGCTTGCCAGCAAACCAGGCACCTGTTTCAAAGCAGAACTTTTATATACTGTGGCCTTCTGTTTGGCGCTCTCGCATGAATTCTTCCCCTTCTACCCGACCAGGCCGCTGTGCACAGTGTCAGCGGCCCTTGGCTCGTTGCTTGTGTCCCTTGATCCCTTCGATAGAAGCGGCGTGTCCTGTGCTGATTTTGCAGCACCATTCCGAAGCCCGGCATGCGCTTAATACTGCGCGCTTGGCGTATTTGGGTTTGAAGGGGACAGAGCTATGGGTGGGAGAGCAGTTTGCTGAGCTGGAGGCCCGGCTGGCTCAGGCGCATCGTCCTGTTTTGCTGTTTCCGGGACCAGAAGCCAAGGTGGCGGGCTCAACAGGCCCAGAGGAGAAGCCGGATCTGATCGTGGTGCCAGATGGCACCTGGCGCAAGGCACGCCTGATCTTGCACAGCAATCCGGTTTTGCAAGCCCTGCCGTATTGGGTGTTGCCTGAAGGACAGGCGTCGCGCTACAGACTGCGTAAAGCGCCTGATCCGCAGGCTGTGTCGACCTTGGAAGCAATTGTCCGGTTGATGCAGATTATGGAGCCGGAGCGGGATTTCAGCCCTTTGCTCCGGCCTTTCGAGCAGTTGATTGAAGAACAAATCCAGGCCATGGGTCTGGATACGTATAAGCGTAACTATCCTACTTCCAGGTGAAGTTCAGTTCGCGGGGCTGGCCTTCAACAATAGTGGCCTGACGCTCCTGGGTCTGGCCCTGGTAAGTAGCAAATACCTTGTAATTGCCGGGGCCAAGACGGATCAGGCAGTAGGGGCCGTCGATCAGGCTGTTCAGCACGGTTTGGTCGTTGCTGTTACGGATAACCAGCTGCACATCGGAGATATAGCCGACGCGCTCACCCTGGTTGGCCGAAAAGTTCACGGACAAGGGAAAGGTGTTGCGCACCATGCGAAACAGTTGGGCTTCATCACTACCTATGCCGCCGCTGATGTATTCGGTTGAACCGTAATACTGGCTGGGGGGGAGTTCCTGGGCGTGCACGATGGGGCTGCTCAATAAGGCCAGCGACATGGCAATGCCGATCAATGAAAGACGAGGACTCATGAGGTTTCCTTGCTTGAAGTAAGGTGGCTAAGCGGGCCCTCAGGGGCCCTGTTGCTGTTATGAGAGGGGTGGGGCTGGCTGTCAGGATGAAAGCTGGGCCACAACAAAGGCCAGTCATGCTGACGGGTCGGTTCTGCCTGCGGATTGAAACTGCGTTCACGCAGCATTCCATGTCCGCGCTGATTAATAGTGATGACGGTGGTGCAGCGGGTGCCGTAATTGGGGCTGACAATAAACGGGCTGCTTAACAAGCGTTCGTGCTCAAGACTCAAGCCGGTTTGGGGCAAGTCGGCATCGGCTGCGACTTCCTGATTACGTAAACCCTGAAACAAGCCTTCTACCGCTGGTGGCGAGCCATCAAAATGCTGTGCCTGCAGGGTTTCTTTCAGAAACAGGCTTTTGGGCCAAGGTGTATTAAGCCAGGCATTGCTCAGAACATGTACGCCTGGTTCCAGCATATGCGGGCTGCCATTGGGATGACGGTTGCTGTAATAGCCCATGCGTAAAGGCTGTTGCTTGTCCGGCCATTCCAGCACAAAAAGATTGAAGCCTGCGTAATCGGCTCCTTCCTGGGCGAGCTGTTCCAGATAGTCGGCGGGACTGCGCTTGTCTCTTAGAAACTGTGGGATCAGCTCGCCGCGTGAGCGTTGCTTGCTGTTTTTGTTGCTGGGGGCTTCGCGGTAATTGGTCAGCAAGGCTAGCCGTCCACGGCTTTGTGTCAGGCCCAGCCAGGTACCTCCGGCTTGCAGGTCCCGACCCGCCAGAATATCGGGCTCGTCCCGCCAAGGTTGAGCCGCTTGGCTGGGGCGAGCATGATATTCGTCGCGATTGGCGGCAATAATCAGCGGCCAATCTGCATTAACTCCGACGGCGATATAAGCGATGCACATGTGCCGATTGTAGGATGGCTATGCAGGCTTTGGTAGCCAAAGTACCGCCAAGTTCCGCTTTTTTTCTCGGTATTGAGAATGCCACTTTAGGCTTGGTATTCAGGGCTTGAACGTCAGATTTAAGCGATTTATGAAAGGGCGTCGTAGTTTTGTGCCAGACGCACGACGGTGACACCCGGACGTAGCTGGCGCAGCGAAGGCATGACCAAGGTGCAGTTATCGTAGGGCGTCAATAAAGCCTGGCCATCGGCTTGTCCAATCGGCGTGCCTGCATCGGCCAAGGTTTCCAGGCCTTGCCAGTTCTGATCGAAACTGACTTGCATGGAAGGGGCGACAATCGCATGGGTGACTTGCAGAACGCGCTGCGTGTCAGGAGAGGCTAGCCGCCAGTCCGCGGGCAAATCCTCCTCTTCTACAATCTTGGAGGCGAGCAGAAAGCGGGCAATCAGGTCCAGCGCGATCGCCGGGGTATCAGGGTCGCCATGAAAGCCGCATTCCAATAGCAAGGAGCGCGCTTCATGTGCCTCAGGATCAGAGAATCGGCCGTAATCGCGCATGCGTACGCCGTCTTGATGGCCGCTATCCACAATCACATGCTCGGGTGCGCCCAGGGTTCGGGCCAGCTCGATATTGCGCGCCAAGGTGCCAGTCAATAACAAGGGGGCGCTGGGTTCATGCATGGAGTGCAGATCCAGCAACCAGTCGGCTTGTTCCAGCCAAGGCAAAATCGCTCGTGCGCGACGCTGTTCTTGTGTCTGTGTTTGAGACAGCTTCTGATCGGTCCAGACGCGGTTCATGTCTTCGTCCACGTAGCGGCTGGCATCGTGCTGCTCAGGGTCAAAGCGATCAAAGGCGTCCAGATTGCAGAAGGCCAGAATCAGCTTGCCGCGACGGGGCTGCAGACCGCTGGCCAGTACAGCTTTCAAGGCCCAGGCCCCGCAAAGTTCGTTGCCATGAATCAGGGCGCTGATCATTACGGTACGGCCCGCTTCGCCCGAGTCCAGGCACCAGAGTCCAGGGACACCGGTATTGCCCTGACGATCTTCTTGAATGTCAGGCAAGGAAAGAGAAAATTGCATGGAAAGACTCCAGCGCCCCAGCAGCTAACCGGGGCGCATGTGTTTTATTCGGCTTGCAGCTTGGCCAGTTCGACCAGACGGGCGTATTTGTCGACCTCTTTGGCCTGGAACTCTGCCGCGTTCATGCCGGGGGCGTAAAGCGTGGCTCCATTGGATTGCATTTTCTCTTGCAAGTTGGCCGATTGCAGGCTGCTGTCCAGAGCCTGACGCAAGGTGCTGGTGACGGATTCAGGCAAATCCTTGGGGCCATACAAACCAAACCAGACGTTGATGTCGACCTTTTCAAAGCCGGGCGTATCGGCCAGCGGCGGGATCTCCGGGGCAGCAGGAGAGGCATGGGTTTCGGTAATGCCCAAAGGTACGATGGCGCCTGCGCGAGCTTGCGACAGGCCCGAGGACAGCACAAGGTAAGCCGTATCCAGTTGACCGCTCATCAAATCCGAAACCAGGGGGGGGACACCACGGTAGGGCACGTGCATGGCGGTGGTACCGGTCGAGGCGTTCACCATTTCACCGGCCAGGTGCAGGGTAGTACCTACACCGGAGGAACCAAAGCTGAAAGCTTCCGGTTTGGCCGCCCGCAGCTTTTGCGCATAGTCTGCCGCGGAGCGAATACCGGACTCTTTGGAGGCTGCCAGCAACAAGGGCTGGGAGGCAATCATGCCAATAGGTGTGAAGTCTTTTTGCCCGTCGTAGCGCACGGCTTTGTTGATCATGCCGGCGATGATCATCTCGTTGGTAGAACCCAGCAGCAGGGTGTAGCCATCGGCGGCGGCACGTTGTACGCGTTGAGCACCAATGGTGCCACCAGCACCGCCTGCGTTTTCGACGACGACGCTTTGGCCCAAACGGCTGCTCAACTCTTCAGCTAACAGGCGGGCAGTCAGATCCACGCTGCCCCCGGCGGGATAACCCACGACCAGAGTCAGGCTGCGCGAGGGGTAGGTGTCGGCGTGGCTGATTGAGGCTTGCAAGAGGCTACAGGCGCCCAGAATGCCAAGGACCAAGCTGCGCTTGGGAAAAGAAAAAGACATGATGTGCTCCCCGTTCGATGGATAGGTTTCCAAGCAGCGGCCAGTGTGCGCGCTGCGGGCCTGTTTATCCTTAGTTATGAAAGGGTATTGTGTCTGCTAAGGCTATTTGCGATGTGCTGTTACAGCACATCGTCGTGCTTTTTCGGTTGCTTGTGCGTTTATCGCCCTTGCTGGGTGAAGGCCCAGACAGACTCCGCCAGGTCCGAGAGCGGAGCTCGGGAGCGATACAGACGAACTTCAAAGGCAATCTCGTCGCCTTTGCCGCCCAATTGCACCAGCGTGCCGCGACGACATTCATTGGCAATCATGGACAGGGGTAACCAGGCTACGCCCATGCCTTTCAATACCGAGCCCATTGCCGTATCCAGAGAATCGCAACGCACCGTGCTAACCAGGGGATAGGGGAAGTGGTGCAGCTTGTCACCCAGAATGCGGGCCATGGCCAAGCCGCCTGAATATGAAATCAAAGGAATGCTGCGTCCGCTATCGGCATTGAGTTCATATAAAGGTGTGCCGTTCTTGCGGCGCTGACAGGTAGGCACCAATTTGTCAGTGGCGATGGTCATATACGTCACTTGCTCGGCCAGCAGTTCAATTGACAAGGCCGGGTGTTCATAACAGCACAGAAAGTCGGTTTTTCCTTGGGCCAGCAGCTTGGCCATATCGGCCATCATGCCGGTGCTGATGTCGATAGGTATATGGGCCGACAAAGGGGCGTGGCTGCCTTTTTGCAGACGGCTGACCCAATCCGTGACCAAGGTGCGTGCCAGGCTACGGCCGGTGGCAATACGCAAGCTGCCTTGTCCGCCTTGATCCGAAGCCTGCAATTGCCGACGAACGCGATTCAGTTGCTCCAGCACTTGATTGGCCGTGTTGTAGAACACCTGTCCTTCCGGTGTCAGCGTGATGGGCTGGCTGCTGCGCTCCACCAAGGGTGTTCCCACCCATGCTTCCAAGGCCCGAATGCGACGTCCAAATGCCGGGTGTGTGACGTGGCGTTGCTCTGCTGCCCGAACAAAACTGCCCGCACGAGCCAGGGTTACAAAGTCTTCAAGCAGTTTTAGCTGGGGCACGAAGGGCGTCTTACAGCATGGCCAGGCCGTTGGATTTTTCAACCAGATCGCGAATACGTACGGCGTCACCAATACGCGAGTAACGACCCGAGGAGTTCAGCAGCACAATAGCCACTTCACGATCTTCGATTTTGGTCAGCATTACCAGGCATTCGCCCGCTTCGTTGATGAAGCCGGTTTTGGAGACCTGAATATCCCAGTTGGCGTTTTTCACCAAACGATTGGTATTGTTGAACACCAGTTGGCGACCACGAACAGGCTGCACGGAGTACTGATCATTCGTGGTGTATTGCTGGATACGGGCATGCTGGCTGGTGGCCGTCAGCAACTTGACCAGATCACGCGGGCTGGACACGTTGTCGCTGGACAAGCCGGTAGGCTCGACAAAACGCGTATTGCGCATACCCAAGGCACGTGCCTTGTCATTCATGGCGCGCACAAAAGCAGACAAGCCACCAGGATAGCTGCGCCCCAATGCGTGGGCAGCCCGGTTTTCCGACGACATCAGCGCCAGGTGCATCATGTCGGCACGGCTCAGTTTGGAGCCAACGCTAAGACGCGAGCTGGAGTATTTGACGCGGTCCACATCTTCGTCGATGATCTCCAGCATTTCATCCATGGGCAGGCCGGATTCAGCCACGACCAGGGCTGTCATCAGCTTGGAGATGGAGGCAATGGGGCGAACGGCGTCGCTGTTTTTCTGGTACAGGACAGTGGACGATTCCAGATCCTGCACAAAGGCAATTTCTGAACGCAGGGCCGCGTGCTGAATCAGGGCGTCGTGTTTAAGGGCATTAAGCGCGCGGCGGCTATCGTTCTCGCTATAGCTGATAGGCTGCAGGTTTTTCTCGAAAACCAGATGCGGCACGTTGTAGCTGATGGCGGCTGTGGCTTCATCCAGTGTGGATGGCTCGGCCAGCGCCAGTGTCTGCGCAAAGGACGAAATCGAAAAAGGCGCTAAAAATAAAACACATAGCGCACGTCGAATGAATTTATTTGTTCTGGTCTGAGGCATTTTTCAGTTCCCGGTAGGCGAGAAACAGAAGGGCGGAGTGAATTTATGCGCTTATGCTACCAGAAAAAATCCTCTTTATATTAGTATCTTACGGCTCAAAGTTAAAAAAAAATTAAGATGTCTGCGCGGTATCATTAAGAAACTTATTTTTATCTGTATAAAAACACAGCTTATGTTTTTCCTGAAAGTCCAAAATAATAAAAAACCTGTTTTTATAAACAGTTTTTTAAATCGATTCTTGATATCACTGACCCTGGTTTCGATGCCGCTGGCCAGTCATGCCGCTTCCCTGGCCTGGGACGGGGAACAACTTAGCAATGCAATCACCACCAGTTCGCCCAGCACCCAGCAAAGCTTCCTGCCTGCAGAGTCAGTGCGAGCACAGGCTTCAAGCATAGGCAAGGTGGAAGTCAGTTATCACCACAATGGGCGCGCCATTCTGAAAAGCCGTTTGTGTTTGCAAGGTGGCTCCTGTGTGGACATGAATGGTTCGGTATTAAGTACCAGGGCCTTTGCCGGTCAGGATGCACGTCTTGGCTTTGTGCTGATGCATGAGGTGTGGAGCTGGGCGGGCAGCACGGAGCCTGTGCGTGTGCAGGCCTCGATACGGGTGAATTACCAGCGCTAGCCTGAAATAAGGCGGTTTACCAATAAACGATTAAATTGGTCTTGTACTTGATCCACCTCAAAGTCCAGGCCTAAAGAAACCTGCCGTACTGCCGATATGTAGTCCTGATGCCCATCGGGCCATAACCAGGACTTGTGCATGAACCCCTCTACTCTGATCGGCATCGTAGCCAGCGTGCTGCTGTTTGCCGTGATCTTGTTTTTTACGGCAGAAAACCCCGCCTTGTTTGTGGACCTGCCCAGTCTGGCCGTGGTGCTGGTAGGTACCTTGGCCGCGACGTTTATCAGTTATCCCTTAAGCGAAGTTGTCCGTATTTTTGGTCTGATCGGCACCGTGCTGCGCAACGAACGCCTGTACACCCAGCAGGACATGGACGAGCTGATCAATATCTCCCGTCTGTGGATGATGGGAGATATTCGCGCGGTGGAAGAGGCGCTGGAAAAAGTGGCCAACCCTTTTCTGAAAACCGGCGTTCAGTTGGTGATTGATCGGGCACCCCAGGAAGATATTGAAGACCTTTTGCAATGGCGTATCAGCCGTCTTCGTGCTCGTGAACATGCAGAAGCGCAATTGTTCCGTTTGATGGCCAGCTTCGCACCGGCCTTCGGTATGGTCGGCACGCTGATCGGGCTGGTCAACCTGATGTTTTTGCTGGGCGATGGCGACATTACGTCTATTGGTCAGCAAATGGCTCTGGCCTTGATGACGACGTTCTACGGCGTGCTGCTGTCCAATCTGGTCTTCAAGCCCGTGGCGGTGAAGCTGGAGCGTCGTACCGAACAGCGTGTAGTCCTGATGAACATGATCATGCAAGGTGTGTCCATGATGAGCCAGCGCCGTGGCCCGGCCTTGATGCGTGAGACGCTGAACTCCTTCATGGCTCAGTATCAGGACGAGATCAATGACCGGGGCGGCCGCGACGATGATGCGGACCCGGCTCCGGAACGGGGCTGATCCCATGGGAAACATGGAGCAGGACCTGACTTTGGGTGAACTTGCTGACCGCCAGAAAGCCTTGCAAAAGGAACTGGAGCAAGCTCGCGGCGCCAAAATCGAGCAACAGCTGGCCAGCAATCTGGGCAGTCGTCGTCGTAGCCGCCCCTGGAATGATCCAGGGCTGGCGGTGCCCGAGGAAGAAGAAGCCTGGCTGACCACGTATCTGGACATGATGACCTTGTTGCTGGTCTTGATGATTGTGATGCTGTCCTTTGCGGGCAAGCGGGCACAAACGGCGGCGCAGGGGCAAGGGCAGGGAGGAGCTACGGTCGTGGCCCAAGCAGGCAAGGACGGAGCCGGTTTGCTGCCTGCTGGGGCAGGCCTTTTCCCGGACTCCGGTCAGGGTGAAGGACAAGGCAAAGGCAATCACGGTCTGGATCTGGACGGCTTGGGTGACAATATTGATGTGGTCATGAACGACCAATCCGTGAGCTTTCGCATCAATAGCGAAATTCTGTTTAACTCGGGCGGTGCGGATCTGGGGCTGGAAGGCTTGACGGTATTACGCCAACTGGCTGCCGTACTGCAGAAATCCACTCATCCCATTGTGATTGAAGGCCATACGGACTCGGTGCCGATTCGTAGTTATCGCTACCCATCCAACTGGGAACTATCAGGTGCGCGTGCCGGTAGTGTGGTGCGTTATATGGAAGCCAACGGAATTGGCAGCCAGCGCCTGAGCGCTGTCGGTTATGCCGATACCCGGCCTTTGGGGGATAATGGCACCTCGCAAGGTCGCGCGACGAATCGACGGGTTGAAATTATTGTGCAGACTCCCCAAGCACAGCCTGAAAGCCCCGTCCCATAAGCCTTTAAAACAAAACCCCGGTTTGCAGCATACAAACCGGGGTTTTTGTTTCAAGCCGAAACTCGGTGCATCTGACTTAGTCCAGTACGCGCGTGGAGGAAGCCAGAGACCCTAGATCGAACTTGGGCAGGTGACGACGCAAGGGCATGATCAGAACACTGATCACTACCGGCACAATCGCGGCCAGCAGGAAGGACTCCAGCAAGTAATCCATAGGACCATTGGGGCGCGGGAATACGGCCAGACCGGCGACCAGACCACCGATGGTGCTGATGGTGGCCGTAAAGCCATCGTAGCGGCGGCTGTACAGGCCAAAGAAAACCGGGAAGGCCGCAGCCGAGCACAGCAAGTCCGCCAGCAGGAACAAGTACAGCACGCTAAAGCCTTGCGAGGAGGCGTAGAGTACGGGAATGGAGCAAATCCAGATCAGGGAACGCGCCAGGCTCATCATTTGAGCGGTGTTGCGATGCGGCATGATGCGGCTCAAGTCCACGGCAATCAGGCTGGAGACAGCGCTGATGGCGGTATCGGCACTGCTCATGACCAGGGACAGACCTAACGGAATCAGCAGCACCAGGAACCAGACAGGCACGTGCGGCAAAATCACATTGAACAAGGCCACGGAGCTGTCACCGGGCGAGCCCAGACCGACGAAGGCCAGGCCAAACAGGCCCATCAGGAAAATGAAGGGCGCTACAAACAAACCGCCCAACAAAAAGCCGCGACGCATGGACTTGGTGTCTTTGGCGGCATAGATACGTTGCCAGTTACCTTGGTGAAACAGGCCGGTCAGCAAGATGGCGACAAAGAACGTCAGGCCAGCCTTCACGCCTACGGGATCGCTAAGCTCGATCAGTCGAGGCGCTTCCAGTTTCACGTTGTCAAACAACTGTACCGGGCCGCCCACCGCTTGCCAGCCGAACATCACGATCAGGAACAGCATGGGCAGAATCACAAACATTTGCACCTTGTCGGTGAAGATGGATGCGCGCAGCCCGCCGTAAGAGGTGTAAATCAGCGTGGCCAGCAACACAATGCTGGCCGTGACCCACAAAGGAATCGGGGCAATCAGGGTGATCATCTTGGACATGGCGGTGATTTCTGCCGTCATGGAGATAAACATGTAAAACAGCATGATGACCAGAGTCAGCGCATACATGGGGCGACCGTAGCGGGCGATGACAAACTCGCTCAGGCTGTGGCCGCGAGGCAGCAATTCGCGCATGCGCTTACCGAGTGGAATCATGGCCAGACGGGGCGACATGGAGCCAATGGCATAGCCGATGACAGCGCTTAAACCGCCCCAGCTGGCTGCCTGTGCGGGCGAGAACAGAATCCAGGCACCCAATGAAGAGGCCAATAAGGTCAGAATGGTAGCGACCGAGCTTTGGCTGTTGCGAGCCACCACAAAGTCTTCCAAGGAGCTGTTGTAGTGGCGGGCGTAGAGCACCCCGGCCAAGGCAAAAGCAGCGGAAAAAACGATTAGCCACAGGAGGGTGGCACTTTGGTCCAGCATGAGATCTCCCCAAAAGCCTGTTTGAACAGGCACAAACCGGCCAGGCTGGCAGGGTGCCAGTACAGGGCGCAGAAAAATGGAGGGATTGAAATGGGGCGTGTGAGCTTGTGAATGCGCCGCTCAGACAAGAGCGGGCAGGCTGCCAGGCCGCGTTTCCTTTCCCTTCGCCGGCATGATCCGGATCAGGTTCTAAGGGTTACCGCTTGAATGCGGAGTCTCAGCCCGTTAAGGACTCCCCCAGGAACAGGCTAGAAGAGTAGGAGAGCTTCTTTCAAATGTCAATAATACGGTTGAGTCCGATTTATGCTATGGTCTGCCTGCGGCACGGGGTGTCCTTCTTGGAAAGGGCTGAGATAAAACCCGTCGAACCTGATCCAGCTCATACTGGCGAAGGGATGTCCGAATCCATAGCCCTGCGTCCGAACTGGGCCGACATCCTCGCCGAATTTTTGCAAGGAATGTCATGTCTGTGGAACACGTCTCGGAACTCTCTCAACAACTTGTCCTGGTCACCGGCGGCGCACGCGGCCTGGGGGCTTGCCTGGTACGCGCCTTTGCAGGCCAGGGCGCCAAAGTTGTGGTCAATTACCTGAAAAGTGAGGCAGCCGCTCAGGCGCTGGCGGACGAATTTCCGCAGCAATGTCTGGCCGTGCAGGCGGACGTGACGGATGCGGCTTCGGTACAAGCCTTGTTTGCCAAGGCGCAGGCGCACTTTGGCCAGCCCATCACCACCGTCGTCAATAATGCCTTGCCCGAGTTCTCCTTCAACGGCGATGCCCGTCCCCATGCCGATACCTTGACGTGGGCTCAGCTGAACCAGCAACTGGAAGGCATTGTGGGCGGGGCCTTGAACACCACACAGGCCGCCTTGCCCGGCATGAAACAAGCCGGTTTTGGTCGCATTATCAATATCGGCACGAACCTGTTTCAGAACCCCGTGGTGCCTTACCACGACTACACCGCGGCCAAGGCGGCCTTGTTGTCCATGACACGCACCTTGTCGCACGATCTGGGGCCGGATCAGATCACCGTGAACATGATTTCCGGTGGTTTGCTGCGTACAACCGACGCGTCCGCGGCCACACCCGAAGCGGTGTTTGACTTGATTGCGGCCAGCACACCCTTGCGCCGCGTGACCACGCCCGAGGAATTTGCCGATGCGGCCTTGTTCTTCGCCGGTCCGTGGGCGCGTGCCGTAACAGGACAGAATCTGGTCGTTGACGGTGGATTGGTGAAAAACGGATGAGACAGCTGCATTTCAATTTGTTCATTATGGGCTGCGGGCACCACAAAGCAGCCTGGCGTCATCCTGATTCGCAGGTCGAACGTTTAGGCGATGTCCGGTTTTACGAAGAGCTGACCCAAATTGCCGAGCGCGGCAAGCTGGACGCCATTTTCTTTGCCGATGGTCAGTCCAGCGATAACGTGTCCGATGGTCCGCGCTGGTTTCTGGAACCCTTGACCATGATGGCTGCGCTGGCGCGAGCCACCGAACGTATCGGCTTGATCAGTACCGTTTCCAGTACCTTCTACACGCCGTTTGTGGCGGCACGCATGTTGTGCTCTTTGGATCATGTATCCAATGGGCGGATGGGCTGGAATGTGGTGACATCCATGTTTGACTCGGAAGCGCGTAACCACGGCTACGAAGCCATGCCCGATCATGCCTGGCGCTATGCGCGGGCTGAGGAGTTTGTCGATACCGCATTGCAACTGTTCGACTCCTGGAGCGACAGTGCTTTGGTCATGGACAGAAAGGGCGATTACGCCAAAGTGGATCTGGTTCGCCAGATCCTTCATAAGGGCGATCACTTCCTGGTGGATGGACCCTTGACCTTGCCACGTTCGCCGCAAGGACAGCCGGTGCTGTTTCAGGCAGGTGCTTCTGAACAAGGCCGTGATTTGGCCGCGCGCAAAGCGGAGGCTATTTACGCTGTGGCTTATGACTTGCCCTCGGCCCAATCCTATTACCGCGATATCAAACGACGCGTGCGTGAAACGGGCCGTGGCGTGGATGTGCCCGTGATGCCGGGTTTGGTGACCTATGTGGGCTCCACCATGGAAGAGGCGCGCCGCAAGCAGCAAGAGCTGGACGAGTTGCTACCCGCCGAGACATCCTTGCGTCAGCTGGGCATGTTTGTTGGCCAGGACTGCATGAATTGGGAGCTGGATGCGCCAGTGCCACCACTGCCGCCATTGGAAAGCTTCAAAGGCCCCAAAGGGCGCTATGCCACCATGCTGCGCATTGTGGAAATGGAAAAACCGACAGTGCGCCAGTTGCTGGGCCGAATCGCTGCTGGCGGCGGTCACTGCACCATGGTCGGTACGCCGGAGTCCATTGCGGATCAGATTGAGCAATGGTGGCGCAACGAAGGTGCGGATGGATTTAACCTGATGCCGCCTTCCTTGCCCAATGGCATTCGTGACTTTGTTGAGCAGGTGATTCCGGTTCTGCAAAAACGCGGCCTGTTCCGTCAGGAATACGAGCACGCCACCTTGCGTGGCCATCTGGGTCTGGAGCGTCCTGCGGCTTGATGCCCGGATCAGAAAAAAGCGGGCATTTCCATAGACGGATTTGTCCGCTTTTTCCCTAGGGGGAAGGGGCTACGAAGTTCCTGAAGTTTGCTATCCTTAATGCTTTAATTGTCGCCTGCTTAACGAGCAGCGAGCTGTATAGGGATCGCACTATGAAAACCGCCGTTGTCACCGGGGCCTCCTCAGGGTTTGGGGCTGCGCTTGCCCGTAAATTGGTATCTGAAGGACACACCGTGCTGGGTCTGGCGCGTCGTCAGGACAAGCTCGATGCACTGGCCGCCGAGCTGGGCGAGCGTTTTGTACCGGTCAGCGTGGATTTGACCGATCGTGCGCGAGCAGAAGCGGTGCTGGCTGATCTGACAGCTCGTTTTCCCAATATTGATGTGCTGATCAATAATGCCGGTCTGGCACTGGGCGTGGATAAGGCGCAAGACGCCAAGATGGATCAGTGGGACACCATGGTGGCCACCAATATCAGCGCGCTGCTGCACATTACGCACGCTTTGCTGCCGGGTATGGTCAAGCGCAATCAGGGCCACATCATCAATCTGGGGTCGACTGCGGGCGAATACGCTTATGCAGGCGGCAATGTGTACGGTGCTACCAAGGCTTTTGTGCATCAACTGGGCCTGAACCTGCGCGCCGACCTGTCGGGTACCGCAGTTCGTGTTTCTACCGTGGCTCCTGGCCTGTGTTCCGGTACGGACTTCTCGACTGTGCGTCTGGGCGATAAAGACAAAGCCGCAGCGCTGTACCAGAACGTGGATGCGCTCACGCCTGACGATATCGCCAATACCATTGCCTGGATCATGAACGCGCCTGCCCATATGAACGTCAACTACATCGAGTTGATGCCAGTGGCGCAAAGCTTTGCCGGCTTGAGCGTGCATCGCAAGGCTTAAGCGTGGCGACCGGCGCGGGTCTGGCTTGATTAGACTTGGGCTCCGGTCTTACACTGCAAACGTCTTCAGGGCGGGGTGAAATTCCCCACCGGCGGTAAGGGAGCCATTCCCCAGCCCGCGAGCGCTTTCCGCCAGGGAAAGGTCAGCAGATCAGGTGAGAAACCTGGGCCGACGGTCAGAGTCCGGATGAAAGAAGATGAAGCATCGCTGCCTTGTGATCAAGGCAGCGGCGTGTTTTATTGCTGCCCGGAGGACGCATTGTTTAATCAAGGATGCGTTCAAATGAAAAATCTGAAAATCTTCCCTGCATTAGCCGTTGGTCTTTTGCATGAATTCTGCGAAGGAGCGTGCTGATGTATACCGGAATTGTTAAAGCGGTTCGTCCTCTTACAGCGGTCAAGGCCGAGCTGGGCCGTACCGAGTTTGAAATCGACTTCACCGACGAGCTGCTGGTGGATCTGCAACTGGGTGCCAGTGTCAGCGTGGAAGGCACGTGCCTGAGCGTGACCAGCATCTCTGGCCCTAAAGTCACCTTTGATGCGATTCCCGTCACGCTGGAGCGCACAAATCTGGGCACACTCAAAACGGGTGATCTGGTCAATATCGAACGATCGGCCAAGTTGAACGAGGAAATTGGCGGCCATGTGATGGCTGGTCATATCGCAACGACGGCTGAAGTGCTGGAACTGAGCATTACCGAGGCCGGTAACCGTCTGCGTTTTCAGATGCCGGAAGATTGGGCGAAATACGTGTTTCCGCGTGGTTTTCTGGGCGTGAATGGCTGCAGCTTGACCGTAGCGGATGTGGAAGACGGCGTTGTGACCATCAACCTGATTCCCGAAACCTTGCGCCAGACGACGTTCTCACGCTACAAGGCGGGCGATAAGCTCAATATCGAAGTGGATCAGCAGACGGTTGTTCTGGTCGATGTGCTGGAGCGTACGGTTGCAGGCACCTTGTCGCGTGTGATGCCTGGTTTGAAAGGCTGATTGACGCCTAAATGAAGTAAAAAGAGCTGTCAGTTTCAAGACTGGCGGCTCTTTTTTTATGGGAGGCTTTTACTGTGTCTGTTGCGGTACTGGATACTCTGGGGCTTGTGGACAGAGCCTGGAGTGAAACGCAGCCCGAAAGCGGAGTGTGGAGCCGTGTGAGCCTGCCCCTTCTAGCGATCGGCACCTTCCATAATAAAGCTGCACTCACACTTGAGTTAGCGCCTTCAAGATAAAATCAGCACGCTTTTCTACGCTTGTTTTGGGCAGCAGACTCACTTGGTAACCCAGCAGGGGATAAACACGCTCCAGGCGCTCATACTCACGCAAAGCAGCGTCCATATCGTGACGACGTTCTGGGTCAGCCTCGTATATTTCAGGCCAGGGAGGCGTTAAAAACACCTGTGAATGATAAGGGCAGTTCTTGTTGAGTTCATCCAGCAGTGGCGTTCCCTTTAATTCCTGCAAAGCCGCGGCCGCATCAATCAAGCCTCGATCAAAAAATACCCATCCACCATCTCTCGGGGCGCTGGAATAGTCATCTTGCGCGGTCTTTATCGCTTCATTCAGGAAGGCCTCCATATCCAGCCAGGGAAGGGCAGAGCCACCGCTGGCCAACTGTTCCTGCACGATGCGTCGCCCAGGTTCCTGGATAACCGTATAGCCACGATTTTGCAGCTCGGATAACAAAGTAGATTTGCCGCCACCAGAGCAGCCGGAGATAAGAACAAAAGGGTTCATAAGAGTAGGTAAGTAGAAGATGAAGACTTGTACAGGCGTGTTCAAGCCCTGAAACTGAAGCCGAATGTAGGAATGTAGGAATGTAGGAATGTAGGAATGTAGGAATGTAGGAATGTAGGAATGTAGGGTGGGGTAGTCTGGAGCCGATACCCGCGAAGATTGTGCAAGTTTAGCGTATCTCTGCATTTCCCATACTCTACCCCAATCAGTTAGTGACCAGACCAACTTGAAAATAGTGAAATGCAATTAACGGAAAAGAGTTTTTCTCATTGAAAAGATAGTCTTCAACAAGAAGAGGGCGAATTTACTTACCATCGGTTTGCTTATTGATGCGACATCAGAGGGAAGTACTGTGATAGGGAGCATTTCTGCTCTCATACTCTTGTACCCACGCATTCACATCAAGGGCTTTCTTCAAAACCAAATCGGAGCTTTGAACAAACAAGCCTGCATACGTCCATAAGCAAGCCAAAGAAAAACGCCGATCATCCAAAGGACAATCGGCGTTCTTATCTTTCAAAAACCTCTTGAAAGAGGGGGCGCTTTTAAGCCGACAACTTTTCTACCTTGGCTGGCAAGCCCTGTCGCACAGCCGCGCCAGAAACCCAGTCAATCCAGACGTTGTCCTGGCCATCGCCACGGGTTGGATCAGCAAAACCCAATTCGTTCAGGTTCACTCCTGCAGCCAGATCGTTCAGGTGAGGCATGGCCTCACCATCAATCTGGTGCGAACGGGCACCCAGTTCGGTATGCCCAAAACCGTGTTCAATTGCAATGGCTCCGCGCATAATACCGCCCCGCACCAAAGCAACACCTTCAACCGCACCACCTGGTGTACTGACGCGGATGCGATCGCCATTCCGAATACCCAGGTTCTTCGCATCATCCAGATTCAAGGAAATCGGATTGTGCGGGTGGACCTGGCGCAGGCGGGACATCCCGATGGACATGGAACTCATCAGGTTGGATTTATAGGAGCTCATCAGCAAGGGCCATTCCTGTTCAGAGAAATGCTCGCGCATTGGGCTGCCGTCAGCCAAACGAGTGGGGTACCAAGTAGGGCAACCGCTAAGACGTTCGCCCGTCATGGTGTGACGCATCTTGGCCAGGTCTTCATTCCAGATCTGCAAAGCATTGCTGTAGCGATTTTTCAGCTGATTTCCTTTCCAGGCGTTTTCGATTCGGTCGAATCGACCACCGCGTGTCAACAACATCGCCACCTTGCGCTGCTCTTCAGGATGCAAACGCGCTTGAAGATCAGGGAAGAGACGATCCACACCGGTGATGCGCATATCGTCGTCGGATGCGTCGCCCACCGGGCGGCCAGCACCAAAGGCGATATTAGCCATGCCCCGCAGATAGAAATCCTCGGCGCGCAGCAAGTCGTGGGCATTGCCTGCCTTGTCTTTCAGGACGCCTTTACCAAAACCTGGCAATCCCAAACGCAAAGCTACTGCAAACAGGAAACTTTCCAGGTTAATAGGCTGACCATCGGCCGTGCGATCTACTCGTGGCTGTACCACAGGCCAGCGCAGGGTCGAGGACTTGGCGATCACGTCGGCCCAGGGTGCCGAAACACCCCAGCTTTCGTAAGTTACCGTGTCTGGCACGATGTAGTCTGCGTAGGTATTGGTTTCGTTGATAAAGGGATTAACCGAAATCGACAAGGGCAGAACCGCAGGGTCTTTCAGTTTGTGCAGCAAGGCATTTTTAAAGCCGGCAATCGCATAGACCGGGTTGCTCATGTGGTTGATCCACACTTTGCTGGTGTATGGATAGCCGTTCAGGCCCGATGCAATCATTTCACTGCTCAAGGCGCCTACAGCGGGATACCAAGGAGCAGGAGCGGGGTACAAAGCTTCACCATTGGCTTGGCGGCGCTTGAATTCGCTGGATTTTTCGTAAGCGAAGCGATGGCGCGACAAAGACACGCCTTTGGCCGTCACTTTTCCGGGAAATTGGGCGAAGTTGTAGCGTGGGCCGGGGCCAAAAGGACCAAATGGGCCGGCATCCAGCACCAGGCCGCCTTTCAGGTTCAGGTTACCCACCAAGGTATTCAACATGGCAATCGCGTAAGCCGTGTAGAAACCGGAACCGTTCATGGTGCCGCCGTGTGCGTCAGCCACGGCTTGGCGACCGTAGCTGGTAAATTCACGGGCCAGCTCGATCAGGGTTTCTTCGTCCATGCCGCAGCCTTTGGCGTATTCGGCAATGGATTTTTCCTGACTGCGCTCGCGCAGCATGTTCAGCGCAGTACAGACGCGTACATCCTTGCCTTCCAGCTCAACGGTACGGTCGACAAATAACGTCGCACGATCCAGATCGGTATGGGCGCGCAGCTCGCCTTGTTCGTCCTGAACAATAAAGGGCGATTCAGTGCCTTCCGCTACTTCCCAACCCAGGTCTGTACCGCGCAAATAGCGGCCAAAACCAGGATGCTCAGGATCAGCAATCAGTAAATGGCTGGCGTTAGTCCAGGAAGCGGTGTTTTCG
The DNA here is from genome assembly GCF_032063905.1 of Alcaligenes phenolicus. Lineage (NCBI taxonomy): Bacteria > Pseudomonadati > Pseudomonadota > Betaproteobacteria > Burkholderiales > Alcaligenaceae > Alcaligenes > Alcaligenes phenolicus. Next base: position 169,618 of record NZ_DAMBOE010000004.1, read on the forward strand.
TCCTGCTCGGCAGGAGCGTGGGGCAGGGACAAGTGTTCAGCATCAAAACGCTCCTGTTCCAGAATCCAGCGCAACATGCCCATGACCAGGGACAAGTCAGTACCGGGCAGAACAGGCTGCCAGCGGTTGCCACTACCCGAGGCCAGGCTGGAGGACGTTGGCAAGATCGGGGAAACAACTACGTACTTGAAGGTGTTTTCAGGACGCGAACGGGCTTCTGCCAGCTCACGGCCTTGACGCTGGAAGGGATTACCGGATTGAGCCGGTGCGGCACCAATAAACAGGCCAAAACGGGCGTTTTTCCAGTCAGGTTTGCCATGAGGCATACCTTTGATGTCGCCCATGGCAGCGCCTGTACCGACACGGAAGCTTTGACCACAGTACGAGCCGTGGTTGCTGACGTTGATCGTGCCAAAAGCCTGCTCGGCAAAGCGTTTGACCAACGGTGTACGACCTTCGTTCGCGGCATCCGTGAACAACAATTGGTTGGCCAGTGGACCAAACTCGGGGTTTTGCGGGTCAATCAGGGTTTCATGATCCCAAATTGCACGCAAACCGTCGACATGACCTTCTTTGAACAGATCGCCGCCTTCACAGACCTCTTCAATCAACTGCTCAAAGCTGATGCGCTCCCATTGGCCTGAACCACGCGGACCGACGCGCTTCAAAGGCGACAGAACCCGGTAAGGGCTGCTGTGCTGCTCCAGCATGGAAGCGCCGCGGGCACAGGCGCTGGCACGGCCTTCCAAGCCGTTTTCACCACCCAGCATGGCGTAAACCTCGCGTACTGGCTGCTCCATGGGAGCAGACTGCGTGGTTGCCAAAGGATGATAAGGATTACCGGCGATGCGCAGAATCTTGTTGTTCTCCGTATCAATACGTACGCGCACACCACACTGCGTCCAGCAGCCCAGGCAACTGGAAGGGCTCACAATCTGACCGGGCTGTGTATCAAGCAAACCGGTAATCGGATCAATACGGAACTCTGCCTGCAAGGAGTTGCCACGGGTTGCGTGTGCGGTGGGTACACCGGCTGTACCTTGGCCCAGACCCTGGACTGCCTTGACTACAGTGTCGCTATAACCAGCCGCAAAGGCAGCCAGACCACCCACAGCAGCACCGCCGCGGGTCAATACCTGTCGACGCGACAGGTTAGGAGTTTCTTTTTTCTTGCTCATGACGATAAGTACCTGAAAGCTAGTGAGTCTGTAGGGCCTAGGCCGTCAAAGACGAACGGCGGGCCGGGAACAGAGAGAGCAGGGTGGTGCTGGCGGCGAGCAAGGCAATACACAAGCCCAGCACACCCAGCATCCCCAGCAGACCATCGCTGCCTAAGGGCATGGTGTAGAGGTACAAACCGGCACCGTATTTAGGCACTCCTTGTACCGCCATGAAAATAATCCAGCGAAACACCCAGGCAGAGCCGAGCATGAAAGCAGCACAGAACAAGCTATAAAGATTGCCTTGCAAGGTATGGACAGGACGGCTGAGCATGTACAGAAGCAGCAGACCGAACGCCGAGGAACCCAGGAAGCCCAAACGCCAGACGGGATAGGTCTGAAACAGTTCCCAGGCCGAACCGAAGGAGTGGCTGTAGCCCATCAGACCAGAACCCACCCAGAACAGGGCCACGACGATCAAGGTCAACACCACGCCCAAAGACCAACGGCGTACGTACTCCAGCGGCAAATTGGCCACGCCACCGGGCAAGAGGCGAGCAACCAGCAAAATAGCGCCCAGACTGGCCAAAGCAGCTGTCAACGCGAAGTTGATGGGCAAGAACTCGGTATTCCACAAGGGGCGTGAACGCAGCACCATGACTTCAAAACCGCTGTAAACCAGAATCGACAAGGCCGAAACCAGCAAAGCCAGGCTCAACCAGCGCCACAGGGTACGTTTGTTCAACCACCAGGCCAACACGTTGGCCATAGACAGGCCGACGAACAGCGGCAACAGCACAGCACCCAGCGACATCCACGACCAGGGAGTGAAGTGGGCGTAGAAATGCCAGAAACGACCGGGTTGGTGCAAGTCCGCCAGCAAGGACACGGGAGCGGCAATGCTGCTGCACAGCAACACAATCATCAGCGCAGGTTCCAGACGACGCAAAGCGCTGTCGCTGGACCAGGCGCAACGCCATACCCAGACGGTGCTGGTAGCAGCCATACCAACCAGGAAAAAGTATTGAACCGCCCAAGGTAACCAGGCAACTTCGTAGGCGGGGGTCAGAATTTCGATAATAGACATAACGGCCCCTTAGAACTGATTGGTCAGACGCACACTGGCCTGCCCATCCACACCATCAACGAACTCATCGGGCAAACCGATGTAGAACACATGCGGGTTGGTATTCATGCCGGGCTTGAGTACGCGGATTTCCTCTTTGTGCTCTTTAAGCAGCTGGGAAATCGTGCTGGTTTCATCGTTCATATCGCCAATGACGCGTGCGCCACCCACGCAGCTTTCCACGCAGGCGGGCAGCAGCCCCACTTCCAGGCGGTGCTCGCAGAAGGTGCATTTATCGGCGGTCTGGGTTTCATGGTTAATGAAACGGGCATCGTAAGGGCAGGCTTGAACACAGTAGGCACAGCCAACACATCGTTCGTTGTCGACCAGCACCACCCCGTCTTCGCGCTGGAACGTCGCCTGCACAGGACAGACCGGCACACAGGGCGGGTTGTCGCAGTGGTTACAGAGACGTGGCAGGCTCAGCATGGCCGCCTGCTGCTGTTCATCGAGCACCTCGTACTGCAGAACCGTGGTGCGGAACTGCCCGATAGGCGGTGCATTTTCGATAGAACAGCTGACCGTACAGGCCTGGCAACCGATACATTTTCTTAGATCAACCACCATGCCGTAGCGGGCCCCATCTTTCCCACCGCTACGTCGTGGAGGCTGGCTGTTCATGGCAGCTTGAACAGGCTGAATAGGAATAATCGTGGCCCCGGCACTAAGGCCCAGCAATTCCTTAAGAAAACGTCGCTTGCCCTTTTTGGGCTCGGCGCTTGGAATCATGTGTTTTCCTTTCCTATGCTTGGGTTGAACCCATTTACATTATTTGTAGTTATAAGCATATGAAGAATACAAAGTTCCGGTCTTGATGAAGGTCAAAAAGAACATTTAAAGGTTGAAATATTGACGCTCGGCTGTATTTTTCGGGCACAAAAGAACGCCCCTCCATGAAAGGGAGGGGCGCTATATACCTGAGTTGTAGATAAAACCGCTTAGAACGTTCCGCTCAAGCCCAGGAAGAAAGTGCGACCGGGTTGGTTGAATGTGTAGGCCCCAGCACCGTAGATGTAGTTGGGTGTTCCCAGGTTCACACCGATAGCATTGCCGCGACGGAACAGGCGTTTGTCAAAGAGGTTATCAACCCCTGCATTGATGCGGAAATGCTTGTTGATCTTGTACTGCGTGCTCAGACCAAACAAGGCGTAAGGGGACACCTTGTCGGTTGCAGAACCCGTCAAAGGCTGACCGTAGTAGTCGTATTTTGGTGGCTTTTGCTCGCCGTAAAAGGTTGCCTTGGCACGTAAGGACCAATCGGCATTTACATTCCAGTCCAGAGTTGTATTGATCGTGTATTTAGGGATAGTGGACAGCGCTTCACCCGTGGTCTTGTTCTTGGATTCGATCATGTAGGTGAAGTTGGTGGACCACAGCCAGTTTTCGGCCAAAGGTAGCGTCAAGTTACCTTCCAGACCCGAAACTACGGCTTTGGGAATGTTTTCCCATTGCAGAATTAATTGTTGATTGTTCAAGGCCGTGAAGCTATCGATTGCAAAACGGCCCGCTTCTACTTTGTTGCGGTAATCGTTATGGAAGTAGGTCAGGCTGGCACCCAGACCGTTGTCACCCACGTACTCGACGCCCAGTTCTTTATTGATGCTGGTTTCGGCCTTCAAGTCTGAATTACCTTGCAGGAAGCAACCCGTGCTACTGCCCGTGGTATTGCCCCAGCAGCCGTTACCCAGGCTGTACAAGGTGTAGCCGTCATTGCTTTGATACAGGTTAGGCGCCTTGTAAGCACGGGCGATACCGGCTTTCAAGAGCCAGTTATCCGTCACGGCATGAGTCAGGTTAAGCGATGGGCTCCAGTTGCTGCCATGCTTGTCGTGATAGTCAAAACGCAAACCTGGGGTAACCGTGGTCTTGTCGGTGGCATAAATATTGTTTTCAGCGAAAACCGAGTAAATATTCGCCCGCGACTTGGGTTTGTATTTGTTGGGCACACCAGGAATACGGGTCGGGTTACGTTGTGCCAAGTCCGAGGACTTGTCGTTCAGCTCCTGCCCAACCCACTCCATACCGATAGTGGCGTATTGCTCGACGCTGCCGGTCTTGAATTGATGGCTGGCCTCGGCGTGGGCCGTCATGGTGGTCAGGTCCGCCGTGCCGAAACCTCCATCCTTGACTCGGGATGGATCATTAAAAGCACCCTCAGTCCCTCCGGCCAAGCCTTCCAGCAAACGATAGTTACGCGTCTTTTCGTACTGGAAGTAGGCCAGGGAGTTCGTCTTGTCATTCCAGTCGCCACGATGCGTCAGCGAGTAGCTTTGGCGATACATCTTGTTGGTCTCGTCGCCCAGCTGGCGCTTGACCTCGTCATTGGTATTCGTGTTTTGAGTATCACCCGTATAAATATTGCCTTGGCGGCTATAGGAAGCCTCCAGATCCACCGTTTGACGGCTATCTGGACGCCAGGACAGCAGGCCATTGATGTCCTTGTTACGTACGCCTTCACGTCCAGCAGGCAAGCTGTTCGCATTGGCACCACCACGCTCGGTCTGGTGTCCTTTATTGATCTCCGGATCGTCCGAATCCGTCTTGTTCAGGTTCCCGTACAAACGGAAGGACAAGGATTCGCTGATCGGGCCGCTCAAGCCTAAGCTCATGCGTCGCGTGGCGCCTTCATCGCTATGTTCGGGCAAGTTGCCATACAAGGAGTAGGTGCCCTGGAATTTGTCTGTCGTAGGCTTGGTGATGATGTTGACCACACCGCCCGCAGCCCCGTTGCCGTAACGTGCCGCTGCCGGGCCGCGCAGCACTTCCACGCGTTCGATCTGCTCGGCAGGTACCCAGTTGGTATCCCCACGCGAATCGCGCTCGCCACGCCAGCCGAAACGCACAGCAGAACGTGAACTGACTGGTTTGCCGTCAATCAGAATCATGGTGTTTTCCGGGCCCATGCCGCGAATATCGATCTGGCGATTATTACCGCGCTGGCCGCTGGCCGAGTTACCTGTCAGGTTCACGCCCGGCATGGTGCGCAGAACTTCGGAGATATCGTTGGCGGGAGGGGACTTCTGGATGTCTTCGGCGGTAATAATGGAAGAGCCCAAGGTCTGCTTGAGCTCCTGCTCGGCCTTGACCACAATGCGGTCCAGCTCCTCAACCTCTTGCGCTTGCGTCTGATAGGGAAAGGCCAACAATAAAGCCACTGCCAGACTGCTTAAAGGCATAAAAGATACGCCGCTAGGCACCTGGCGCTTAGCGGCGAGAGACGAGGACACCGACATAATGAACACCCAGTAATAATGAGATTGATTCTTGATTATAAACAGAATGTTTCATGTTACCGAGCGTGAATCTCGTAAAACCAACACATCCGACTGGGCAAATTCAGCCAGAACTACGCCCGCCGACGTTAAAGCTGCGACCTGTCAAGGCTGACAGCTTGCGCTGCAAGGGAACTGATTGTATTTAGGCGCAAACGCTGCAGCCAGGGCCCATACAGGTATGGATGACAGAATTCCGGGTGCTGGAACGAGTGCCGGGCCCGGTTACATTATTGCCCGCCAAAGCTTGTTGAGGAGTCAGACCGCGCGTGGGGCTGGCTTTGCTGAACAGGCGTCGTGGCGCGCTCAGTTGCAGCAAGAGGCTGCCTTTTTCACAAGCAGGGCAGGTCTGGGGATCGTTGCGGGTGGCAATGCTGCGCAAATGGCTGCTGCGTTGCAGGCAATGATTACAAAGATAGTCGTACAAAGGCATGGCAAATCCGAGTAAAGCAAGCCCTGACTCCAAGACGAAGCCAGGGCCGGAGACCGATCAGGTCAAGTTACAGCGTGTGCCTGGACGGCCAAAACGGGCCGCGTCATTCAAGGCACCTTTAGGCAGGATATCGGTATCAAAAATACCGGTAGGCAAGGCCAGAGAAGCGGAGCTGTTAGGCAGATCCACCACGCCGCCGTAACGGCCCTCAACGGGAGCAGCAGTCAGTAACATATAGGCTTGCGCACGCGACAGGTCTGTCGTGCGGCTGATGTAATCGATCGCAGCCAAACAGGCCTGACGGTATGCAACCGTAGAATCCAGGTAGTAGTTGACGCCTTCTTCCACGCTGATACCGGTGAAGTGCATCCACTGATCGTACTTGGGATCATGACGGCCTGGAACATAGATAGGCGCGGTCAGATTGTATTTGGCCATGCCACCTTTGATCAGATCAAAGCCAAGGTGGGCTGCGCCGTCCATTTCAATGGCACCACAGAAGGAGATTTCGCCATCGCCCTGGGAGAAGTGCAAGTCGCCCATGGACAGGCCAGCACCCTTCACATAGACGGGGAAGTAAATCCGCGAGCCAATGGTCAGGTTCTTGATATCCAGATTGCCGCCGTGCTCACGTGGAGGCACGGTACGAGCAGCTTCAGCCGCCATGCGGTCAAACTCGGCCCCTTTAACGCCGCGCAATACAGCGGTTTTGGCATCAGGCGGATTGGCGTGGCCCTTGGGCACCAGCAGGGCTTCACGGCGGTTCCACTCGCGCAGCAGTTCGTGCGAGGGCAGGGTGCCGATCAGGCCGGGGTGCATCATGGCCGCAATGCGTACGCCAGGGATGTGACGCGAGGTGGCGTAAACACCATGCAGGTCCCAGATGGCCTTGTCGGCTTCGGGGAAATGTTCGGCCAAGAAGCCACCGCCATTTTCCTTGGCAAAAATGCCCGAGAAGCCTACAGGAGTAATGGCGCGAATATCCAGCAGATCCACCACCAGAATATCGCCTGGCTCAGCGCCCTCTACGTGGATGGGGCCCGTCAATGGGTGGGCGCGGGTCAGGTCAACGTCGCGTACGTCGTTGGCGCTGTCCGTGTTTTTGATCTGGGCGTCCAGAAAGTCCATGCATTCCAGAATCATTTCCTCGCCAGGCTTCACGCTGGTCAGGTCTGGAATATCAGGGTGCCATCGGTTGTGCCCGATTTCAGCTTGTTCGGCCAGGGGTGCGCCGGGTTTGATTTTTATATGCTGCATGTGTTCTCCGAATAATGTGTGCGAGGTCAGCACAACGGCGCTTTTAATGCGCTTGGCGACACAATTAACACGACTGGACTGGCACGGTCAAAATGTGTGGATAAGCGGATTTATATGTTTTTTTATGCCAATAAATAAATTCTTAAGCGAGTCAATGGTTTAGGCTTTAAGTGATTAAAGGACAATAGTCCCAGGTTTTTGTCCAGAGGATAAATCCTGATTTTGAGCAAATTTTTTATGTCCCGGAATACCGTAAAAAAACGAGCTGCTCTCTATACGACAAACCTTATAGAAGGCATAAGAGTTCCTGAATGGCCTAGCAGGACTCAAGGCTTGGAGCGAAAAAGGGCACGGCTAAGGCCTGGCTCCAAATAACCCTTATCACAGCAGGTATATAGGTCAGCTAGTCGAACTGACAACAATAAAAAGCAATAAAACGCAGGAGACACAATAATGACTAGCCGTTCCCCGATCCTGTGGATTCGCAATCCACTGGCCTGTTCAGATGCACAAGCTGCCGGTGGCGTACTGGTGCAAGATAGCCGCATTATCGAAAAAGTGGCCGCCGGTCAGCAGCCCAAGCAGGCTTACGACCAAAGCTGGGATGCCTCCCGGCACGTTTTACTGCCCGGCTTGGTGAATACGCATCATCACTTTTACCAAACCCTCACACGGGCCTATACCCCAGCGCTGAACAAACCCTTGTTCCCCTGGCTGACCACCTTGTATGACGTGTGGGCCGGGCTGGACGACGAGCAAATGCAGGTGGCCAGCGAGCTGGCCATGGTGGAACTGTTGCAGTCGGGCTGTACGACGGTGGCCGACCACCACTATGTGTTTTCGGGCGCCTTGCAACATGCCATTGATTGCCAGGCTGAAACCGCTCAACGCCTGGGTGTACGCGCCGCATTGACCCGTGGTTCCATGAGTGTGGGCCGGGATCAGGGAGGCTTGCCCCCGCAAAACGTCGTACAGGACGAACAAACCATTCTGGACGACAGCCTGCGCCTGATTCGCCAATATCACCAACGCGAGGATGGGGCGATGATCACGTTGGCCCTGGCTCCGTGTTCGCCTTTCTCTGTCAGCCGCGAGTTGATGAGCGAAAGCGCCAAGCTGGCCGAACGCGAGGACGTACGCCTGCATACGCATCTGGCTGAAACAGACGACGAAACTGCCTACTGCGAGCGTCTCTTTGGTATGCGTCCACTGGACTATCTGGATCAGCAGGGCTGGTTAAGCAACCGTACCTGGCTGGCCCACGGCATTCACTTCAACGACGAAGAAATCCAGCGTCTGGGCCGGGCAGGCACAGGTATTGCCCATTGTCCCTCGTCCAATATGGTCTTGGGCAGCGGCCTGTGCCGCACCATCGAGCTGGAAGCCGCTGGCGCACCCGTGGGACTGGCCGTAGATGGCTCGGCCTCCAATGATCACTCCAATCTGGCTCAAGAGATGCGACAGGCACTCTTGCTGGGCCGCCTGCGCTACGAGCCGGGCCAGGTTACCCATCAAGCCGTTATTCGATGGGCCACACAGGGTTCTGCCCGTTGTTTGGGCCGCGAGGACATTGGTGGCCTGAACGTCGGGCAGCAGGCCGACCTGGCCTTGTTCACCCTGGATGAATTGCGCTTTTCCGGCGCTGAGAACCCCTTGGCGGCCTTGCTGCTCTGCGGCGCAGACCGGGCCGACCGCGTAATGGTCGCCGGTCAGTGGCGCGTGATTGACGGCCAAGCCTGCGGCATTGATTTGCAAGACTTGATGCAACGCCATCAAGCCGCTGCGCGTCGTTTGCGCGACAAGGTGCTGGATACCGTAGCGACAGCTTGAGTTCAGTAGTGACAGGGCCTCTAGAGCCCTGCCTATTTATTTTCGGAGACAAACAATGACAACACCTACAAGGGCGACGGGTGCAGCGACTGCGCAGCGCCCCGAAGACGAGAATCTGGGCCTGGGCGCGAATCTTGCCTACGGTTTTCAACACGTATTGACCATGTATGGCGGCATTATTGCCGTACCCCTGATCATTGGCGAGGCCGCTGGCCTGCCTGCCAATGAAACCGGCTTGCTGATTACCGCCTGCTTGTTCATGGGCGGCCTGGCGACCTTGCTGCAAACACTGGGTGTGCCGTTTTTTGGCTGCCGTCTGCCGCTGGTTCAAGGGGTGTCGTTTTCTGGCGTAGCCACCATGATCGCCATTTTGGGTACGGGCGGCGGTTTGCCAGCCGTATTTGGCGCAGTCATTGTTGCATCCCTGCTAGGGCTGCTGATTACGCCGGTCTTTTCACGGGTGATCCGGTTCTTCCCGCCTTTAGTCACGGGCTGCGTGATTACAACTATTGGTCTGACCTTGATGCCAGTGGCCGCATTCTGGGCCATGGGCGGTAATCCTTCCGCACCGGACTTTGGCAGCGTAGGTAATATTTCCCTGGCCGCCATGACCTTGCTGATCGTGCTCTTGCTCAGCAAGCTGGGTAGCGCCACTATCTCCCGCCTGTCTATCTTGCTGGCCATTATTATCGGCACCGTCATTGCCGTCGCCATGGGCCATGCAGATTTCTCTGCCGTCAGCGAAGGCGAGGTCTTTGCCTTGCCCAGCCTGTTCCACTTTGGCATGCCCACTTTCCAGACAGCCGCGATTATCTCCATGTTCATTGTGATCATCGTGACGCTGGTGGAAACCTCGGCCGACATTCTGGCCGTGGGCGACATCATCGAAACCAAAGTGGATGCTCGTCGTCTGGGTGATGGCTTGCGTGCCGATATGCTCTCCAGCCTGATCGCCCCTGTATTTGGCTCTTTCACACAAAGTGCCTTTGCCCAGAACGTAGGCCTGGTGGCGGTCACCGGCGTGAAAAGCCGTTACGTCGTAGCCTTTGGTGGCCTGATTCTGATCGCACTGGGCTTGCTGCCCATCATGGGCCGTCTGGTTGCCGCTGTCCCACCATCGGTACTGGGTGGCGCGGGTATGGTCCTGTTTGGCACCGTCGCTGCCAGCGGTATCCGTACCCTGGCCAAGGTGAACTATGAAAACAATATGAACCTGATCATCGTCGCCACCGCTATCGGTGCCGGCATGATTCCGATCGTGGCTCCCAAGTTTTACGAGCACTTCCCGGTCTGGTTTGCGACGATTTTCCACTCCGGCATCAGCTCGGCCGCCCTGGTGGCGATTGTGCTGAACCTGTTGTTCAACCACTTCACCTTGGGCAATCCCGATCAGCCCTCTGTATTTGCTGCCGGTGGGGGCCGCTATCTGCGGGTCTCGGACGTGGCAAACCTGAACGAGGGTGACTACGTTGAAAACGGCAAGATCATGGACAAGGACGGCAAGGAAATCCCGATTATTGCGGATGAACACCCGGCACCCGAGCAGCCTGCTGTGCTGCACACAAAACCGGGTTTAAGCAGCACCTGAAACCATAAAGACGCTGCTAAAAGAACATAAGGTCGTACCTTTAGCCGCCTTGTCTCTCCAGAGAGCAAGGCGGTTTTTTTAATCTAAGCACTTGAAATCTCAGGGACTAACCTCATCTCCTCTTACGTAGGCGACCGAGCCCACGCCTTCCATTGCAGCAGGGCTCAGCAAAGGAAAAATGGAGATCAAGCATGGCAAGCAATTTGACACGTTTTAATCCGTTTGGGGATCTGGCAGGTCTGGACACGTGGCGAGATATTGAAGACATCTTCCGTCGCGTCCCCGTTGTTGGCTCTCTGGCCGGAAATACACCGCCCAGCATCCGCCTGGATGTCAACGAGAACGAAGAGGCCTATCAAGTCAGCGCAGAAGTGCCTGGCATCAACAAAGAAGACGTCCACGTCAGCGTGGAGGGCAATATCGTTTCCATCCGCGTGGAAAGCCGTCGTACTCAGGAAGAGAAAGACGGGGATACGGTCTTGCGCAGCGAGCGCTATTACGGGGTGCAGACCCGTCGCTTCAGCCTGGCGCAGGATATTGACGAGTCCCGGGCCAGTGCCAAATGCGAGAACGGCGTACTGGAGCTGATTCTGCCCAAGAAAAAGAGTGGAACAGGGGCCAAGAAGCTGGAAATTCGCTAAACAAGCCTGTTGAATTGAAAACCGCGCCATTTACGGCGCGGTTTTTTTTGTTCTCCATCTGAAACCGTCAAGATGGCTACGGTTTTTTGTGATCCATCATATAAGTCAAAGAGCTGGCCACTAAAGCACGAGTACCGATGCGCAAAGCCTTTTCATCAATCATGAATTCAGGCGAATGGTTAGGTGCTCCCATCTTGTCGGAATAGGGCGAGGCGTTCAGACGCCAGAAAACCACGGGCACGTTCTTGCCAAACGCACCGAAGTCCTCGGAGCCCATGCCAGGAGCCACTTCCTTGGCACCAATCCCGTCAGTGGCCAGATCCAGAGCTGGAATCACGGTTTGGGTGGCTTTAGGATCGCTGACCAGAACTTCGTAGCCCGTGTCGATACGCACAGTGGCCTTCAAATCATGGTTCGCAGCAATGTTTTGCGCATAACGCTGAATCAGTTCATGCGCCGTTGCCTGGTTCTGCTTGGACAGGGAACGCACGGTGCCACTGATGTCAGCACTTTCAGGCAGTACATTGGGGCGGTTACCGCTTTGCAGCGAGCCTACCGTCACCACAGTGGTGCCGTCCTGGGGATTGGTACGCTGGGCAATGATGTTGTTCAAGGCCACAACGGTTTCAGCCGCAGCAACCACGGGCGAGGCGGCATTCCAGGGCGAGGAACCATGGCCGCCTTTACCAGCCAAAGAAATGGAGAACACATCGCCACTGGCCATCAGGCTGCCTTGGCGGTAGCCGATACTGCCAGCAGGGTAGGAGGGTCCAATGTGCTGGCCCATCACCACATCCACTTTAGGCTGGTCCAGCACGCCTTCAGCCATCATGGCGTTGGCACCGCTCAAAGGTTTGCCAGGGCCTTGTTCTTCCGCAGGCTGGAACAGCAGCACAATCGTGCCGGGCAGTTCATCGCGCATGTCCGAAAATACCTTGGCCGCGCCTAACAACATGGCCACGTGAGTGTCATGACCGCAAGCGTGCGATACCGACACTTCCTTGCCTTGCCAGGTGCCTTTGGCAACGGACTTGAAGGGCAGGTCATTGCGTTCCTGTACAGGCAGGGCATCCATATCGGCTCGCAGGGCCACAACCGGGCCCGGCTTTCCGCCTTTCAATACGGCCTTGACGCCAGTTTTCGCAATGCCGGTCTGAATCTGATAACCGGGCATCGTTTCCAAGGCCGCCTTGATATAGGCGGCTGTGTTGTGCTCTTGGTAAGACAACTCGGGATTCTGGTGAATGTGGCGGCGCCATTCAATAACCTGCTGCTCCAGCGCATCGGCCTTGCTCAAAGCCGTATCCATCATGGGATTACTGGCTTGCGCCAAAGCCGTACCAGCCATTAAACATGTTGCTGCCAACAGGCTCAGGCGAAATGAATGCTTCATAAGATCCCCTCTCTTTTTTAGTCGTAATAGCGACTGATCATAGCACTGCCATATACAGTAAACGGAGCAATTCTTTGACACTTATACTAGTTGAATCCCCTAGTGCAGTGCGATGCTTATCCTTATAAAGGGCTAATCAAAATAGCGTTTTTGCCGACCGTAATGGCCGGGAGTCAGCCCTGTCTGCTCCTTGAAAAAGGCAATAAAAGCACTGTCGCTGGCAAAGCCCAGGTCCGCAGCCAGGCGGGTCACCTGGCCCCCGGTAGAAAGTTGCTCAATTGCCTTGAGCAAACGCCATTGCTGTCGCCACTGCTGGTAATTCAGACCGGTATCCCGCTTGAATAATCGGCTGATTGTTTTCTCGCTCGCTCCCAAATAACTTGCCAATTCATTCAGGGCGGGGGGCAGCGTATCCAGCGGGATTTGCCGTAAGCGGCTATCTTGGGGCAAGGGCAAAAACAGGGCTTGATCGGGTGCGCGTTGCAGCTCGTCCAGCAAGACCAGCATGACATGCAAGCCCGGAGGCTCATCCCAGTTTTCATCCAGATCCGCTTGAGCGATACGGTCCAGCGCGGCGGTCAGCAAATCGTTCGCTGCCAGCAACTGGACCTCCACGGGTAAAGCAGGGTAGTGGGTCGGGTCCAGATACACCGATCGGTAATCTACTTGTTCGCTCATTTGCGCCTGATGCGGCAGCAAAGCGGGAATCCAGATCAAGCGCCCTGGCGGCAACAAGCACAGTTGCTGATCCAGGGTGACAGTAATGCAGCCGCTGTGCGTGTACAGGATCTGACCCCAGGGATGCTGGTGCAGGCCGGAATCATGTTGCGCCAAACGGGCGGCAATACCCAGCACATGGCGGCCTGTCAGGTCGGGAAAGGGGTCACTGGCTTCTAACCAAGGCATGATTGTCCGATTTCATGGGTTTTTAATCAGAATACGTGTAATAGAAAAAACTGACCAGAGCTACGCTGATTCTTTTCAAATTGATGTGTGAATTGGCATGACTCGTTTTCTTCTCTTGATGATCGCCCTGATCATGTTTCCGCAGGTGGTGGAAACCGCCTATAGCCCCGCCTTGCCGCTTATTGCCCAGAGCTACGCGGTATCGGCCAGTGAGGCGGGGCAAACCTTGTCCGTCTACTTTATTGCCTTTGCGCTCGGTGTACTGTTCTGGGGTTGGCTATGCGACCGGGCAGGGCGCAGGCCGGCTGTTCTGGCAGGTTTGACGGTGTATGGCCTGGGTTGTCTGCTGGCCCTGTTCAGCCCGAGTTTTACGGTGCTCTTGCTGGCCCGCATGATTAGTGCATTTGGTGCGGCGGTCGGCTCCATTGGCGTGCAAACCATGCTGCGGGACCGCTATCAGGCCGAAGAACTGGCCAAGATTTTCGGCACTATTGGGGCAGCTCTGGCGCTGAGTCCTTTGCTGGGTTTGGCCATGGGTGTGGCTTTGTCCTCGGGTGCTCAAGTGATGCCGGTTTTTATCGGGCTGCTGGTTCTGGCCTTGATTCTGCTGGGCGTCAGCCTGTTGCAGCTCCCTGAAACCCGCCCCGATCAACGCCCGCACAGCAGCTTGTTGCAAGTACTGCTTCGCCTGCTGAAAGACCCGGCGATCTGGCAATCCGCCTTGTTGGTAGCTTTGTTCAACACCACGATTTTTGCGTTTTATCAGTGGGCTCCCTTCTTGCTGCAAGGCCTGGGCTCGGACAACTGGCCAATGATGGTTGCCGGTGTTCTGCTGGCTGCGGGCACGCTCATGGGTGCATTTTTGAACCGCCGCTGGCTGGCAGCGGGGCAGTCGTCCCACAGGCTGATTTGGCGGGGTATCACGCTGTTGGCGGTAGCGGCTATTGGCCTGGAGTTCGCGGGCAAACACCAGATTTTTCTGCTACCTGCAGTGCTGCTTGCGCTGGCCTACGCGGTCGCCATTCCTAACCTTTTGTCCGGCGCCTTGCAGCACTATCGCTCGGTAGCGGGTATGGCAGGTGCAGTCTTTGGCCTGATGTACAGCCTGCTGCTGGGTCTGGGCTTGGCCTTGTCAGCCTTGTGGGGGGATCTGGCTGATGTGACCCTTATTTGTGCCGTTCTGGCCGCTGTTTGCCTGGCTTTACCTCTGAAAAAGACTTGAGAAAAACCCTGACATGCCATTCGTAAGGCACCTCACCATAGGGTATATACTAATACATATGTATTGACATAGATTAAGCCGAATCACCATAATCCTTCATGCTTAAAGCAATTGAAGAGTGTGCCTGACAAACACTCAGCTTGAACATTTATCCAAAAGGAGAGGATGACATGGTGGAACAGGGGGTTATGAGCGGTACGCTCGACAAGGCCAAGCCACGCGGCACAGTGGCCTTGCTCATGCTGTTGATGGCCGTGATGGGCGAAATGTGCCTGGCGGCCGACTTTTATGGCTTTGCAGCTGTTATCAAAATTGTGTCGGCAGACCTGTCACTAAGCCCCGCGCAAGCCGGCTTGGTGCAGGGCGCTTTCGGTGTTTCGTTTGCGCTGGGCATGTTGTTCTGGGCACCACGCGGTCGCTCCATGAGTTCGGCCCGTCTGTACCTGATTGGCTTGGGTGGGAGCGGCTTGCTGATGCTGTTGCAAACTCAGGCGCAGGATTTCACGCTGCTCTTTCTGCTGCGTCTGGTTGTGGGCTTTTTTGACTCCGCCGTCTGGGTCGGGTCCATGAAAATCGTCATGCAATGGTTTGCGCCACGCCGCCAGGGCCTGGTGCTGGGCATTATTCTGGCCGCCTATTCGTTGGCCATTACCCTGGATTTTGCCCTGGGTCTGCCTTACGCCATGGCGCATGGCTGGCGCGCTTTCTTTCTGGTTCTGGGCGGGCTGACGTTAAGCGCCTGTGTGATCACGCAACTGGTAGTGCGCGCCGGTCCTTATCAAGATCCTCACGACAAGATCAAGACCGATGCCGGTGTGTTGCGCTCCATTGCCGCACGACCCTGGATCTGGGTGGGTATTCTGGCCATTTTTGGTGCCTTGTTCTCGGTTGCCGCAACGGCTACCTGGCTGATTCCTGCCTTGATTGATGTGCAGAAAATGGCCCCCGAGCAGGCCCCCTTGTTCGGCACCATCATGGGCTTGTCCCAAGTCTTTTTCCTGATTCTGGGTGGTTACGTCAGCGATCGCTTCACCCGAGTTGGTGTGATGCGTGTGGGCATGTGGCTCACCATTCTGGCGGCCAGCGCCTGTGTTCTGGTTGCCTGGCAGGCCTTGCCCTACAGCGGCTTGCTGATCGTGGCCATTCTTTGCGGCGTAGGGGTGTTTCATGGCGGCGCCATTTTCAGCTACGTGGGTGAACGCTATGGCGTGAACCTGGGCCCTTGTGCCGCTGGCTATGCCGAGATGGGCGGCGTGTTCGCCACCTTCGTCGCACCATCTTTGCTGGGCCTGTTGCTGAGCCTGACCGGCTCCTACATCTGGGCCTTTGGCAGCTTCCTGGCTGTGGAAGTGCTGGTTTTCATCGGTTTCCTCCTATTGAACCGCTTGCCATCGGCACAGGCGGAATAAAGAAATGAACAAACTCGTTTTCGATCCGGCAGACCTGGAGCAATACCGGCTCCAAGCCTCGGTGGCTGATTTTGACGCTGAAATGGCCGCCTACAAGCAGGCCAGCGAACGGGCCCGCGCTGCCTTGGGCACCTGTTTCAGCACCCACGCCTACGGCGATGACCCGGCAGAAAAACTGGATGTCTATGCGGCCAGCCAGGCCGGTGCCCCGGTTTATCTCTTCATTCATGGTGGCTACTGGCGCATGTTGTCCAAGGACGACTCGGCCATGATGGCGCAAAGCCTGCATGCCGCCGGTGCCACGGTGATTTGCCTGGACTACGGTCTGGCTCCGGCTTACCGCTTGCCGCAAATCGTGGCGCAATGCGAACGCGCCTTGCAATGGGTTCACGCCCACGCAGCGCAATTTAATGGCGACCCGCAGCGTATTCATATCAGTGGCAGCTCGGCGGGAGGCCATTTAAGCGGCATGTTGCTGGCGGCCGATGCCCAACGTGAACAGCGTCTGATCCACAGCGCCAGCATTCTCAGCGGCGTGATGGATTTACATCCCATCTTGCAGACCGCCGTGAATGACTGGCTGCAGCTGGACGAAGAACAAGCCCAACGTTACAGCCCGGCCTTGCATCCCCCCGCGCAGGGAGTTCCTGTGCTGGTGGCCTGGGGCGCACTGGAACCGGCCGTCATGCAGGAACAAAGCCGTCACTACGCCCGGCAATGCGAGCTGGCGGGCTGCCTGGTGCAGAGCATGGCCGTGCCAAACCGTAATCATTTCAACGTCTTGAGGGATCTGGAACAGAGCGACAGCGCATTGACGCTGGCCGTGTTGCAGACCATGAATCGTCATACCCAGGAGGAGAGACTATGACACAAGCAACTTCCCACTCCACCCAAACCGCGTGCTTTGAGCCCCGCCGTCTGGGCCACGTCAACCTGTGGGTTGACGAGCTGCAACGCGGTGAAGATTTTTACAGCCAGGTCTGCGGCCTGAAAGTGGAATTTACCGAACCGGATCTGGTGGCGACTTTTTTAGGCACCGGCCACACCCCCCACGACTTGGGCATGATGGAAACCACCAAAGGCGTGAACCGGTATGGCCGTGACGGTCTGCTGCAACTGCCCGGCACAATTGGCTTGAAGCCCGGTCTGAATCACCTGGCCTGGGAGCTGGAAAATGAAGCGGAACTGGTTGCAGGCTGGAAGCGCGCAAAAGAGCAGGGGCGCGATATTGATATGACGGTGGATCACCAAGTGGCTCATAGCGTCTATATGTTTGACCCCGATGGCAACTACAACGAGTTCTACTGCGACACCATTAAAGACTGGCGCAGCGTGCTAGGTGGCCCCATGGAATTGCTGACCAGTCGCTGGGATCCTGAAGGCCAGGAGCCTTTTACCGAAGGCCGCTACGACTCCGACCCCGTTCTGGAAACAGTCGCCGACGCCCCGGTCCAACCACGCCGCGTCACCCATGCCGTGCTGCGTACCGCTCAGTTGGACGCCATGCGCCGCTTTTACACCGAAGTCGGCGGCCTGGAAGTGGTTTATGAAAACGAGCAGGTTGTCTACTTGCGTGCTGGTCTGGCCAATTATGATTACAGCCTGATCCTGGTACGTGATGAAGAGGCCTCCTTCTCGCATGGCAGTTTCGAGCTGGCCAGCGTCCAGGATCTGGAACAAACACTGGAGCGCCTGAAAGCCCGGAACATTACCCCCGTTCACAACGTGAACCTGCCCTGGAAGCGCGCTTTCTTCTTGCGTGACCCGGATGGTCTGCTCAGCGAGTGGTACGTGACTCTGGCTGGCGAACGTGTTCTGGATAGCAATCACTCTTTGCCTTTGTGGGCGCAAGTTTAAGGAAACCAGCATGTCCGATAAAAAACTAAGTGCCTTGATCGCAGGCGGTGGCCTGGGTGGTTTGGCAACCGCCGCCGCTTTGGCTCAACGCGGCTGGGATGTCACGGTACTGGAGCGCCAGTCTGAATTGCGCGCCAATGGCTCCGGTATTTATATCTGGGAAAACGGCCTGCGCGTTCTCAAAGCCTTGGGAGCGTACGAGCAAGCCATTGAAGGCGCTTTTTACGGTAGTCACTTTGAGCAGCGTGATCTGAATAACGAGGTCATTGATTGCGGCCCCACACCGCCCGATCGTCGTCTGATTACCGTGATGCGCTCGCAACTGCTGAAATCCCTGGAGCAAGCGGGCAAGCGCGCCGGCGTGAAGGTACGCACGAATGTGGAAGTCATCGCTGCCAGCGCACGCGGGGAAGTTCAACTGGCCTCGGGCGAGCGTTTACGTGCCGATCTGGTCGTGGGTGCGGATGGCATCTGGTCCCGTATCCGCCAATCTCTCGGTCTGGAACTGGTGCACGAGCAAACCCGCGAGGGAGCCTTGCGCACCATGATCGAGCGCAAGCCAGGCGACACCGATGCACAAGATGCTCAAAAATACATCGAGAACTGGAATGGTCTGCATCGCTTGCTGATTACGCCCGTCAGCGAAACCCAAACCTATCTGGCCTTAACGTGCCCGTACGACGATGTGCGCGGCAGCAATACCCAGATCGACAAGGAATACTGGTCTGCCTTGTTCCCACACTGGGCGCACCTGATTGAACGAGCAGATGGCCCGGTCAGCTGGGGTCGTTACAGTGTGACGCGCTGCAAAACCTGGTCCAGTGGACGCACGGCGATTCTGGGTGACGCCGCCCACGCTCAACCGCCGAACCTGGGGCAGGGTGGGGGCATGGCCATGCAAAATGGCCTGGCTTTGGCTACGTTTCTGGAAGAGGTGGGGGATGCGCGCGATATTCCCGAAGCCCTGGAAGCCTGGGAAAACAATGAGCGCGAGATTGTGGAGCACTGCCAGAAGTGGTCCTGTCTATATGGCGAGATCAGCGCCTTGCCCGATGAAGTGCGTACGCAGGTCGTGCGTTCCGCCATGGCCAATCCCTGGAGTTACGCGCAGATTTTCCGCGCCGCCAGTCATACGCCTACGGGAACCGTCCAGGCAGAGCTCTGCTAGTATACTGACGGTCCGCTTGTCGCTCCGATTTCATGGAGCGACAAGCGCAGGATTGACTCTCCCAAGGCATTATGAGCAAAACTCCCGTCTCCATCCCTGACAGCAGCGTAGAAACCAATCTGGCCTTTCAGATGGCCAACATTATCTACAAGCTGGACCAAACCCTAAGATCGACCACCCTGCGTGAGCACAATATGACCTATGTGCACTTCCGGGTCTTGCAGTACCTGTGGGATAAGGACGGGCGCAGCATCGGGGAAATTGCCAAGGCCATCGTGGTGCATCAGCCGGTCTTGAGCCGGGTAATTGATCAAATGGAAGAACGTGAATTGGTGCAGCGCCGCGCGGACGAAAACGACAGCCGCTATATGCGCGTCTACCTGAGCGAAACGGGCCGTGAGCGCTATGCGCAAGTCTGGCCCGCCGCCAAAGAAATGATTGATGATGCCCTGTCCGTACTCAATCCCAATGAGCGCGAGGACCTGGGCCGTATGCTGCGCAGTGTCGCCGCCCATCTGGCGACCTGAGTCACGCTTTAAGTCTTGGCCAGTCCCGGTAAATTGGCTCGAATCAAACGGCCCGCAATGGAGTCGGTATGGGGCAGATCGGGCAGGGCATCACCAGGGCCAAACCAGCGCGCGTCATTGATTTCGTCAGCTTGAATGCGCAATTCGCCGCCAGCGTATTCGGCGGTATAAGCCACCATTAAAGAATGTGGGAAAGGCCAGGACTGACTGCCGAAATACTGAATGTTGTCCACGCGCAGCCCCACTTCCTCCATAACCTCACGGTGAATGGCTTCTTCCAGGTTTTCACCAGCTTCCACAAAACCGGCCAAGGCGGTGTAGCGTGCCGTTGCGTAAGTGGAGTGGCTGGCCAACAAGATACGGTCCTTGTCGCGGATCAGTACCATCATGGCCGGGGAGATTCGGGGATAGGCCGAGAAACCACAGGAGGTGCAGCGAAAGCACAGTTCATGCTTCACACGCTCCATGCCCGAACCGCACACACCACAGTAACGATGGCTACGCGCCCACTCCGAGACTTGAAAAGCCCGATTCACAAGACTGGCTTGATCCCCCAACTGCGACAGCACACCGCGCAAGTGACGGAAGGTAAAGCCATCCGGAGCCGGGGTCTCGGCTGCTACGTGGCAGGCAAAATCCTGACAATCGTCACCTGGAAAAATGGCATGCCATTGCGCCTGCGCTAAATCCAGTGCGGGTCTGGCGGGAATCAAGGCTTGTCCTTCCTGGCTGCTGACCAATATTTCATTTCCACGAAAAATGAAATTCATGTGTTTTCTGTCCTTTAATAAGCCGCCTAATAGCAGCACAGCGCTGGCTATTGTACGGGAAGGACGGAGGCAGAAAAAAGCGGAGAAAAACCCAAGGGGCCGAGCAGGGCATTCAGACAGCGGCCAGAAAAAACCGCCGTTTTAAAACCAGAAACACGACTGTCAAAAAGGTGACGTGTTACATGGCTTTGTCGAGAAAATCCCAGGACAAAACTGGCAAGCCACCTGATTAGCAGACAGATAATTAAGCATGAATTTATTTAAAACAGGTGATTCGTTTTTAAAACTTTAAAATCGGATTAATTATTTATAAAAACCATTTCTTATTTTTGTTTTATTTTTTTTATTTTAAAAATCGCTATTTTATTTTTATATATTAAGGCAGCTTATAAAGCGTCTGTATTTATTCCTGACTTCACTAGACCACTTTCAGAAAAAATAGCCCTGGGGAGTCTGAGGATGATCAGAAAAGTCCACAAAAAAACCGCCTGGCCTGAGCAAGACGGTTTTCTTGAAAAAACCGCATAAAACCTGAGGTTTCACGCGGTTTAAGCAGACAGCACCTGCTGAAAAAAATGCTGACAAGCAGAAAATAAGGGGCTGGCTGGTTTACTCGATGTTTTGGGTCTGTTCGCGCAGCTGCTCAATACACAGCTTCAAGTCGATAGAGGCGCGCGTCATGTCCATGCTGCCTGCCTTGGAACCCAAGGTATTGGCCTCACGGTTCATCTCCTGGAACAGGAAGTCCAAACGCTTGCCAGTGCTGCCTTGGCGCGTACTTTTCTTGTTGGACGCCACGCTGGTATCACCGTTAAGAATCAGCTCCAGCTCGGTCAAATGCGAACGCAAGCGGGCGATTTCCTCAGCCACATCAATACGCAGGGAGAAAACAGCCGCTTCCTGCGCGACGCGGGCAGACAGTTCTTCGCCCGAAATCAGGGCAAAACCGTCCGGGCTGGCTTGCAACAAGGCGTCATGCAAGCGAGTGGCAATCTTGTTCTTCTGCTCCGTCAGAATAGAAGGCAAGTGCTGCTCGACCTCGTCCACAATGGCGCTCATGTCCTGGCGAATATCCAGCATGGCTTGTGCCAGACGCTGGCCTTCGCGCTCTCGGGTCGCCTGAAAATCCTGCAAGGCCGCCTCGAAAGCCTGGCTGATCATGGGCAGCCAGATTTCGGGGTCCATGCCCGAATTATTGCCGCTTTGATTGCTCAGCAAGGTATGCAGCTCGGGCGCAGGCAGATCGGGAATGGCGACGCGTGCCACTTGCAGCATCTGTGCCGTGCGTTCCACCGCCTCCATATCCAGGCTGCGTTGCTGATCCGTGCCGCTACGGGCAAAGTTGACCCGCAATTCCAGCTTGCCACGCTGCACGCCCTGGGCGGCCAGCTCGCGCAGCAGATTCTCCGCAAAGCGCAGTTCCTCGGGCAAACGCAGATTCAGGTCCAGAAAGCGGTTGTTGACGCTGCGCATCTCGATATTGATGGTGCCTGCTTCGGACTCGGCCTTGGCGCTGCCAAACGCGGTCATGCTACGGATCATGGGTGGGTCACTTTAAGAATGGAATAAAGCCGCCAATTGTACTCTCAGGTCCCGGCTTTGGCCGCTCCTCTCGCCGCTACAAAGCTCTATACTTCAGGTATTCAAGGCCTCCAAGGGCCGATTTTTTTTACCAAATCTAAGGGCAGTCATGCTACGAATCCTGCATACAGCCGATTGGCAAATAGGTCGCCAGTACTCGCGTTTCGAGCTGGAGGACGCGGCCGCCCTGGCTGAGGCACGTTTCAAGGCCATTGAGAAGCTGGCAACGCTGGCTAGCGAACATCGCGCCGATCTGCTTGTGGTAGCAGGCGATGTCTTTGATTCGCAAACCCTGAGCGATCGCAATCTGCGCCGCAGTTTCAATGCCATGGCGGGTTTCACCGGCCCCTGGCTGCTCCTGCCCGGCAACCATGACGCGGCCTTGAGCGAAAGCGTCTGGACACGCGCGCGTCGCTTGAACTGCATTCCCGATTACGTGCATGTGCTTGATACACCGGAGCTTTTCTTGCTGGACGAGCTCAAGCTTGCGGTCCTGCCAGCGCCGTTGACACAACGCCAGACTTATCAGGACTTGAGCGATTGGTTCGATCAGGCCGAAAGTCCGGCGGGTTACTGGCGTCTGGGCTTGGCGCATGGCAGCGTCAGTGGGGTGCTGGAGCATTTGGACAGCCATAACCTGATCGATCAAAAGCGCGTACAACGCGCCAAGCTGGACTATCTGGCACTGGGCGACTGGCACGGCACCGTCAAAATCAACGAACGCTGCTACTACAGCGGCACGCCCGAGCCGGACCGCTTTCGGGATAACGATTCCGGCCAGGCCTTGCTGGTGGAAATCAGCGAACCGGGCGCAACACCTGTGATTCAAGTCTTGCCGGTTGCTCAACACCCTTGGCGCAGTATCCAGCACCATTTGAATGACGATACGGATCTGGACCTGCTGGAGCGGGAACTGAGCGCCTTGGCCGATCAGAGCGTGGTGGAGCTGGAGCTATCTGGCCAGTTAAGCCTGAGCGGTTTTGAGCGTCTGGAGAGCATTCTAGGTCAGTCTCAAGCCCGTTGCCGCGCCTGGGATTGCCAGCGCGAGGCCTTGCGTCTGGCGCCTTCAGAAGAAGATCTGGACGCCTTGCAAGCCGATGGTTATCTGCAGGCTGCACTGAAACAATTGCAGGAGCTGCGTCACGGTAGCCAGCAGCAAGCCGCTGAAGATGCCTTGTTGATTCTGGCCGGTTTGCTGCGCGATAAGGAAGGTGGTCATGCACATTAAGTCCCTGCGCGTAGAGCAATTCAAGCGCTTTCGTCAGCCCGTCTCACTGGACAAGCTGGAACCGGGCCTGAACATCATCAGTGCCCCGAACGAGGCCGGTAAAAGTACCTTGGCCGAGGCCTTGCGCACGGTGTTTTTCGAGCGCTATGGCACGGGCAGCCTGACAAAAATCCTGCCGTGGGGCGATTCCTCGGCCGCGCCGGAAATCGAGCTGGATTTCAGTCTGAACGGCCAGGACATGCGCCTGAGCAAGCGTTTCCTGAAACGCAAACGCTGCGATTTATACATCGGTAACCAGCATCTGGACAATGACGAGGCCGAGCAATATCTGGCCCAGCAAATGGGCTTTGAGTACGCCGCCAAAGGCAGCAGCCAGGCCCGTAACTGGGGCGTGCCGGGCCTGTTATGGATTGAACAAGGGCAGGGCCAGGACCTGCGCAGCTCGGTCGAACACGCCAGCGGCACCTTGCAGCAGGCATTGGGTAGTGAAATTGCTGATCTGACCAGTGCAGACGGAGATTATCTGATCGAACAGGCCCAGCAACAGCTGGACCAATATGTGACTCAGGCTCAAGGACAGCCTCGCGGCGTCTGGCTGGCAGCGCAGAAAGAAGCCAAGGAGCTGGAAGAGCAGTTACAGAGCCAGCAGTCTGCCTTGCAGCAGTATCAGCAATGGGTGGACGAACTGGCGCAGGCCCGTAGGCAAATTGCCCATGCCGAGGCTAAGCGTCCTTGGGAGCAGCTACGTGAGCAAGCCAAACAAGTGCAGGTTCAGTTACTTCAAGCCCGCCAATTGCAGGAACGGGCCAAGGAACTTCAACAGGCGCTGAACATGTTGGCCGAGCGAGAAAAGCTCTACCAACAAGCTGGGGAACGCGACCTGGAGTGGGCTCGCCAACGCAGCCAGCGCGCCGAGCAGGTCAAATCCTTGAGTGCCAAGCTGGAGCAAGAGCAGGGCACGCTCAGCAGCTTGAACCAGCGTCTGGAGCAGGCGCGCAGCTATAAAGACGCCAATCTGCTGGAGCAAGAACGCGCCCGTACCTGGCAGCAATGGTTTCAGGATCAAGCCAGCTTTGAGGGCACACAGCAGCAATTGCAGCAGGTGCAAGGGCAACTGGAAGAACTGGGCAAGCTGGAAACCCAACTGGCGCAATGCGGGGCCGCCTTGGTGCAGCTGAAAATCAGTGACGAGGCCCTGGACCAATTACGCCAGCAGCACCAGCTTATTCAGCGTTTACAACACCAACTTGAGACGATTTCCACCGAATTGCAGATCGAACTGCAAGACGGCGCCAGCCTGTTGCTGGATGGCGAATCCATTCAAGGTCAGCATCGCGCCCACCTTAGTACCAGCACCCTGATTGAGCTACCCGGAATGGGCCAGCTACGCATCATTCCCGGTGGTCGCGATCTGGGTAAAGTGCAGCAACAATTGGCGCAAACCCAGCAAGAATACGAACAGACGCTTGGTCAACTGGGCGGGAAAAGCCTGGAAGAGCTGGAGCGTCGCCGCGAGCAATATCGGGAACAAGAACAACAAGACCGACTGTTACGCAACTCCATGAAAGCGCTGGCCCCGCAAGGCAAAGCACACTTGCAAGGTCTGGTTCAGGCGGCTCAACAACGCATCGCCCCGCAACGCCCGCAAGGCGAGGCCATCGAGACCTCGGAACTGGGCCGTATCGCCCAAGCCGCCACCATGGCCGAGCAGCAGTACCGTGCGCTGGAAAGCGACTGGCATGATGCCCGCGAAGCTGTTGCCCGCACTCAGGCCCGTCTTGAGCAGGCCCAGGCCGAAGCCAATAGCCTGGAACAACAATGGGCTGACCCACAACGCCAGCAAGCACAGCAGGAGCGCGAGCAGCAATGGGGACAACTGCGCCTGCAACGCGAGCAGCAACTGGCCGATCAGAAGGCGTTGGAAGCCGAACTGGCCGCCTTGCCCGTCTCAGTTCTGGAGCAGGACCTGCAACGTCTGGAGCGCAGCGCCCAGCAGCAGGAACAAAGCTATAACGAGGCCCGTCTGGCCGCCCAGCTGGTGCAAACCAAGCTGGAAACCCACGGTGCGCAAGGCCTGGAAGAACAAATCGACCAGACCTCGCTACGTCTGCACGACTGCCAGCGCCGTTGTGCCACTTACGAGCGCCGTGTCGCAGCCCTGCGCCTTTTGTTGTCTGTCCTGCGAGAACAGCGCAACGCCTTGACCCAGCAATTGCACGAGCCTCTACAAAAGCACATCAATCACTATCTGCGCCTGCTTCTGGGCAAGGCACGGGTGGAGCTGGACGAGTATCTGGCCCCACGCTGGCTGCAGCGCGATAGCGGGCAAGGGCTGGCCGACGATATTGATGGCCTGAGCTTTGGCGCACGCGAGCAAATCGGCCTGATTGCCCGTCTGGCCTATGCGGATTTGCTGCAACAGGCAGGCCGTCCTACCTTGCTGATTCTGGATGACGTGCTGGTCCACAGTGACAACGATCGTCTGGGAGCCATGAAGCGCATTATTCACGACGCTGCCCAGCGCCATCAGATCCTGCTTTTCACCTGCCAGGCCGATAAGTGGATGGACATGGGGGTTGCGCTACGGCCCGTCCCGCAAGGCGTACAATAGGCGTTTTGAATTTTGTCCGGAGTCCAGCCTTGTCTGAAAACGCTACGATTGCACGCCCCTCGGGTCGATCTGCTGCACAATGCCGTCCTATCGAACTGGTGACCGGGTTTACCCGTCACGCCGAGGGTTCGGTCCTGATCCGTCTGGGTGAAACCCATGTTCTGTGCAATGCCAGCGTGCTCGACAAAGTTCCTCCCTTTCTGAAAGGCAAGGAGCAAGGCTGGGTCACGGCGGAATACGGCATGCTGCCTCGTTCCACGCACACGCGCTCGGACCGTGAAGCCGCCCGTGGCAAGCAAAATGGCCGTACCCAGGAAATCCAGCGCCTGATCGGCCGCAGCCTGCGCGCCGTCTTCGATCTGAAAGCCCTGGGTGAGCGCACCATTCACATTGACTGCGACGTTCTGCAAGCCGACGGTGGCACCCGCTGCGCCAGCATCACGGGCGCCTGGGTTGCAGCCAGCCTGGCCGTACGCAGCCTGCAAGAGCAGGGCAAGCTGCAAGCCTCGCCCATTCTGGATCAACTGGCGGCCGTCTCGGTCGGTGTGTTTGAATCCAACCCTGTGCTGGATCTGGACTATCTGGAAGACTCTGCCTGCGGTGTGGACATGAATATCGTCATGACAGGCAGCGGTAATCTGGTTGAAGTGCAGGGCACGGCCGAAGGCCAGACCTTTGCGCGCCCCACCTTGAACCGCTTGCTGGATCTGGCCGAGCAGGGCATTGCCGAGCTGATGCAAGCCCAGAAACAAGCCTTGCAGGGCTGATCACGATGAAACGGGTCTGTCCTGCTCCCTGCGCGACACCGCCAGGCAGCGGGACAAACCGCTATTGGGACGCCGTCCCATGCAGCACACACTGCCTGGCACGGCGCCTTGCCATTTTTACTGAACAGGGCGCTTTGCCGCCTGCTGCGACTTATGAACACTGAATCCAAGCGTGTCGTGCTGGCCTCCAACAATGCCGGCAAGCTCAAGGAGTTTTCCGCCATCCTGGCCCAGGCCGGTATCAGCATGGTTCCTCAAGGCCAATTGAACATTCCCGAGGCCGAGGAACCCTTTGCCACTTTTATCGAGAATGCGCTGGCCAAGGCCCGTCATGCCAGCCAGTTAAGCGGCCTGCCCGCCTTGGCTGATGACTCCGGCCTCTGTGTGCGCGCCCTGGACGAAGCCCCCGGCGTCTACTCCGCGCGCTTTGCCGCCCGCGAACTGGGCGGTGAGAAGTCCGACTCTGCCAATAACGCCTTGCTGGTCCAGCGTCTGCAAGGACAAAGCGACCGCCGCGCCTGTTATGTGGCCGTTCTGGTGTATGTGCGCCATGCCCAGGACCCACGGCCCATCGTGATTGAAGGCGTCTGGGAAGGGGAAATTCAGGATCAGCCTGCTGGCGAGCACGGCTTTGGCTACGACCCCCACTTTTATCTGCCCGAATTCAAGCAAACCGCGGCACAGCTCTCGCCGGAATTGAAGAACAAATACAGCCACCGGGCACAAGCCATGCAAGCCTTGTTGGCCCGTCTGGCCGCCGAGTAAAAACATGACTGTTTTCTCTCCTGAAGTGCGCATCCGGCCCGGCTCCGGACCGGCGACCCTGCTGCCCAGCCTGCCGCCCTTGTCCGTCTACGTGCACGTGCCCTGGTGCGTACGCAAATGCCCGTACTGTGACTTCAACTCACACGAAGCACCCGCTGAACTGCCCGAAAACGAGTATCTGGACGCCTTGCAGGCCGATCTGGAACAAACCCTGCCGCTGGTCTGGGGCAGACAGGTAATTTCCGTTTTTATCGGTGGCGGCACACCCAGCCTGCTGTCAGCCCAGGCGTTGGACCGCATGCTGGCCTTGCTGCGCTCCCATCTGAACCTGTTGCCTGATGCAGAAATCACCCTGGAAGCCAATCCCGGAGCCTCGGAAGCCTCGCGCTTCATGGATTTTGCGCAAAGTGGCGTGAACCGGATTTCCCTGGGTATCCAGAGCTTTAACGACGAAGCCCTGAAAGCACTGGGCCGCATTCACGACAGCCAGCAAGCGCGGCAGGCCATTGAAGCCGCCATGAAGGCCGTAGATCGCGTGAACCTGGATGTCATGTATGCCTTGCCAGGCCAGACCCCAGCACAATCCGAGCAGGACATTTTGCAGGCCATGTCTTATGAGACGGAGCACTTGTCGCTCTACCATCTGACGCTGGAGCCCAATACTGTCTTTGCCAAGTATCCGCCAGTCTTGCCGGATGACGACGACAGCGCCGCCATGCAGGACCGCCTGATCGAGCTGACCGCCAGCCGCGGCTGGAACCAGTACGAGATTTCGGCCTACAGCAAGCGCGGTGGCCATAGCCGCCACAATCTGAATTACTGGGAATTTGGCGACTATATCGGCATAGGCCCAGGGGCTCACGGCAAGCTGTCCTTTCACGACCGCATTATACGTACCGCCACCACCCGCAGCCCTGCGCAATGGATGCAGAACGCCATCAAGCGCGACGGTAGCCACTATGCGCACAATGCCCGTGTCACACCGAAAGACCTGCCCTTTGAGTTCATGCTGAACGTGTTGCGCCTGAAAGAGGGCGTACCTGCCCAGTACTTCCAGGAACGCACGGGTGTGCCCCTTGCGCACATCCTGCCCGTGATCAAGCGCAATATCGAGAAAGGTTTGCTGGCTTCCGATCCGGTTCGTATTCGAACCACCGATTTAGGCTGGCGATTCTTAAATGATTTACAGGAAGCATTCCTTCCTGATGAAGCTTCCTGACATTTAATTGTTTATTTAAGACATTTTTTATTGTGCATCTGCACAATTGCTCTACAATTAATTTCTGGTAAGTCCTATGCCATAACTACTTTATCGGTATTGCGCTGTTTGGATCAGATTCAGTGGCAATCCCGATAAACGTAATTAAGACCTGCCGTAGTGGGTTACACAATGATCCGCGCCACTCCTCCTCACTTTTTGTTAACGTCATTGACGCTGGAGTAACCATGTCCTCCCCCGAAGATGTTCTGAAGATCATCGCCGAACGCGAAATCACGTTTGTCGATTTCCGCTTTACCGATACCCTGGGCCGTGAGCACCACTTGACCACCCCCGCACACGCGGTGGACGAGGATCGCTTTGAGTCTGGTGTCGCCTTTGACGGCTCTTCCTTGCCTGGCTGGAAAGGAATCGAAGCCTCGGACATGTTGCTCATCCCGGACGCCAAAACCGCCCGTATGGACCCGTTCCGTGAAGAGCCCACCCTGATTCTGACCTGCGATGTGGTCGAGCCTTCCGATCTGAAAGGTTACGACCGCGACCCACGTTCGCTGGCCAAGCGTGCTGAAGCCTACCTGCGCTCCAGCGGTTTGGGCGATACCGCGTACTTTGGTCCCGAGCCGGAATTCTTCGTGTTCGACGGTATTACCTGGAACGACGACATGTCGGGCAGCTTCGTGAAGATTCGCTCTGAAGAAGCTCCCTGGTCGCGTGGTCTGGAACTCAATGGCAATAACCTGGGTCACCGTCCTGGCGTTAAAGGCGGCTACGTTCCTGTTTCGCCTACAGACTCCTTTGCCGATCTGCGCGCTGAAATGTGTTTGCTGCTGGAACAGCAGGGCGTTCCTGTTGAAATCCACCACCACGAAGTGGCCGCTCCTGGTCAGCTGGAAATCGGTACGCGCTTCTCGACCCTGGTCGAGCGCGCAGACTGGAACCAGATCATGAAGTACACCATCCATAACGTGGCTCACGTTTATGGCAAAACGGCAACTTTCATGCCCAAGCCCGTGGTCGGCGACAACGGCTCCGGCATGCACGTGCACCAGTCCATCTGGAAAGACGGCCAGAACCTGTTTGCCGGTAACGAGTACGCCGGTCTGTCCGAGTTCGCGCTGTTCTACATTGGCGGCATCATCAAGCACGCCCGTGCCCTGAACGCCATCACCAACCCCACGACCAACTCCTACAAGCGTCTGGTTCCGCACTTTGAAGCTCCAGTGAAACTGGCGTACTCCGCCCGAAACCGCTCGGCCTCTATCCGCATTCCTTACGTCAGCAACCCCAAGGCTCGTCGTGTGGAAGCCCGCTTCCCCGATCCAATGGCCAACCCATACCTGGCCTTCTCGGCCTTGATGATGGCCGGTCTGGACGGTGTGCAGAACAAGATTCACCCCGGCGATGCAGCCGACAAGAACTTGTACGATCTGCCCCCCGAAGAAGATGCAAAAATCCCAACCGTTTGTGTGTCGCTGGAACAAGCCATCGAGTCCCTGGACAAAGATCGCGAATTCCTGACCCGTGGCGGTGTGTTCAGCAATGAAATGCTGGACGCCTTCATCGAGCTGAAACAAGCCGAAATCACCCGTCTGCGTATGGTTCCGCACCCGGTCGAATTCGACATGTACTACAGCCTGTAAGATCGAAGGCACTGGCTTTGACCAGTACGATCAAAAAGAGCGGCTTTCGGGCCGCTCTTTTTATTCTGCCCTTGGACGATTACCATACGCAGTCACCCAAACCTTATCGTCATGGAAGCAAAGATGGACCTGGATTTTCAATGGAAACGGCTGGACGATCTGTCCACGCGGGAAATGTACTCAATCATCCAGGCTCGCGAGGCGGTATTTGTGGTGGAGCAGGAGTGTGCCTACCAGGACGTGGACGGCCTGGATCTGGACTCCTGGCATTTGTCCGTGCTCAAGGACGGCGAGCTGGCTGCTTATGCTCGCGTTGTCGAACCGGGCCTGAAATATGATGAGCCTTCCATTGGCCGTGTCCTGACCTTGGCCAAGTTCCGTAGCCTGAAAATCGGCTACGCGCTAGTGGCTGAAGCGATCCGCTTTACGGAAGCCCACTATCCTGGCGCAGGTATACGCATTGGCGCACAGGCGCACTTGCAGAAGTTCTACGGCTCTTTAGGTTTTCAGCCTGCGGGCGAGATCTACGACGAGGACGGCATTGCTCACATTGATATGGTCAAAGCAGCCGTCATTGCTTGATATAGCATCGGTTGCTGCAACGACGACCCAAGCTCAAACCCTACAAGGCCCCCAAGTTAATGGGTGTTTAATCCAGGCAAGGTGCCGATATCAGCTTGGGCCTTCAGATACTCGATCAAGGCACGTGCCGAGTTCGACAAATGTCGTCGATGCGTATACGCCAGTACCAGACGCAAAGGGGCGGGCGGCAAGGGCAGGGGAACGGCAATCAGACGCCCTTGGGCGATCTCTTTCTCACATCCCTGCCGCCCCAGAATCGCAAAACCCAGCCCTTTGACGGCGCCGGCGCCTGCCAACAAACCGCTATTCACACGAAAGCGACTGGTGACGTTCAAGATTTGAAAGCGACCATCGGGCAAGACAAACTGCCAGGCTTGGCCATCCAAAGCCGTATCGGTCGTAATGCAAGGCAACTGCTCCAACTCTTCCAGGCTGCTGGGCATACCGTATTGCTCGATCAAGGCAGGTGCCGCCACGACCTGGCAATCAAAAGAACACAATTCCTGCACCACCAGACTGCTGTCTGGCAAAGCACCCCGACACATCAATAAGGCCAGGTCAAAATCCTGCGCCAGCACACCAGGACCTTCCAGATTGATTTGACAATGCAGTTCCAGATCCGGATGCTGGGCCGCAAAATCTGCCAGGACACCCGCTAGTAGAAACGGACCCATCTCGGATGGAATACAAATCCGCAAGCGTCCCGACAAACGGGTGCGTTGATCCAGCAAATCCTGTTCGGCCTGCTTTAGGGCTCCCCACCAGGGCTGAACGGTATCAAACAAGCCCTGGCCCACACTGGTCAAACGCAGTTGCCGGGAACTGCGCTCCAGCAAGCGCTGACCGATCTGCCGCTCCAGTTGCGCCACATAACGGCTGACATTGGAGGTCGGCAAATCCAGCACCTGAGCTGCAGCCGTAAAACTGCCACTTTCAACTACCTGGATAAAAACCCGCAAGGCATTCAAATTCAGCTGGGGAGTCATGAAATCATCCCGGTTTTGATAATTTAATATTCGAATTATAGAGACTACATATCAAAACCGCGAAGAATTAGGCTAGAGGCCTCTTCCTTTATGCGTATCGCCATGTCTGATTCTGAAGTGTTTCGTCCCCGGCTACGTGCCCGTGCCGTGTCTTTTATCCAGTTTGTTCATGCTCTGGAATTCATGGCCTTGACGCCTTTGTTTGTCTGGATGGCAGTGGACTTTGATGTTCCTGCCACCTATGCCGGTTATGCCGCTTCCGCCTATATGGGCGGCGCCGCTTTATCGGGCGTCCTGGCTGTACGCTGGATGCACCGCGCGGCGCTAAAACCTTTACTGCTGCTGGCACTGATTCTCTTGGCTGTCTTAAGCGCTTTGGGGGCCATCAGCTCCGAATTCGGGCTATTTATCTTGCTGCGTCTGGGGGCCGGTTTGCTAGGTGGTTTTTTGATGAGTGCCGCAATGACTTTGCTACTGAACGGAATGAATGCCGAGCTACGTACCGACGCGATTGCCATTGTGGTCAGCGCCTTTGCCTTGGTCAGTATCGCTGGAATGCCCGCCACCTTGTTCATCGCCGTGGAACTGGGCTGGCGTATCGCCTTGATGACTCTGGCCGTGCTCTGCCTGCTTGCCGCCGCTATTGCTCATCGCTATCTGCCTTCCAACCAACTCGTTGCAGCGCAACCCTCACAACTGGCTCTGGGTAAAGAGGCCTGGCGCTGGCTAAGCCTTCCGGCTATTGCGCAGGCAGGCTCACTATTACTGATCCCGGTCCTGATCCCCATTTTGGAGCTGCGGTACGACACTCAAGCACAGCAAATGCCTGTGATCTTCATGTTGGGCGGTGTCGCCGCCTTGACCGCCTCCCGCCTGTCCGCGACGGGCATCAAAAAATGGGGCGAGACCCGTATATCTGATCTTGGCACGTTGATCTTGCTCTTGTCCTTGATCATGCTGGCCCTGGGGTGGGGGACCGCCTACGGATTCATGATCTTGTTCATGATTGGCAGTTACAGCCGCCTGGTATGCGCCAGCGCCTGCAGCGCCAGCTATCCCACTCAGGCCCGGCGGGGCCGTTTCATGGCTTTGCAGACCACGAGCAACCATATAGGCAGCTTTATTGCCTTGGCGGTTCCCTCCCTGCTTCTCGGTACGCTGAACGTGTCCCTATCAACCCTGAATGTCTTGCTGCTACTGACCGCCCTGGTCGCGCTTGCCTTGCCCGTTTTAATGCGAGGGGCCGCCGCCAAGCCCTGCATGAGAGACGATCAGATGCGAACAATTGATCACTAACACTACTAAATCTCTACACCTGCTTACGCATACTCCCTGGCACCTGGTTTAGGGTGTCAGGTAAACGCTTGCATGAGCGTCAAGGGAGGGCTTCCGACAAACAGCATCACGTCAAAGGAGTCGCATATGGCTACACACATCGCCAAACGCGCCGAGCTTTACCGCATGGTGACTGCAGAACATATCTGCCCCTTCGGACTGAAAGCTCGCGCACTGCTCAAACGCAAAGGCTACGAGCTGGAGGACCACTGGCTAAGGAATCGCGAAGAGATCGATGCGTTCAAGGCTGAGCATCATGTCAGCACTACCCCCCAGACCTTTTTCGATGGGAAGCGCATAGGGGGCTATGACGACCTGGTCGAGTATTTCGGTGGGAAGGTCAAGGACAAGGATGCCGTCAGCTACACGCCCGTGATCGCCTTGTTTGTCATGGCTGGCTTGATGGCGCTAGCTGTTTCCTGGGCGGCATTCGGACAGATTGTCCTGCTCCAGGCGCTGGAATGGTTTATTGCCATTGCCATGTGTTTGCTGGCTGTGCAGAAGCTCAAAGATGTAGACGGCTTTGCCACTATGTTCCTGAACTACGACCTGTTGGCCCAAAGATGGGTGCGCTACGCCTATCTGTACCCCTTTGGTGAAGCATTGGCAGGCGTGTTGATGCTGGCCGGTGCCCTGATGTGGCTGTCTGTGCCCATCGCCTTATTTATTGGCGGCATCGGTGCCTGGTCAGTGTTCAAGGCTGTCTATATCGACAAGCGCGAACTGAAATGTGCCTGCGTAGGTGGTGACAGCAAGGTGCCCTTGGGCTTTGTCTCACTGACTGAAAACCTGATGATGGTGGCGATGGCGGTATGGATGCTGATCAAGCCATCCCTGATCAGCGCGTAGCAGTACACAAGACCAGAAGCCACACGCGTACAGCCCCAGCCCGCAAGAGATGGCTGGGTACTGTGCTTACAGTTCAGCAGGCTCTCCACGCAAAAAGGCCTGGGCCCGTTGCGCCATGATGGCTTCGCGGCGAATGAAATCCGCCACAAAATCATTCACCGGACGATGGTGCAGGCTGTAAGGCGTATCCCACTGGATGATCTTGCCAGCCTGCATCACACCAATACGATCGGCAATCGCAAAGGCTTCAGCCTGATTGTGCGTAACCAGAATCGCGGTAATGCCTGCGCTTTTCAGAATGTCGCGCACCTCAAACGCCAAGCGTTCGCGGGTATCCACATCCAGATTGGAAAACGGTTCATCCAGCAACAGCAGAGATGGCTTGGGAGCCAAGGCGCGTGCCAAAGCCACGCGCTGCTGCTGGCCACCCGACAATTCATGCGGATAGCGCTGCGCCAAACGGGCCAGATCGACCAGTTCCAGCATTTCCAGTACTCGGGCCTGCCGCTGGGCTTTCTCCCATTTGCGCAGACCAAAGGCCACGTTCTTTTCTACCGTCAGGTGAGGAAAGAGGGCGTAATCCTGGAACATCATGCCCACATGGCGATCTTCCGGCGGCACTTGCTGAGACACTGCCGACAGGACACGACCATTCAACAGGATATGTCCGGCACGCAATGGCTCGAAACCGGCAATGGCCCGCAAAACCGTCGTCTTGCCACAGCCCGAGGCCCCCAGCAGACAGCCAATTTCCCCTTGGGGCAAATGCAGGCTGAGCTGGTCAACAACCGGCCGAAAACCTTCAGACGTTTCGTAGGAAAGGGTAATCGCCTGCAAATCCAGAAAATCGTTCATGATGCGCGTGGGCCAGAGGCCATCAATTGAGTACGTGCCAATAAAATAACGGGGATCAAACCGGCCAGCACAATGGCCAAGGCGGCAACCGCGCCTTCCTCATAAGTCCCACGAGCCGCTTCCGCATACAGCCAGGTTGCCAAGGTCTCGAAATTCATCGGACGCAGCAACAAGGTCGCAGGCAGCTCCTTCATGGCATCAACAAAAATCAGCAAAGCAGCCGCGCCCATGGCGGGGCGCAGCAAGGGCAAGTGCACACGTTTCAGCGTCCCCGCCGGGGTTTCACCCAATAAACGGGAAGCCTGCTCCAGCGATGCCGGGATTCGAGCCAGCCCGGCTTCAATACCGCCAACCGAAATCGCCAGAAAGCGCAGGGTATAGGCCAAAACCAAAGCCAGCGTTGAACCCATCAACAACAAACCCGTCGCCGAAACACCAAACCAGGACATGACTTGATTGTAGAAAGAGTCAAACATGACGAGGGGCGTCAACAGCCCAATCGCCAATACGGTTCCCGGAATGGCGTATCCCAGACTGCTGACACCTGCCAGAAAACGGGCCAGACGCGGTTTGCGTCCCGAACGTACTGCCCGAGCAGCCCAGGCAACGACCAAGCCGCAAGATAGGGTCGCGATAGTGGCCAGAGCTGCGATATACAAGGTGTTCCAGGCGCTACTCAGTAATTGCGCCGAGACACCACCTGCCAAGCTCACATGCTTGATGGTCTCATTCAACAAATACAGGGATGGGGCCACAAAGCCCACCAGCACGGGCGCCACACCCAAAGCAATGGCGATACAGGCAGCGGAACCTTTCAACCGGGTAGGTCGAATAGGTTCGGAACGCTGATTACTGGAATAGGCTTGGCGGCGGCGACCATAACGCTCGATACTGATCAGCGCCGCCACCAGACAGAGCATGGAAACAGCAATTTGCGCGGCACCCGCCAAATCCGAGCGCGTCACCCAGGTGGTGTAAATAGACACCGTCAGGGTCTGCACGCCCAGAAACTCGGAAGCACCAATATCGTTCAGGGTTTCCAGCAAAGCCAGGCTGACACCCACTGCAATCGCGGGGCGGGCCATAGGCAACACGACCCGGAAAAATACGCTGCGGCCCGATTCACCCATAATGCGGGCGGCTTCCAGCAAGCTGGCCGATTGCGTAGCAAACATGGCACGCGTGCTTAGGTATACATAGGGGTAGAGCACCGAACCCAGCAGAAAAATTGCGCCACCCAAGGAGCGCAGATCTGGCAAACGGAATTCACGCGGGCTGCTATAGCCCAAGACGTAGCGAATGGCAGACTGAATCGGGCCGATCGGATGCAG
Source organism: Alcaligenes phenolicus (assembly GCF_032063905.1). NCBI lineage: Bacteria > Pseudomonadati > Pseudomonadota > Betaproteobacteria > Burkholderiales > Alcaligenaceae > Alcaligenes > Alcaligenes phenolicus. The sequence continues at coordinate 205,926 of NZ_DAMBOE010000004.1, forward strand.
CAAATCCAGATACGCAAAGGCCACGATATAGGTCGGCACTGCCAGCGGCAGCAACAAAGCCCATTGCAAGACCCGTCGTCCGGGAAACTCGTAGGCCGTAATCAGCCAGGCCGACCCCACTCCCAGACAGCTGACCAACACGCCGACTCCCAGGAGCAGCAGCAAGGTATTGCTCATGGCTTGAGGCAGAACGAACTGGAATAAATGCGACCAGTGCTCAGTCGAGCCGCCTAAGGCGTGGGTCAGCAGGGTAATCACAGGCGCTGCCACGATCAGGGCAATCACAGCAGCAGCCAGGGACCAAAAGGGCAGACGACGAAAAAAGGGCATTATGAAAGGCTAGGTATTACAGGCGCTTAAATGCGCGACGACCGCCGCTCTGATTTCTCAAAGCTGGCGGTCGTAGAAAAAGAGTAGGGCGATTTTAGTTGTCGAAGCCAACTTTATCTACCAGCTCGCTGGCTTGTTTGCGATGTTTGGCGATTTCAGTCAATGGCAAAGGATCAATCGTCATGGGGCCGAAGCTGGCCACCACGGGGTCCAGCTCTACACCGGCGCGCACGGGGTATTCGTAGTTGGCCTTGGCATACAGGCTCTGGGCTTTCTCGGAAACCAGGTACTCCAGCAGTTTGACAGCGTTGTCCTTATTAGGAGCGTGCTTGGCCACAGCGGCACCGGAAATATTCACGTGTGTGCCACCGCCCTTGGTATCAGCAAAGGTTGGACGCACCACATTGATAGCTTCGCCCCATTTGTAGGCATCGCTACCAGGCTCGGAGTTTTTCATGCGGCCCACGTAGTAGGCGTTGGCAATACCCACATCACAAATGCCACCCAGAATGTCGCGCGCTACGTCACGGTCACCACCGGCAGCCTTGCGGCCCAGATTGTCTTTCACGCCACGCAGCCACTGTTCCGTCGCTTCTGCACCGTTATGCGCAATCATGGCAGCCACCAAGGCTGTGTTGTAGGGGTGCTGGCCGGAGCGAATACACACCTTGCCTTTCCATTTTGGATCGGCGAAATCTTCGTAGTGAATGCTCTTCACATCCACGTCTTTAGCCACATAGGCCACGCGATCGCGCAAGGACAGGGAGTACCACTGTTTGTCGGCACCGCGCAGATTGGCGGGAATGGCGCCGTCCAGAGTGGCGGACTCAACGGGCTGAGTAATTCCGGCTTCCACCAGATCCAGCAGATTACCGATGTCCACCGTCATCAGAATGTCGGCAGGGGACTTGTCGCCTTCGGTTTTCACGCGCTCGATCAGGCCATCTTTCACAAACACGGTATTGACCTTCACGCCTGTGTCTTTGCTGAAGGTTTCAAGCAGGGGAGTAATCAGACCAGGTTCGCGAGTGGTGTAGAGGTTGACTTCGCCAGAAGCAAAAGCCGCCATCGACATAGTGCCCATAGCGGACAGAAGCAAAGCTTGGGTCAGGGCACGGCTACGAAGAGTAAAGCGCATTATCGACACTCCAAAACAGGCGTAAATAGCGTAATAACCGGCTGTAAGCCAGAAAATGTGAATGATTATCAAACGTATGCAGAAACTAGGCAAGAGCTATTTGAATGTGGGCCCGTTTCCAGGCTGGAAATCGCCGTACTGTCTGTGCCAAAGCAGGAGAATGGCGGCTCATGAAACTTAATGGTAAGTCCTGATTGCGATCAAATCGTATTGGTGAATCAGCATGGATTTACCTGGGGAACTCGGTACAATGGACAAATATTTGCTTACTGATCCGGGCAATGTTGCCCCTCTATACGACAACTAACATGGCAGCTTTCAATACCGAACAAGTGCTCAGCGTCCACCACTGGAACGACACCCTGTTCTCATTTACCACCACCCGCGACGCCGCCCTGCGTTTTCATAATGGGCACTTTGTAATGATCGGTCTGGAAGTCGATGGCAAGCCGCTGATGCGCGCTTACAGTATCGCCAGCGCCAACTACGAAGAAAATCTGGAATTTCTCAGCATCAAGGTACAGGACGGTCCATTGACCTCGCGCCTGCAACATCTGAAAGAAGGCGACACCATTCTGGTCAGCCGCAAACCCGTTGGTACGCTGGTAATTGACGACCTGCGCGCAGGCCGCAATCTGTTCCTGTTTGGCACTGGCACCGGTCTGGCTCCGTTCATGAGCATCATCAAGGACCCCGACACTTACGAGCGTTTTGAAAAGGTGGTACTGGTTCACGGTGTGCGTTTTGTCAGCGAACTGGCGTACTCGGATTTCATCCAGAATGAATTGCCGCAGAACGAATACTTTGGTGAAGTGGTACGTGAAAAACTGCTGTATTACCCCACTGTCACCCGCGAAGAGTTCCGCAATACCGGCCGCATTACCGACCTGATCGAGACCGGCAAGCTGTGCGAAGACTTGGGTATTCCTCAACTGGATCCCGCTCAGGATCGCGCCATGTTGTGCGGCAGCCCCGCCATGCTGACCGATATCAGCGCCATGCTCGATAAACGCGGTTTTGAAGTGTCGCCCGGTGTAGGCCAACCCGGTGACTACGTGATTGAACGCGCCTTCGTGGAAAAATAATCACGCCAAGATCTGTTAATTTTAGCTATAGGCGCTTAAACTCTGATAGTACAACACTCATCAGAGGTTTCTTATGACTAAGCAAGTTGTCTTCACCGATGCCGCTCCGGCTGCCGTAGGCCCATACTCTCAGGCCATTATTGCTTCGGGTGGCAAGACAGTATTTCTGTCTGGTCAAATCGGTCTGGAGCCTGCCACAGGCGAACTGGTATCTGAAAATTTTGAAGGTCAGGTACGTCAGGCATTTGCCAACCTGGAAGCTGTGGTCAAAGAAGCTGGCGCCAACCTGAGCGACATCGTCAAACTGACTTTGTTTTTGACAGATCTGTCCCGTTTTGCCAGCGCCAATGCCATCATGGCCGAACTGATTCCCCAGCCTTTCCCGGCACGCTCCACCATCGGTGTGGCCAGCTTGCCCAAAGGCGCTCAGTTCGAGGTCGAGGCTATCCTCAATTTCTAAAGACGTATTGCCATGACCGCAGGTCGGCCTGCGCCTCAGGCCAAACGGGCTGCGCCACGCAAGGCGCTCAGTCTGGACCAGAAGTTTGAAAAGCTCGGCCTACGAGAGCCTGCCGACTTCGTGGTCCATCTTCCTTTGCGCTACGAGGATGAGACTCAGGTCGAGCCCATCGCCCATCTCTACCCTGGCAAGATGGCGCAAATTGAAGGTCGTATTCTTAGTACGGATGTCCAGGCTCGTCCCCGCTCACAGCTGCATGCCCGTATTGCCGACGAAAGTGGCGAGCTGGCCTTGCGCTGGCTGCACTTTTATCCCAGCCAGCTCAAGCAGCTGCAAGGGGATTTGCCCCTGCGAGTGCGCGGCGAAGTGCGCCAGGGCTTTCATGGCCTGGAAATGGTGCACCCCAAAGTCACCAAAGCCGGCCAACCCCTGGCCCGCGCCTTGACCCCTGTTTATCCCACTACCGATGGCTTGAGCCAGGTACAGCTGCGCAAAGCCATTGCCGATGCGCTCGATAATGCAGACCTGCGCGACACCCTACCTGAAGAAGTTCGTGGCGAATATGGCCTGATGCCTTTTAACGAGGCTATCCGGCTTTTGCATTACCCACCGCCCGAGCTCAGTTACGACGATTTGTTCGAACACGGTCATCCGGCCTGGAGCCGCATCAAGTTTGATGAATTGCTGGCGCAGCAATTGTCCCTGGCACAGGCTCGTGCTGCGCGTCAGGCTCAACGTGCCAAGCCTATGCGTGAAGGTAATAGTGATCTGGCTAAAGCCTTGCTGGCTTCGTTGCCCTTCAAGTTAACGGCCGCTCAGAAACGCTGCGTCAAGGAAATCAGCGCGGACATGAAGCGCTCGTATCCCATGCACCGGCTGTTGCAGGGAGATGTAGGCAGCGGCAAAACCATTGTGTCGGCCATTGCCGCCGTGCAAGCCATTGCCAGCGGTTTTCAGGTGGCCCTGATGGCACCCACCGAGATTCTGGCCGAGCAGCATTATCTGAAGATGCGTGCCTGGCTGGAGCCGTTGGGCGTCGAGCTGGCCTGGTTAAGCGGCAGTTTGGGCATCAAGGCCAAACGTTTGGCTTATGAAGCCATCAGCTCCGGACAGGCCAGACTGGCCATCGGCACCCAGGCCCTGATTCAGGACAATGTGCAATTTCAGCAATTAGGATTGGTGATTCTGGATGAGCAACACCGCTTTGGTGTTGGCCAGCGTCTGGAGCTGAACCGTAAAGGGGATGCGCAAGACAAGAAAGGTCAGGCTTATTTGCCGCATCAGCTCAATATGAGTGCCACACCTATCCCGCGTACCTTGGCCATGGCTTTTTTCGCGGATCTGGATGTCTCCGCGATTGACGAGTTGCCCCCAGGTCGCAGTCCCATCATTACAAAGCTGGCCGCCGATAATCGTCGTGATGAAATCATGGCGCGCGTCCGGGCTGAAGTTGCCCAAGGTAGACAAGCCTATTGGGTCTGCCCCTTGGTCGAGGAAAGTGAAGCCCTGCAATTGCAAACCGCCGTGGATACCCATGCGGCTCTGGAACAAGCCTTGGCCCCCTTGCGAGTAGGCCTGATTCATGGCCGCTTGTCCTCAACGGAAAAAGCGGACGTCATGGAAGCGTTCCGTAGCGGCAATCTGGACGTGCTGGTGGCGACCACTGTCATTGAAGTCGGGGTTGACGTGCCCAACGCCTCTTTAATGATTATTGAACACGCCGAGCGCTTCGGCCTGGCCCAGCTGCACCAGTTGCGCGGCCGGGTAGGGCGGGGGCAGATTCAGTCCGTCTGCGTCTTGCTGTATCAGGCACCGCTGTCGGCCATTGCCCGCCTGCGCTTGCGCGCCATGTATGAAACCACCGATGGCTTTGAAATTGCCCGCCGCGACCTGGAGCAACGCGGCCCGGGCGAGTTCATGGGCATGCGCCAATCCGGGCAGGCAGGCTTGCGTTTTGCCAGCCTGGAGTCCGATGAAGATTTGATCGAGCAGGCCCAAACATTGGCCAGCACCTTTCGCCGTGATTATCCAGACCACGCTCACCACCATTTACAGCGCTGGATGAAGGGCCGGGAAGAATTACTCCGTAGTTAACCCAAGGTCTTAATGCTGTTTTGCACAAGGAATTGTCATGACATTGACCGAGCTGAAATACATCGTTGCCGTAGCACGCGAGCGTCATTTTGGACGTGCTGCCGAAGCCTGCTTTGTGAGCCAACCGACGCTGTCGGTGGCCATCAAGAAGTTGGAAGACGAATTAGGCGTGGTCATCTTCGAGCGTGGCGGGCCCGAAGTGGCTATTACTCCCATCGGGCTGCGTATTGTCACCCAGGCACAGAAAGTCCTGGAAGAGGGTGCCAACCTGCGCGAGATTGCCCGCCAGGGCCACGATCCTTTGGCGGGTCCCTTGCGCGTTGGCATTATTTACACCGTGGCGCCGTACCTGCTGCCCAAGCTCGTTCCCAAGCAAATCGAGCTGACCCCGCAAATGCCACTTTTATTGCAAGAAAACTTTACCGTGCGTCTGCTGGAATTGCTGCGCCAAGGTGAGATTGATTGCGCCATTGTGGCCCTGCCTTTGCCTGAAACAGGCTTGGTTATCCGCGAGCTGTACGACGAGCCTTTTGTGGTGGCCATGCCCCATGAACACGCCTGGGCCAAGCGCAAGGAAATTGATCCCGAACAGCTGAAAGATCAGACCATGCTGCTGCTGGGTGCCGGCCATTGTTTCCGCGATCAAGTGCTGGATGTTTGCCCGGAACTATCGCGCTTTTCAGCGTCCAGTGAAGGCATACAGCGCACCTTTGAAGGCTCTTCACTGGAAACCATCCGTCATATGGTGGCCACTGGCATCGGTCTGACTGTCCTGCCAGCCAGCTCTCTGACAGCCCCCGGCCAGGCCAACGAACTGCTGGCCTATGTCCCCTTCAAAAAACCCATTCCAGATCGTCGCATTGCCTTGGTCTGGCGCAAAAGTTTTCCACGTACGTCGGCCATTGACGCCTTGACCCGTGGGATCATGGAAAGTGGCTTGGCTGGGGTCAACTACTTAAAAGTCGAATACAACAGCAATTTCCCGTATCCTGAACTAGCGTAAATCGCACACCTACTGCGTGTTATTCTGCTTCAGTACCTATTTAGCCCTCTGTTCAACAGGAGTCCACTATGGCAAAAGCCGTGAAAGCAGTCAGTAAAACCGCCAAGGTCAGCAAGGCCGAAGAAGCCCCAAACACTGATACCAAGGTCGCAGTTGCAGCCGATGTAAAGGCTGAACCAAAACCGGCAGCCGCCAAGGCCCCCGCCAAAAAAGTGACCGCTAAAAAGGCCGTCGCCAAAAAGCCTGCCACCGCAGCCAAAGCTCCCGCCAAGGCGGCCGCTAAACCTGCTGCCAAGCCAGCTGCCAAACCAGCCGCTGCTCGCAAGCCTGCCGCGACCAAGCCGGTTGCCGCCGCCAAACCCGCTGCTCCTGCCAGCGCCGCCAGCAGCGCTCTGAAAATTGATATCGGTATTTCGACGGCAGACCGTGCTGCTGTAGTTAAAGAGTTGTCCAAGGTACTGGCCGACTCCTACACCGTGTACCTGATGACGCACAACTTCCACTGGAACGTCACCGGCCCCATGTTCAAGACACTGCATGAGCTGTTCATGACGCAGTACACCGAACTGTGGCAAGCCCTGGATGACATCGCCGAGCGTATCCGCGCCCTGGGTCATTACGCCCCTGGTACCTATGCCGAATTCCAGAAGCTGTCCTCCATCACCCAGCCCGCTTCCGTGCCGGATGCCACCACCATGATCGAGCTGCTGGTCAAAGGTAACGAAGCCCTGGCTCGTACCGCACGCACTGCTTTTGACCGTGCCGACTCGGCCGACGACCAGCCTACCGCTGACTTGTTGACCCAGCGTCTGGACGTGCACGAGAAAAATGCATGGATGCTGCGTAGCCTGCTGCAGTAATTTCGGTCTTATCGCCCTCAAATAGCGATAAAAAAAGGCCACCAAACGGTGGCCTTTCCTATTCCCCCTATAGAAAACCCTGAATTCAGGCGTCAGGCAGGCATAAAGCCCTGTTATCGGTGTATGCTTTCCTGCATATTCACGGAGGTGTTTTCTATGAAAATTCGTTTCACTCCTGTTGCAGCGGCCATGAGCCTGGCAACGGGTCTGCTCTTGTCCGGTGCTGCTCACGCTGACAACATCCGTATCGCGCTGGCGGGTCCTTTCACAGGCTCGGTCACCCAATACGGCGATATGGTCAAGCAAGGCGTCGATACAGCTATCGAACAGATCAATGCTGCCGGTGGCGTTCTGGGCAAACAGCTCGAACTGGTCACTGTTGACGATGCCTGCGAACCCAAGCAAGGTCCCGTCGCAGCCAACCGTATCGTGAATGACAAGATCCACTATGTTGTCGGTCACGTTTGTTCGGGCGCTACCATCGCGGCCACCGATATCTACAACAACGAAGGCGTGTTGATGGTGACGCCATCGGCAACAGCACCTGCTGTTACCGACGGCAAAGGCTATGAAATGATCCTGCGCACCATTGGTCGCGACGATCAACAAGGCCCAGCCGCTGCCAAGTTCATCCTGGAACAGATCAAGCCGACTAAAGTTGCCGTCCTGCACGACAAACAATCCTATGGCCAAGGTATTGCCGCTTCGGTTCGCTCCGAACTGCAAAAAGCCGGTACCGAAGTTGCCCTGTTTGAAGGCATTAACGCGGGCGACAGCGATTACTCCGCCGTCATCACCAAGCTGAAATCCACCGGCGTGGACTTCGTGTACTTTGGTGGCTACCACCCTGAAATGGGCCTGTTGCTACGTCAAGCCGCCGAGCAAGGCGTAAAAGTCCACTTCATGGGACCGGAAGGCGTGGGTAACCCCGACATTAACGCCATTGCCGGCAAGGCCGTTGAGGGCATGCTGCTGACCTTGCCTGCGGACTTCTCGCAAGATCCGGACAACCAGGCCATCGTCCAGGCTTTCAAGGACAAGAAGCGCGATCCTAGCGGTGCGTTCCAACTGTCCGCATACGCAGCTACTATTGCGATTGCCGAAGGCATCAAGGGCGCTGGCGAGGACGATCCAGTCAAAGTGGCCGACTACCTGCACGCCAACAGCGTGAAAACGCCTATCGGTCAAATCAGCTGGAACAAGCAGGGCGACCTGAACGACTTCAAATTTGACGTCTTCAGCTGGCACGCTGACGGTTCCAAAACCGTTTACGGCAAGTAAATCCTGATTCTTGCTCGTAAAAAACCGGCCTTCGGGCCGGTTTTTTATTATGGATCGCCTTGGGGCACCTTGCTTCAGGCTCGCTGCTCAGGCCTCGATACGCAAACCCGTATCACGGTCGAACCAATGCAAAGGGTGGGGTGGCATGTAGCCAATCTGGATCGCCTCGCCAATTTGAATTGGATATTCGCGAGTCTGCTCAATCGGGCAGCGCACGATGATGCGATAGTCGCCACAACCCAGATGCAGCAACTGCTCGGAACCCAGGATTTCCACCATTTCCACCTGCGTGGTCACACCGGGCACATGCAGCTGGATGTGTTCCGGTCGTATGCCCAGGAACATCTTGCGGCCACGCACCACAGCGGGCACCATTTCCGGGCCAAACTGCACAGGCTGGCCATTGTCTTGCGTGATCTGACCTTGTGCATCCACCTCTACTGGCAACAAGTTCATGGGCGGTGAGCCAATGAACGTAGCCACAAAGACGGAAGCGGGTTTTTCGAATACCTCGGCGGGTGTCCCGATTTGCTCAGGCATGCCCTGATTCATCACAATCATGCGCTCGGCCAAGGTCATGGCTTCAATTTGATCGTGAGTCACATACAGGCTGGTGGTTTTCAGGCGGCGATGCAGCTTCTGAATTTCCAGACGCATCTGCACTCGCAGCTTGGCATCCAGATTGGACAGGGGCTCGTCAAACAGGAACACCTTGGGTTCACGCACGATCGCACGGCCCATCGCAACACGCTGGCGCTGGCCACCCGAAAGTTGCCCAGGACGGCGTTCCAGCAGGGCCCCCAACTCCAAAATCGCAGCGGCGGCATTGACCCTTTGCTTGATTTCATCCTTGGAAAACTTACGGATCTTCAAGCCATACGCCATATTGTCAAAGACCGACATATGAGGGTAGAGCGCGTAGTTCTGGAACACCATGGCAATGTCACGTTCAGCCGGTTCCAGATCATTGACGACTTTGCCGTCAATCAGCACCTGACCCGCCGTGACAGATTCCAGACCCGCCACCATACGCATCAAGGTCGATTTACCGCATCCAGAGGGGCCCACAATCACCACGAACTCGCCATCCTTCACGTCCACATCAATACCGTGAATAACGACGGTCCCGTTCGGGTAGGTTTTCTTGACGCCTTCAAATCGTAAGCTAGCCATTCAATAAAGCCTGTAGAGAATTACTTTTCAGAGTCGATGAGACCTTTGACGAACCACTTTTGCATCAGCATCACCACCAGGGCAGGCGGGATCATGGCCAAAAGGGCCGTTGCCATCACCACGTTCCACTCGGTCACGCTGTCACCACCGGAAATCATGCGCCGGATACCGACCACAATCGGGTACATATCCTCTTTGGTGGTGATGATCAGCGGCCACAAATACTGGTTCCAGCCGTAGATAAACTGAATCACAAACAAAGCGGCAATGCTGGTCTTGGACAAGGGCAGCAGAACATCTTTAAAAAACCGCATCGGGCCGGCACCATCAATACGGGCGGCCTCGATCAATTCATCGGGCACCGTCAGAAAGAACTGACGAAACAGGAAGGTCGCGGTTGCTGAGGCGATCAAGGGCAGGATCAGGCCGCCATAGCTGTCCAGCAACTGCAGGTCCGCCACGACCTTGTACGTGGGCATAATGCGCACTTCCACCGGCAGCATCAGGGTGACGAAAATCATCCAGAAAAACAGCATGCGGAACGGGAAGCGGAAATACACCACGGCAAAGGCCGAGAGCATGGAAATAATGATCTTGCCAACCGCGATGCCCAGCGCCATCACCATGCTGACCAGCAACATGCGTCCCACTGGTGGGGAGTTTGTGGCCGTACCCTGCAAAGCGGTGATGTAGTTCTCTACCATGTGCGAGCCCGGCCAGAGCGACATGGGCGCACGGGCCACTTCCGCACTGGTCTGAGTGGAAGCTACAAAGGTGATGTACAAGGGCAGGGCAATCACGATCACACCCAGAATCAGGGTCAGATGCGTGAAAAAATCAAGAATAGGGCGTCGTTCAACCATGACTATGTTCCTTGCTGCGCATCAGCTGTACGTCACTTTGCGATCAATATAGCGGAACTGAATCACCGTCAGCGCCACAACCACCGCCATCAGCACCACAGACTGGGCTGCCGAAGAACCGATATCCAGGCCACGGAAACCCGTGTTGTAGACCCGGTAAACCAGGATCGAGGTGGCTTCACCCGGCCCGCCCTGACTGACCACGTCAATAATGGCGAAGGTGTCAAAGAAGGCATAAATAATGTTCACGACCAGCAGGAAGAAGGTCGTTGGGGCCAGCAAAGGAAACACAATGCCCCAGAAACGGCGCATGGGACCTGCACCATCCATGGCTGCCGCTTCAATCAGGGAGCGCGGGATGGCTTGCAGGCCAGCCAGGAAAAACAGGAAGTTGTAGGAGATCTGCTTCCAGACCGAAGCAATCACCACCAGCAACATGGCGTCATTGCCATTCAAGCGTGGATTCCATTGAATGCCATGCTCCAGCAGGAACACGGCCACAATCCCTACAGAGGGGGAGAACAGGAACAACCACAACACCCCGGCTACCGCCGTTGCCACGGCATAAGGCCAGATCAGCAAGCTGCGATACAGCAGCGCGCCTCGTATTACTCGATTCGCCATCACGGCCAGCACCAAAGCCACGACCAGCCCCAACACCGACACGGCAAGCGAAAATACCGCCGTCGTCTTGAACGAGGCCATATATTCCGCACTACTGAACAGTTCGGCAAAGTTATCCAGGCCTACAAACTGCGAAGACAGGCCAAAGGGATCTTCCAAATGAAAAGCCTGCCACAGCGCTTGACCGGCAGGCAGAAAAAAGAAGATCAGAGTAATGGCTAGCTGCGGAGCAAGTAGCAAATAGGGCAGTGTCTTATGACGAAAGACGACACGTTTTTCCATAGGTTTGAGCGCAATGGGAAGGGAGCGCCACCATCAGGGTGGACAGACTTCAAGTGAAACGAAAAGCGTATGAGTGGCTTGGACAATAGGGTGACAGCTTGCTGGCTTGAAGCCAAGACAGGACACCGTCCGCACACACTCATACGCTGGATTGTAAACCACCCGCCCAAGGCGGGTCGGGCTTACTTCACGCTCTTTTCAAAGCGCTCCAACAGTTCATTGCCACGGCTTTGCATGGCTTTCAAACCTTCTTCAGGAGTGACTTTGCCAGCAAAAATCTGTTCCATCACCCCATCTTCGATGTCACGAATCTGTGGCAAGGAACCCAGACGAATACCACGCGAGTTCTCGGTGGTGCTGGCGTCCAGCTGTTTGACGGCAACATCTGCACCCACGTTCTTGGCGTAGAAATCGGAGTCCTTGGTCTTTTCAAAGCCCGCTTTGGTCACAGGTACATAACCGGTGTCCTGGTGCCAGGCGGCGGCTTGCTCCGGGCTGGAGATGAAGTGGAAGAATTCCGTCACGCCTTTGTAGACATCATCGGACTTCTTGGCAAAGACCCACAGGGAAGCACCACCAATAATGGAGTTCTGAGGCGCGCCTTGTACATCGCTGTAGTAGGGCAGGCTGCTGGTGCCAAATTCAAATTCGCCGGTCTTGATGATGTTGGCGCGGTTACCGCTGGAGCCGGTAAACATGCCGCACTTGCCGCTGGTAAACAGGGCGTTGGCCGTATCACCACGACCGCCATAGGAGAAGGAACCATCCTTGGACATATTTGCCAGGAAAGTCATGTGCTTCAGGAACAGCGGGTTATCCAGTTGCAAACGAGCGCTGGGGCCACCAAAGCCGTTGTTCTCGCTGGCAAAGGGGATGTTGTGCCAGGCGGCAAAGTTCTCCAGCAGGATCCAGGAGGGCCAGGAAGAGGTGTAGCCACACTCTTGGCCGGACTCACGCAGTTTCTTGGCGGCTTCGTGCAGCTCCTGCCAGGTCTTGGGTGGTTTCTCGGCATCCAGGCCAGCTTTCTTGAAAGCGTCCTTGTTGTAGTACAGCACCGGGGTGGAGCTGTTAAAGGGCATGGAAATCAGCTTGCCTTCGTTGGAGGAGTAGTATCCGGCAACCGCACCCAGAAAGTCATCCGGGTTGATAGGTTTGCCCGCTTTCTCCGACATTTCCTGCACTGGCTGAATGGCGCCCTTGGCGGCCATCATGGTGGCAGTCCCCACCTCGAATACTTGCAAAATATCGGGGGCATTACCAGCACGGAAAGCGGCGACACCGGCGTTCATGGACTCGCCATAGTTGCCTTTATACGAGGCTTTAACCTGGTAGTCCGACTGAGATGCGTTAAAGTCTTTGACTAATGCATTAACCCGTTCGCCCAAGGCTCCTTCCATTGAATGCCAGAACTGAATTTCTGTGGCCGCTTGCGCAGTGCCGATAGAAGCAATCAGACCGGCTAGAGACAGAGCAAATAGTTTTGTTCGCATCAGGCTTTCTCCTGTATAAAAGGTGCCGCTAAGGTGTAGCAGGTTTTAAAACTCAAGCTTATGACTTGTTTATGACGCTCTCGTGAATGTATCCATGACAGCGTTATATAAGCAATGACTAATTACCCTCAAACGCTAAGAAAACGTGTCAGAGGACAGATTTTTAATGGGAGCGATGATGAATCCACACGATACCTCTTTTAAGCTGGCGTTTATCGGCGCGGGCAATATGGCCAGTGCCTTGGCGGCTGGTTTAATTGGGAAACGCTGCGGCGGCTCGGACGTTTTGGCGATTGATATTTACCCGCCCGCCCTGGAGTCCTGGGCCCAGCAGGGAGTACAAACCACCCATGAACCCGGCCCGGCCTTGGCCAAGCAGCGTATATGGGTTTTTGCCGTCAAGCCCCAGGTCATGAAAGAAACCGTGCTGGCCTGCAAACCCTATCTGCAAGAGGACACCCTGGTGATCAGCGTGGCCGCTGGCATTCCGGCAACCGCTCTGGCCCAATGGCTGGGCGAACCCGGCCAGCCGTACCAGCGTGTAATCCGCTGTATGCCCAATACCCCGGCGTTTATTGGTTGTGGCATTACCGGCCTGATGGCCCTGGAACAAGTGGATGAAAGCGATAAAGCCATTGCGCAGCAATTGTTGAAATCCGTGGGGGAAGTGGTCTGGGTTGAAAACGATGCGGCCATTGATGCCGTCACAGCGGTTTCAGGCAGTGGTCCAGCTTACGTGTTTTTGTTTATCGAAGCTTTGATCAAAGCCGGTATCGAGCAAGGTTTGTCGCCAGAACAGGCCCGCCAGCTGTCCCTGGCAACGCTGCACGGTGCTACCCAGTTGGCCACCTTGTCGCCGGAAGAACCCTCGGTCTTGCGCGAGCGCGTCACCTCCAAAGGGGGTACTACGGCAGCCGCCCTGAATATCTTTAACGAAGGCGGCTTTACACCCCTGGTCCAAAAAGCAGTCAATGCCGCCAAAGTGCGTGCCGGAGAGCTGGCCCAAGAGTTCTCCTGATCCCCGGATTACTCCCTATAGCATCGTCAAAAATTGATATAACGCAATAAAAAAGCAGTAAAACAAAGAGCAGGGGAGTTCTCAAGGGAGCTCCTCTTTTCTTTTATAAATAAGGCTTTTAGTATGCGAGCGGGTTTTGGAAACACCCTGTTAACAATGCGTCGTTATTTTTAAAATAAATAAGCAGGGCGCTAGGGCTTATACGAAGTGACAAGTTTTAGGCGGCTCCCCCAAAATGGGTTCCCCTGGAGCATAACAATGCCTATCCAGACCCCAGAATAAGCACTTTCTAAAAAGCAATGCCGGGAACCCCCGGCCTCGGGAGACAGCTGCTATGACCTTTACTCGACGCTTTACCCCCGCTCTGACCGCCTTGGCCACCGTACTGGCCATGGGCACTGCCTATGCGGCGGACACCATCAAAATTGGTATCCCTCAACCCATGACTGGTCCCTCCACCCAATATGGTGACCAAATCCAGGCCGGTGCATTAACCGCGATTGACGCGATTAACGCAGCAGGGGGTGTCAAAGGCAAAAAGCTGGAAGCCGTCCTGATTGACGATGCGTGCGAACCCAAACAGGCCGTGCCTGCAGCCAACCGTGTGGTGAACTCCGGCGCGAAATTCGCCGTAGCCCACGCGTGCTCGGGCACCACGGTGCCTGCCGTAAACATTTACGAGCAGGAAGGCATTGTGGCGATTACTCCCGGTGCGACCTCGCCTCTGGTCACCGACACCATCAAGCCCCATTACTTTTTCCGCACCATTGGCCGTGACGACCAGCAAGGCCCCTTTGCGGCCGACTACATTGCTGACGTCCTCAAGCCCAAGAGCATTGCCGTCCTGCACGACAAGCAGACTTACGGCTCCGGCGTTGCCACGCAAGTGCGCGACGCGCTCAAGAAAAAGAACATGAATATTGTCATGTACGAGGGCATTAACGTCGGTGACAGTGATTACTCGGCCGTAATCACCAAGCTCAAGGGCGTGAACCCCGACCTGATTTATTTCGGTGGTTACCATGCCGAGCTGGGCCTGCTGCTGCGTCAGGCGCGTGAACAAGGCATGACCAACACCTTCATGGGTCCGGAAGGCGTTGCCAACCGCGATCTGGTTGCCATTGCCGGTCCGGCAGTGGAAGGTTTGCTGGTGACCTTGCCAACCGACTTCACCAAGATGCCGGCCAACAAGGATGTGATGGAAAACTTCAGCAAATACAAGCGCAATCCTAACGGGGCCTTTACCTTCCCGGCCTACGCGGCCGTGCAAATTATTGCCGATACGATCAACGCGGTAGGCGAAGATTCGACCAAGGGCGCCGACTACATGCACGCAAATGCGTTCGATACCGCCATTGGCAAGGTAGAATACGACGCCAAGGGTGATTTGAAGCATTTCGAATTTGCCGTTTTCAAGTGGGATAAAGAAGGTAACTTTGATCTAGTTGAGAAATAAGACTGGATTATGTGCCCCCGCTCTTTACGAAGAACGGGGGCATTGCTTTTGGATGCCCACAAAGCCTCAGAACAAAACGACGGACTCAACGGAAAAAAACAAGCATGTCTGATTTACTCCCTCAGATCGTGCAGCAGCTGTTCAATGGATTATCCTTGGGCGCTATTTATGCACTGATCGCCATCGGCTACACAATGGTCTATGGCATTATCGGAATGATTAACTTTGCCCACGGCGAGATCTACATGATCGGTGCCTATGTCGGGCTGGTAACCCTGACTGCGATTGGCGTAGGCTCGGGTCTGCCCATCTGGCTGATCATTCTTATCATGTTGCTGGTTGCCATCCTGGTAACCGCTGTTTACGGCTATGCGATTGAAAAAGTTGCCTATGCGCCGCTGCGTGGCAGCCCTCGGCTGGTCCCGCTGATCTCGGCCATTGGTATGTCCATTTTCTTGCAGAACTGGGTTGCCCTGGGCCAAGGCGCACGCGATATGGCAGTGCCCACCTTGCTGTCCGGCTCCTTCCAGTTCAGCTTGGGCGCAGACGGCTTTACCGTCACGGCGCCTTACTCACGCGTCATGATCATTGTCGTGACCGTGGTGCTGATGATCATGCTCAGCCTCTACATCAAATACTCGCGTCTGGGTCGCGCCTCGCGTGCATGTTCACAAGACTTGCGCATGGCCAACCTGCTGGGTATCGACACCAATAAAATCATCTCCTTTACCTTTGTCATCGGCGCCATGCTGGCTGCCGTGGGCGGCGTGCTGATTGCCACCGCCATTGGCAAGCTGAACCCCTTCATCGGCTTTATTGCCGGTATCAAGGCCTTTACGGCAGCCGTGCTGGGCGGTATTGGCAGCATCCCGGGCGCCATGCTGGGCGGTGTCCTGCTAGGTCTGGCAGAAACCTTTGCCGCTGCCTTTATTTCGTCGCAGTACAAGGACATCGTGGCCTTTTTACTGTTGGTCTTTATCCTGCTGTTCCGCCCAACGGGCCTGCTGGGCAAACCCGAGGTGGAGAAAGTCTGATGATGAACCGCTTTAGCAATGCATTTATCGCCGCTGTCCTGGCAGGCATTATTGTGGCTCCCGTCTTTGGCCTGCAAATTGTGCGCGCCGGGATGAACACCCATCTGGAAAGCGATTGGCAGATCATTCTGATCGGTATGGCACTGGTCTTTGTGGTCCAGCTGATCCGTCCTAACGTCAATCGCACCAAGATACGTGAAAGCCGCTGGACGCTGCCCAAACTGAGCATGCAGCACAAGAAGATCCTGCTGTACATCGTGATCGCTTGTGCCGTGGTCTGGCCCTTTTTTGGTGGCCGTGCCCAGGTGGATATTGCCACCCTGGTGCTGATCTACATCATGCTGGGCCTGGGGCTGAATATCGTGGTGGGCTTTGCTGGCCTGCTGGACCTGGGTTTTGTGGGCTTTTACGCTGTGGGTGCCTACACTTACGCCTTGCTCTATCACTATGCAGGCTGGGGCTTCTGGGAAGCACTGCCATTAGCGGGTGGAATGGCGGCCCTGTTCGGCTTCCTGCTGGGTTTCCCCGTGCTGCGCTTGCGTGGCGACTATCTGGCTATCGTCACCCTGGGTTTTGGTGAAATCATTCGCCTCTTGCTCATCAATATGTATGACCTGACCGGTGGCCCGGACGGCATCTCCGGTATCCCCAAGCCAACCGTGTTCGGTTTCCCCATGGCACGCCGTGCGCCAGAAGGGCAGACCACCTTCCATGATCTGATGGGCTGGACCTTCAGCAACCAGGACGTGGTGGTGTATCTGTATTTGATGGCCCTGGCGCTGGCCCTGATCACCTTGCTGGTCTCCAGCCGTGTGGTGCGCATGCCTATTGGCCGTGCCTGGGAAGCCCTGCGCGAGGACGAGATTGCTTGCCGCTCGCTGGGTCTGAACCCCACTTCCATCAAACTGTCCGCCTTTACCATGGGCGCCATGTTTGCCGGTTTTGGTGGTGCTTTCTTTGCCGCCCGTCAGGGTCTGGTCAACCCAGAGTCCTTCACCTTTATTGAATCCGCCTTGATCCTGGCCATCGTGGTGCTGGGTGGTATGGGTTCACAAATCGGCGTCATTCTGGCTGCTATTGTGCTAACAGTGGTCCCTGAATTGGCCCGAGAGTTCGCGGAGTATCGGATGTTGATTTTTGGTCTGGTCATGGTGGCCATGATGGTTTGGCGTCCACAGGGCTTGCTGCCTGTGCAACGTCCTCATGTGGAGTTGCGTACATGAGCCCATTACTCCGAGTCTCAGATCTGTCGATGCGTTTTGGTGGCTTGCTGGCGGTGGATTCCGTCAGCTTCGATGTGGCTAAAGACGAAGTGTTTGCCATCATCGGCCCCAACGGTGCCGGTAAAACCACGGTATTTAACTGCGTAGGCGGCTTTTACAAACCCACCTCCGGTTCCGTCACCCTGGAAGACCAGCCCATCCACGGCCTGTCCAGCCACAAAGTGGCACAAAAAGGCCTGGTACGTACCTTCCAGAACGTGCGTCTGTTCAAGAAACTGACGGTACTGGAGAACCTGCTGGTTGCCCAGCACAGCCAGCTAAAGGCCGGTTTTTTGTCCGGTCTGCTGAACCTGTCACGCTACAAGCAGTCCGAAAAGGAAGCTAAAGAGCGTGCGGTGACATGGCTGGACTTCATGGGCCTGACCGATCTGGCCAACCGTGAAGCGGGCAACCTGGCCTACGGCCACCAGCGCCGCCTGGAAATTGCACGTTGCATGATCACCCAGCCGCGCTTGCTGATGCTGGACGAACCTGCTGCGGGCCTGAATCCCCAAGAGAAACGTGATCTGCAAGCTCTAATCGACCAACTGCGCCGCGAATTTGGCGTGGCCGTCCTGCTGATCGAGCACGATATGAGCCTGGTTATGGGCGTATCAGACCGGATCCTGGTTATGGAATATGGCAAACCCATTGCCACCGGCCTGCCGGAGGAAGTGCGCAATGATCCGCGCGTCATCAAAGCCTATCTGGGGGAAGAATAAGTGCTGAAGCTGGACTCCGTATCTACCCATTACGGCGCTATTCAGGCGCTGGATCAAGTTAGCGTGGACGTGAATCAGGGCGAGATCGTCACCCTGATTGGCGCGAACGGCGCTGGCAAAACCACCTTGCTCATGACCGTTTGCGGCTCGCCCCGAGCCAGCTCGGGAAGCATCAGCTTCATGGGCGAGGACATCACCCACGCCGACACGCACCGCATCATGCGCAAGGGCATCGCCATCTCTCCCGAAGGCCGTCGCGTCTTTCCAGACCTGACCGTATCGGAAAACCTGAAGATGGGTGGTTTCTTTCTGAACCGCAGCGAGATCGACGAAGGGGAGGAACACGTCTACAAACTGTTCCCCCGCCTGAAAGAGCGCTCTGCGCAACGAGCAGGAACCATGTCAGGTGGTGAGCAGCAAATGCTGGCCATCGGCCGTGCACTGATGAGCAAACCGTCCTTGCTGCTGCTGGACGAACCTACGCTGGGCCTGGCCCCGCTGATCATCGCGCAGATCTTCGACATCATCCGTACCATTCGCGATGAAGGCGTGACGGTGTTTCTTGTAGAGCAGAACGCCAACAAGGCCCTGCAAGTCGCAGACCGTGGCTATGTGCTGGAAACCGGCAAAGTCGTGATGCAGGATACCGGTGCCAACCTGCTGGCGAATCCGGATATTCGGAAGGCCTATTTGGGGGCTTAAACAGCCAGCGAATGCAGCCTTAAAGCGGTAGCGCGTCATTGATTTAAAACACCGCTTTAATTTACGTGCTTGAAAAAAAACCTGAATCGCAGCTTTTGCTGGATTCAGGTTTTTTTACTCTGGTGACAAATCAGGACAAGGCCATTCGCACCAGAACTAAAAGCTATCGATATGCTTGCCGTACGCTTCAGGGGAGTAGAACACGACAACATCCCCTGAAGGCTTATATCGCTAATTGCGAAACGACTTAATCCTTCAACAAGCCTTCGCCACGCAGTGCCGCCTTCACACCTTCGTTCTGCTCCATGCGAGCAAAGAAGGCGTTCAGGTTCTTCATGCCAGACAGATCCAGCTTCATCAGAGCAGCCCAGCGCAGTACCACGTACAGGTAAGCATCAGCCACGGACAAGGAGCCCGACAAGGTTTCTTTGCCTTCCAGGTGCTTGTCGATCACTCCCAGTTGCTTGGTCAGCAGGGCAGCGGTCTTGGCTTTGACTTCAGCCTGGGTTGCTTCCTGATCCGCGTAGCGATGCGTACCGAACACCACACCCACGTTGCGGTGGATTTCGGCGTTCAGGAAGGCCAGCCAACGGCGGGCTTCAAAGCGTTGTTCGATGGTGCTGCCAATCAAATTGGCTTGCGGGTTCTTCTCGTTCAGGTACTCCAGAATAGCGATGCTTTGAGTCAGGACCAGATCACCGTCCACCAGAACCGGCACAGCGCCGTTGGGGTTCAGTTTCAGGAATTCTTCTTGTTGCAGCTCGTCGCGGCTGACGCGCTGGGATTCAAACGGCTTGCCTATCCACTCCAATGCAATGCGGGTCACCAAAGGACAAGCACCAGTCATGTAATACAGTTTCATAAGTTCTCTTTCCAAAAGTGCGATAAACAAAATGGCGCGAGCTTGTCGCGCCACTCCAAAATCATCGAGGCTGCAGGTGGCGAGCCAGGAAGCGCTCCATACGCTCGTAAAACTCGAACTTGTTCTCGTCGTTATGGAAGCCGTGGCCTTCGTTATCCTTGACCATGTACTCCACATCCACACCACGCGCTTTCAAAGCGGCAACCATCTGGTCACTTTCTGCCTTGTTCACCCGTGGGTCGTGTGCGCCCTGGGCGATAAATAAGGGAGTACGGATCTTGTCGGCGTGCAAAACGGGGGAGTTGGCTTCCAGCAGCTCTTTATCCTTTTCCGGATCACCTACCATGGCGTGCATTTTCACCAGCAAGGGCTTCCAGTACGGCGGGATGGTATTCATGAAGGTCAGCAAGTTGGATACACCCACATAGTCCACTGCCGCGGCGTACAAGTCCGGGGTTTTCACGATACCGGCCAAAGTCGCATAGCCACCGTAGCTGGCGCCGTAAATGGCGATGCGCTTGGGGTCAGCAATCTTTTGATCGATCAGCCACTGAACGCCATCGGTAATGTCGTCCTGCATGCTCAGGCCCCATTGCTTGAAACCCGCTTCCCAGAACTTGCGACCATAACCGGTCGAACTACGGAAGTTGATTTGCAAGACGGCGTAGCCACGGTTGGCCAGGAACTGCACCTCGGGGTTAAAACCCCAGTAATCGCGCGCCCACGGGCCGCCGTGCGGGTTGATGACCACAGGCAGATTACGGCTGGGGACACCCAAAGGCAGGCTCAGGTAGCCGTGAATCTTCATGCCGTCACGTGCCGTAAATTCGATAGGGTGCATGACCGCCATATCGCTTTCAGGCAAGGCGCTGTTGATTACAGCCAGTTTGTGCAAGCTATTGCTGTCCACATCGTAAAGGTAGCGTGAACCTGGATTGCGATCGCTGTAGCTGGCCACAATCATTTTCTTTTCATCGCGTGTGATGGACTGAATGCTGATCTCGTAGCCCGGCAATTGGCGGGCGATGGCGGCGTGGATTTTCTCGCTGTGCTCGTCAAAGAAATGCTGACCGGGTTTGTCGGTGTAGTAATCCACCGAAGTCAGCACCTGACGCAGGCGAGAATAGCCAGCTCCCATCAGATCGTGATCGGGTAATTCGTAGATTTTTTCTTCTTCATCCGGCTTGGCAGGGTCAATCAAGACCAAGGCCAGGGTGTCGCGACCACGGTTGCTCAAGGCGTAGAAGCGCTGATTATCGGCATGAAAAAAGAGGGGGCTGACTTCCGTGCGGAAGTCCGTTTGCAAAATGCTGCGGAACGGCTCGGAATCGCTGTCGCGATAACGCAGTTCGGAATCCACACCCGAGATCGAAATCGCCATGCGCACACGACCTTGGTGGTCTGTGCTCCAGCCCAGTACATCACCGGGGTTCTCGGCCGCCAGCGTGCTTTCACCGGTCAGGACATTGACCTTGTAGACGTCGAACACTTCCGGATTACGGCCGTTGTGCGATACCAGAATATGCTCCGGGTCGTCCGGCAAATCGTCCTGCACCCCGGCACGTACCCCTTCCAGCGGCGTCAGGTCCGTGACTTTGCCAGTCAGCACGTTTACGGCCAGAACGTGATAGTTCTCGTCGCCGTTCACGTCCTTGGCATAAATAACGGTCTCATCGCCTTTCCAGAAGTACTCGGCAATATCGCGCTGATGTTCGGCGGTGACGCGGCGAGCCTCGCCCACAGGCTCACTGCCTTTTAACTCTTGCACAAAAATATTCTGACGGGCGGGGTGACCGTCGATCTTGACGGGCTCCATAAAGCCGATCATGCGCCCCTGATCCGAAATCCGGAAACCGCTACGCTTGGGATTCTGAAAGAAATCCCGAATGTCGTACAGTGGGGGGGTGGTGCTCGCGACGTTATCCGGTATCAGGACGTGGGCGCCCAAAGAGAGCAAGAGGGACAAGAGCATAAGCAATAACCTATAAAACAGGGTTATGAGGGTGAGACCAGGGACAAGCCTGTATCAATCCCATTACTATATCGGATGATGGTCCCAAGCAAAGGCAAGAACCCTCTGAAAATAGGGCCAGAATGCCAGGGGCAGCTCAAGGACAAGGACAGGCATGACTTCTTTGACTCGTATCGTTTTTCTGGATAGGGAAACACTGTCAGACAGCGTAGAGCTGCCGCAGGTTCCCTTTAAGCATGAACTGCAAGTTTACGGACGTACCACTCCCGATCAAGTGGCCGAACGTATTGCCGATGCCGACATTGTCATCAGCAATAAAGTGGCTCTACGCCGCGAGCATTTGCAGGCCGCGCCCAACTTGAAAATGATCGCATTGGCCGCCACGGGTAGCGACAATATTGATCTGGATGCCGCCCGTGAACGCGGCATTGTTGTCAGCAATATCCGCGACTACGCCGTGCGCAGTGTTCCGGAGCACGTTTTTGCCCTGATCTTTGCCTTGCGCCGCAATATCTGCGTCTACCGCCAGTCCGTCAAGGAAGGCCGCTGGCAAGATGCCCAGCAGTTCTGTTATTTTGACTATCCCATCCGTGATCTGGCAGGCTCCACCTTAGGACTGATTGGCTCTGGCTCTTTGGGGCAGGCCGTCGCCACCATGGGTCGAGCCCTGGGCATGAAAGTCATCTTTGCTCAACGCCGTGGCCAGACCATCGTCAGCAATGCGGATGACCGCTTGCCCTTTGAGCAAGTGCTGGAGCAAGCCGACGTCCTCTCCCTGCATTGCCCCCTGACTGCTGAAACACAGAACATGCTGGGCATGGCCGAGTTTGAGCGTATGGCCCCACGCCGTCCCTTGCTGATCAATACAGCCCGTGGCGGGTTGATCGACAATCAGGCACTGGAGCACGCCTTGCGCCAGGGCTGGCTGGGTGGTGCAGGCATTGATGTTTGCACGCCCGAGCCGCCGCCCGCTGACCATATCCTGATGCGCTTGTTAGACTTACCCAATTACATTTTGACGCCGCATATAGGCTGGGCCAGTCAGGAGGCCATGCAGGCTCTGGCAAACCAGTTGATCGAAAACATTGTTGCTTTCCACCGCGGCCAAGCACGCCATACGCTGTAAATAATGACTGATTTAAGCTCCTACCAAGCCAATTTCTCCCTCGCTGGTCGCTGTGCTCTAGTGACCGGCTCGTCCGCCGGCCTGGGCCTGGAAATCGTCCGTGCCTACGCCGCCCATGGCGCCCATGTGATTCTGCATGGCCGTAAGACCAGCAAACTCCTGCCCCTTGCCAACGAGCTTGAAGCTGGCGGTGCCCAGGTGGATACCTGGGAGCACGATCTGGCCGATCTGGACTCCTTGCCAGATTCCTATCAAGCCCTGTGCCAGCGCGTCGGCACTCCCGATATTCTGGTGAACAATGTGGGCGTGCGACTACGTAGCCGCTTGCAGGATGCCGATTGGGACGATGTGGAGCATTTGCTGAATGTAGACCTGCTGGCCACGCTGAAACTGTCCAAGTACGCGGCCCAAGCCATGCTCAAGGCTCAGACCCGGCACGGCCGTATTGTGACCCTGACCTCCATTGCAGGCCCGCTGGCTCGCCCCGGCGATGCCATTTACCCGGTTGCCAAGCAGGGTCTGGCCGGCATGGTACGAGCACTGGCCGTAGAATTTGGCGGGCAGGGCATTACCAGCAATGGCATCGCCCCCGGTACCTTTGCCACGGAGAGCAATGCGGCATTAGCCCAAGACCCCGTCAAAGGCCCATTAGTGGTTGGCCGCAACCCCTTGGGACGCTGGGCCAAGCCGGACGAAATCCGCGCTGCTGCTGTGTTTTTAGCCTCTCCGGCTGCTTCCTATGTCAATGGCCATATCGTGGTTGTAGACGGCGGATTCTCCATTACTTTCTGATTGTTCCTGATCATGCCGCTACCTCGTCCCATCCGCATCGCGATCAATGGCTATGGCCGCATCGGCCGCTGCCTGCTGCGTGCCATTTACGAACCCCCACGAGGCCAGGAGTTTGATGTCGTGGTCATTAACGAGCCCGCCACCATAGCCACCATGGCGTATCTGACGCGCTTTGATTCGACCCATGGCGTGTTTCCGGCACAGGTAGAGCACAACGAGCACGAGCTGATTGTGGGGGGTAAGGCCATCCGGGTGCTGCATGAAACCGACCCGAAATCCATAGACTGGGCGGCGCTGGATCTGGACATGCTGATCGAATGCAGTGGTGCCTTTGGCAGTCGAGCCCAGCTGCAGCAATTTCTGGACGCCGGTTGCCCGCGTGTGCTGGTGTCCAATCCCGGCAATAGTGCCCAGGACGTGGATTTCACCGCTGTGCTGGGTATTAACCATGAACTGTTGCAAGGCGACGAGCGGATTGTCTCCAACGCCTCCTGCACCACCAATGCCATCATTCCGGTTCTGGCTGAGCTGGATAAGACTTTCGGCATACGCCACGCCTTTTTAAGCACGCTGCACTCGGTAATGAACGATCAACCCATGATCGACGGCTACCACAGCAGCGATCTGGCCCGCACCCGTTCCGCCTTGCAATCCATGATCCCGGTCTCCACGGGGCTGGCGACCGGCGTAGAGCGCTTGTTACCGCAGCTAAAGGGCAAAGTTCAGGCCAAATCCATACGCGTTCCTATCTTGAACGTGTCCGCCATTGATCTGATGGTCAACCTGGAGCGCGACACCAGCCGGGACGAAATCAACCAACTGTTCCAGAAAGCGGCGCAGCAATGGCCTGGTATTCTGGACTATTCCGATCAGGCCCATGCCTCGATCGACTTCAATCACAATCCACACTCTGCAGTCGTGGACGGCTCGCAAACCCGAACCAATGGGGACGGGCTGGTCAATATGCTGGTCTGGTTTGACAACGAATGGGGGTTTTCCAACCGCATGCTTGATATTGCCTGTGTGTGGGCTGCGCGCTTCTTGCGCCAGCCGTGAACACCCCATTTTCAAACTGAACTGTCTTCCGAATTCTTACAGGAGCCATGATGAGTACGACACGTATTGAACAGGATTCCATGGGAACCATTGAGGTTCCCGCCGACCACTATTGGGGCGCGCAGACACAGCGCTCGATCCAGAACTTCCCGATTGGCCGTGACCGCTTCCAGTGGGGCCGCAGCATGATCGAGTCGCTGGGCATCTTGAAAAAATCCACAGCCCTGGCCAACCAGGAACTGGGCGAGTTGCCCGATGAACTGGCCCAGCTGATTGTCAAAGCGGCAGATGAAGTGATTGCAGGCCAGTGGGATACCGAGTTTCCGCTGGTGGTGTTCCAGACCGGTTCTGGCACACAAAGCAATATGAACGTGAACGAGGTGATCTCCAACCGCGCCATTGAACTGGCTGGTGGCGAGAAAGGCAGCAAAAAGCCTGTTCACCCGAATGATCACGTAAACCGCGGCCAGTCCTCCAACGATACCTTCCCCACCGCCATGTACATTGCCGTGGGTCTGGAATGTCAGCGCCGCCTGCGCAAAGACGTAGGCCAGTTGCGCGACACCCTGGCCGCCAAAGCCAAACAATTCAACAGCATTGTGAAAACCGGCCGTACCCACTTGCAAGATGCCACGCCCATCACGCTGGGCCAGGAAATTGGTGCCTGGGTGGCGCAGATTGATTTCGGCCTGCAAACCGTGGACAAGGCTCTGGACGGTATCTACCAACTGGCGATTGGCGGCACCGCCGTGGGTACGGGTCTGAACGCCCATCCCCAGTTTGGCGAACGCACAGCAGCCCATATTGCCAAGATCACAGGCCTGCCATTCCAGGCGGCTGAAAACAAGTTCTTTGCGCTGTCGGCTCACGACGCGCTGGTGAACCTGTCCGCCTCCCTGCGTACCCTGGCCGGTGCCTTGATGAAGATGGCCAACGACGTGCGTTGGCTGGCCAGCGGCCCTCGATGCGGGATTGGCGAGCTGCAAATCCCCGAGAACGAACCCGGCTCCTCCATCATGCCCGGCAAGGTCAACCCTACTCAGTGCGAGGCGCTGACCATGGTGGCCGTACAGGTCTACGGTAACGACGCGGCGGTGGGCTTTGCTGGCAGCCAAGGCAATTTCCAGCTGAACGTCTACAAGCCTGTGATGGTGCACAATGTGCTGGAAAGCATTGCTCTGATCAGCGACGCATGCCTGGCCTTTGACGAGCATTGCGCTCAAGGTCTGGAGCCTGTCATGGAAAAGATCCAGCACAATCTGGACCAGAACCTGATGCTGGTCACCGCCCTGAACCGTCACATCGGCTACGACAAGGCCGCCTACATCGCCAAGACAGCCCACAAGGAAGGTCTGACCCTGCGTGAGTCCGCCCTGAAATCCGGCTATCTGACTAACGAGCAGTACGATCAGTGGATTGTGCCACTGGATATGACCCACCCAGGCTAAATTCAGCCTCGCTTGTGCTTGAGCGTATTCGCCCCTTCAATGGGGCGAATACGTAAACAGCGTAGCCATTTGTCCCTATGAAAGAGTAGGGGAGTGTTCCATCCCACCTATCTGCCTTTCACTGCCTTATGCGTATAAAGAAAACCTTCAGTTTGTCCTCTGCATTTGCAGCCACCGTGCTGGGTCTGGCCGTAGCCACGGCCTCAGTATCGGCCCAGGCACAATCTGAACCTGTTCCTGCCATCAGCGGGCCGGCTATCTCGGTCGAGACCCTGGTCAGTGGGTTGGAACACCCTTGGGCCATGGCATTTTTACCCAATAATGCCGGCATTCTGATTACCGAACGGCCAGGCCGCCTGCGTGTTTGGACTCAAGAAAACGGTTTATCCGAACCGATTGCCGGTGTGCCTAAAATCCATGCGCAATCCCAGGGTGGTTTGCTGGATGTGGCTCTGGCCCCGGATTTTTTCCGTAGCCGCCGTATTTATCTGGCTTATGCCGAGCGCCGCGACAAACAAAACTCGGCCACCACCGTCGGTTATGGCGTGCTGTCGTCGGACCTGAAACGTATCGACGCCTTCCGCCCGATTTTCCGTCAGGAACCCGCCTTGTCCACCGGACAGCACTATGGTGTGCGCATGGCCTTTGATCCGGGTGGACGAGACCTGTACATCGCCCTGGGCGAGAACAATCAGCCAGCCACGGCTCAACAACTAGATCACCTGCAAGGTAAAGTTGTGCGTATTCGCCCGGATGGCATTGTGCCGCGCGACAATCCTTTCCGCAGTCAACGTGGTGCTCGAGCAGAAATCTGGAGCTACGGCCACCGTAACCCGCAAGGCATGGCCTGGAACCCCTGGACAAACGAGTTGTGGGTAGCTGAACATGGCCCGCAAGGCGGCGATGAACTGAACCGGATTCAAGCCGGTGCCAACTATGGCTGGCCTTTGCGTACCGAAGGGCAAGGCTATGACGGCAAACCCATTCCCAACGCCAGCTCCACACCGCTTGAGGGGTTGACCGAACCCTTCCACTACTGGTCAGTCTCGCCCGCCATCAGCGGCATGGCTTTCTATAACAACGAACGCGTCCCGGACTGGCAGCACAGCCTGTTTGTAGGTGCCTTGAAAGAACGAGCCTTGATTCGTCTGGAGTTTGACGAAGAGGATGGCCACATCGTCGGTGAAGAGCGCTTGCTGCAAGACTTGAAGCAGCGTATCCGAGATGTGCGTGTCGGGCCGGATGGCGATGTTTATGTGCTGACCGACGAAAGCAACGGCCAGCTACTGCGCATTC
Organism: Alcaligenes phenolicus; assembly: GCF_032063905.1. NCBI lineage: Bacteria > Pseudomonadati > Pseudomonadota > Betaproteobacteria > Burkholderiales > Alcaligenaceae > Alcaligenes > Alcaligenes phenolicus. The sequence continues at coordinate 233,355 of NZ_DAMBOE010000004.1, forward strand.
AGCCCAAGTCCTGAACCTTTAAACGGGTTTGCGACTGCGCGTCGCAATAAAACTGGGCAGGTATTTCTCGATCTCAAAGCGTGGGGCGGGGTGCATTTCTTCGATGTAATCGACCAGATACAAACCCGCTTCCAGCTGCCCGCCAATCTGCTGGGCCAAGGAGTGCCCAAAAATCAAAGGCTCCATGCGTGCCTGCTTGGCGTGCCGTGCTTCGGTGTCCAGGCTGCTCAAATCCGAGTAAGGCACGGTGAATTTGGGGCGTATCAAGCCTTGCTGAGCGTAGCTGGGGTCTCGGTCTGCAATAAACACAGCCGGATTAAAGAAGCTGGACAGCAAATGCCCACCCGGACGCAGAACACGAGCGCATTCTTTCCAGACCAGGCTGATATCAGGCACGTATTGGTTAGAGACCGGGTGCAAGATCAGATCAAAACTCTCGGCGCCCAAAGCGCGACAAATCGCACATATCACCTTGTTCGATCTGCAAGGACAAGCCATCACGCTCGGCCACCATACGGTCTTTATCCAGTTGTCCGGCCGACAGATCAAACACCGTTACCGAGGCACCGGCAGCGGCCAGAATGGGTGCTTGCTGCCCACCCGCACTGGCCAGGCACAGAACGGATTTGCCTTGAACACCACTTAACCAATCCGCAGGAACAGGTGAGGGCAGCAAATGCACTTGCCATTGCCCGCGACGGGCTTGTTCAACCTGCTCGCTGCTGACAGGTAAGGACCGGGGGCTTTCTGTTTGCGCTTGTTTGTCCCAGGCGCGGGCATTGTGATCGAGTAAAGAGGGATCTGACATAAGTAATTCTTTTATAGTCACTATCACTGTATTGAAACACAGCCCTATCTTGCCCGGTGGCGAACTGGCGATTTTTCTTATGCCCTCAGGCTCTAAAGAAAACGCCAATCCTCGGTTTAAGACTATAAAAAAGGCCGTCTCAAGGACGGCCTGCACAAACTGAACAGTCAGTTCAATTACTTGATCAAGGTTACTGGCACATTCACCAGGCTCAGCACCTTGGTCGTGACCGAACCCAGAACCAGGCCGGGCAGGGCGCTCAGGCCGCGCGTACCCATAACAATGTGATCGATCTGGTTCTTCTCTACATAGTCTTTAATCGTTTGGGCGGCGTTACCGGCAATAATGCTTTCCTTGATTTTCAGGGGAGAACCGGCCAGCACGGAACGGGCAGGCAGGAGCGCATTGCTGCCTTCGTCCTGGTAGTAAGCCTGCAGCACATCTTCCGAGAAAAAGCGTTTGACGTTACCCGACACGATCGGAGTAGGAACAGCCAGCACGTGCAAAGTGGCTTCTGGTTTGCCCGTTAGGATGTCCACGGCGGTTTTCAAAGCACGAGTGGAAGCATCAGACCCATCGACAGGAACGAGAACATTAAGCATGAAGACCTCTTGTAGTGTGTGAACTGTTTAAGTATGAAGCAATAACTTCTACTAGGACATTACAGAATAAGCGCGCAGACCAGCTTGATCAGTATCAAGGCCCACCGCTATTTGCTAAAGACTGTTCTATCATAACCGTATGATCTCGGTGTGGATGCCACATCACCCCGTTTATATGCGGAAAAAAAACAAGCGCCACATCCCTTCGTCCCATCATTCCTTGAGCCCGTTTTTCTTAGGAGATATCCCTCATGAGCTTGAAGCAGATACTGGTCTGTACGGCCCTGTTCAGTGCCGGTTTCAGCGCCCAGGCGGCCGAGGCCAGCTTTGACTCGGTCAAGGATGTGCTGACCAGAAATGCTTGTTTGTCCTGCCATACCGTAGACAGAAAAGTGGTCGGTCCCGCCTATAAGGACATAGCCAACATGCGCAAGGACGATCCAGCCAACGATGAAGTCATTGCCCAGCATATCCGTCAAGGCAGCAAGGGCGTCTATGGACCGCTGCCCATGCCTGCGAATGCAGCCATTTCTGATGCCGACATCAAGGCGGTGGTGGATTGGATCATGGCGGGTGCGCCAAAAGAGTAAGCAGTGTGTTTACACAATGGGAAACGGTCATCCAGGGATGGCCGTTTTTCTTGCCTGTTCATCTGCCCAGGGCTGTGGTTTTCCATGTAATCCGGCGACCATCATTTTGATGTGTGGAGACATGCGTGTCTGGTGGGTCAACGACCAAGCTAGGAAATCCCATGGCAATAAAAAAGCCTGGGTGCATCAACAGCCAGGCTTTTTTCTACAGCATCAGATCAACTTAAAGACTGTCATCCCGCCTCATCTTTTTAGCGTACTGCAATGGCTGGAAGCTCCAGGCCATAATCGCAACCAGAACCGCCATGGCCGCATGCAACATCCAGCCTGCCTGAAAGCCATTGCTCATTTCACGCAACTGCACGCTGATCATGGGAAAGAGGGCGGCAATCGGAAAGCCACCGCCTTGCATCAAGGCACTCAAGGTCCCGGCACGGGCTGCATCCGGAAAGTGGTCCAGAGCCACCAACAGCAGCAAGGAAAAGCAGCCCCCCAAGCCGATGCCGATAATAATCGCCCAGAGATAGGGGGCCATATCGGGAATATAGGCAAAGGCCAGGAAGCCCACGACCTGACACGCCAACGCCAGCCATACCCACATGCGGCGATCTTTATTCTTGGCCGCCAAGGTAGGCAGGCCAAAGGCGGCAATGGCTTGTGCCACCGACAGGACCGCCACCAGGCTACCGCTGGCTTCAGCCGTCCAGCCCCGGTCTTGATAGAACGTCGCCAGCCAGGTCACCAAAGAGGCATAGCCGCCATTGATCAGGCCAAAACACACAATCAAGGTCCAAGTGCGAGGGCGAGCCAGCAAGGACAGGGACGGGGGAGACAAATTCGCACCCGGAGCTTCACGCGGCACCACTTTCCAGGCAATCCACAAGGCTACGCTGATCGGCAAGGCCCAGAAAGCCAGAGCGATACGCCAGCTATCCGTCAAGGAGCTGACCCACGGCGTAATCTGCGCACCCAAAGCCCCCCCACCCATCAAGGTCGCGGAGTAAACTCCGGTGACCTGAGCGATATGGCGCGGAAACTGTTCCTTGATCAAACCGGGCATCCCCGCTTGCAGCAAGGACACGCCCAAACCACAGATCAGCGCTGTTGCAATCAGACTGGCCCCATTAGGCACAAACCAGCGCAGCACACAGCCCAGGCACAGCAAGAGAAGGGAAGTAATCAGCACATGGCGCAGTGCCAGAACGCGCCGCAAGGAGGGCATGCAGAAAGCGCCCAGTCCCATCACCATCATGGGCAGCAAAGTCAGCCAGGCCAGGCTGCTCAGGGGCATGTTCAAACCTTGGGCCACCTGTCGTGCCAAGGTGCCGCTGGAGGTCAGAAAAGGGCGCAGGTTCAAGCCGACCAGAATGACGAAAGCCAGCCACAAAGCTGGGCTGGCTTGAACACCCGTCGACGACGGGGCAGTCTGAGTAGAAGACATAAAATCGTTATTGTTGTGATTAGAAGAAAAATGCAGCCGCCGAGTCGGCGACGTTCAAGGATTCGCGCCAGCCTGTTCCAGAATCTCGGCCATCTCAGTCTGGCTACGCTGGCGAGCCAGGCTCAAGGGCCGCACTCCCTGACGATCCGGCAGGTTCACATCCGCTCCGGCCTTGATCAGCAAACGCAGCACTTCCTGGTGTGCCGGCCCGCCATCAGAGAGCACAATCGCCTCATGCAAGGCAGTCCAGCCCAAGTAATTCACATGGTTAGGGTCAACCCCCGCCGCCAGTAAAAGGCGCACGACATCGACATAACCGTGCTCAGCCGCTGGAATCAGCGCCGTACCACCATAACGGTTCACGCTACGCAGATCGGCTCCGTTTTCCAGAGTCATGCGCAGGATTTCCAGACGACCTTGTGCACCCGCAACCAAATAAGGACTGTCGTGAATGGAGTCGGCCTGATTTACATCCGCACCGGCGCGTATCAACTGGCGGGCAATATCAATATGGTTCAACCACGTTGCACGTAACAAGGGGCTTTGCCCTTGATCGTCGCTGACACTGACGCTGGCGCGAGCCCGCTTTTCTGAAAGAATCTCGCGCACTTTGGCGCTATCGCCTTGCTCTACCGCTTCCAGCAATACTGTTTGTGACCACACACTGCCACTCCCCAAGGCCAAGCTCATCACCATTCCAGCCAGCAAGCTTTGCAGTCCTACTTTCATGCGCTTCCCTCCGTCATGGCATTGGCCCCACAGGACCAAACGTTTATAAATAGCATAGATAGGCCTTGGGCAACACCGATTCATAAGCATACTGCTTATTTTCTTACGGATAAGCTTGACCGGCTGCGGCTACATCCAGTTCGGGTTGAGACATCAATCTATCCAGCTCGCTACGCAGATAATTAAGGAACACGCGCGTCTTTTGTGGCATCAGACGCGAGGGGAGCAAAGCCAGAATAGGGAAGGGCGCAAACTCCCAATCCGGCAAGACACGCTCCAGGTGTGCGCAATCCGGATCCAATTTTCGCTCCAGCAAGGAAGAGGCGGTAATACCCAGGTCATGCACGGCCAGTTTGCGCATCATGATGGCGTTATTGACGGTAATGGAACCTTCCACAATCGCGTCATAGCGCTCCTGATTCGGACCACGCAAGGACCAGACTCGATCCGAGCTGGCGGGGCGGGCACAAATACAAGTATGACCTGCCAGTTCAGAAGGATGCTTGGGTCGCCCCTTGCGGTCCAGATAGTTGCGGGTGGCATACAGCCCCAGACGAATCTGTCCTAACATGGTGGCCACCGCGCTGGAGTCAGGCTGGGCACCCACACGGATGACGCAATCGTAGTTGTCGGCCTGCAAATCAATAGGCCGTATGGTCAGGTCAAACTCCAGCTCAATATCCGGATACTGTTGATTAAAGCCCCGGATAATGGCGGGCATCAGCACAATGCTGAAACTGGCAGGCATGGAAACCCGCAAACGTCCTTTGGGGGTCTGAGCCACATCCAGCAATTGTTCATGAGCCAGACGAGCCTGTTCGACGACAGCCAGGCAGCGCTCGAAATACACTTGTCCCGCGTCGGTCACATCAACATTGCGCGTGCTGCGTTTGAGCAGGGCCACACCCACTTCTTTTTCCAGTTCGCGGATACGGCGTGACACGGTGGAAACCGGCATTCCCAGGGCTTGGGCAGCACGGCTAAAGTGGCGGGCACGAGCCACTTCCACGAAGATCGCGATGTCGTTGAGCAGGGGCCCGGCGATAATGGTACTCATTTGAATTGTTCCATGAATGGAAATACGTTTGCAATATTAAGGGTTTTTACTAGGCTTAGAAAGGCTCATACTCCATCTAACGATTCGCTGAACACAACAGCGAACCACCGAAAAACACACCGTAGATTTGGAGTAAATAATGAAAAACATCGCACGCGCAACTATCGCCAGCCTGATTCTTGGTGCTACCGCTTTGAGCGGCACTGCCATGGCAGCCACCAACAATGTCGCTACCGGCGAAAACCTGAACTACCCAGCAATTGAATCGACCGACGCTCCTTTGAGCCGTCAGCAAGTGGTTCAGGAACTGGCTGCTGCTCAAGAGCAAGGCTACATTAGCACGGGTTCCATGGGCGACTACCCACGTATCGATACCCGCTCCGAGCTGAGCCGTGATCAGGTTGCAGCAGAAGCCAAAGACTGGAACAACAACAACGGCACCTTTGTTGCTTACTAAGCTGCTGATTGATCCCTAATTAGTCGTAGTTCCCCCTTGAAACGCCTCTTCGGAGGCGTTTTTTTTATCAGCTGTTGACCTTCCCATCGGGTCAAGCCCTAAAGTGGCTTCATTGACGATCCATTGAAGGGTGATTTCGATGACAAGCAGCGCTTCAAACAAGGGCTCACGCCTGACTTTAGATGTGGAAGGCATGACATGTGCTTCCTGCGTCAGTCGGGTTGAAAAAATTATTGGCAAAGTCCCCGGTGTGCAGTCGGCCCAGGTCAATCTGGCCACCAACAAGGCCACCGTGGAATTTGAGGGTGCCGCCCCGGTCGACGCCATTATGCAGGCAGTGGAAAAGGGTGGTTACAAAATTTCCCAGCAAGACATTGTGCTGGACGTGCAGGACATGACCTGCGCCTCCTGCGTGGGCCGGGTTGAAAAGGCCTTGCTGAAAGTGCCGGGCGTACAAAAAGCCTCGGTCAATCTGGCAACCGCCAAAGCCCATGTGCAAGTAGCGCAGGGTGTGAAAGCTCCTGAGCTGATTCAGGCGGTAAGCAAAGCCGGCTATCCCGCCAGCCTTGCCGAGGCGGCTGTCACAAATGACCAGTTCGAGCGTGCCGAGCAAACCTACGAAACGCTGCGCAAGCGTTTCTGGCTGGCGACGGTGCTGGCCTTGCCCGTTTTCATTCTGGAAATGGGCGGCCATATGGTGCCTGCTTTCCATCATTGGGTAGCCAGCACCATAGGTACACAAAACAGCTGGCTGATTCAGTTTGTACTGACCACGCTGGTCTTGCTGTTCCCAGGCCGCGAGTTCTACACCAAAGGGATTCCTGTTCTCTTGCGTGGTGGGCCCGACATGAACTCGCTGGTCGCTGTGGGCACCCTGGCAGCTTACAGCTTCTCGCTGGTGGCTACCTTTGCACCACAATGGCTGCCTTCCGAATCCGTCTATGTGTACTTTGAAGCGGCCGCTGTCATCGTCGCCCTGATTTTGCTGGGCCGTGTCATGGAAGCGCGCGCCAAAGGTCGCACGTCTGAAGCCATTCAACGCCTGCTCAGCCTGCAGCCACCTACCGCTCGTGTACGCCGCGACGGTCAGGAAATCGAGCTGCCTTTAGCAGATCTGCATACGGGCGATGTCGTGCTGGTTCGCCCCGGCGAGCGTATCCCGGTTGATGGCGATGTTCTTGCCGGTCAGAGCTATGTGGATGAATCCATGGTGACGGGCGAATCCATTGCGGTGTCCAAATCCCAGGGTGATAAAGTCATTGGCGGCACGGTGAACCAAAAAGGTTCGCTGGAATTTGAGGCTACCGCCGTGGGGCAGGACACCGTACTGGCCAATATTGTTTCCATGGTTGAGCAGGCCCAAGGCTCCAAGCTGCCTATTCAAGCCGTGGTCGACAAAATCACGCTGTGGTTTGTACCCGCCGTCATGACACTGGCTGTCTTGACCGCCATTGTCTGGCTGATTTTTGGCCCATCGCCCGCATTGAGCTTTGCACTGGTCAATGCCGTCGCTGTGCTGATTATTGCTTGCCCCTGCGCCATGGGCCTGGCCACACCGACCTCCATCATGGTGGGAACGGGCCGAGCCGCACAGGCTGGCGTTCTGTTCCGTAAAGGGGACTCTCTGCAAGCACTGCGCGATGTGAAAGTCGTTGCCGTGGATAAAACCGGCACCCTGACCAAAGGCGCGCCCGAACTGACCGACTTTGTCTGCGCTCCCGGGGAAAACCAGGATCAGGCTTTGGCTGCCATTGCCGCTCTGGAAAACTACTCCGAGCACCCGATTGCCCAAGCCATCGTCAGCGCCGCCAAGGACAAGCAAATCACGCTGCCTAAAGCCGAGCAATTTGAATCCCTGACAGGCTTGGGCGTCACCGCCCAGATTGGTGCCGACCAATGGCATGTGGGCGCAGACCGCTTGATGACACAGCTAGGCGCAGACCTGTCTGCCTTTACCGAGCAAGCCCAGACCCTGGCCCAGGACGGCAAAACCCCCATGTACGCCGCCCGTAACAAGCAAGTGATTGCCTTGCTGGCCGTAGCTGACCCCATCAAAGAAACCACCCCGCAGGCCATCGAGCAACTGCACGCCCGTGGCATCAAGGTCGTCATGATTACTGGTGATAACCGCCACACGGCCAATGCCATTGCCCGCCGTCTGAACATTGACGAAGTGGTGGCAGAAGTCATGCCTGAAGGCAAGGTACAAGCGGTCCAGGCCTTGCGCGACAGCCATCAGCATCTGGCCTATGTCGGTGATGGCATTAACGACGCCCCCGCTCTGGCCGTCGCTGACGTGGGGATTGCGATTGGCACCGGGACGGACATCGCCATTGAAGCCGCCGATGTGGTCCTGATGTCGGGCGATATGCAAGGCGTAGTCACCGCGATTGCCTTGTCCCACGCCACCATGCGCAATATCCGTCAAAACCTGTTCTGGGCCTTTGCCTACAACGTGGCACTGATTCCGGTAGCGGCCGGCGTGCTGTATCCCTTTAACGGCACCTTGCTCTCGCCCATGTTTGCCGCAGGCGCCATGGCCTTGTCCAGCGTCTTTGTGGTCAGCAATGCCTTGCGTTTGCGTCGGGTGAAGCTGAGCTAAAATCAGGGCCGTGCTTATCATAAGCACGGCCTTATTTTTCTCCAGTCCTCTCCTTCATGCGCCAAGCTCGCTGAAAACATATAGCGCCAGGCATCGGGGCCCAGATCACGCAGCAAAAATCCGGCCGCATAGGAGCAGGCATAACCAGCCACCCAGGCAATGGCCATGATGCTCAACAAACGGCCCCGAAAACGCACGGGCGAGAGCTCGTTCAACAGTGCTTTACTGACCACATAATCAAAGCCCAGCACCACCCCCAGCGCAAAGCGCAACAAGAGCATTTGCCAGGCTTCGGTGACAAAAAACTGGGCAATCGAGAGCACGGCGGCAAACAGCATGTCCCATGCAAAAATCTTGCGTCGACCCACTCGGTCCACAATCACGCCCGACACCAGGCTCCCCAGGAACAGGCCAGCCAAGGCCGCTGCTCCCAACAAACCCATCCAGACGGCATTCAGGTTCAGCGGTACAGCCGCCAGGGCAATGGCCAAACCAATATAGCCACGGCTATGCCAATTCTAAAAATCAGACCATTTCGAGCATATGGGTATCGTGCATTTTCCGGCTCAAGCCTTGATAGCAAGGAATCCATCTTGCTTGGCTCACCCCAGGGAAGAAATCTCTTCATCCGCTAGCGTCAGACCCAGCCCCGCCCCCTGGATCACCGCCACTGACGCCCTTTAAAACCTGTTGTTTTAAAAGCAAGCCTTTTTATTCCTGTTTTCAACCATAGGCAAAAACCCTTAGTTGCATTTATTTAAATTTAAAACAATTAGATCTTTTATCAAAAGTTTCAATGTTAACTTTATTGTTCTAAAAAATATCTCGATCAAGCCTTACATATTTCAGTTCCAGCAAGAAAGACCTGTCAACAAAAAAGGGAGAGATTATGCGCAAACCACGGTTTCAGCACAAATTGACCTATTCAATACTGATACAAGCGCTATCCATGGGGCTATTAGCCAGTTCCATTTCACCCACCGTTAATGCTGCAATGTTGCACCTTTCTGGAGATCTAACGGGAAGCAATCCTTACGATATTTACAACTCCGGCATAATAAAAATAGAACTGGATAAAGAAACAAGAGGAGCTCAAATTTATGTCTCCAAAGCCTATACCTTGAAAACCACCGCTGGCGACACCGCCCCTCTGGTATTCGTGCGTAGCGGCTCTGAAATCAAGCTCAATACCAGCGACATTACGGACGCCAACGGCGTACCGCAAAAAAACGATAAGTCTGTCTTGAAAATTACTGGTTCCGGCTCGGAAACAGCTGCAATCTGGATTGGTCGAGAATTGCCGCCGTCTCAACAAGCCGTCATTACAGATAAAGACACGGTCTTTAAAGGTCAGTATTTAGACATCATCCAAACAAATGGTGTGGGAATAGACGGCGAGGGTAGTCAGAATAGCCAGGGCGGTTCCACACAAACCACACTTTCGCTGAAAGACAGCAAAATTACGGCGCAAGAAGGAATACTCTGGGGTGATTATGCTAGTAAAAGTCTGATCGAATTAAGCAATGTCACGATTACCGCTGACAATACCGGCATGTCGATCAGCTCCTCACAAGGATCGGAGACCAAGCTGGTCACTGACAAGCTGAAAATTACCAGCAAGGGCGTCAAGGTGGGCGTGGATCCGGGTACTGGTCTGTTCCTGGGCGGCGCTGGCATGGATGCCTCCTTGAATGACACCACCATCATCAGCAAAACCTCGGGCGTTCGGGTCTCGAACCTGTCCAAAGTGCATTTCACCGGCTCCACGGTGATTGAAGCAGCCGACTCCAAGTCCACCGGCCAGAACGGCATCATGGCGGGGCGGGATGCCGAAGTCACAGTCGATCATCTGGAAATGTTCTTCCAGTCAGAACAAAACAGTGACTATAGCGGGGCGATATCAGCGTCCAGTGACGCATCCATCACAATTGGCCAGACCGGACAGTCCCAGCGCAGCAAAATTGAAGTTTTCAACCTGAAGAATGCGTCTCGCAGCAATGATGTTCAAGGTGCGAATGCCTTTTTAGGCGGAAAAATCACCCTGAACAGCGTGGACATGGTGAACTTCCGCAAGAAAACGCTGGGCGAGGAGATCAGCGACAAGGTTCTGGGGCTGGATGCCCGCTACAACAGCCACATCACCTTGAACGACAGTACGGTTACGCTGAAAGACCTGAAAGATGAGCCTTTTATACGCATAGGCGCCAGTATTCAGGAAAACTCCACGCTGACCCTGAATCAAGGCTCTCGCATTGAGGCAGGCCAGTTTGCAGTGCGGATGACTGCCAAGTCCTCGCTGGAGATGAATGACTCCAGCCTTCAGGCGGGGCGCTCGGCCATTTATGCCCAGTCCACCACTGGCGACAAGGCCAGCAGCTTGCTGACCGCGACCTTGAATAACAGCCAGGTCACGGCACTACAGCAAAAAGCCAAAGATCCTTTGGGCACGGCTCTGCAAGTAGGGATGGAAATCTATGGCAAGCAGGCCTATTTGCAGCTTGATGCTTCCAATGGTTCCGTCATCGAGGGCGATTATCTGTATCAGGTCAACCAAGGGGAGCTGGAGCTGACGGCCAAGCAGTCATTGCTCTCGGGTGCGGCCAGAATTGCAGCGCCCACCAACCCTGGCGATCCACGCAATATCGCCAATCTGCAGCTTAGCCAGGGCAGTATCTGGCAACTGAAGAAAGATCCCAATCCGGCCACCGTTCCCACTGCAGCTGACTATGTTCAGGTCAACACCTTGAGCTTGGATGATAGTGAAGTGCATTTTGCCAAACCGGCGGATATACAGGGTTTCCAAACCCTGAACGTAGATACCTTGAATGGTAATAACGGCCTGATTGAACTGTGGACAGAGCTGCAAGACGATAGCTCGGCCACGGATCAGCTGATTGTGCGCAACCAAGCCACTGGCACCACTCGTCTGCGTATCAAGCGCTTTGATGATGAGATGGATGACGGCGCACAAACCAAGGTTGGGATCAAGGTCGTATCGGCAGATAGCGGCACCGCCACCAATACCGCGACAACCTCCGCCACGGCATTCAGCCTGGATAGTGGCTCTACCGGCTATCGTGCCAGCTCCACCCCCAGCCTGGTCGCGGGTCTGTATGACTACTATCTGGTCAAAGGCGGCAAGGGCGGGGAGGCGGAAAGCTGGTATCTGAATTCAATTGCCGGTGACCCGGTCATTCCGGACCCAGATCCTGATCCCGACCCAGATCCCGACCCGGATCCAGGTCCAGGGCCTGATCCGGGCCCCGGTCCTGGCCCGGAACCGGATGAGCCGACCGCGTATCGCCCTGAAATTGACGCCTACTTCTCCAACCGCCAAATGGCCCTGTCTACCCAGCGTCATCGCTGGCAAGAGCGCCAGGAAGCCCGTGGTCCCGGCCGTACCGCCTGGGCGCGTCTGGTTCACAAGCAGGAACGCTTTGATAACCAGTTCGGCAATCAGCGCAAAATGGACAATACCCTGATCCATTTTGGTTCGGATGTCTGGCAAAACACCTATGCCAATCAAAGTCAGCTCAGCCTTGGGGTGATGGCCTTGTACTCGGATGGCAAGAGCAAGACTCATAACGAGCGCTTGAAGGCTGAAGGCAAAGTCCAGGGCTACAACCTGGGCCTGTACGCCACCTGGCAACAAAAGCCCGCCGAGCCGGAAACCGGGGCCTATGTAGACAGCTGGGTGATGCAAGGCTGGTTCAGAAACAAGGTCAAGGGCGATGGTCTGGCCGAGGAGAAGTACAACTCGCGCAGCCTGTCGGCCTCTTTGGAAGGCGGCTATGGTTTCTTGCTGTCTGATTCCGGTCAAACCCGCTATTACCTGCAACCTCAGGCGCAAGTGATCTGGTCCAACTTCAATGCCAGCGATGTGTATGAACAAACCCAGACGCAGATTCATAAGCAAAACATGAACTCGGCGGCTTATCGGGTGGGTCTGCGCTTCAAGGCAGATATTGAAGGCAGCCAGGGCATGCAGCTGGCTCCTTTTGCGGAGCTGAACTACTGGCGCATGCCGCGCATCTCCCATATGTCCTTTAACGACAAATCCGTGGGGGACCCCATGCCCAAGCATGTCATGGCAACCACCTTGGGCCTGAACGCCCAATTGTCCAAGAGCACCAGTGCCTTTGGGCGGGTTTCCTACATGATGGGTAGCGAGAAGTACCGGGAAAGCAACTTCCAGCTGGGCATCAGATACGCCTGGTAAGACAGTCTGGCATCCGGATTTGAGCGGATGCCAGTCCGTCACATAGCGATTGCTTGATCCGCAAAACATTGCCCCCGAAGCCTGGATTCCATGTAGGCTTCGGGGGCAATCTGTTTAGTTCGCAGCAAGCGGTAGTCAGGCTTTCAGCGTGTAGCGCAGAATCTCGACAATTTGCTCGGGCGTGGTCGCCCAGGCTTGTGCGCTGGCATCCACTTCTTTCAAAGGGTGGATGATGTCTTCGGCATGCAAAGTCACATACGGTTTGCCCAAGGCGGCACAGAAGCCAGCATCAAAGGCCGCATTCCACTGTTTGTACTTGTCTCCAAAACGCACCACGACCAGATCCGCCTGTTCAATCAGGGTTCTGGTACGGATGGCATTGATTTTGGAGGATTTGTGATCACGCCAGAAACCTTCGCTGGCCGGTCCCAGGTGATCGCCCGCGGCATCGCTGGCATCGTGATCGGTAACAGGGCTGGTAAAAGTAATATCCAATCCAGCGGCCTTTGCACCTTGAGCAATCTGCTCACGCCAATCCGTGTGAATTTCGCCGGACAGATAAACGGTGTAAATCATTACGTACTCCATAAAGAAAAGCCGGACGCCTCTTTAACAGGCGCCCGGCGCATTCAAACCCACCCAACAGTAGCATATTGAGCGGCACCTAACAGCAGGCAAACGCGATAGCCCTTATTCGCAAACGCATCAGGGGCTAAAAAAACGGGTTTCTTTATGAAGCCTGTGGATCAGCGAATCGGGATGGCAACCGGACGCAGCGGAGCCGCATCACCGCCCCGGATCTTGAGCGGACCACCAATAAAAGCGAACTCATAGACCTTGTCCTTGGACAATTCATCCAGGGCAATCAACTCAATGATCGGTGCGCCTTGTTGGGCCAATAGATAGGTATGCAGGGGGACATAGTCATCAGGCACCTCGGACGGGAAGGTTTCAAAGCTCAAATTGTCCGCACCCACAATCATCGCACCACCTTCTTCCACCAGATAGCGAGCAGCATCCAGACCCATGCCGGGTGGCGCGTTCATATAGGCTTTGGGATCATTAAAGAGCTTCATGCGGCCCGTGCGGATCAGGACAATATCGCCTTCTTTCAGCACCGTTTTCTGACGAGCCAGGGCATCCTTCAAGTCCTGACGTGTGATGCGGTATTGGTCGGGCAGCATGTCTACGCCTTTGGCGGCGGCCACATCTATCAAGACACCACGGGCAATCAAGGGCGGGAATTTCTCGATGCCGGTCCGTTTCCAACCACGGTCGCCCAGATGTTCATCGGCCTTGAAGCCATTCCAGATCTTTCCATGAATCCCGAAATGATTCAGGGCGTCGATATGAGTGCCCGTGTGGCTGTACATGGAAAAAGCCGTGCCTGTGTAGCTACGAACCGCGTTCATCTCATCGCCAACTCCCATCGGGTCATCCACTGCGGTACCACGGGGGGTATGGGTCATCCAGAACTGATAATGCGGGTCTCCCGCGTCCTGCCAGCTGGGCATGCCCAGGTAGTAGTCGGTTGCCAGATCATAGACTTTGCTGCCATCCAGACGGGACAAGATGGCGGCCCGGGAAGCAGGGGTGATCAGGTTCAAGCGACCAATTTCATCGTCCGGCCCCCAGGGGCTGATGCCCACTTCCTGAGCACTAAGGGGCAAAGGATTGCTCGCTGGGTGAGTGGAATGAGCCAGAGAGACGCTCATGCTGCTTGCACCAACCAGCAGTAAACCGAGAAGACGGTGAGAAAAACGAATCGACATGGGATGTCCTTTTATGAAGCGTAGATAAGAAAGAGAGGGGCAGCGCTTACAGCAGAGCGCGCAAACGGCTTTTGAGCATTTCGACGGATTGGGTCTGCAAACGGGCCAACACTTGGCCAGTCTTGCGTGAGGAGACTAATAAAGTGGGGATGGACTGGATCCCTAGCCGTACCGCTTCGGCGCGATCGGCTTGCACTCGCTGCTGCGCGATATCGCTATCCATAGCATTCAAAAAGGCCTCACCATCAAAGCCTTGCGCAATGGCGACCGCCAGTAGCGTGTCCATATCGCCGATATTGCGACTTTCTGCCAGATGCGCACGCTGCACCGCATCGAAGTAATCCCAATGGGCGTTATCGCCAGAAAGTAGCTGTGCCGCCTGACACGCCCGAGCGGACAACATTCCGTGGGGATAGTTGAAGTTCTGTGCTCGCATGCCCTCGATATTGATGGACTGCGTATCGTCGTGTTGGGCGCAGCCGGCCCAGTGGCCCAGGATTTCACGTTTGGCGCGCTCCATGGAACCGAAGGCTTGCAGCATCTGCTCGCGGCTGTCTTGCAGAACAAAGGTATGGTGGCGGACCTGGATGCCCAGTTCGGCGGCAACTTGCCGCAAGCGTGGCGACATGACATAACACCATCCGCAGACGGCATCATGGAAGAAATCAATAATCAGGGGGGAGGCAAGCGGCTGGGTCGGGTGTGTTTGATCGTGCATTGTGATGTCCTTGTAAGATGGTCATCACAATAGCGTTCCCCGGAGCGGAGAATAAGCACGTGGCGGTGCAGACAGTTTTTACTTCGAGTTCATAAAGGTCTGTTTACAGGGCGTTGGACATGGCATGGGGCAGTTGGTCGGCCAGATAATCCACGAAGGCTTTGACCTTGGGTTGCAAGTGGCGATTGGTCGGATATACGGCGTAGATATGGCGGGGCTCATTCACCAATTCGGGCAAAACACGTTGCAACTGCCCGCAAGCAATTGCTGGATCTGCCAGAAAGGAAGGCAGGGCGCCAATACCCAAACCCGCAATCAGAAAGTCGCGCAGCATCAGGCTGTTATTCACTTGACTATGCTCACCTGAAAACAGCAAAGCCGTACCACTGGGGGTGTGCTGTTGAGGATTGCTGTCGAAATCACTATCAAAAGCAAGGCCCTGGGTATGTGCCAGGCTATAGCTGATCATTTTGTGATTGCGCAGATCCTGCAAGGTCTGAGGCAGCCCATGCTGCTTCAAATAGGTGGGGGCGGCGCATAATTTTTGCTCGATGGTGGCGAGGCGACGAGCAATCAGGGTGGAATCATCCAGGCTGCTACGCAAACGCACCGAGACATCAAAACCATGAGCCACGGCATCCACGATCCGGTCTTCCATCACCAGTTCCAGCTTCAGTTCCGGATACTTGTGCAGAAAATCCGTCATCAATGGCGACAGGACGCTAAGTGCAAACGACAAGGGGGCATTCACGCGCAAGGTCCCCGTCACGCGCTGGGACTGCTGTTTGACCGAGCGCTCCAAAGCGTCCAGCTCATCCAGTATCCGACAGCATTCGGCATAGTAGCTGCGGCCAGTCTCCGTCAGGCTCATGCTGCGCGTAGTGCGCTGGATCAGCACCGTATCCAGATGCGCTTCCAAGGTACGCAGTTGCTTGCTCAAACCCGCTGCGGATATCCCCAGATCCTCCGCGGCTTTGGCAAGTCCGCCCAGCTCCACAATGCGCCGGAAGGTGCGCATGACATTAAAAGTGTCCATAAGGGATAGGTACTCCAACAATCAGCTATAGCAAGGCTTGGGCGGGGAGCATACCTGACACCAGGAACGCAGCCCCCTCAGGAATCGTATCCTACCGCATTGCCGCGGGCTGTCTGCGTCTGATTTTCTTGTCTCGAAGCGGATGCCTTATTTCCAACCCAGGCTATGGGATTGTTCCAGAGCCTGGTGACGCTGATCATCATCCGCATGCAGATAGATATTGGTCGTAGCGATAGACTCATGGCCCAAAGTGTCACGGATGATACGTAAATCTACCCCTTGATCAGCCAGGTGAGAACCTGCCGAGTGACGCAGCCAGTGAGCCGAGGCCTGCTCCAGAATACGGGCCTGGGACTCCTGATCGGGATGCAGACTCCGTAAACGATCCGCACTGCCTTGAAAAACCTGTTTGACCAGAACATGCGCCATGGCCCGCGTCAAATGCTTGTCGCTGGCACCGGCGGACATTAATAAAGGATAGGGCTCCAAAGCCTGGGGCGGTCCTTCCAGCCCATGCGCCTGCCGGTAGCGCATCAATTCGCCGTACAGCTCTTGCGTTAAAGGCACACGACGCCATTTGTCGCCCTTGCCATGGATATGCAGCCACCACTGAGCCGTCGTTCCCGCATCAACACGTTCCTGAACATCGGCCATACGCGCCTGAACCAGTTCGGAAATGCGCAGGGCGCCGCCATAAAGAATAGAAAAGAGCCAACGTACGCGGGCTTTGTAGCGCAACTCGCTCTGCGTATCTTCAGGAAGGGCCTGGATGTACTCCTGTACCCAACGCCATTGCAACCGGGTCAAGTACCGTTGCTGGGGGGCGGTGGTTTTCTTTTGACGTCGGCCCTGATGAGACAAGGCCAAAGGATTGCCCGCCAAATACCCCGCCTGCACCAGCCAGCCAAATAAAGAGTTCAGAATCAATAACGCCTGATTTCGACTGCTTTCAGACAAAGGCCCCGCAAATGGCCGCCATGCCGCATGGTGACGAGCAGGGCGGGAGCGCCCTTGAACCACCCAGCGATGAGCGGGTTGAGGATCCGCCAGAAACAAACGATAGGCCAGGATGTCTTCCAGACTAAGAGAGGACAAGTCCTTGCGACGCTCCAATACCGCCCATAACAAGAGGCGCTCCGCCTCCTTGCGGTAGTTCGCATACGTGCGTGGACTATCTACATAGCGCGCCAACCAGGCTCGCAATGCCTCTATATCTGTTTGCGCCTCAATCTGTGCACGTCCGCCGATAGAGCGGTTGGCCCCTTGCCGCCCGTCAAAACGAGCCAGCAATTGAGCAATATCGTCCGATCCCAAATTCGTTGAGGGCGAAGTGTTGGCTATTTCCATGAATAAGCAGAAAAACGGCGGCGTTAAGAGAGCAGGGAAGGGCTTTCAAACCCGTGCCTGTGCAATCCAGCCTGTTTATGGCTAGATATTTGACATTATAGAGATAATGTCAAATTACAGAATACGAATTGTTGATAATTTTATATATTACGTTGTATTATTAATTAAATTATCGAGAAAGGTGGAAAAATGGAGCAAAACCAGCCAAACGAAGGGCAAATCCTGGCCGATGTTGCCCAATTGCGTGATCGCTTCAGCCATACGCAGACTTTGTACAAAGAAGTGGCTGCGCTCCTGTTTTTCCGCTATGGAGTCACACCTACGGCCAACAAGCTGTACCAATTGGTGCGCAAAGGCAGCATGAGCGCTCCGGCTCAGGCACTACAGACGTTCTGGGAAGATTTGCGGGATAAAAGTCGAGTTCGGCTGGATGTGGCCAACATGCCCGAAGAGCTACAAGCCCTGACGGGGCAGCTGCTGGGCCGTATCTGGCAAGAAGCGATGGGGCACTCGAAGCAGCAGATGCTGCATTACCAGACTCAGGCTGATGAACGCGTCGCACAGGTCCAAGCCCAAACCCTGGAGGCCCAAGAGGCGCTGGAAGTAGAACAGGGCGCCTTGAAAAATGCCCAAGCCCATATAGAAAAGCTGAAAGAAGAACTACAGGCAGCCGGTCAGGTACAAGCAGCGCTGAAACAAGACTTGCTGCACGCCAAACAACGTCAAAACGAGCTGGAAACCGAAAAACAATTGGTTCAACAGGAACTGCGCCGCCAAGGTGAGCAATTCACCCAGGACTTGGAGCGGCTGCAAAAGGCTATTGAGCTGACCGAAGAACGAGCCCAGGCCAACGAGCGCCGTGCTTTATTGGAAATCGACAAGGAACGCTCCATTCAAACGCGACTGCGTCAGCAAATAGAAGAGGCCGAGCAAGCGAACAAGACCCAGCGCCAGGCTCACGAACAGGAGCTGAACAAGCAGCAGGATCAAATGCAGAAATTGCGCCAGGAGTTGGGGCAAGAGCAGGGCGAGCGCCGCGCGATGCAAGCGGCTATGGATATCAGCCATAGCTTGGCCAAAGAGATGCAGGGGCAATTGCAAATGTTGCGTACTCGCGCTGCTTTGCTGGAGCGGGAGAATGAAGAGGCGCGCAAAACAGCCCAACGACTTAGCCAGGAACTGGCACAGGCCCAAAGCCAGCCTGTACGCCCCCTACGGTTGAAGCGACGCCTGATCAAGAACGATCCTGAATAATAAAATCTATTTAGCTGCCTATGCCAGCCATCCGTAAGGCTGATTTGCTGCGCTTTCAATCGCCTGGATAGACCACTGCGTGTAACGGTCTGTTTTAGCGCAAACGATGCCCAGAAGGCTTATGCTAAGCTTTTGCCCATGCTGCGCGCACCCATTTCATCTCGCAAAACAATAGGCTGGCTTTTATTAGTCGGCCTGCTTGTTTTTTTTGCCTGCATGAGTGTGAGTAGCAGCTTTGCCGCACACGCTACGATTCAAAATACGGATCGCAGCACTGTTCAAGCGCAACATGCCTCGTCGGGGCAATCTCACCATAGTGCTCCCAACCATTGCAGCACTCCAATGAAAAGTGGTTGCTGCGCTTGTCTGGCGACGCAGGCTCCACCGCCTGAAGCGGTGGCATTACAGCCCGTTTTCCCTCCCGTTCCCCTGCATCAAAACTACGTCTCCCGGCTGATTGGCCCCGCCCAGCCACCTCCGCGCTCGTCCTGATCATCTCGTCTTAATTGCCGCCCCAAGCTGTAGAAGCCTGTGCTGAACAGGCGTGGGTGGTACGTGTGTATTGATGATTGATAGGGATAAACCCATGAAACGACGCGATTTTTTTAAACTGACTTTGGGCGCCAGCCTCTTGAGTAGCCTGCCTATGCGAAGCTGGGGGCAGGGCATGATGGGGCACCACGGCTCCATGTCTGAAGGTATGCCCGGTCACGGCATGAGCACCCGCCAAGGCCTGATGCCCATAGAGAAAATGCCGGCTGGCCAGGATTTGCAAGCTCTACCTGTACTTAAAAACAGTAGTCAGAAAAACGGACTTTTCCAGGCCAAAATTACTGCTGCTGCCCATCAACGCGTTCTGGCAGATGGAAAAAGCACCGAACTCTGGCTTTACAACGGCCAAGCTCCTGGCCCGCTGATCGAACTATATGAGGGCGACCAAGTAGAAATCGAGTTTGAAAACCAGCTGGATCAGGCCACTACCATCCACTGGCACGGTTTGCCGGTTCCCTCTGATCAGGACGGCAACCCACAAGACGCGGTGATGCCAGGACAAAGCCGCTACTACCGCTTTACCTTGCCCGAAGGCTGCGCCGGTACGTACTGGTATCACCCACACCCTCATGGCAAAAGCGGTGAGCAAGTTGCCCACGGGTTGGGCGGGACAATTATTGTGCGCTCTCCCAAAGACCCATTGAAAGACTACACGGAGCAACACTGGGCCATTAGCGATCTGCGGCTGGACATTAATGGCCATATTCCGGCCAACACAGGTCCAGACTGGATGAACGGCAGGGAAGGGCAGTTCGTGCTGCTGAATGGTCAACGCCAACCCCTTATCCAGGCCAGCACGGCAGAACGCATCCGTGTGTGGAACTCGTGTTCTGCCCGTTATTTGCAACTGCATATCCCCGGCGCCCGTCTGGTTCAAGTCGGTACAGATGGGGGCCTATTGGAACAGCCCTTGGCAGCCACCGATTCGATTTTGATGGCCCCGGCCGAACGGGTGGAGTTCTTTATCCAGGCGGATAAAGATTTGGATAGCAGCTTGCAAGCGCTGTATTACGATCGGCAAAAAATGATGGTGCAGGAAAGTCCCGAAACCCTGACGCTGGGAACACTGACAATCCGCCATCAGGAAATCGAACTGCCCAAGCAATTACGCGCAATTCCTGCCATTCCAGCAGCCGCCAGTACCGCAAAAGTCGTGTTCAGCGAAGTCATGCCCATGAACCATGACATGCAGTCTGGGCACGGCGCTGGTATGACAAACTCATCCGGGATGAACCACCAGGGTATGGCAGGCATGGACAACGATATGATGCCCGGCATGGCTGCCATGCGTTCCATGTTCCGTATCAACAATCAGGTCTACGACATGGACCGCATCGACCTGCGTTGTCCAACAGGGCAGTGGCAGTACTGGGATGTGATCAACGATTCCCATATGGACCATCCTTTCCATCTGCACGGAACACAGTTTCAGGTATTGGCACGCCAAACCGGGATGCAGTCCGTACCGGAGGCGTTCCGGGCATGGCGCGATACGGTCAATCTGCGCCCCAATGAAACAATCCGCTTGGCGTTCCGCCAGGAATTGCCGGGTCTGCGCATGTTCCACTGCCATATTCTGGAGCACGAAGACCTGGGCATGATGGCGCAGCTAATGGTGGAGTAGCCTGGTCACTGATGTAGAGCCTTGAAAACATCCGCCCTGCAAGCCTGTGTGCCAGCAGGGCGGACAAAGCAGTCCTGCCTGAAAAAAACCCGGCGTCGCCTGCATTACAATACCGCTTTTGAATTTCTCATTTTCAGCGGAGCACGCGCCATGAGCCTGTTGGGCACCCCTTTATCGTCGTCGTCGGACAAAATCATGCTCCTGGGCTCGGGAGAGCTGGGCAAAGAAGTGCTGATTGCGCTGCAACGCCTGGGGGTAGAAACCATAGCGGTGGACCGCTACGAAAACGCACCTGGCCAGCAGGTCGCCCATCACTCGCGCACCATCACCATGAGTGACGCCGAGCAATTGCGCGCCCTGATCGAAGAAGAAAAGCCTACCCTGGTTGTGCCCGAGATTGAAGCCATTGCCACCGGCGTGCTGGAAGAGCTGGAAGCCCAAGGCAAGGTACGCGTCATTCCGACGGCCCGTGCCGCTCGCCTGACCATGGACCGCGAAGGCATCCGCCGCCTGGCCGCTGAAACCCTGGGTGTTCCCACCAGCCCCTACCAATTCTGCGAATCACTGGAAGAACTGCAAGCCGCTATCGACGACAAGATTGGCTACCCTTGCGTAGTCAAACCCTTGATGAGCAGCTCGGGCAAGGGTCAAAGCAAGATCAGCGGCCCGGACGATGTTGCCAAAGCCTGGGATTACGCCATGGCGGGTGGTCGCGTCAGCCAATGCCGCGTCATTGTTGAAGGCTTTATCGACTTCGACTACGAAATCACCTTATTGACTGTCCGTGCCGTAGGCGCAGACGGCCAGATCGAAACCCAGTTCTGCGATCCCATCGGCCACAAGCAGGTAGATGGCGACTACGTAGAAAGCTGGCAGCCCCAGCCCATGAGTCCCGTGGCGCTGCAAAGCGCACGCGATATTGCCCAAGCCGTTACCCAGAACCTGGGCGGCCAAGGCTTGTTTGGCGTCGAGCTGTTCGTGAAGGGCGATCAGGTCTGGTTCAGTGAAGTCAGCCCCCGTCCACACGACACCGGCATGGTCACCATGGCCACCCAATGGCAGTCCGAATTTGAGCTGCATGCGCGCGCCATTTTGGGCCTGCCTGTGAACACCGCCTTGCGTATGCCCGGCGCCAGCGCCGTGATCTACGGCGGTGTAGACGCAAAAGACGTGGATTTCCTGAATGTGGCCGAAGCCTTGCGCATCCCGCAAACCGATATCCGTCTGTTCGGCAAACCCGAGAGCTTTGAAAAGCGCCGCATGGGTGTCGCACTGGCCGCAGACCTTGACCTGGAAACGGCCCGTGCAAACGCCCGCCAAGCCGCGGCTACCGTAAAAGTTCAAGCTCGCTAAAACAAGGAGTTTTTCACCATGCCCATCATCGTCGTCCTGCTGTTCCTGGGGATCATTGCGGCGCTTGTGTACGGTGGAATGCAGCTCTTTAGCTTGGTCAGTGCCAGTGCCGGGGTCATCGCCGCTATCGTGAGCCTGCTGATCGCGGCGGCCATTCTGGTGGCCCCGTTCCTCGTATGGCGACGCCGTTATCTGGCCATTCACGGCAAAAAGCAGCAAGGCCAGCGCATTCTGGAGCTGGCCTTACCCGAGGGTTCAATACGCCTGGATGCCCTGCAAAAGCGCGGTCAGATTCAAACGGGGCAGGGAACACGAGCGTTTATTTTTGCGGATATAGATTCGGTCGAGCTGCAGGGCAGGGGATTGGCGCTGACTTTGCGTAACCCAACGCAAAGTTGGGAAATCCAGCCTGCTCATACTGCAGAAGCCAAACGTTGGCGCAAGATCCTTAGCCTGGCAGCACGGCAGGATTTATAAGGCTCATCGTCACGGCAAGTCGACAATACGCCTAACCGAAGTCAAGCCTTGTCGGTAACAAAGCACTTGCATCCTTATACCTGCTCACTCACCTGGTCAGACAAGGCCGGCTCATTCAGGCTGATCATGTGCTCATCCAAAGACTCCAGCGTCTGGACCACCGTACGCAGAACCTGAATACGGGCGGCTTTTTTGTCCTTGCTGGGCACAATATGCCAAGGTGCCATGTGAGTATCGGTCTGGGCAAACATTTCCTCCGCAGCGCGTTGATACGCCGTCCATTTCTCCCGGTTACGCCAATCGTCTTCCGTAATCTTGTAATTCTTGAAGGGAGTTTCCTCGCGGGCTTTGAAGCGTTTGAGCTGCTCGTCCTTATCAATATCCAGCCAGAACTTGATCACAGCCGTACCGTTGGCCAGCAACTGTGCCTCAAATTCGTTGATTTCCTCGTAAGAACGATGCCAGGCGGCGCGGGAAATCAATTTTTCCACTCGCTCCACCAGCACACGGCCATACCAGGATCGATCAAAAATCGAAATTTCACCCAGACGCGGCAGTTTGCGCCAGAAACGCCATAGATAAGGGCGCGCCAGTTCCACAGCATTAGGGGCAGAAATAGGGTGGATATCGTAAGTGCGCACGTCCAGGGCTTCGGTCAAACGGCGAATAGTGCCGCCTTTACCCGCTGCATCCCGCCCCTCAAACACCAGCACCAAAGAGTGCTTGCGGAAAGCTTTGCTACGCGCCGCGCAAGACAAACGGCCCTGCCAATGCAAAAGCTCGGCGTCGTAATCCTGCACAGATTCTTCAGGAGGAGGGGAATGAAGCGAAGCAGTCGGGACGTTCAAGCGAAACGGGAAGGCATGCGGCTCTTTCACCTGACGCGGGACAATAGGCTTGTCCATGGCCTGCAACACCACCTTGGCCAAAGACACATCACGCAGGTTTTTATCGGCGCTAGGGATAACAACCCAAGGGGCGTAATTCCGATGAGTCAGATTGATAGTTTGCGTCGCGGCATTGCGCAAGCGATTGAATTGCTTGTGGACTTTCAGGTCAGCCTTGCTGACACGCCAGGCAGTACTAGGATCAGACATCAAGGTGGCGCATCGATCCAGTTGAGCCTGCGCAGAAAGATGGAACCACAGCTTCAGAACCTGCACGCCTTGATAGGCCAACTGCGCTTCAAAACGATTGATCAGATGGGTATACAAAGCAATCTTGGCCGGATCCGGTGCTTTACGGCCCAGCTCTTTCATTAAAGGCGCATACCAGGACCCAAACACCAAGCCCGTCTGACCACGAGCGGGCAAGCTATTCCAATAACGCCACATCAAAGGGCGCATGGCTTCTTCTTCACTTAATTTGCCGAACGCCAGAGTGTGCACATGGCGAGGGTCCAGCCACGTGTTCAAGGTATTGATAGCAGAGCCTTTACCCACACCGTCCATACCTGCGACCACAATCAGCAGGGTTTGATCTGCCTTATCCAGGCGTTCGTACTGCTTGGACAGCAAGGCTTCACGCAGAACTGCAATCTGCGCCTTGGCCAAATCATCACTCAAGCTGGGATCGCGTTCGGCAAACTGTAGTACATGGCCCATGGTGCTTTGCTCCGATTTACATAGCTGCTCACTATAACCATGCAAGGGAAGACTTAACTACCTTCAGAGCAAAAATAATCCGGAAGAAGAGAGAGGTTTGGAAAGCACTGAAAACTGGTGCTTAAGGAGATGAGGCTACAGTCTATCTATTATTGACTTTACATAATATACATTATGCGATGTTTTCCAGCCGTCCTCTAGGGAGGAAAACGAGCCTGTTCAGCAGTCTTTTGCATTATGTGAAGTTAGGCACCTCACAGTAATCTAAACCGAAACCCCGTCGAAACGTTGAATTGCACGACTGATCGGACGGTAGCACAGCACTTTATCCTGTGTCAAACATCCCCTTCATTCAACGATCCAACTTCAATACTGGATTGACGGGCGGCACGGGTAAAACAAACCGGTCCGGGTCCATCAACACCACCGCCGCCAACGAGGCGACCGGCACATTGCCTTTGCCAATGATCTGGTAGCGCAAGATGTTGACCTTGCCACCACCTTCTATTTGCCGCATCCGATGCCACCCAGCTTTGATAACTTCTCGCTGAATCTGCATCCCCATGGCGTCGGCCTGTTCTTCAGGCCCTGTTTGAGCCGCGTAGAGCTTGAAAATCTTGGGTGAAATCAGTGCCATGCCTTCTTCTACAAAATGCACGGGGGCCCCAGATTCGTTGTACTTAATCTCACGGCTGGCCAAGCCTTGCTGCAGCCACTGTATAAACGCCATCGCCGCTTCGCTAGGTTCCTTCACAGGAGCTTCATGCGGCAGTTCTGGCAAGCTAGGCGTCAACACGACCGGCGTGGTGCTTGCCTGGCTGAACATACGTTGAGATTTTGCCTGTGTCTTTGGAGCAAGCTCTGGCTCAATAACCGACGCTTTAGGCGTCGGTAAGGCTGGTAATGCTCCAGGTGTGTGCTCAACAGAGGCTGGCACAACACTTTTAGCCTTTGCTGCAGCTATGGCTGTTGCTTCATGTTGATGTGATTTTTTGCCTGGGCGTGCGCTGCTAACCGTTGCTGTCGGCGCTGAGTTCACAGGCGTGGGCTTATGCGACGCTTGCGGTGGGCTGCGATGAATAATGTTGGATGCTGTATCAGCTTCATCCAGAAAATCATCGTCAACATCAAAGCCATCTACGGCGAGTTCGGCTGGCAAAATCACCGTCTCGTCGTCGTATACCTGAATTGAAGCAGTTTGGTGAGTATTGCTTGAGGCTGGCACAGGTTTGGGCTGGTTGCCGCTTTGCGTTGCGCCATTTTTCGGTGTTTGACGCTTGGCTGCGCCAGTTGACGCATTTTTGGGCTTTCTAAACTCCATTGCTGGTACGAGATTACGCTTGGGTGCTGCAGTTTGGGAACGAGCTGAAGCAGTTTTGGCCGTTGTGGCCACCTTTTGCGGCAATATTCCTTCATCAATGTGTTCTGGAGCAGCTTTGGCTTGAATGACTGTTGTGTCAGCGCTGTGCTCACAATCAACCGCAGCTGGATCAGCCTCTGTTTCAAACTCATCATCGCCACGCTTGGCCCGGACATGGATCTCTCCGGACATCGCCGGTGGGTATAAGTTTGGATCATCATAGAGCTTTGACAGTGGAAAGCGCAGCACACTTAGTCTGTGTCGATATTGATGGGCTTCTGTGCCCTCTTCTGTTGCCGGCGTTTGCCCGTTGATTTCAACGTGCCAAATAGCTTGGCCAGAATGAGGACTGACTTGCAAGATTCCATATTCCTGCCATGTGTCAAACAGCCTATCGTTCTTGGCCTCTCCAGGTACAGACTCGTCAGGCTCATGCTTTTTAATCCAGGCCCGCGTGGCATCGGCCAAACGCTTAGCCACAAACCACACAGAGCCGTCATACACCCATCCGGCAGCTCCAGTACGATTGAGCGGCAATTCCGTTCCAGACTGCAACATGCTTTTGAGCGCTTGCATGAGTAAATCCACCAGCGGTACTGCATTGGCTGTCGCAAAACGAGCCTTACTGCCCTTCATCAATGCGTTGCTGGTGGAGGCCTGGTCAGCGCGTTTGATAATGTCAGCCAATAATCCATCCTTGTGGCCAGACAAATAATGAGTCAGCGCATCAAAGGCGTGAGGCGTTTGGGACAAAAAAGTTAAGGCAGATTTTGGTGCAATCTGATGAAGCAGGGTCAGTGCCAGGCGATTATGGGCCTGGTAGTCCCGGCTGGCTTTTGGCTCAAACTCGACCCGATACTCCAGATCCAGACGCCCCTGCCCCACTTCGAACAAGGAGCCAGCCAGCGGTTTCCATCGCAACGGTTCATCCATCGCCCCGCCTCGCCATAAGATCCGTAGGTCTGTCATCGGTTTGGCAATGTCATGAAGCAGTGCCGCGTAGAAGACCACATAGGTCCACTGATCACGCTCGGCGTCAATCTGCTCAACGGGAGCATTCGTCGGTAAAAAATGCGCGTTTCGCCAGGTCATGGCTGCCAATACCATCTCCAGCGTATGGGCCAACAAACCACCAGCGTGGGCGTGATGGTGTGCTTCTGAGGCAGGCATGAGCTGGACGTATTCTGCATATCGTCGGATAGCTGGGATGAAATCTCGTCTAAAAACAGGATCTGCTACGCGAGACTGCAGGAACATTTGATGAACCGCTTTTTGAGCTTTCAGTAGACGGATCAAGTCATCAGACTCAAGAACACGCAACCACCCTTCCTCCCGCCCTGCTACACGTTGGGCAACTGGAACTGGTGGGGGGCTTGGAGGTGGCGGAACCGGTGCGGGCTTAGTCGTACTGGAGGCGCGTCGCGGAATAAAAGTGGAGAACTTCGAGATCCAAGGCGGGGTTCGGCGGTGAGTCATGCTCTAACGTTCAAGCAAATGGGCTCGCAACGTCTCCAGAGTCGGACGAGGATGTCGCAATGTGAGCAAAATATGCAGTGACTCAGTGGGATGTTGAGGGTCGCCCTGCTGCAGGAAATGGAACCAGCTCATCTCCAGTGGATTCCATTGAATTGAATCAGGATCAGGCAGCATGTTTTTGCCCCAGTGAGCCCGATAATGGACAAATGGCTGCTGCAAAATATCGTCAACAATGCTCTCTTTGCGCCCTGCGAGATCTACGGCCTGGCTGCTTTCTTGCGCCAGGTTCTGACAATGATTCTTCAAAATCTCTCTCACAC
This sequence comes from Alcaligenes phenolicus, assembly GCF_032063905.1. Classification (NCBI taxonomy): domain Bacteria; kingdom Pseudomonadati; phylum Pseudomonadota; class Betaproteobacteria; order Burkholderiales; family Alcaligenaceae; genus Alcaligenes; species Alcaligenes phenolicus. Next base: position 260,753 of record NZ_DAMBOE010000004.1, read on the forward strand.
ACAGATGAGGATCATCTTCATCCTCGGCATAAATTTCTAATCCGTCATAGCGCGATAGCCAGGCTGAAAAATGGGGGACCCATTCAGCCAATCCGAGCTCAGTCAGGTGTTCGACAATGCGATAAATCGCATGAGCACGGTCGTGCGCATCACGCCCAAAATGGGGGAACCCAGGATCGGGGTATGGATGCTCGTCTAGGTACGTGTGGGCGAGGATAGTCATAGCGGCCACTCTACAAAGCGGTTTGCTATCTCTCAACGCGATACCGGGTGCGACGTAACCTAGGGTTCTCGCTTGCGCGCAACGTTAAGTTCTGATAAGTCACAGCCCGCTATGCTGGCCGAGGCCATTTGCAGCGCTTCACCCAGCCCCTGGGTGAAGCGCTGCGTAACCCGTAAGCCCCCTTTTCCCCTACCTGTAAAGCCTTTCCCGACGGCCACCGGATTTTTAGGTGGACGGCGGCCCTTTGGATAAGGCCCTTGACCCGTAGCAACCTTTTCCCAGTAGCGGATTGACGCCCCGGCAGTCCGTCAACACATTCTTGTTCTAGTTGTATTGTGCAATGCAAAACATTTTAACTTGAATACCCTTTCTTTACTTGCTCAAAAACGCATATAGCAGGCCGCGCGGATAACGCACATAACTGTTTTCGTCAAGCTGAAACCCCGTGTTACGTGACCTAGGGTTAACGAGCGACACCTTGGGGGGCCTTTGCAACACTGAACGCCATTCTCAATCGGATGGAGTACTTCATGAGCTGGACAGCTAGACTCGCTGTTGCCGCGCCACTGGCTGTTTTGGCGTTGCAGGCCCAAGCCCAGGTCGGGGATACCTACGACAACGGCACACAGGTGCGAATAGGACAATACAGCACACAAGCCAGCACACCAGGGCATAGCGTTTCTGATCCCCTGTCTGTGTTTGTGGCACTGACTTACCCACGTCAAGACATAGCCACCATTGATGGTGCGATTGAGTACACCCTCAAACGGACTGGCTGGCAGCTTGATCGCTCCAAGCTGTCGCTAGAAGCCGCGCAGTTTCTTCGCTTACCCCTTCCAGAGTCCCAGCGGTCGCTGGGCACGTATCGAGTGCGTGATGTCTTAAATGCACTCGTAGGTGAGACCTGGCGCTGGGACGAGGACCCCATCCGTCGCAGACTGTGGATCAGTCTAGCGGCACAGCCGACTCTGTCAGGCGTCGAACTGACACAGAATTGGCTCCACGCCCAAACCTACCCCGTCACAGTAGACCCTAAAAAGCCGTGGTTGCCCCTGACCGAGCGCATCAGCGGGGTGCAGCCATGAACCAACAAGATCAACAATGGCAACAGCAGCAAGACGATCTTCGCCGCCGGGAGCAAGCCGAGCAGCTAGAGCGTGAACGGCTCGAGCGCTTGGAACATGAGCGAATGGAGCAAGACCAGCAGCTTGAGCGTGAACGCCAAGAAAAGCTGGATCAGCACGACTATGACTCCCGTCGTGAGTTGGAGGACGCTACCCCAAACAAGCCAGGTGTCTTGCGAACACTCATGCAAATTTTGTTCTCTCGCAAAGAACCAACGGCAAGCGTTGAAAAACAGAACGTGGAGCCCGTGTTTTCGTCTGTAGTGGATCCCCTGACCGAGACGCAAAACAATGAAGCAGTCACCGATTTCTTTGCTGATCAAGACAATCAACCGCAAGCGGCCAGCGTTACGTCACCCCCATTGGCATCCGCAGCGCTTACCGATGCTCCAACGCTCAAGAAAAAGACAGGCTATCCGTGGAAGCTAATCCTGGCGTTGGTGCTTTTTGCTGTCCTTTTCTTGAGCTGGAAATACCTGTTTAACCAATCTGTGGTTGAGCAAACAGCCGCCTTGTCGGCAGCCGAACCCTCACTGGTTGAAATCGAAGACCAGGTCGCCCCTGTTAAGGATGAGGAAAAGGGTTCTGAGCCCTCCCCTGCTCCCACCAGCAGTCAATTAGGAAGTGTAGAGAAAACATCTGACATACCGATGGGAACGGAACCGATAAACACAGCGGGGTCAACGGAATTCCAAGATATCCCCATTGATCTCGGAGAGACGTTCCCATCGAACCTTGAAACATCGCAAGGCTCGTACGCCGCTCAAGAAACACCAACATTCGAGGTGCAAATCTCGTCCCTGCAACGTGATGTCAACGAAATCAGGCAGTTACTCAATGAGCTCTTGCATCAAAACGAGCAGTTGATAGCTCTGTCCACACCTGCGCCTGAGCCAGAGGTGGTGCCAGTTGTTGAACCTGCCCCCGTTAAAAAGCCGGTCACACGTCGAGCCAAGGCTGCACCGAAGCCAAGCGTTCGTCTTGTCTCAGTCGATATGTGGGATGGCAAACCTTCCGTTGTCGTCGCCAGTACACGCGCAGGCGACAACCAAACCTTAGTAATGCGACCAGGTGACACCGTCAACGGCGTCACGCTGCAAAGCGCAAGCGCATCCGAGCGCAGCGCCTCTTTTCTCGTAAACGGAAAAACCACCAAATTAACTGTGGAGGGCCAGTAATGCCGCGCCTTATGAAAATCAAAGCAGCAGCCATCAGCCTGCCCCTGCTTTTCCCTGCGATGGCGCATTCGCAAACCCAGGCCACCGCTCAGCAGCGTACCGAAGAAGTCGCCAATGCTACGCAGGCACAAGGGCGTAATCCGATTGCGCTGGATGCCGTAGATCGCCTGCGCGCCAATATTTGGGGCTTAACCGACGAAGAAATGTTGCGCGCCAAAACCTTGCTGGAAGGCCCTCGCAAAGCATTCTCGGTGGAAAACCTCTCGCCTATTGAAGCGCTGGGCATTCATGCGACCTCGGAAGCAGAGCGCCGTAAATATGCCGAAATGTTCGCCCGAGCCTTTCATGCCGACGTGGAGCGCTCATTGGCATGGAATCGTGCTTTCACCGAAGCGATGGCACGCCTTTACCCAAATGAGCCAGTTGTCAATTTCAGTCAAATCCCACCCGTTCCCGCCACGGTAGGTGCGGCTGACACTTTGAACGTGCCGCGCACGGCCATCATTGAGACCCCCGCTCCGGGCTACACGCCTCTGACTCAAAGTGTGCCAGCACAGGGCTCTGCGAAGTAATGGGGACCTCCATGCACCGCCGACAGTTTCTTGGCGCCCTCACCGCACTGACGGCCAGTGGCGTCATGACGCGCTCGTGGGCAATGGCTGCGCCTGCGCAATCGGAGCTGGCGCAGCCTGAAGGCCTGGACCCGCAATGGTGGCCATATTGGTCAGATACGGCTGTGCGCATTGAACCCAAGATCACACCCCAGGAGCAGACGACTATCCCCCACGGCTATGTTCGTCAGATGCCTCGCACACGCACCCGTCCTGGTGCGCCGATCGTGACGGCATCCTTATTGCCACCCCGCGCTTATGACTGGGCGGGACAGCGCTGGAACATTGATCCGTGGCTGCTTTACGGCGTGGCACTGCAAGAGTCGCAAATGAAATTTGGTCGGCAGACGCTGCCCTACCCTTGGACTCTGTGCGTCAGAGGTGCTGCTAAGCGCTATGGCTCCTATGAGGCCACCCTCAAGGCCCTGCGCAAGTATGTAGATGTCAGAGGTATCCGCAATGTGGATTGCGGTGCGATGCAGGTGAACTGGGGCTACCACAACGACAAGCTCCAAAGCTTTGAACGTGCTCTGGATCCCTACCCCAATCTCGATGTAGGTGCACAAATTCTGCGTGAACACTTTGACCGCAACAGTTCCTGGCGGCTGGCGGTCGCCCTCTATCACACAGGCTCCAGAAATACGCAAGAACGGATCAGCCGCGGCAATCGCTATAGCCATGGCGTATTCAACAAATTGGCCAACCTGGGCTTAGATGCGTCGGAACTGGCCACTTCAACCGGTTGGAGGCGATATGCACCGTAACCTCGCCCTCGCCTTCTTTGCAGCGACCACACTGATCTCCAGCTCGGTCAACGCTCAGACTGCACCGGTCGTCCTGGACGATTCGGTTCCGGCTGTTTCCTATTATTCGGCCTTAATTTCAGGTGCAGACCAACCTGGTGTTGGTGCCGGCATCCAGTTTCCGCTGACGTCGAACTTGCTACAACCTGGCGTGCTTAAGCCATCGGCTGTTCCAGTATTTAACCCAAAATGGATGACCCAAACATTAGCCATTGTGGGTGACGACAAAGGCTCAGAAGAATGGCTCAAGCTCCATTTGGAACGCCTGCTTTCTCTGCAGGCCACTGTCATTGTGGTATCCGCAGCCAGTGAAAAACGCTTTAAAGACATCCAGCGACAAGCCAACGCATTGCCAATCGTCCCTGATCCCGGCCACTGGTTACAGAGCCGTCTTGCCGCAGCGCATGTGACTGTCTATCCCGTGCTGATTGGCTTGGACGGTCAAGCGCGACAGATCATCTTCTCAGAAGGTTTTGAACGAGGTGAAGCGCATGAAAAATAACGCCGTCTTGGAAGCGTTACTGCGTCCACCTGTCGAAATTTGGAGTGCGGCAACGGCCTGGTCCGTCACGGCCACGGCTGCCCTGGCGCCTTGGGCGCTGATGATGCCCCCTTCTTTGGGCTACGTTGCAGCAGCAGGATCGGGCTACTTTGGCGGGGTCCGCTTTAAGCAGGCGATGCGGATCAAGCGTTATCACCATCACCTGAAATACTACAAAGTCACGAAAATTGCTCCCGCCAAAATTCCCGTGGCACCGGGCGAGTTTTACCTGGGCGAAGGATTCGAGTGGTCGCAAGCGCACACACAACGTAAACGTGAGGCCTTGCAACCGCAGGCCAAGCGTTTTGTGCGTCCATCGGGCAAAGAGCTGGCTCTACGCAGCCTGGGTTCAAAAGCCATCGAACAAGCGCAAGGCAAAGGCCCCGTCAAACCCATTGTGCGAGCCATTGCAGGAATTGCGGGCATTGATCATTGGCTCAACCCATTGCAGCCTCACCCAGACTTAGGTGGCTCACCCATCGTGCATGGCGTGGGCAGCATGGACGAAGCCCCCGTCAAGATTCGCCAATCTTCTCGCAATGGACACATGCTGGTCATGGGCACCACGCGCGTGGGCAAGACCAGGCTGCTGGAGTTATTTGCCACCCAGGACATTCATGCTGGGCACGTCACTATCGTGATCGATCCCAAGGGGGATGCCGATCTGATGCTGCGTATGTATGCCGAATGCGCTCGTGCAGGCCGCCTGGACCAGTTTTACATGTTCCATCTTGGCTACCCCGAGATCTCAGCAAGGTACAACGGCATCGGCAACTTCTCGCGTATCACCGAAGTCGCCACTCGTGCCACTAACGCCTTGCCCAGCAGCGGAAACTCCGCCGCTTTTAAAGAGTTCTCCTGGCGTTTTACCAATATTGTGGCTCAGGCCCAAGTTGCGCTGGGTCGTGTCCCGACCTATGAAGCCTTGCTCAAAGATGTGACCGGCATTGATGGTCTGTTCATGGACTATGCCCGCATGGTGTTTGGCCAACAAGCCCGCCAAGGCCGTCTGATCGACTGGGAAGTAAGACTGGCCAGCCTTGAGCTCGCGCTGCAGGATCGCAAAACCGCGCCGCCGGTGCCAAGAGCCTTGGCCGATCGACAGCCCGAATTTGTAGCAATGTTTTTGCTCATCAAAGAGGCCAAGATCAACGATACGGTCCTCGCAGGACTGGCAGCCGCCTTTAGCTATGAGCGTAGTTTCTACGAAAAGATCATCGCGTCCTTGGGGCCATTCCTGGAGAAGTTGACCACCGGCGCAGTAGGCAAACTGATCTCACCTGACTATTACGACCAAACCGATAAGCGTCCCATCTTCGACTGGATGAGCGTCATCCGGCAGGGAGGCGTGGTCTACGTAGGCTTAGATGCCCTCTCTGATTCCGTGGTCAGCTCTGCGGTCGGTAATTCCATGCTGGCCGACTTGGTCAGCGTGGGCGGCAAACTCTACAAGACGGGGCTGGACCCTCATGCCCCAGACGGAAAAATCGTGTTGCCGACCATTTGTGCTCACTTTGACGAGGTCAATGAGATTGCAGGCCCTGAATTTGTGCCCATGGTGAACAAGCTGGGGGGCTCGGGCTTTCGGATCACCGCGTACACACAGTCAGCATTTGATATTGAGGCAAAAGTCGGAGATAAGGCCAAAGCGGGCCAGATCCTGGACAACTTTAATCACCTGGTCATGCTGCGCGTGCGTAGTGTCACTACGGCCAAGCTGCTGACGGACCAGGTTCCCGAAGTCGAGGTGGTCCATCTCACGCCAATGTCAGGCGTCACAGACACCGCCGCCCAAGGCACCGGCGTCGATTTCATCAGTCGCAACGATGATATCTGGACCAAAACCAAGGTCCCTATGATTGAACCAGCCGATGTGCTGGAACTACCGCAAGGCCAAGCCTTTGCGCTACTTGAAGGCAATCGACGCTTCAAGATCCGAATCCCCTTGGCTGATGCAAGAAACGACGAATTTGTACCGCAGTCTTTGCAAAACGTCGCCGCGCAAATGAAGGCCCGCTACCGGACTTCCGAGCAATGGGCCAGTGAAACCGACTGGTTCACTGAAAACTGGCTCAATAGCCAGCCAATCGCCGATGGCACGGGCATGATCGCCACTGATCTGGCGGTGCAGGATCCTGACCCCGATGACGACACTCAAAGCAACAGCGCGATAAACACTGACACGATGGGCCTGATCACAAGGGGGCACGGATGAGTACCAACTCGACCAGCCGCCCTGTTAAGCCCACCACTCGCGGCCCCATTTTGATGACATTTGAGATGGTCATGGGTTTGCTTATGGTCTCTGTCTCAGCGTGTGTGCTGGGATTGTTCATAGAACTGGCCGGCATTCATACGATTTGGAAGGACCAAGGCACAGGCCATGCTCGCTCTATCGTGGAGCAGGACCTGAGCTATATCGAGGCTGCCCCGAAGAGCCTGATTATTCCCAATACAGTGGCTTTCTCAAACAAGATGCTCGGCTATATCTCATGGCCTTACGAGAAGTTCGGAATCTTGCAGTGGTATGCCAATAGCCATGACCCCGCCATGCAGCGTCAACAGGCCTTTCGTCGTGCACAAGAAATAAAGGCAAACGGCAACAGCCTCTCCTCCAGGCTGAAAACGATTGGCGCTGATGCCAGCCAATTTATCAGCACGGTACTCGTGCTTTCCATGTATGTCGCCATGGATGTAGCTCTTCGACTTTCGATTGCCCTTTATGCGCTGCCAGCCTTCGTTCTTGCGTGCCTAGTGGGTGCGGTCGATGGCCTGGTACGGCGTGACTTGCGCCGGTGGAGCGGCGGCCGAGAATCCTCCTTCGTTTATCACCACGCTAAGCGATACACCGCCTGGGCACTGACTGGAGGTTTCGGTCTGTATTTGACCTGGCCTTTCGGCGGCTTCAACCCCGCTTACATGGTTCTGATTTTCACCGCGTTGGTCGCTGCAACGCTCAGCACCACAGTGGCTTCCCTCAAAAAGTATATGTAGCGCCTCTCGCTCACATCACGACATTGGAGAAACGACAGAAATGAAACCACAGCAATCTGGCCTCTCAGAACGTAAGACTCATCGCGCCTGGGTAGCCGCGCTCATGCTCGTCGCGTGCGCCACCGTTCAGGCTGGAGATGCCGATAGTGAGCGCGAAAGTCTGGCACGGATTGAAAACGAGCTGGCCGTCGTGCAGCAGATGGTGGCCGCGGCCTCTCGTGATGCGCCTCCATCTCAACGAGTCAATTTTCGATATGAGTGGTTGATCAATGACCTGGACGTGATGCGTCGGGGAATTCAACAACACCTTAATGCCCCTATGCAGCCGCGTCCGGTCGAGCCACTGCGAGGCGACTACCGCCAATGACGCAGCTTCAGGAGATCTCCTTATGGGCATGAACAATGCGCAGATGGGTTCGAGCATGAGAGAGGCGTTTGCAGCGGGCTCGGGTGTTGACCCAAACGCCATGAAGATCGTGCTGACGGTCATAACGGTAGCAGCTGTGGCTCTGTTCTTTGCGTGGTTGGTAATGGCCGCTCTAGAGAACTACCGGGAGAACCAACTCAAGCAAGAAGAGGTGGTCTGGGCCTGCGTCAAATTAGTTGTGCTGTTGTCCTTAATCCTGTGGGTGTTGGTTTGACGCTCACAGGACTTCTTAACACATCAAACCTTACGGAGTTTAGCTATGACCACACTGAACGCTCTGTTGGCGGCACCCCGAGCGGGGTGGCAAAAAGCCAAGCGTTACTTCGCGCAAGCCGCTTTGATCCCTGCTGTAGCGTTACTTTCGTCACCTGCCATGGCAGCTTTGCCCACGATGCCCACACCGGGATCTGGCATTGACGGGGCTCAAGTTGCTGACGGCGATTGGCTTGGAGCGATGGGTGCTTACTGGAAACAGGGCATCACGATTCTGGCCATGATCTTTGTTGGCTACTTTTTCCTGAAAGTCGTGATGGGCGCAATCACAAAGTGGACCCAATACACACGTGGCCAGGCTGATATTGCTGACCTGAAAGAATACGTAATCACTGGCGGTGTGCTTGCCATTGCGCTTGTCGCACTGGCCACGTATGCCATCGCCACGCTCGGGTAAAGGGGAAAAGTCGATATGGCTCGCAAGCCCTCTGCCCCACACCTTGAACAGCTAGATGAGCAAGTTACCCAGGGCATCGCTACGCCGATAACCGATCGCGTGAATGTTCAACCAGCCATTCTGAACGGTATGACGGTCGATGAAGCACAAATCATCGGTCTGATCTCCGTCGTGGTGTGTCTGCTGCTGGGCTTAGTACTGCTGGCCATAACCGGCTTCTGGCAAACACTTTTGGCCATCATGCTATTTGGACCATTAGTCATTTTGTGGTTTGCCTCTAAATACCTGGCTGGACTTAAGCGCAACCGTCCTGACGGCTATTACAACCAGGCTATGCACCACTGGATGGCCTCTCGTGGGTGGGTGAAAGCCAAATTCATCCGCCACAACGGTTATTGGAGCTTGGGCCGGACCTTGCCCTTTAGCTTGTCCACATCATTCAACCCTAAACCGTCCCGTCAGAACGTTGTTTCTACGGGCGAAACGGCTATCCCCTCTTCTTGCGCTGCTCAAGGTGTGACACCGATAGCGGATAAAGCGAGCAACAACGTATGAGTTCAAAATATTTAAACGCCCTGGCCACTGTTCAGGCGACAAATAAAAGACTGGGCGCACTTGTTTTAGTTGTCGCTGCACTTGGGGCTGTGGGTATGTACTTTGCTGCCCGCACACCGCATCGAATCGACGTCAATCTGCACCCCAACATTCAAGGCGGGGACGTCGTCACCGTGACCGACGGCCAGTCGCCGGTCCCTGACGTCAATGTATATGGCTTTGCCTACTACATCTGGCAGCAGGTCAACCGCTGGCAAGCCGACGGGTACAAGGACTACGGCAAGCAAATCTACTACTACCAGGCCTACATCACCCCGTCTTGCCGCGCTCAGCTAGAGAACGACATGAACACACGGGATAGAGCCGGTGAGTTGCGCTCACGCACACGCATCATGACGGAGATTCCAGGGTTTGGGTTTTCACCCAGACGAGTCATTTCGCAAGGCACCAACACCTGGACAGTACTGCTCGACATGCAATTGCAAGAGACATTTCGTGGTCAACAAATCAAAGACATCTACATCCGGTATCCGATGCGTGTCGTGCGATATGACGTTGACCCCGAGAAAAACCCCTGGAAGCTGGCCATTGACTGCTATGGCAACAACCGCCCTGCCCGCCTGAATCCTGACGAAGTCGCCGCAGTCCAGAAGAACAACCAAAGTCCCGAGCTGCCAACTGAGTCAGAAATCGTGCCCGCCACATTGCCCGGCACGATCACCGACCCGGCAACCAACGTGACCGACCCCGCTCCGACACCTATCCAGGTGCGACCCGTCCAACCTCAAAGCGAGTGAGATTGTCATCCATGAAAGCCATTCTTAGCATTCGCAAAACAGCTCTGGCCTGCGCTCTTTTGGGGCTGGCCCAGTACGCACAGGCACAAGTGCGAGACTTGGGGCCAAACTTGGAGAGCGTACCAGCAGATCTTATTGCTCCAGCCCCTGACAGCGTCAACTCAAGTGTCAATGTGGGTTCTGCAACAAACGCAGCAGTGAATAACGCGCCCGATCTGGGAGAGATTCCCAATCTTGGCTCCTCACCCTCTAACGCTGAGTATCAAACCCCTGGCGTCAATGTGATGGGTGGCCAAGCTATGGTGGTGAGCACTGTGGATGCGGCCATTCAACAGGCCAAGGATAATCAGGACGAAAGCGGCACGACCATCCGCAAACCGCCACAAAACAAACCGCATGGCGTCGAGCGAGCCGTGTTTAATCGAGCTCCGGTACGTGCGCCACTGCCTGTGGGCATCGAACGCATGATTACCTTGCCTGCGCCTGCCGCCCTGCATGTGCCATCGGATATGTCCAAGATTGCCAGAATCGAAGTCATTGATCGCACGATGTACATCACGGCCCTCCAGCAGTTCACACCCGTGCGAATCATTGCTGAGCTCATTGACTCTGGGCAGCAAATTCCCTTCGATCTGGTTGCCGACAGCACAACAGCCAGTGCCCGTAGCGAACTTCAGGTTTTTGTCGTTGCTTCCTCATCGCCTGGTTCAGAGGAGATCGGAGGTGATGGTCCCGCTTCCCAAGCGGCAGCGCAAGCGACCAGCATGGCCAATGAACACACATTGAGCCAGCAAATGGCGGAATCAGCACCGACAGATATGGTCCAGCTCACCCGCTACGCCGCACGCCAGCTTTATGCCCCAAAGCGGCTTGCCACCCCGTTCTCAGGTGTGCAGCAGGTCGAAGTCACTGCTGAGCCAATTGCCAACCTAATACGTGGCGTCCATGTTGTATCCACCCCCGTTGGTCAGTGGCGTTCTGGCCAGCTCTATGTGACAGCCGTTCTCATCAAGAACCGGTCACATAACCCCTTGGAGATTCCACTTGAGCAAGTGCGCGGCCAATGGATTGCAGCCACCGCGCAGCACGGTCGAATTGGCCCAGCCGGTTCCGAGACGGACACCACCGCCATTTATCTGGTGTGCCAGCGCCGATTTGAAGCCTGCCGGTAATAAAGGAACAACAGCATGAGCAGCACGTCCAGCAACAAACTGATCCCCATCCTCGGTGGTGTCGCCGTCTTAATAGTCAGCGTGGTGATATACAGGCAATTTACGGGTTCAGGAGAATCTACCAACTCGGTATTGACCTCCATTCCTACACCTGAAAGTGCCACACTGCCTACCGCGCAAGGAGCGGACAACGACAACGCCGCCGAAACCCTACGCACCGTCACCGCCAGCAATGAACAGTTGCGGCGTGATGTGGCACGCGTGATCGAGATGAACAATCAACTCATCGCCGAGAATAAGCGCGTGGGCGGTGCTAATGCCACGGTCTCGCGTCGCATCGAACAAGAGCAACGCGACACGCTCAATCTTGACGGACCCCGTACGGACTCGATCGACCCAACCGGCGACGAGACGGGCGCCAAAAACGCAGTCAACCTCACCTTGAAGCGTGGCTCCGAAGCAGTCGATACGTTTTCACGCGCCTTTCAACTGTCACCGGCCCGCTCTGAGACCGAAGCAGCCAATCGAGCTGCTCAGACGCGAACGACTCCCCTGGTCCCACAACAATCATTTTCCCTGGGAACAGAATCGCCCACTCCGACTGTTACCTCATCAGGGCCATACCGTGTTTTACCTCCCATGGGGTATAGCGCGGTAACGCAGTCCGAGCAGGGCCGCAATGGCAATGACGGACCAGCCATTACGCGCTATGTCCGCACCAGTGGCAATCAGGCCTATGCCAATAGCTCCATGGGCCCTGTGTCCAGGCCCACCGCCACACAAACACGGTCAGCACCACAAGCCGCCAAGCCTGAACCGATTCCGTACTTTACTGTTCCCGAGAACTCGACACTGGTCGGCGCAGTATCGATGACCAGTCTCATCGGACGTGTGCCCATTGATGGCCGTGTCACTGACCCGATGCAGTTTAAAGCGATTGTCGGCCGCGACAACCTGGCAGCCAATGGCTTTGAATTACCAGCAGACATTGAGGGGATGATCGTCACCGGTGTGGCAATCGGCGATATGGCGCTGTCGTGCTCAGAAGGAAAAGTGCGCTCGGTCACCTTTGTCTTTAATGACGGCACGGTTCGCACCATCTCTGAGCGCTCCAAAGGCGGGGGGAATGCCAACGTCAATGGCGGCGGTAGCACCCAGGACCTGGGCTACATCTCTGACGTACACGGCAATCCCTGCATTCCCGGCAAATTCGTCACCAATGCCCCGGCCTATCTGGCCGACCTGGCCATGCTCAAGGGGCTGGATGTCGCCGCACAAGCTTACTCCGATGCCCAGCGCACCGTCTCCAACAATCTGGGCACGGGCAATACCACCTCTCAAATCACCGGCTCACGCAGTGGCTACGCCATGGGGCAAGCGGCCTCTGGCGCAACCAATGAGATCGTCGCATGGATGACCTCCCGTTTGAAGAATAGCTTCGACGCCGTTGTAACCCCGGCTGGCAAGCAAATAGTTATTCACCTGGATAAAGAACTGCAAATTGACAAGATGCCCAACGCCCGCAAGCTGGTGTACCGCCAGCAAGGGACGCAGCAGCTTTCTCGTGGAGCACATTATGGTCTGGAATAAAACTGTCCAACGCCTGGCGCTGACTCTAATCACCACCGCCATGTTCAGCGGTTGCACCGTCATGATGGATCGCGAATCCCCACTTAATGAGGTCACTAAGGATTCGCCAACGGTGCTGGACGTCTACCGGGGTACTGATTATCGAAACGAAGCGACTCGTCAGTCGCGCATTACCCCCCAGGAGCGGATGCGTGAGCGCACTCAGGCTAGACCGATTAATCCAAGTGATGAGTTAACCCAGCGATATTGGTCAGCTGTTGATTCCATGAACCAGCGATTCGCTCGGCTGCCCAACCCTGACCTGGTAATGGTGGTGTTTCCTCACTTGGCCAAGGGCCAGTATCCGGTTCCTGGCTACGTGACCGTCTTCCCGATGTATGACCAGACACAGTATGCGCTACCTGGTGAAGTCACCCAAGATCTGCTGCAGTGGCGAGGTGACTACTTTGAGGCTAAATCCAGCGCCAAGAAAAAGGGAGGCGCAGATGATCGCTAATGTGGCCAGCTTGCTCGGATTCACGCGTCAACGTGCAGCGCAACCAGGCAGTAAGCGCGCTCCTCAAGTCACCGCAAAGGCATCGTCTCCTGGCCAGACCGTTGCAGATCGTCGACGCATGGCCCTACGGCCACCGTCGTTTACCGACATGCTGCCCTATATCAGCTATGCCCCCGATGAGCGCATTTTCGTGTTGCGTGATGGCAATACGCTCGGTGCACTGTTTGAGCTCTCTCCGATTGCGACCGAGGCCATGCCTATCGAAATTCTGAATGAACACGCCCAGAAGATTCAGGAGGCCTTGCAAGCCATGCCATCGGTCAACGGCGCACCGTGGATCGCTCAGTTTTTTGTCAATGATGACCGTAACCTGGATCATCTTAATGACACTTTTACCGACTATATCCTGGAGCAACACAAGGACGATGGCCTGGGCCAGGAGATCCTGAACTCGCCGTTTACCCAGGCGGTATTGGATGAGGTGCGCTCTCACCTGTCGAATGTCTCGCAACCCAATGGCCTGTTCACCGATACGCTTGTCACCGGTCAAGTCTGGCGCGGGCAAATCCGCCGTGTTCGTTGTTGCCTGTATCGTCGATTTGGCGGCGCAGCCGATGATCCACAAACGCCGGTGCAGCAAATCGAGTCTGTGGCCAACACCATCATGGCCACGTTTTCCGAGGCCGGTGTGGCCGTTCGCCGCTGTACCGGCAAAGACCTGTATGAGTGGCTACTGCCGTTTTTTAACCGTGATCTGCCTTGGGCGCCAGGCACGCAAATGATGCGTGAATTACCCTATCCCGGCGACACCCCGTTGACCGATGACGAGGATACGCCCATTTTTGGATGGGACTTGTCAGAGCTATTGAGCATCAATGAGCCCCGTTCGAACCTGGAACAGGGATTGTTTGAGTTTGATGGCGTACCCGTCAAGGCGTTGACCCTACAAAATATGCGCAAGCAGCCTGAGATTGGTCATTTCACGGCGGAGCTGGCCAACGGTAAAGAGCGATTTGCACGGTTTGACCGTCTGCCTCCTGGCTCGATGCTCTCGGTCTCCATCACGATTGCGCCTCAACACATCGTCGAGTCACAAATTGAGCGGATCCGGGATGCCTCACGCGCTAAGACGGCGCAGGCCATCGAAACCTACCGGGAATGCACCAACGTTTTGAATGAAATAGTTCGGGGCAACCACCTGTTTCCAATGATGGTGACCCTGTACGCGACTGCCACCAGCACAGATGAACTCGATAGCAACATCAACACGATTAATGCGCTGTTGATCCCATCAGGCCTGAAGTTCATCAGCAATCAGCATGACCTGGTCCCGCTGGACACATTCATGCGTGCTCTGCCGTTTAACTATGACCCCGCCTTCGATAACCAGGTACTTCGTCGATCCCGTCTGACCTTCGCCTCCCATATTGCGCGTCTCTTACCGCTGTATGGCCGTGCCCGTGGCACACCCCACCCTGGCATGTGGTTCTGGAATCGCGGCGGGGAACCCTTGTTTGTGGATCCGCTCAACAAACGCGATCGTAAAAAGAACGCGCATATGCTGGTGCTGGGACCGACCGGAGCCGGTAAATCGGCCACCTTGAACTACATCGCCATGATGACGATGGCCATTCATCGGCCACGGCTGGTGATTGTCGATGCCGGGAACTCCTTTGGTCTTTTGGTGGATTTTTTTAAAGACCGAGGGCTATCGACCTACAAAGTTGAACTGAACAGTAGTGCAAAAGTGTCCTTGCCACCGTTCGTTCATGCGTACCAACTACTAGATGATAGTGAAGTGATGGAGAGTTTTGTGGCGGCCGAGCAGCAGGCACGAAGCAACGCAGGTCTGCCCGATGACGAACTGCTCAATGCCCTGCTTGGCCAAGATGATGAGCCGTCGACTGCCGACGTGTCTTTTCATGAAACGTTCCAGGCCAGGGAAGAGGACGAAGAGCAGGACGACGAGCTGGATAAAAGAGACTTGCTGGGCGAGATGCTGATTGCCGCGATCCTGATGATCACAGGCGGTGAAGCGGACGAAGTCGCACAGATGAGTCGAGCCGACCGGTACTTGGTATCACGCGCCATCATCATGGCCGCGATCAGTTGCAAAGAACGGGGAGCCAAGCACCCGTTGACACAAGATGTGGCCCTGCAGCTGATGCACATGAATAAGGACCAGACCATGTCACCGGCGCGGCGTGCACGCGCCGAAGAAATGGGTCAGTCCATGATGACCTTCACCCAGGCGCTGCGAGGCAAATTATTCAATCGTGAGGGACAGGACTGGCCAGATGCAGACGTCACTCTGGTCGAGATGGGTACGCTCACTCAAGACGGCTATGAAGATGCCTTGGCTGTTGCGTACACAAGCCTCATCGACTCAGTACAGTCCCGTGCCGAGCTGAACCAACACTCTGGTCGCCCGATGGTGTTCCTTACGGACGAGGGCCACTTGATCACAACCAATGAGCTGCTTGGCCCCAAGATAGCCAAGGGCACCAAAATGTGGCGCAAATTCAATACCTGGTTCTGGCTTGCCACACAAAACCTGAAAGACTTTCCCGACTCTATGGAGCGCGTGCTCTCGATGTGTGAGTACTGGATGCTACTGACCATGGACAAAGCAGAGATTGAAGAAGTGGTGCGATTTCGGTCGCTCACCAACGAGCAGCGAGCCATGATGGAATCCGCCCAAAAAGAGCCGCCGAAATACACGGAAGGGGTTCTGATTTCCGCGACCGGCCAGATGCTCTTTCGCAACGTCCCTCCAGCTCTCCCGATTGCATTGGCCATGACTGAGGGCCATGAGAAAGCACACCGACGTCGCCTGATGGAAAAGCATGGAATCAACGAAATGGGGGCTGCTCAAATGGTGGCACAAGAGCTGGCGCGGAGTCGCGCATGATCAAGATACGCTCACTTAGCAAAGGAGTTTCTCATCTCACGGCTTGCATCGCGGTTCTGACGGCACTACTTGCCGTCGTCACACCAGCGACTGCGCAACAGCCTGACCAAGACCTGTACGTAGGCGTCATGACCGTAGAGGTGTTTGCCAACACTGCCATGCCGGTAACACCAAGCACTTCACCACACTATGCCTTGTCCATCTACCGCTTGGATGCAATGAATAATCTCGAAGCTCAGATGAATGAAGGTATGCCACAAGACGAAGCAGAAGCACGTCTATGGGTTGCCAACAATGAAGCCCGCTTGCGACAAATGATCCAACCCATGGTCGCGAGTGCCGTTAACGGCCTGGCACGCGCACAGCGTTATCAGATTGACCGATTACCAGCGGTGGTCATCAACCAGCGCTATGTAGTCTTTGGCTATGTCGACGTTGACCAGGCGCTTATGGCCTGGCGTGACAGCCAAAATTAAGAGGCACTCATGTCAATCACTACTTTGCGCTTTCGGCACATGCTTGCGATTAGTTTGCTGGTGCTGGCAACCGCACTGCGGCCTGTTCCAGCAACAGCTGCCACAACCACGGCGGGCGTCGTCACCAATACGGTCGCAGCACTCCCCAGTTGCACGTCCTATCAGGTCAAAGGCATTTGCGTCTGGCTGGTTTGCATCCCGCTCATTGGCTGCTTCATCCGGACGTCGGTTCGGGTTGCACATTACGTGCCCGATGCCGTGATCAGCACCTACAACGATCCTCTGGCTCACCCTTGGGCTGAGGTGGGTAAGCCATTGGCGACAGCTATATCCTCAGTGGGATCAGCCGTAGTCGGCGCCCCGATCGACGCATCAGCAGGAACACTGCGCGAGGGCACAGAGGTGACTACCTATAAAAGTGCGGACGCCATTGGCAACCCCGCAGGCTTGATTGCCAGCATCGCCAGCGGCTACATCCCCAGCTTTGGCAGTTCATTCCAGTTTCCGGGCTATAGCGAATTGTTGGCCTTTACTCGCACAGAACTGCCTCGTATCGCGCAGTCTTGGCGGCAAGTCCCCCAACAGCTAGGCAACGAATTCATCGAAGCAGCCCGTGCCATGGCCAATGCACCAGCAGACATCATTTCCTCCGTCTCTGCATTTCCGGCAAAACTTGGCGAGCTGAGCTCATCAATTGGAAATTTAGGCAATGTCTTTGGTGGAAGCGTCAGCACCCAAGCCATTGGCTTGTCCGGCGTCGATATGGTGGGTGCAGATCTTGGGCCAATCAGAGACATGGTGCAGATCGCTCAGCGCCTGGGTGCCTCCGGTGGGCTATCTGAAATGTTCTGCCCCGGCTCAGCGTCGGTGTTCAATCTGCATTTTCAGTCAGACATGGACGCGATGAGCTGGCGAGGGTTTTGGCCGCTGGAGATGCTCTACCCCCAATCATGGGTGCCTGGTACAGGGGAAGTAAGCACCTCGCCCCTTTCCACTACCTGGGGGCCTATATACCCACGTAACGGCGAGCTTGTGCAGTCACACCCAGTAAAGGCCTCCGCCGTGCTGGCCACGCGTGTCGGAAGCATCATCTCGCAATCTGCACAGCCCCACATTTACAAGCGTCTGCAACCCGGTAGTGGCTACAAGTACTTCCCCACCTCCAAGCCCACTACCTGGCAGATGATCTATCCGAGCGCTCAGCGGTCCTGCATGACCTTTGGTGCAGATGACTCAATGAGCCTGGCCAGCTTTGGCGATTACAAAACCGATGGTGCCGATGGCTATATGTGGAATATGTGGAACCACTATGACTGCTGCCGCATCCGTGGTGAGTTTTTATACAGCATCCCTTAAGCGAAGGACGAGAATATCTATGCAACAACCAAAATGCCCGTTCACACTGCGCTTGAAACCAGCCGCCATGATGCTGGCTCTTGCGTTGACCTCCATGAGCGTGATACCCGACGCCTACGCGCAACCCGTACGCGGCTCTTCGCTGTATTACCGAATGGGAGGCGGCTCGCCCGGCGGCTCTGCAAATTATCGCGGCCAGGTCGCTCACAACTTAGGCTTTGGAGGAAATGCTCGACTGAACTATTCATGTGGCAAGTTTGATATAGGCCTATCTTGGGCCAACATCATGAACAACCTCAACAACCTGGGCCAGACGGTGACTGGGGCGATTCAATCTGGTATCGCTGCCCTCCCCTTGTACGTCTTGCAACGCGCACAGCCAGGCCTGTATCAGATTTTTCAAAACTATTCGCAAAAGGTGGATCTCCTGCTCGGGGCCAGCCTTAAATCCTGCGAAGAGATGGAGGCCATGGTCAAAGCGGGGCAGAACCCCTATGAGGATTGGATCAAGATGGCCAAAGGTGAAGGCTGGAAGATCAAGGCCTCCGCGCAAGGTGATATTTACCAGGCAAAAATCGACATTGAGAAGAATGAAGAGGCCAATAAAGCCGGGGTGCCATGGGTCTTTGGCCAAAATGCCGGGGGTGTAGGAGGCCGACCTATTGAGCCGGTGCGAGATCTCTCTGTGGCAGGCTATAACGCTACCCTCAACAAACCAATCACCGCATCAGAGACCACGGACTACAGTAACTCACCTGCCGAGAAAAACTCTCGCCTGGTTCGTGCGTTTAAATCACCGGCAGAACTTGCCCAATGGACAACCGAAGTCCTTGGGGATCAGAAGGTCTATACCTGCGGGCAACATCACTGCCCTGCCCCAACCACGGTCGTGACCTCCAGCGGCCTGGGGCCCAAATATGAAGCCGAAGTCGATTTCGTCCAGCCTAAGCTTGAGGCAATGGCCAACCCATCGAACTCGGCCACTTATGCCGACCTCGCAGAAATCTCAGCTCCTGGCTTTGCCGTGTCTCCTCAGTTGCTTGACTCCTTACGAGCAATGCCGCCTGACACCCGCAGCATCGCTGTGAACCGCATTGCTCAGGAAATGGCGATGCACCGGGTGATCAATAAAGCACTGGTGGCGCGTAGCGTGTTGATGACAGGTCTGACCTTACCGGAGGTTACGGCCGCAGGAGATGCCATCCAAAACACCCAGGCTTCGGTCGATCGCTTAAGTGGCTACATTGACGACTTGATGTATGAGGCTCGGATCCGCAAGGATCTGACGTCCCAGACGGCATTGTCGATCATCAACACCCAGTCCGCCATTGACACACAATCACTGAACGTACCGGGTGGCAACCCTGTTGATCCTGCCCCAGCAGTGGGTGGACGGGTGCCTGGACTATGACACAAGTCTCTCTCACCAAAAAACGCAGCTGGCTGTGGCGAGCACTGATATGGCTCGCCATCGGTTTGGCCGGATTTCTCCTGCTCATTGGGCTGCTCGGCGCACTAGCGCAGTCGTTTATCGGACAGGAACATAGACTTCTGAGCCTTCTTGAGAGGACATCGTCAGTACGAGATATTGGAGCAATCGCGCAATGTCTGGCAGCACTACTCATTATTTGGCGCTGGCCAGCCGTCGTGCGCTGGCTCCAGGCCAGACATATTGTTCAAGGATTCGAATATGACGCCGTGCTGGCCAGCCGCCGGAAGGTGGCGGCATTTGCCACGCTGTACTTAGTTTTGATTCCGATTGGCCTTGACCGCATCTGGCGCTGGGTGACAGCGCTCATTGCGGCTTAGCTGGGGAATACGCCATGCAACTAGACAGTTATCTTGAGCTCTTCACCACTTTCTACGGATGGGCGTTTGCCAATATCTTTGGCGAGATCGTGACCGGCATCGGCTTGGTCGTCATCCCTTTTCTGGTGGTAATCATCAATGCCTGGCGCGAAGCTGGCCAGCGGGGAATGCAAGACATCGGCGTTATGGGTGTCATCAAAAGCGTACAGACGCAGCTCATCGTCATGCTGTTTGTGATGTCTGTTTGCTTTTTCACATCGCCCATCACAAGCCTAACGTATGCGCGCTTGTCGTACATGCCCCCTCCTTCGATTGACAACCCGAACCCTGTAGAGGCAACGCCTGGAGCCAGTGGCAGCACCTACGATACGGCACTACGCGATGCTATTGATGGAAGCATGAGCCAGGCCAGCGGGCTGAGTAACGTGCCCCTATGGTGGTATTCCATCATGTCCATCAGCTCTGGGATCAACAATGCCTTTCGCAATGGCATGAATAATTCTGGATCTGATATGCGGGTTCTGGAGGATATGGCCAAGAATGCCACAATCGAAGACCCCGCCTTGCTCGGTGATGTGCAACGCTTCTATAGCGAATGCTTTATCCCGGCACGCAGTCAGTATTTGCGCAGCGATCGCAGCAGAATCAGTGCATCAGGTGCCTCGATCTTGGCAGAATCCAATACCGACTATGGGCCTACCGATGTGGATTGGATGGGCAGCCAGTTTTTCAGAACTGAGCCTGGGTATTACGCTTCCATGCGCAGCCGTGCTCCGGTCACCGGTTTTGCGATCGATTACTCCCGCGATACGGAGTACTACGACCCATCGAGCGACGTGGATCCACAAGTCACTGGCGCGGTAAACCCAGAGTTTGGACGCCCAACCTGCAAGCAATGGTGGGAGGATCAGCTGAGAGAAAAGCTGATCGATGGAAGCCCTGGTGTGCGAGCGTTCGCATCCAGAGCGGCGAACGTTCTCACCTTTACGTCGTTCGATAAGCAAAAGGATGAAGTGGCTCGGCTAGCATCAACCGCAGCCAATCCCGTCTTTGTTGATTTTGACCAAATGATGGGGAACCCTTATGACGCTGCTACAGTCGCAGGTCGAACCATAACAGGCGCTGGTAGCACGCTTGGTGTAGGAGGCGCAGCTTTCATGGCCAGCATGGCATGGATGCCATTAGTGACCTCGTTACCCATGATTCAAGCATTGGTCCTCATGGGCATCTACGCTTTTCTTCCCTTGGCCACTTTGGTCAGCGGTTTCAGTCTCCGTGTATTGTTCTTAGGAGCTATGGCCATTCTAACCATCAAAATGTGGGCATCGATGTGGTACATCGCCACCTGGATCGACGGTCACCTCATCAACGCCATGTACCCTGGTGCTCTGGGCAATATATTTGTTCAAGAAGCCATGATGATCGGCAAAGGAGCGATTCCAGCAGGCTATAAACGAATGGTACTGAACACGATTTTACTATCGTTGTATGTCGGTCTACCGGTCATCTGGTCGTCGATGATGGCGTGGGCTGGTTTGAGAGTAGCAGGTGGTATAGAAAGGGTGATGAGTGATGGGGGTAACACTGCTGCCAGCTCGGGACGTGTCCCGCTATTAGGGAAAATCTTTGGTGGGAAGAAGTAAAACTAATTAATCACTAACACTAAGTAGCCAAGGCCATCTAAAACCTTAGAGGTTAGCAAGGCTTCTAGAAAGCATTCGATTCACATAAAGTAAAGATTCTAAAAAATCATAATTGAAAAAATATAACCCTCTGTGGTTATTGTAAATTCAACCTGCCGTACTAGCTTGGAAAAACTATAGTCAATTAAAATGAAAGCTTTTAAGACTATAACCCTCCACGCTTCTGTCGAATAATTCAATTTCTATTTTTGCTTGCCAATTGACCCAAAACTCACGAATATTTTTTAACGCATTAAAAAGTTTTTATTTCATTAACTCATAGTAAATTACTCAGAAATAGTTTATAAAAACCGGTTTAAGATAGAAAAGGATGAGAAAATGATAGGTCGTGGCTCTGAATGGCGTCGCTGGGAACCGCATATCCACGCGCCAGGGACTATTCTCAATAATCAGTTCGGTGGCAGCTCTCCTTGGGACTCCTATCTTAAACAACTAGAGACAGTAACGCCGAAAATCGAAGCACTGGCAGTTACAGACTACTACCTCACTGACACCTACGAAGAGGTGGTAAGACTAAAGACGACCGGCCGTTTGCCAGATATACAGCTCATCTTCCCTAATGTTGAACTACGCCTAGATGTTGCAGCCAAGTCTGGTTTTGTCAACTTACACCTCCTAGTCAGCCCCGAGGACCCGAACCACGTCGCTGAGCTAAACCGTATCCTTCAGCGCCTTCAGTTTCATGCGCATGGCGACACATTCAACTGCACCCGTGTCGATCTGATCGCACTGGGAAGGAAAGCAGATACTACTATTCTCGATGATAACGCGGCGCTTTCTCATGGGGCCACGCAGTTTAAAGTTAGTTTCAGTCAACTCCGTCATGTGATGCAGGGGAGCGATTGGGCAAAGGAAAACATACTTATCGCAGTAGCAGGGGCAGCAGGCGACGGCACTTCGGGCTTGCGGCAAGCAGCAGACACAACCATACGCCAGGAAATCGAGAAGTTCGCAGACATCATTTTCTCAAGTAGTCCTGCACAACGTCAGTTCTGGTCTGGACACAAAGGAATAACACCCGACCAGCTTAAGGAGCGTTATGGTGGCTGTAAACCTTGCCTTCACGGAAGCGATGCTCACAGGCAAGAAACTGTCGGCCTTCCGGTGGAAGAGCGATATTCTTGGGTCAAGGGCGGTCTCGAATTTGACACTCTGCGCCAGGCTTGCATTGATCCAGCAGGTCGAGCATATGTTGGCACTGAACCTCCATCTATGGCCATGCCTTCTCAAGTGATCTCTCATGTGGCCATTCAAGATGCGAACTGGGCAACGACACCGGGAATCCCACTAAATCCAGGATTGGTCACAATCATCGGTGCGCGAGGTTCAGGAAAAACGGCTCTTGCCGACATGATTGCAGCCGGTTGTGATGCGATCCCCCCAACCGCTTGGAGCGCAAACGCAAATATCAGTCCTTCATTTCTCGTCCGCGCTCGCCCGCTCCTCGGCACGGCAACTACAACGCTGACCTGGGGTGGAGGTCATTCAACCACACGCTTCCTAGATGGCCGCGACGCAAACGATCATCTCTCGTTTCCCCGTGCGCGCTACTTATCACAACAATTCGTCGAGGAGCTGTGTTCATCTACCGGTATCTCTGATGGACTTCTTACTGAGATCGAGCGTGTAATCTTCGACTCTTATCCGCAGGATGATCGGAATGGCGCAATCGACTTCGCCGAACTAAGAGACTTCCGCACCGCCCGCTTTCAACAAGCCCGAGAACGGGAAACTAAGGCAATCTCCGACCTATCTGACCGCATTGCCACAGAGTTTGAAAAGGAGGCCTCTGTGGCAACCTTAACTCGACAAGTAAAGCAAAAAACTGACCAGATTAAACGCTACAACGAAGATCTTGCCAAGCTTGTCGTCAAGGGGACAGAGGCGCAGGCCACACGCCACAATCAACTCGGCGAAGTTGTACAGACATTGCGCGGTAAAATCCAAACGTATAGCAATCAACGCAGAACATTCGTTGCCCTACAGGATGAGGTCGCAAGTACTCGCACCACCAGCGCACCTGAACTGCTACGCCAAGCCAAGGAGCGACACCTGCATAGCGGCCTCACCCAACAACAATGGGAGGATTTCCTACTGATCTATAAAGGTGATGTTGACGCCAGTTTGGACAACTACATAGCTTCTGTTGATCAACAAATTGCGGCGCTAACCGGCCCGGCCGCTCCAGACTGCGATCCTAACACTCCGCTCTTTCCAGATACTGCCGACATCTCCAAGCTGCCCCTCAATACGCTCCTCGCGGAAATGACTCGGTTGGAGGCCCTGTTCAGCGCTGACAACATTATTCGCAGCCAGTACTCAGCCCTGTCGAAACGCATCGCTCAAGAGAACACCACCCTTCTTAGCCTTCAATCACGCTTAACTGATGCCCAAGGTGCTGCCAAGCGGCGTAAGCAACTGCAAAGCGAGCGCGACGCAGCCTATGGTCGAGTGTTTCAGGCGATCATTAATGAACAGACTTCTCTTGCCGATATCTATGCGCCGTTGATGGAGCGCCTAACTGCATCCACCGGTACGCTACGCAAACTCGGGTTCTCAGTCCGCCGCCTCGTTGACGTCGACACCTGGGGAGCTTTTGCAGAAGAGAACCTTCTCGACAGGCGAAAGTCAGGACCATTCCAGGGCCGCGGTGCACTAATTGCTCTCGCGAACACTACCTTGCGACCAGCCTGGGAAACAGGATCAACTGCTGATGTTCAAGCAGCAATAGCAAACTTCCTGGCTCGCTATATGGAAGACCTCCTTATCCAAGCCCCCTATAGCCAGAATCAACAGACGGAGTTTCGCAGCTGGCTAAGGCAGTTGGCACATTGGCTTTTCGCTACCGATCACATCTCGGTACGATACGAAATCGTCTATGACGGAATCGACATCCGCAAGCTGTCGCCTGGCACGCGCGGGATCGTACTTCTTCTTCTATATTTGGCGCTCGACGATGCGGATGACCGACCACTCATAATCGACCAACCAGAGGAGAACTTGGACCCAAAGTCGGTTTTTGATGAGTTGGTAACGCTGTTTATCACTGCCAAGTCCAGACGTCAGGTAATCATGGTCACACACAACGCAAATCTCGTCATCAACACCGACGCTGATCAGATCATCATTGCGGATGCTGGCCCTCATTCTGCTGGTGGGCTGCCTCTACTAAAATATATGTCCGGCGGTCTCGAGAACGCGACTATCCGCAAAGCGGTTTGCGACATTCTAGAGGGTGGAGAAGTGGCATTTCGCGAACGTGCACGCCGACTGCGTGTTAGGTTGGAGCGTTAAATGGGAATGCTTATCGGCAACTGACTCCGGCGGTCGATCACTCCCACCACACTACTGTAAAAGCTGCTTTACAGATCGGAATTCCGATCTTAACACTGCACCTTTTACTCAAATGGTTGTGCTCCGCCTGAGAACTTTGGTGGGAGTTGTTGGATGTATAAAAGTGACCTTAGCTATAAATAGGCGAAGCAGATCTTGACTCGCTACACTGATGAGGTTTTATCAATCAACGTTAGATCGATTCAACGGTAAAGAAGGTTATGAAATGCTCACCTGTTGAACCCACTCCCGGGCGATAACTAGACCAACCTCTCGGTTCACATCCGCCAAGTCTGAGAGTGGATGACTCGTAAGAAACCTCCGTCCAGCATCCAGAATCGCCCCAAAGTGACCAATTGGATTGCACTTGAGTGCGCTCGCAACCAGCAATTGATACATGCAAAATATTTCCGATGACCGCCTCCACACATATTGATACTACTGGCCTTCTCACTATTTTGGGCGTGATTGCCGCCGTTTGGGCGCTCATATCACCCATCAACCGACTCCGACTCCGGTTTTGCATCACCATATGGGATTGGGTCGTAGGCGGATCGGTGTTTCTTCTTGTCCACTACCTCGTCTTTGCGCCGGCCTTAGACCACCTTGGACTGTACTACAGCCTGGGGCCGTGGAAATGGGGACTTGACAGCTCCAGTGCAGTCTACCTATTGCTGCTCTCCGCAGCACTCTACTTCTTTTGGCGAACACGTTTTCCTCAGTTGGCCCGACGCCGAGTACACGTTTTTCGTGAACTGATCGAAAACTTGCACCTCACGAAGCGCTACAACGAGCTAGTGCTGATGGTTGAGCCCCAACTGCCCACACTCATCTCCCTATCCAAACAGCAGTCTTGGTTATTGCGCCGGATCAAAAGCCAAAGCCATATCGAAAAAGAACTAGCCGCGCTCCTTAGAGGAGAAACTCCTAAGCCCCTTTCTGCATGGCGCAAACAGTGGCACCACTTACTACGCGCATTGGAATCTAGATCTGAAGCGCGCACCCAAGCCAGTCAGCAAGCCCGAGAGATTCTGTTGAACCTGGTCACCTCACCAGAGTTGACTGTTCACTTGGCACAGGCGCACCCACATTTTTGCCTCAAACTGCTGGAAACGGACGAAGCGATACGCTCCGATTTCATTACTGATTACATCGATGCTCTACTGAACTCAGCGGGAAGCCGCCTCTACGTCGAGCTGAAAAACAATCAAAACCTTAATGGTGGAAGCCGTCTATACCTACCAGATAGCAATCGGCTGCTGCGCTTCTTCTTTACTGATGCAAGTAGAGCAGTAAAGAACGGCCTAGACGCTGCTATAGGTGATTCCGTACTCCGCCGATTGGACGAAGATAAGAATTTAGCTGACAAACTCAACAAATCGCTGAACTCCTACCAGGAGGCGGGACGGTTTCGATGCCCAATCAACTCAGGTATCACTCTCTTTGAAATTATGGTGCATGAAGGTATTCATCAGGGACTACAAGACCATATGTGGTTGCATTACTTCGGAGATTTCACCGACAAAATCCTTAAGCAAATGTCAGGCTCATTTGACGAAGATACATTCCAAGAATGGCCGACCCCTTTTCACTACCTTCTCTGCCGCCTAGTTAAAATCAGCTCAGATTGGGCGGAGCAGTGTGCACTAATAGATGATACGGAAATACCGCACTCAACTCTTTCTGCCGAACACTTTGATCGCCACTACATCTCAAAAGAAGCCACCAAAGCACTTGGCTCAATGCTGGAGGATATTATCGTAAGTGAAAAACTGTCAGTTCAGTTCAAGACGTATTTGCTAGGAATCGTAATTCGCAGCTATGTGAGGCTTCAAAAAAATTCACAAATAGCAGACGTTGCGTCGTCTTGCCTGAACGCCATCATCCTAGGGACAGATTTGCCGACAAAAATGGCTTATCGGCAACAGCTTAAGAATGTATTTGAAAGACTGGACCATCGCTTAAGGGGGGAAGCAACGGTTTTCATGAGTGTATTGGACAACTCGTTAGTTTGAAGATCCAGTTTTCATAGGGGGCACCATGAACAGAATCAAAAATAGAAGAGACTGCTACAGCTCCAACTCAGGCTTCAGATAATCCTCGACAGCACTCCCGATACCGATTTGACATTAAGGCAATACATCAAAGTGAACGCTCTGAAATTCGTTAAATTTGAACAACCAATGCTTATCGGATCAAATCTGATTTAATTCATACTACCCAGTTACTTATGCTCACCCCAATAAAACTCCCAGTTGGGATGCCCCCGATCCAACGGGTCGGGGACTTCTGGCGCAGCTAGATTTTCTGAGCTTTTACTACTAGTTGAACTTAATATCAGCATAATGAAATCAACTGCGACTATCACTCCTGTCCATGCCACCCTAGCAAGAAAAACACTTCCATGACGTGCTAGTTTCAAAGCATATTTCATATACCTTAGCCCTCCTCACACCCAGTATTACTTAGCAATTCCCAAGAAAACAGCAAGGCACCGTTCAATTTCCACGAGCGTATCAGCACTAACAGCCCCAAAGGCTTGGCCAATCTTATCCCGTTTAACAGTCAACGCCTTATCAATCATGATTTGCGAAGGTTTTTGTAGACCATTTTCTAGGTCTGGCTGAATGCTAATGCGCAATAAGGGCGCATTCACAATTGTGCTGGTTACTGGGAGCACTGTGACCGAGGAATGGGCAGCGAACAAATCCGCTTGGATCACTAATGCAGGCCGGGGCTTTCCAAAATCCCCTTGCATTGCAACAGTAACGAGATCCCCACGCCTCATTCTGTCCAACCATCCAGGTCAGCCAGAGCCTCATCCATAAAATGTTCTGTATCCACGTCAGCCTTATCTGCCTTGGCTACCCGCAGCGCCTGACGACGGCATTCCGCCGCAAAATCAGGCCGACGCGTATCAGGCACCCAAAGCTGCACTGGGCGCAATCCTGCTTGCCGGAGCGAATCCCGGTGCTTCTGAACTCTCGCGTTCACATTTGCCATCTTGATCTCCATAGCTATGCACTTATAGTACGGCCATCATCCGTTACATGCAACATGCTTCGGCAGTTGTTGTGCAACGCAAAGGCAAAGCCCCTTGAGTTCGTAATCGATAGCCCAGCGCCCTGCGCTCAAGCCGAAACAGCCGTCAATTACATCACCCCATCAACGGAGCTTGCTTCGTGCCTGGTGGTTCCGCTCTTGCATCACCTGCATCACTTCCTCATGGGTGTACAACCTGGCATTGGGATCGCTAACTTCACCCAGAGCTTCTTCAACCTCGCGGGCCATCCGCTCGTATTCCTCCGGCCATAGCACCTGCTCCATGCACAGTGACGCCTGCCCCAGCAAGTGCAGCAGGCCAAACAACCGCATGTCGTTGGTCGCGACGATATGCTCCCGAATCCGTTCCTGTATTGCTACGCTGGCTTGGTGTGCCGCGGGCGTGGCCGTCCCTTCGTAGTCGGTCGGGAATTCCGTTTCCTCAGCAATCCGTGCCCAAATACTGGCCAGGGCCTCAATGTTGGATGTACTCATTTCATTCCATATAGGCTTTAAAAAACTGCAGTTTCAGGAGCACGAAATCTCACGCAGTGACTAGTTTAACTGTCTCCAAGCTCAAATTCGGCCAATGCTTTGACGGTAAATATAGTGTATTGTGCAATACAAATTCATACTTCAAGACCACCATGAACAAGAGAACGGTACCGACCCATCAAACATATACCGAGCTGCAGCAGGCCTACGATCATTTCAATGACGCCCTGTTCGACGGCAAGCTGCCTAACTGCCTGATTACCTTGCAGCGTGAGAAACGCTCAATGGGCTATTTCTCAAGCCAGCGATTTGTAGACGCTCAAGGCACCTATACAGACGAAATAGCGATGAACCCGGCCTACTTTGCCGTCGTGCCCTTGATCGAAACCATGCAAACTTTGGTACATGAAATGTGCCATCTCTGGCAATTCCATTTCGGCAAGCCTGGGCGTGGCAGGTATCACAATGAAGAGTGGGCCTCGAAAATGGAAGCGATTGGACTGATGCCCTCTTCGACTGGCCAACCAGGTGGCGCTCGCACTGGCCAACTCATGGCTGATTATGCGATTGAGGATGGCAAGTTTGTGAAAGCGTGCGCCGATCTGCTCACCCAGTCATTCTGTCTGACCTGGTACGATCGCTTCTCACATGCCGACGCACCTCGTAGCGCCGCTGAGCGCTTGGACATCTCAGTAGGAGGTGGAGCTCCTCCATACATCGCACTTCCAGCACTCACTCAAGCTTTGGCATCCAGTGCCACCTCCACAAGCAACGCCGCCCAGGGCGACGAGAGTATGCCAGTAAAACCCACCGGCAACTCAAACCGATGGAAGTACGTCTGCCCATGCGGCACAAGCGTCTGGGGTAAACCAAAGTTGAAGATTATCTGCGGATCCTGTGAAAGCCCATTCACATCGCCGGACGCAGCTCGACTAAGCACCGACAGCGAATCGGCCTAGAATTGATTTAAAGGCTTGTCAAGTCGAAACCCTTGGTTATGTGCCCGACGGTTTGAACAGACACACACTTCATGCGGCCCTACAGTGGCCACATGGACCCATTCGACACTCCTACTCCACTATCACAGGCAGCTGCCAGCCACATTGCGCCTCCTGCATCCACGCGAGAGACAGAACTTATCTGGGCAGGCACAGAAGGCCAGCTCGTCAATGCGGGCTGGTTCATTGTCGCTATCCTGTTCTGCTGGACAGTCTTACCTGTCCTGTGGGCGATCTACCGATACCTTAAGGTTGCCAATCATCGCTATGAACTGACGAACCAACGCCTACTGGAGTACAGCGGGATCCTCGTCAAACGTGTCGAAACCCTGGAGTTATACCGGGTAAAAGACATCGCCGTTTCCGGCACCCTCTTTCAAGCCCTGTTCGGCCGTGGCCGTGTCGTTTTGCAAACCACTGACGCCTCGACGCCGACCGTGCACATCAGCGCGATCGCTAGCCCTCAGCACGTCTCCCAACTTATTCGTGACGCGGTCGAACAATGCCGTGTCGCCCGAGGCGTTCGCGCCTTTGATTACTGAAAACCAGGATTCTTCCGAACCATGCTTACCTCAACCTATTCCCATTCTTCTTTGCTGATTCGCCTGGCAGCCAGTGCAAGCCTTAGCCTGGGACTGGCCACAGCGTCCTGGGCTCAAGGCGTACCGTCTGACGTGCAAGCAGCTATTGAGGAACACACTCAAGGTTCTGTCCCCATCGATAGCATCTCAACCACGCCTATTGCCGGCATCTACCAGGTCACCAGTGGCAACGAGATTTTCTACAGCGACTCGACCGGGCGGTACGCATTTGTCGGCGGCGCCCTCATGGACATGAAAGACCGCCGCGATGTGACCGCACCAGCCCTTGAAAAGCTCAACACAATCCCATGGGAATCACTACCGCTGAGTCAAGCCATTGTGCAAGTCCATGGCAACGGACAACGCAAGATGGCCGTCTTTGAGGATCCGCTCTGCCCCATCTGCCGCGTGTTCACAAAATTCGTCGATCAACTGGAAAACGTAACGGTCTATCGATTTGTCTTTCCCGTTATTGACCCGCAATCAGCAGCCATCGCCCGCAAAGCCTGGTGTTCACCAGACCGAAACACCGCTTGGAACATGGTCATGAATGGTCGAAATATTGATGGCCGTGAGGACTGCGACATTTCTGGTCTGGTGGAGATTTTAAAGTTTGGAGAAGCAAACAATATCGCTAACACACCTACAGTTATATTGGGCAACGGAAAGCGGTTAGTTGGCGCAACACCTCCCGAGCAATTTATTGCAGAATTAGATGCTTCTGGAATAACTACACATTAAGGGATATACAAAATGAAGTTTTTAAAACTAGCGGGCTTATCTTTTTTTGTATCGCTATCCTTTGCTGGTATTGCAAATGCGCAATCAGCAGGAAAACCAGTATCTTTTCCAGCCAATCTCAAATGGTCCCCTATGACACTAGTTGGGTTCAATACTGGAAACATGGAAATGCCCCACGCTTCACGTGCGGAAATCAGCCTGGCCCGCTCAATTTGGGACAAGGAAATAGAATCCACAGGCCCCGGCATTAAACCGAACACCAAAAGCCCATCTTTTATCTTACTGAAAGCCTTTTCAGCAGGAAATGAGCAATTTGTTTTTTCGATTTTTGACTCAGGCTTCTCCAACGGCTGCATCCCACCGGCCAATGGCCGTGGCATCGAGGATATGTACTCGATTTGCCCTATGCGAGTGACTCAGATGAATACCACCCAATCCGCGTCACAAGACTTCCCCGAATACTGCCACCTCTACCCCGAGCCAGCAGAAAAACCAGGTGAAATCAATCAGTCTCAGATCGCCTTTGATGCCAACACTATGACTGCGTACTTCCGCACTATTCAGTACGGTAAACATGTGGCTGCCTGCGATCGAACTCTGCGTATCCAATAACGGGGGCATCAATGAGGATCTTCAAGCAGTTGTTACCAGCCTGGCTTGTAAATGCGGTCTCGGCAGTGGCAATTGCAGCCGCACTTGTCACTGCAACACAAGTGGCTGATGCTATTCGCAACTCGCCAAATGCGAGCCCATGGCTTAAGGCAAATGCAGATGCCGTTGGCCGCTTGGCCATGTTTGAGTCCAGCGGCCAGCTTGATGTCTACAATGGGTCCTGCTGCACTGGAATCCTGCAGATGAATAAGAAAAACATCCGAAAATATGCAGAAACATCGCCGGAGGACTTCAAAACCTGGGATCTGCAAAGTCAAGTTGATGCCTGGTCCAAGCTCACCACTGAAGCTATGCAAGCACGGGCACCCAAGACTCTTGCTGGGCTGGGAACCTTCGATGGCCGAGAAGTCGATGGTGATATGGTGCTGGCGTGCGTGCAGCTCGGGATCGGAAATTGCCAGAAAATGATCAACTCAGGCAGTTGTAACGGCTTTGCGGATATCAATGGGACGACCATCTGCAAAATGGCTGATCGAATACGAAATGGCCCGCCTACGGGCAATAACGGCGATCCAGTAGACGACATCATTCGACCAAACCCTGATCAAGGTGGCACCTACCGACCACCCGTCGATCCGTGTATCCGTGAAGGTGAAGGCTGCCTGCCTTTAACCGAAAGCCTGGAGCAAGGATTTGCTTCTGGATCCGGCGTCAGCATGGGTAACTTGCGACTCATCATTTTTGCGATGTCCACTGCGTTTGTTATCCTTATCTTAATGTCGTTTATTACGGCGCTTTTTCGCAACTACTCAACGGGATCAATCGAGAAGGTCGAGCTTGTAAATGGCGTACAGAAAACCGTCATGATTGCAATATCATTCATTATTGTGATGTCGTTGTTCTAACTTCAGAAAATAAAGATTAGCCAGGCTGTGTATGTTTGGCCAATCTCTGCGTTAGAAAAGCCACCTCTCAGTTTAGTCAGTTGAGAGAAAACCATGAGGAATGCATGAGAAAAGAATTGAACTCCATCTCCGAAATAAAAAAAGAAATTGCTCGACTGCAACGTGATGCCGATAAACTCAAACAAAAAACGAGATCTAAAGTAGTCAGCGATATTCTTCGATCCATGAAGGAAAACGACCTGAGTCCTGAAGATATTGCTCAGGCGTTTCATAAACCCCCCTTAAAGACAAAAGCAGTATCGACAATCAGGTATCGACACCCAGATGGCCATACGTGGACTGGTAGAGGACGCACGCCGACATGGATCAAGCAGATTGAATCGGAAGGCCGTTCCCGTGACGACTTTGCTGTTAGCAATGAATGAACTCAGATTATGGAGGCTGGCAACATGCTCAACTCAAACCCTCAAATAGCAGATATCCAAGGTCTGGATGGACGCATTGCTTCAACGCTGTCCCCTATGGAAACAGCTGCACTGAACTTCTACCACACTCTAAGCTAAAGGGTTGGTGTATCCGTGATTATCATCAATTAAGCTGATCCAACAGGGCTGGTGGTGGCTCGCTCACCAGCAGATGCTGCCGCTATCCTGAGACGAGCTGACTGCCGGATAGCTGTCAATCTGGGCCGGGCTGCTGAATCGTTTTTTAACGCAGCGAGAACACTGGCTTTCAAAAGCTCAGCGCAGCAATTTTCGAGCTAAGCACGATGAAAAGACTCAGAGACATTTTTTGAGAAATAAGCCTAACAGGGAAGTTGGAGCATGAAATAGGTACATTCACTATTTTTCTTATAAGCTTACCCACGCGGATGACACGCTACATAGTATCGCGCTGCGCAAGCTCCACACCTTGCACAGTCAAACCCATCGCCTGCCCACGCTCCGGGGGATACCCCAAAGGGCACGAGCATTACCAGGCAATGCGACGGACGCGATGCCTGGGAGGCCGCTCCCGAAAGTCCAAGCGGTTTTTTAACATCGATAAATTTCTCATAGCCTTGCAATCTGAAGCAGTTGACATGGGATTTCAATGTTCTGAGACACTGTACTGAGGGAGTAAGCTGTCCAAGCGCAAAAGCGTAAGAGGAGCGCACACAATGTTGAAACACGGTGCTTATTCAACAAATTCATAGTTAACTCACTCTGTTAGCCATTCAAAGAGAGAAAAACAAACAACACTTCAACAATTGTTGTACTATTGTTCAATGCAAGAACTTCAAGTTATCCGTTCTCTCTCCGCTTTAGCCCATGAGGCTCGCCTGCGCATCTTCCGTGCTCTAGTCGTCGCCGGACCTGATGGCCTGACTCCCAGCGCTTTAGCAGAGCAACTTGGCATTGCTCCCAATGCTTTGTCGTTCCATCTGAAAGAACTCGCGCATGCAGAGCTAGTTAGCCAGGAGCGCCAAGGCCGCAATGTTGTGTATCGGGCCGCATTCCTGGCCATGAATGACTTGCTGGACTATCTCACGGAGAACTGCTGCCAAGGAGTAGCCTGCACACCTAAATTAAGCCTATTTAAAGACTGTTAATACTTAACTAGTCAATGCCGATCTCTCCCTTCCCTAACGCTCACTGACGCTGAGGCCCTATGCCAAACACTACTCGCCCCTTGAATGTTCTCTTCCTCTGTACCCATAATTCAGCACGAAGCATTTTGGCTGAGGCTTTGTTAAATGATATGGGAAATGGGCGTTTTAAAGCGTATTCAGCCGGTAGCAACCCAAATCAAAATCAACAGCCCCACCCGTTGGGCCTACAGACTCTTGAACACGCAGGAATCTCGACAGTGGGCCTACGCAGCAAAAGCTGGGACGAATTTGCAGCCCCTGGTGCACCACACATGGACTTAATTATTACGGTCTGCGACAACGCTGCAGGAGAGGTTTGCCCGATTTGGCCAGGTCATCCGGCAACAGCACATTGGGGATATGCAGATCCATCCGAGGGAGATATGAGTCAAGAAGAAAAACTAGAGGCGTTTCGACAAACAATGCAACTCATTCGTCGCCGTTTAGAGCTGCTGGTGAACCTCCCAATAGAAAAGCTTGAAGGCAGTTTGCTCCAAGCCAGTGCTAGAGAGCTAGCCACCCGTTCGACGTAACCCCCTATTCAAACTGCTTCGTCTTCTTTTAAGTCAACGACTGACCCGGACGAGGTTTGCCCCTGTCATCCCCCTGGAACACCAGCAATGCTAAGCGCTGTCCTAATATTCATATTTACGCTCACTCTTGTCATATGGCAGCCTAGAGGTCTGGGCATAGGATGGAGTGCCTCCATGGGAGCAGCGATCGCGTTACTGTTCGGTGTGATTCAGCTCAGCGATATACCCATCGTCTGGAATATCGTCTGGAATGCAACAGCCACTTTTATTGCTGTCATCATCATTAGTCTACTACTTGATGAAGCCGGCTTTTTTGAATGGGCTGCGCTTCATTTCGCGCGCTGGGGTGATGGAAATGGTCGAAAACTCTTTGCTTTTATTGTGCTGTTAGGGGCCGCTGTATCAGCTCTGTTTGCTAATGATGGAGCGGCCCTGATCCTGACCCCTATTGTGATGGCTATTCTTGTCGCTCTTGGGTTTTCAGCAGCAGCAACACTCGCATTTGTCATGGCCGCAGGCTTTATCGCAGATACAGCTAGCTTGCCCCTTATCGTCTCGAACTTAGTAAACATAGTCTCTGCTGACTACTTCAATATTGGCTTTAGCGAATATGCGTCAGTCATGATGCCAGTTAACATCGTTTCAGTTCTAGCCAGCCTTTGCGTTCTTCTCCTGTTTTTCCGACGCGATATTCCTGCTTCCTATAACCTCAACCATCTCAAACAGCCATCAGCTGCGATTAAAGACGTGACAACTTTCCGAGCAGGCTGGTTTGTTTTAGTGCTGCTACTGATTGGCTTCTTTGCCCTTGAACCTCTAGGAGTTCCAGTCAGCGCCGTAGCAGCAGTAGGCGCCACTCTGTTACTGCTTGTCGCCGCTAAAGGCCCAGTGATTAATACCCGCAAAGTTCTACGGGGCGCACCCTGGCAGATAGTCGTATTTTCACTTGGTATGTACTTGGTCGTTTACGGCTTGCGTAATGCCGGTCTAACCGACTATATCGCCCTGCTCTTGAACAAGTTTGCTGAGGGTGGCGTATGGGGGGCCGCAATCGGAACAGGCATGCTTTCGGCCCTACTTTCCTCGATCATGAATAACATGCCCACTGTCCTGGTTGGAGCGCTTTCTATTGATGCCTCTACTGCTAATGAGACTGCCAGAGAGGCCATGATCTATGCCAATGTTATTGGAAGCGACTTAGGGCCCAAATTTACTCCAATCGGTAGCTTGGCTACCCTGCTCTGGCTGCATGTCCTTTCTCAAAAGGGAACCACAATCGGTTGGGGCTACTACTTCCGAGTCGGTGCTGTTCTGACGCTACCAGTGCTATTAATCACCTTAGCCGCTTTGGCTGTACGTTTAACCGTCGCTTTGTAATCGTCGGTTAAATAATTGCGCCAGAAGGGAACGCCCTATGCAGAGCTCCAACTGGAAAAACCGACTTGGACTGATGAACAGTTAATAGATTTTATGCTCCAGCACCCAATTCTGAGCAACCGACCTATCGTGGTGACCCCCTTAGGCACACGACTATGCCGCCCATCAGACGTTGTATTGGAGATCCTACCCCATCCCCGAAAAGCGGCATTTTCAAAAGAAGATGGGAAGGCCATTATTGACGCAAAAGGACGAAGAATTGCTAAGCAACACAACACCTAATCTAGATGAAAGCGCTTTTACAAAACCGGATCGACATCGTCTTTTCCCCGCCGTTGGCGCTGCGCACCCACCCCGTCTTTTGCTTCTGTACGGATCAGTTCGTGAACGATCTTACAGTCGTCTCTTGACCTTTGAAGCCGCACGACTGCTTGAAAAAATGGGTGCTGAAACCAGGATTTTTGATCCCCAAGGACTCCCACAGCCGGACGGCGCTCCTGAGGATCATCCAAAAGTTCAAGAGCTCCGAGAATTGGTTCAATGGGCGGAAGGCATGGTCTGGACTTCCCCTGAACGGCACGGTGCAATGTCCAGCATTCTGAAATCACAAATTGACTGGATTCCACTTTCTATTGGTGCCGTTAGACCCACCCAGGGTAAAACTTTAGCTGTTATGCAAGTGTGCGGTGGCTCACAGTCTTTTAACGCTGTGAATCAAATGCGAGTTCTGGGCCGATGGATGCGTATGCTTACCATCCCCAATCAGTCATCTGTAGCCAAAGCATTTATGGAGTTTGACGATAACAACCGCATGAAACCTTCTTCATATTACGAGCGAGTCGTCGACGTAATGGAGGAGCTGGTGAAGTTCACCCTATTAACCAGAGATAGCAAGGACTACCTGACCGATCGTTATAGCGAACGCCGAGAAAGCGCTGAGGAGCTTTCAAAACGGGTTAACCAGCGCAGCATCTAAACAATACAATCACTCGGCCCTCTCAGAAGGAGGAATTTCATGGCCTTTTACGACGTCATTATTATCGGTGCTGGCCAATCAGCGTTATCAGTCGCCTACTTCCTTCGTAGAACCAATCGCTCTGTCCTGTTGCTGGATGCAGAGGCTAAAGGCGGTGGCGCTTGGCAATATGGATGGAACTCACTCAGGCTGTTTTCCCCCGCTTCCTGGAGCTCTATTGCGGGATGGCCAATGCCTAACCCGGGCGACGAGTACCCAAGCCGAGACCATGTTATTGACTACTTGCGCCAGTATGAGGTTCGTTACAAACTCAACATTGAACGACCTGTCTTAGTCACCAGTATTGAGCCAACTTCGAACGGCTTCCAGATTAATGCTGGTACGAAAAAATGGCAGGCCCGTGCAGTAGTTTGCGCTACAGGTAACTGGCGCAACCCATTCATTCCAAATAGTGAGGGCATCGACTCCTACACTGGAATGCAAATACACTCTGCCAACTACATTTCCCCAGAACCGTTCAAGGATAAAAAAGTCCTTATTGTCGGTGGCGGAAACTCAGGAGCCCAAATCTTGGCTGAGGTATCGCTAACAGCACAGTCAACGACCTGGGCCACACTGACTCCACCCGAGTTTTTGCCTGATGACGTAGATGGTCGAGTTTTATTTGAGCGGGCCACGGCGCGTTGGAAGGCCTCGCAAGAAGGCTTGGACATCACAGATCTACCTGGTGGCTTTGGCGATATCGTCATGGTTCCGCCAGTTCTGGAAGCACGCCAACGAGGAGTGCTAAACGCGGTTGGCCCATTTGCGCGCCTGACAACGAAGGGTGCTGAATGGCCCGATGGGACAATTGCAAGCTTTGATGCCGTCATCTGGTGCACTGGATTCAGACCTGCATTGCAGCCTTTGGAGTCACTTGGGCTGGTCCAAGACTCAAAAGTCGCAGTTAGCGGCACGCAGGCAAAAAATATGCACGGACTATGGCTCGTTGGGTATGGCGAATGGACGGGGCCTGCCTCCGCCACATTGATCGGAGTCATGCGTACGGCCCGAAGTACAGCAAAAGAAATTGATCAGTTTTTGCGTGAATAGTCTTACCTGTCACTGGCGACCACGAACCACCAACAAGAGAAGCCTAGGCTAAAAAGGCACACGCAAAACTCAAAATGGCCGGGTAAAAATCTATGACCACCGTCAGTCTAGTGGTCACGACACATCAAGTCGGAGCAAAGTGCCTCACCCTTGCTCCGCACATTGAGTCTTCTCGAGAAGGCGAGACGGCCTCACCATATTTTTGAGCGCCACTTGCAGTGCATAGCAATATTCACGCCCAGCTCCCAACATAACTCGGGAACGGCGAAGCCTGCCTCCAAACGTTTGATAGCTTCAATGATCTGGCTGTCTGCTAATCTAGGTCATGTAATGCCGCTGAACTCTCCAATCAGAAAATTCTACATCTGACCTCACCACGCTATTCGGAGGACCACTAGGCGGCTTAGCGTATGAGAAGCATTGGCTCGTCAACCATCCTAATCAGTGAAGTTGTCGTGCTACCTACAATAAGATTACGTAATGGCGAGTGACCATATGCCCCCATCATCAACATCGCGTCATGGGTGGTATTCATGAGCTCAGCGATCACCTGCTCTGGGGACCCGTTTAAGATATTCGTGCTTAACGAACGTCCGTACTCGCTAATTTGCTGTTGCGCATTCACAAGCATGGCTCGATGCTGCTCATTATCCTCACCCACAAAAACCGCATGAAGTTTCAGATTTGCAAATAATGGTGATGACGCCATGAGTTCAAGCGCCCTTTTGGCTGACGGGCCACCATCATAGGCAAGAATCACATCTTTAATATTGCCGATAGCGCTTGGGGCAATAAGAATCGGCTTCTTGCTTGCACGCACCACCCTTTCTATTTTTGATCCCAAGTGTGCAATAGCAAACTCCGCTGACGCACCACGGTTGCCCATGACAAGCAGATCGCACTCTTTTTCACGTTCAAGAATTGTCTCAACAATACCTCCGTGACGATGCGCCTGCGTCAGATCATGGATGCCTGCAGCACGCAACCGATCTGCAGCAGCATCCAAAAGCACGCGACCAGCCTCAATAGCCAGCTTCCCCTGCGCTTCTTCTATACGGGTCAGTTCTTCCAAAAGGTCGGTTTTAACGCCCAGCCCGATAGCTCCAGTTCGATCATATCGCTCTTGTACAGCACTTTTCCGTTGAACAACATGCAGCAATTCGACTGAAGAGAGAAGACGTTGAGCTGCCCACGCGGTTAGGTCACATACACTATCCGCATACGATGATGTGTCGATGCAAGCAAGTATTTTTATCATTTTCTTTCTCTCCAAAAGTCAGTGTCTCGACGTGTTTGTAGGGACTTGATCGTATATTGCAAAGCGTCCAACCATAGCGGCGCTTTCTTTGTTAAGCCCGACTATCTCTACAGCCGCCCCTTCGCGTCTTAGCTTCATGACAACATCATCCAATACGCCAACAGCTGAAATGTCCCAAAAATGAGCGTCAGAAACGTCGATTACGACTTTATCGACAACCTCTTTGAAGTCGATCGCTTCAACAAAGCGTTCAGCCGATGCGAAAAACACTTGGCCAGAATAAAAGTAAGTTCGCGTCCTACCATCCATTGATAGTTCGGACTGCACCGTAAAGAGCCGCTTAACCTTACCAGCGAAGAATAGCCCGCTCAGGATAACTCCTGCCAAAACGCCTTTTGCTAGGTCATGCGTCCATACTACGACAATGACCGTCACCACCATGACCACCGATGACTGCCAAGGGTGAGAACGCAGGTTCTTAATGGAGCCCCAACTGAAGGTTCCGATGGAAACCATGATCATTACAGCCACTAGGGCTGGCATCGGAATACGAGCCACAAGTGGCCCCAGCACAACGATCAAAAAAAGCAGGAAGATGCCCGACACAAAGGTAGAAAGGCGTGTGAGTCCGCCAGACTTGACGTTAATGACCGACTGCCCAATCATGGCGCAACCACCCATTCCCCCAAAAAAGCCAGTCACGAAGTTGGCAATGCCCTGGCCTTTACATTCCCGACGCTTATCGCTGGGCGAATCGGTCAGATCATCGACAATCTGCGCCGTCATCATAGATTCGAGTAGTCCAACTGCGGCCATGGTCAGCGAAAAGGGGAAAATAATCTTCAGCGTCTCGAAGGTAAGCGGCACGTTCGGAATGAAAAAGGACGGGATCGTAGACGGTAATTCACCCATATCCCCCACCGTACGTACGTCAAGATTGCCATAAATTGCAAGGATAGTGAGTACAACAATGGCGATAAGCGGTGAAGGTATTGCCGTCGTAAGCCGGGGCAACAGGTAGATAATTGCAAGCCCACCAGCCACCATAGCGTAGGTGATCCACGTCACATTCGTGAGTTGAGGCAGTTGCGCCATGAAGATTAAGATGGCCAGTGCATTTACGAAACCGGTGACCACGGACCGAGATACGTATTGCATCAGAAGATCAAGTCTCAAGAAGCCGGCCAGAACTTGCAACAGGCCCATAAGAATCGTTGCAGCAAAAAGGTAATCAACGCCATAATCTCGCACCAGCGGTATGATCAAAACAGCAATGGCCGCAGTCGCCGCAGAAATCATGCCGGGGCGGCCACCGACAAATGAAATGATGACTGCAATTGAAAAGGAAGCGTAGAGTCCCACACGGGGATCTATTCCGGCGATGATGGAAAAGCCGATGGCTTCGGGGATGAGTGCAAGTGCAACAAGGATACCTGCAAGGATATCCGCGCGCGGATTGGAAAACCAATCGCGACGAAGGGAAGATACAAACATTGAGGATTGTGCTAATTAAGATGCAGCAAAACGAAGCTTCGCACCGCGAACTGAATGCGCAAGAGGGTCCCGGAGCGAGTTTTTATTTGCTTGGAATTGTCCGAGGGATAGGCGCCCGGCCGAGCCACCCAGCGAGCTGGGTCCACCTTATTAATTATCGTCGTTGACGATGACCAGTATCTATTGCAGACACCGTAGCTTCGCATTTTAGCAGAGTTTTTTGCCGATTTCCATTCGGCTGCGCTGGGAATTGGGTGCAGCCTTCAATGCCTTCTTACCGCCCCCCCCGGAATCTGACTGGCAAATATGCTCCGCTGCTACCGAATGGGTGCGGTGCTCGCCTACTTTGGGCTGCAACCTGCCCTGGCTTCCGAGTGAAAATCGCTGGTCATTAATAGCTTTCCGGGATGACTGACGAGCTGCTCGACGTTCTCGGCGGACGTCCCCCCCCGATCCAGCAAGAGCGTGTGCTATGAACAGGTGCGGCCATTTCGGCCCATATGATGAGCACATTGGTCTCATGATCTTACTAGGTTTGGCCACTATTACTGCCTT
The DNA here is from genome assembly GCF_032063905.1 of Alcaligenes phenolicus. NCBI lineage: Bacteria > Pseudomonadati > Pseudomonadota > Betaproteobacteria > Burkholderiales > Alcaligenaceae > Alcaligenes > Alcaligenes phenolicus. The sequence continues at coordinate 301,811 of NZ_DAMBOE010000004.1, forward strand.
GCAACCGCTCTGATGCAAAAGACACCGTCACGCAAGACTTTCAACTGACCTTTTCAACTAGCAAGACCGTAAACGTGGCTGCCGGTCATTGGGCGACTAGCGGGTTGACGAGGCACACAAGCTGGGCATAAGCGGGACCACTCTGATCGTGACGGCCAAGGGTTACGGTCACAGCTATAAGATGCATTCCGCCCATTTCTTCGAACTGGCCATTTAGCACATCAAAGTAACGATAGCGCTTAGCGCTGTGGATGTGTAGCCACTGCTTCAGCGTCTGCGCGAGGAAGGCATCAACATCTTCCATATCAGAAAACAGATTGAGTTCAGCATGACTGGCGACTCGTGGGAGGATCATGACTTAGAAACCGGCTGGTTCTCTTGGATGCTGCTATCCACCGCAACTAAGCCATGTAGAAATGGGACCAACAAATCAACTACCCTGTGTTATTTTGACCCAGCTAACGCCCATAATCACTATAAAAACAAGCACAACGAAAATTGTTTGCGAATATTTGGAATACAGCTGTCCCAATGCCCAGCGGAAAGGTCGAGCCTCAGCTCGTCTCTGCTCAGCAATGAGATTAGCGCATGCGCGATCACGAGCATTCAGGTCAGATAAGATGCGTTCATTCAAATCTACGATCGAACCCAAATAATCGTGCATATTGTGTTCAACAATATTTTTCTTCCATGTCTCAACCGTTATCAGGTCCCTAACCAGCACAGGGCGAGACTGACCTGAACGGCGTTGTTCGTCGTCGTAATCAAAGACTATTCCAAATTGTTCATAGAACCGATTACGCCGTTCCTTGTTGTCAGACTGTGCTTGGCCAGCATACAGCTTAATACTAGCGACCGAGGCATCTGGCCACTGCTGCGCCCACTGAACTATCTCATTCATCAGATATGTGCCTATCCGCTGCCCTGCAAGCCCAGGCAAATCAAGAAACACCGCTCCCTCCGACCACACAATCGATGACGTAAGCGAAACAGTATTGATAGACGGTGTGAAACCTCCCAAGAAGTAACCCTGCCCATGACTCCCGTAGGTGTATTTACCTGCTATGCGCTTAAATGAAAGACAAATACCAGCGGCCTCAAGTGGACCGTCCGAATAGTGTCTATAGGACTCGTGTCGTTCAACAAGAACAAACCCTAAAGCGTCATCCGTTAAGCCATCTTTATCTTTGATCTCCAACACAAGGATCTGTGGCTTAACGATCTCACCGTTGCGTTTCCAGTCTCCAAATGATGGCAGCACTGTTTCCATTGGCACAGGCTCTTGTTTAATCAACACCTTTCCCCTCCAAATATCCACACATTAATCGAGTACCAGCACTCAAACTGCTTTTAGAAAAAGAGACCTCTAAACTCTTTGACCCTTACAGCATTCACACAGCCTTGCAGAAGAATAGCCCCTCAAAAAGAGGGGCTATTAATCATGATGGTAGGTAGGCTACGAGTTAGCTAGCAACTGCTTGGCCAACTGAACTTCAATGCTGTCACCGGCATCATTCAGAACATCCAAGCCACAATCAGGCATATCCCCTGACGTTGACTGTGTAACAGCGATCTTCTTGGCCATCAGCCTTAAACACTCCACTTGGCTGGAACCTGAGTAGCCCAAGAACACGACCTTGACTGGATGCTTCTGGCCAATCCGCCATGACCGCCTGGCGGCCTGCATTAACGTGTAGACGTTAAAGCCAGACTGCATGAACACAATCGTAGGAAACTCCAGCAGATCCAGGCCAGTCTTGACCAGCTCTGGATTGGTGACAAGGACGTCAATACCCCGCTCCACCTGGTCAGCAACCCAGTCTTCGCGTCGAGCTGCGTCAACAGAAGCACGCAACACAGCAACTTTGAAGCCGTTCATCTCAAGGTGGCTTTTGAGCCGAGCGGTGGTGTCACGTGTACCCGAGTAAATCGAATACACCAGCACCTTTCTTCCTTGGGCCTTCTCCTGTTTGCACAGGTCCAAGAGCTGTTGCTCTTTGGGGGTAAGCTCAGACTCCTGAAAAACAGGCCCTTGCGAAAACAAGACTGCCTTACTTCGAGGGTGCCGGACGGTTTCTGGGCGAAAGCAGCACTCTGGCCAAGCCAGTAGCGTATTCATCACAACCCCAAGCAAGCTATTGTCCTTTTGGGCCAACGCCTTCTTGAGCTCATACACCAGGTGCTTTGCCATGCGCTGATAGGCCTCATCCTGCGCCTGGCTCATTGGTACGTTAATGAAGTGCTCGTCATAGTCAGGCAAGACGTTCTGGCCAATGTCGCGCAACTTCAAGAGAACGGTGATCGGCACTACATACCGCATAATGCCAACCGGACCAAAGCCAGGAGCTTTACTGGTCCGTACTGTCATCTGCTTACCTTTAGCAGTGCGATGCGATGGGCCAGTGCTTTCCTTGTACACGTCTTTGAGCACGCCATGCTCACGCATAAACGCCATAGCCGCGCTTCCCATTGACCCATTACGAGCAGGTTTGAAGCCGTCTTGAATCATCTGTGTCGGATTTATTCTCCACAAAAGATGAAACAAGTCATCGGCATAGCCTCCCATCAGTGTCCCAGTGAGCAGCAGTGTTTTTTGGCATTGGCTGGCCAGCACGCCCATGGCCTGGCCTTGGGCTGAGCCCTCATTTTTGTATTCATGGCCTTCATCTACAACTAAAAGACCGAAATACCCACGAGGCAAGTAGCGTTTGATGAACTCAGTGGCTTGATAGCCCCCCTCCCCTATACTGAACTCAAAGGACGCGAGGGATCGCTCCATACGCATGGCCTGCCGATCGGAGAAAACAAGCTCGCCAGACTCATCCATGAGGTTGAGAAACTCATAGACGTTATCGTCGAGCATTCCCCCAAGCAGATCCTCTCCAAAGATCGAGAGCAATTTGCGAGCGGTTTTATCTCCAATCGTCGGCATTTGCTTTAAGGCACCCAACACCAGATCGTGCATGGAGTCGATACGCTTACCTGCACGAATTAACGTCCAAAGCGTGCTATCGCAGTGGCTGCATTTGCAGCGTCTGTCAGCAAGCATGAGTGCGGCCACCTCAGCGGAGAGCGGCATCATTTCACCATCCGCATTCTCACGTTCGATGGGTTCCATGCAATCAGGGCAGCAAGCAAACCTAAACCGTTGACCATCTTGCAAGACCTGGCGAGTCAAAAATGCCGGTTTCCAGTGAAACCCCATGCGCATACGCACACGCCCAAGCACAAAGAACTCTGGCTTGCTGGTTTTCAAACCGAGGGCATTTCGTAGCGCCAACAGTTTGCGTAGCGTATCTGGCCCATTCAGAATCCAAACCTTGGCGCCAGGCACGGTGGCCAGAATCTCACGTCGCCACTTATAGACCAGGTGAGGCGGCGAAACGATCAGGGTACGTGGATGTGTACTCTGCATTAAAGCCGCAACACATATGGCCATCATGGTTTTGCCCGTGCCCATATCCGCATTGAGTACCGCTGCCGGTTCATTGTGATCCAACAACAGCTTCACAACGGCGTGTACAGCATGCGCCTGGGCTTCAAATGGCTGACGAGTCAGATTGTCCAGAACGTGTTGCCGCGCACGCCAAACGGGAGTTTGAGTGTCCAGGTCCGGATCGTAAATAGGCGGGTTCTGGCGACGGACTTGCTCCAACAAGCCCTCACCAAACTGATCAATAAAATTGGCCAGAGGCATATGCAGCTCATCGGCATCTTGCTCTGGGGTACCTAGCTGGGGATGTATAGCGCCCATACTGGCTCTCCACAAAAGGGATACGGGGAGCCAGCGGGGCTGCTCCCCGCATGGGTTAGAAAAAAATGTAGAAAAGGCTGGATCCGGAAATCAGCCAATCAGCTTAGAAAAACTACAACTGCAAACGTAGGCGCCCTACCCTGACCCCATCAGAGATGAAATCAAGAAAATGCTCACTTAGGCTCACCCGAACTGCCTTGACAGGGCCAAGCGTGGGATACAGATCGCTGCCCATTATCTGCACAGCTTGCTTATCACGGCACCACGCCAAAACCTCTGCACGCCAATGGTCTAAAAGAGCCACCGGCGACAAGCTTTTAATCAGTTGCCAGGCACGATCATCAAGATCATGCTCCTGAGCCTCGTTAAGGCTGCCCAGGTCGCTCACTGCTGAGTAGTGAAGAGCCCAACCGATTCGATTCGCACGGTCTGGCTCCTGTAGATTCTTGTCAAATACCCACAGTTGCCCCAAAGGACCAAACAGGTTTTGCTTAGGTAACCTACCAGTGTGTTTGCCTAAGCGATCCACACCGCCGACCTCCACTAAATGGCGTTTGCCATCATCATCGCGCAAGTGAAAGCGTTGTATACCGCCTTCCTTATTGCCCAACTGCATCGCAGCCATGAATTGCATCAGCGATCCATCGCGTCCATACAGTGAAATGAATAAGAAGCGACCATCCGACTCTCGGATGCAGGCATCAGCCCAGACTTCCGGAAACTCCTCTACTTGGTACATCACCGAGCTCCATAGTTATGCGACTGACCCCTTCCTCGCAAAGAGGAGAAAGAGGCCAGGCCGCGTCGTTTAGAGAGATGTTCAAGCCGAGCGCACGGCAAATGAGCCGTCAGCTTGATGGGTGATGTCTCGATTCCCCACGTTGTTCCAGGAGTCGCGTTCGACCTCAGTGAACATATTTGCTGGCACAGTGATTTTGAGCCGGTGCAACACCGCTTTAAAATGCTCCAGGCTCAAACCAAATGGGTTGGACTCATAGAGATTGCTATACAGATACTGATCATCGAACCCGGTCACATCCGGATCCACAAAATCCACCCGCTTTTCGATGACCAAAAAATAATGCCCCAAAGCCCTATCCCAACCTAACAGCACGGTAACGGGATGATCTTTATAGGTGGTTTCAAAGTAATGACGACTCATGACAAACTCCAAAAAATGAGTCGCAACGCCCCATAAGGGCCGCAGCGACCCCATGGGTACAGGTTAAAAACGCCCAGATGCGGGCTAAACAAACAAGAAATGACTCAAGTTACAGGTCGCCGTGCTCAGCGAACGAATAGCTAGTTGTGTCGGCTGAAGGCCCGACGATCAAATGGTCCAGAACCCTTACATCGATCAGCTCCAATGCTTTTTTCAGCCGCTCAGTAAGTTGGCGGTCTACCTGGCTAGGCTCTAACTTTCCGCTTGGATGGTTGTGAGCCAAAATGACCGCGCCAGCATTGTTTTTGAGCACCTCTTTAACGACCTCACGAGGATAGACAGCCGTTTGATTCAGGGTGCCTTGGAACAACTCCCGATACTGGATCAGGCGAAGCTGGTTGTCTAAAAAGAAGACAGCAAAAACCTCGTGTTCTAGGCCAGCCAAGCGAGCGACGGCATAGCGTTCCGCAATGCTCGGCGTTGACATGGGAGTTCCCGAAGGCACTAAAGACACAATCGCCTCACGTGCGGCCTCCAATATCTGCCCTGGAGTCGCCAACACATAGTGCCCATGCGCATCAGCAATATGCAGTTGCGCGGGTTCAGGCGCTGCCTGAGCGTATACAGACGGCGCGATGGGTAAAATCGACGTATTGAAAGAAGACATGGGTATCTCCAAAAAGCTGGAGACATCCGGCCCCTTGAGGACGGATGTCCCCAAGGGATAAGACGAGGCTGCTGACATGCTATGCATGACTGCAGCAGATAAGAAAAACTACCCAGGCAATAAAAGACCACCTTGATGCGTTTACAGGGTTGAACGCACCTAAAGAAACCCCTTTAGGTTTGATGAGAAGGTTTCCCCAAATGACCTGGACCAGGCCCCTTGAGGAACCCTTCTAATGAAGGGTGAATAGCGCCAACCATTGGCACTGAGGGGTAAAGCATCAGCTGATCTTAACTATCTGACCAAGCCGATGATCGGCAGTAAATTCAATTGCATTGATCGTAGGCACAAACTTATCCAGCATCGTGATGGTCTCTGAGACATTCCCTTTCTCATCCACCTCCAGGTTCTGGATACGTTCTTTCTTCTTAAAGGTATCCCCCTTTATCAGAAAAATCCGGCCGTCTTTCGATTCAATGCAGCCAGTCACCTGGCCGGCCGCCAACGCAAGCGCCAGGTGCCATTGAGTCATCGTACGAAGCGGTCTTCTGTGACTGGTCCGCACCTGAGAGAAATGAACATCAAAGCCTTGCCACAATAGACTCGCCTTCCATGTATTGAGCTCGTCTTTCAATTGAGCGGCATCGATTCGAACCGCATGAAAGTCAAGCTCCGTATCAGCTGCTGGCACCTGGTAGGGTTCATCATCCCAGACCTCTGGCAATACTTGATCTACGAACTCTCCGGCCTGAGCCTGCGCAAGCCAGTCAAGAACGCTTTTACGTGGATGTGTGCTTCGGATTTTGGTCCCGAAAATGACACATTGTTTGAATTGCTGCTCGGGGGCCATAAAGAACCGTAAATTGTCGAAATTACGGGCCAAAAATGTCCGAATCTCAGCATCTAAGGCGTAGTACGGAATGATGTAGATAAGTACCCCGCCCTCAACCAGGAATGACGCCGTTTTCTTTAAGAACGTACGCTCCAGACGTTCGGCTTTATCAGAGTCGGCGTTGGCCATGTTCGCCGCATCACTGATTCCAAACCCGTAAGGAGGATTCAGAAACAGTAGGCCAATACTGCGAGCCTTAACCACGACGTCATGGAGGTCCGCGTGAATAACCCTATCCAAGAGGGTTTTCGCGTGCCAGGCGCGTTCTTTATCAAACTCAACCCCCAGAGCTTCAATGCTTACTGAAGCGTCACCAGCGCGCTCCTGTAGGCCAAGACGGATGTCAGCTAGCGCCGCACCTTCCCCGCAACATGGGTCAAGCAATCGCATGGGTCTTGATGCTGGCATGAGGAAGTGTTGAATCCGCTGCAAAGTCTCATCATCGGTCGGGTAGTATCCGGCTTTGACGAAGTTACGTGCCAAGCGAGTGAACAAAAGAGCCATGTCACGCCTCCTGAGCATCAATGAGCGAGATCTCGCGGCCAAACACCAAACCTGCTGTTTCAGGCGATGGCTCGCCATTCTGAGATATCCACCAACTGGGTGGTTGAAGGGGGTAAACAAGCAGGCCAAGGTATGGACCTTGTGAGGCAAAGCAAACGATTCTGCATTTACCAATATTGTTAAACCTGACCATCACAGTTTCGCCAATGGCTGGAACAGGTTCTGGCCCGGTCCAGATCAGTCGATCATCGGTACGGTTTCTTTCAGTTGTGTACAGCGGTAAGGTGAAATAGCGGACAACGATCATGTGGGCCTCCGAAAAATACACGACGAAAGACCCAGACGGATCATCCCGCCGGGAGAGTTGAAAGAGAAAAACGCAAACCCATCCTGATGGGTTTGCATGGGTTAGAAGATCAGTACTCCGATGGCAATGTCAGCGTGGTGCAGGATCGATCCCATTCTGTAATGATCCAGATCTTGAGCTGGTCATTGACGCGATACGACGACATCAGTCGCCCTCCACACGCTAGAGACCGCTGGTTAAATCGCCAATCTTCGTGGCACAGATCCCCCCAATCACCAATAGCGTGACGAGCCAGGTACTCGCAAGCGTTGATCGTGCCTTCTTGATCCAGCTTGGTAACACCTGGCGTAGCCACAACCACACCGAGCTCAAAGCGCGGCAGCACATTGGCAAGAGGCGAGAGATCGAAGGAATCTCTGCACACAGGTTGAGTCTGTTCAGTCATAGTCGGCCTCACTAAAAATGCGCAGGCCATACCCATGCGGGTCTGTGCCCGCAGGGGTGAAAATGGAAAGACAAAAGAAAAGCGAATGTCACCAGGTCTATGAAAGACGTGGCATACATTCGCTAATTTGGAGGAGCGCACTCCTCATAGGGCACACCGAGGTGTGCTGAAATGGTCGCGTGCTAAACGCTAAGGCATGAACATCTTCATGCCACTTAAGATCAGACCGGCAAAACCAGCCAGCATCAAGCCAAGACGGATGGTCATATCCCGCTTGGTCACCTCGATGTCTTTTCTGGTCACCTCAATATCGTGCTTCAGTTCAGTGCGAAGCGCGGCAATGTCGTGTTCAACCTTGGCTGTCCACTTCTCCAGCACTTGATCAAGTGTGAGTGCCATAGCACCCTCCATTGCGATGGCCACCTTTTCGGCAACCTCTTGCTTCATACCGGCATCAACCAGGCCCTGCCGCAGCAGGAACAAGTCAGATGGACTCATTGACATATAGTACCCCTTAAAAAATCAAGAGGGCTATCAACCCGCGAGGGTCGAAGCCCCCAAGGGTCAGTTAAAGAATCAAGCGGCTACCGCTGTAGCGCCGAATCGCAGCCAATGAAGTGCTTGCAGACGCTGCTTGAGATCACCTGGCAAGCGTTGGGCCAAATCTTGTCGAACAGAGCAACCTTGGACCAGACGTACGAACGAGCACACCTGTGCGGGTGCCAACTCATGCCGAACAGCCAGAAACTGCTCAAATCCCTCTTCATTGGCCTGGGAAAGCCAGTCATTAAAGAGGGAATGCAAACTCTTGCGCTGAGCCGTCGTGATAGGGAAAAAATGCATTTGAGCCATGATCGTCTTCCAAAGAATGGGGACGACCAAGCCCCAGGGGACACGGTGTCCCCACGGGGTTAGTAAGAAGCGCAGGTTAAATCTGCGTGAATGAATAAAGCGAGTTACCCAGGCAGCACTTACTGCCTTGGCGCGTTTACAGGGTTGAACGCACCTGATTGAAACCATCGTTGGTTTGCTTAGATGATTTCCCTTGCAGGCCTGGCCTGATTGTCCTGGCTCGCAAGGGAACCCATCTAGGTTCCGGGCTTACATAACAAATTAAAATTCATACCCCCTCACTCCCCTTGGTGGATCCAAGGTGTGCGTCACCGAAATGGAGGTCCTGGTGACAAATGAAACGGCGCGCAAGTTACGTGGCTGATTTTGCTATCACCAGCTCCGGCTTAGCGCAAAAGCTGCGGACGCATAAGGACGCCGCCTCCCAGATTCAACGATGCACCAATGCACTGTGCGGTCTGGCTCATGGTCTCGATAGCATCAAGAACATAAGTCAAACCGCCACCTTTGGGCGGTTTAGAAATGAGGGTTTACTGGGCAAACCAGATTTGTTGTTTCGCATCGAAACGGTAGCCATGACGTTGGCCAAGTTCAGCTGCTTGCCGTCGTAGCAGCGCACGTTCTACAGTCGCATCAAGTTTGATGGGATCTCGGTTGACAATGGCTCGGAGCATTTCCGCGTCAAGCAACCCATCGTGCCCTCCCTGCGTTGACTCTTGTGGTCCAGAACCCGAAGACCCTGACTGGGGCTTCCCACCCTTGTTAAAGTGGCTAAAGTCTTTTGCGGTAGATGGAGGGGGAACTGGCTTTTTAGGTGGTGCAACCCGTACAGGTCTTTGCTCGTCAATGGGGTCAGGCTCAGCTTGCTCATGAGCAGTCGATAATTCGGCCTGGCTCTCAACTTGTAAATCGTGCAAACGAGCACGAATTTCTGTCACACCTTTGCCAAACGCGATGTATTGCGACAGATAGATTTCACTAATCCACACAGTTGCCTGGTACTCACCTTCCTCAAACTGATCCAGGAGGGGGTCTTTGACCTTGAACTCACCATAAGCAGTTGAGAGGTCTGCAACGCAGAACGCACCATTTCGACTTTGTCGAATCCGCTTTACGCGCAGCTGCGCTCCATCTATACGGATCATCGTGATCTCCTTCATAAAGACAGGGAGACCAAATCCAGCCGGAAGAGATCTCCCGGTGGGGTGTGAAATGAAAGTACCCGTGCAGCTTACGCCGGACGGGTACAGGGGGGCTTAAATGGTGGCTATCCAACTTGCGATCGGATAGTAATTTAGAGCACGTGAGGTTCCTGTTTGAACGTGCAATTCAACGGACGTACTCGTGTGATATGTACCCCAACTCTATACAGAGCGTTCACGTTTCAGGGGTTGACGTGTCGTGCCCGAAGGCGACCAGGTTATTCAAGTGACACCTGAAAACACTCGCAAAACCGAAGTAGTTTAGTCGCTAATTTTTCCAGCATCAAGGAAAAGAAAACCCTCGCACAGCCCCTAGTGGGAACAGTAACGAGGGTTTGGATGAAACATTAAAAATTAAGCAACGCTCTGATGAGCATAGCTTGCAGCGTATTGAAGCGCACTACTTGCTCCATATCCTGCTTGATATGCCGCAGCGCCTTGGTTCACCGGCACCGGAGTGCTGTTGCTGTTGAACTTTGGCGTTGCTGGACCTTGAGCGTTTTCCTGTGGTGCTTTATTTTCAGACTGCACTTGCTCAGGCACATCCTGAGAAGATTCATCATCGGTCGAGGGGTTCTGCAAAGGAGCATCCTCCTGAAAAGGAGTGTTATCCATGCTGGGCTCTTCTTGCAATTCACGTCGGAAAATATTAACGCCATCAACAGTGACACTGTTGATCAACAACAGACGTCCCTTGATAAGTGCGGCAGGCTCTTGCTCGCCAGTAGTGCGCCCATTCTCATCTCGAAGGTTGCGCATGTAGGAATGGGCGTAAATATCACCCACACGGAACGAGACGAAAACCTTGCGTTTAGCTTCGACATCACCCTTGAGTTTTTCCACCATTTCGATGGCTTCACTCCCCGAGACCCGGAGGTCAAAGTAGGTGTAGTCAGGTTCGTCCGTCTTTCCACGCATGGCAGAAATCGAGCAAGAAAGAAAAGGCTTTGCTTTGCGGCCAGAACCCTTGGTTTCAACCCAACGAATACGGTTCAGATAACCGATACCGTTAACGTGAAGATTGAAGTGGTTAGAAGTTTGAGTGGAAGCGTTAGTCATGATAGTGAACTCCAGAAAAATGGACTGGAGGAACACGCACCCACCCAAGAGCCGAATGGCCTGGACAGGGAAAGCGGGTTCCCTGTCCGGGTAGCAAAGAAGAAGATGTACTCTGGTACTGTCTTAGAGGATCAGTACGTGCGTCTTTCAAGAGTTGAGACGCCGCTGTGGGGTGCCTTATGGCGATTCACGACAGTAAATTATCAGCGATCAATGTCAAAGTCAATTCTACGTTTCAACCATTTAATGACCGGAAAAATAAAAATGGCCCACCCCACGGAAAGGGTGAGCCAAAAAACAAAGGATGCCTCAGAACTGCTTAGGCAGCCCTGCCTGTTTCAGCACACCATTGGCAGTGTGTCGAGACAATATCTTAGAGTCCACTGGAAAGTGGGTTTCAGTAAGAGGCGAATACCAGATAACATGGTCGCCCTTCCCTTTGCGTACTTCGACGCAGCCTGCTTGTATGAGAATTTTTATCAGCTGCGGCGTATAGCTCGCACCCATCTCAAGCTTGGCTACGTTGGAGGGGTGCAACACGCCTAGCAATGAGTTCAAAACTCTCACCAGTGGCATCCTTATGAACGCCATTGGCGTCCAAAAGCTCCGGCACCATTACGTCCAACTTTTGTGTCAGTTGTTCCATCGTAGGTGCCTCGGTGATTAAGCCAGGTACGTCCTGAGACGTTGCGACCCAAACACCAGCCTCGGCATCCCAGTCCGCATAAACCAGGTGAAGTTTGGCCATCAGAATGTCCCCTGGAGAGGATGAAATTAAAAGCATATTCGCTCCTAAAAAAAAAGGAGCAGCAGCCCTTGCGGGTTGCTGCCCGCAAGGGTGTAAAAAGCCCAGGCAATGCCTCGATGCACTTTCAGGGTTGAGCACATCTGAACCGCTTTCAATCGGTAAACGGTACAGAATCAACCTACTCGATTTAATCACAGCAGTCAAACTGGCTTTAATCAGATTTCAAGCGTGAGCAAGCGCGGCGGACTCCCCTTGCATCCATCGTTGCAATGCGGCATTCGTGATCGCAGCTGCTTCATTGGCTTGTGTCATTGTCACAGCCTCTACAACATCAATTTCTGTCTCACGCTTGCCCTCCAGGATCTTCCAGACAGCCTCATCAATCGTGTCGGGTATGAGCGGCACGATAACCATCACATCGCGCTGCTGGCCCAGCCGGTACGCCCTATCCTCGGCTTGGCGCATGAGCGCGGGGGTCCAGGGCATCGATGCAAAGGCCACGTAGTTAGCAGCGGTTAGAGTAATACCGACTCCAGCTGCCATCGTAGTGCCGATAAACACCCGGACCTCGGGGTCATCTTGGAATGTGTCGATGGCTTTTTGACGCTTGGTGGCCGAGTCAGCGCCGACCAGGCGTACAGCCTTGATACCGGCGGCCGCAAAGGCGTCATGCATGGCATTGACCGTGCTCATGTACTCGCAAAAGATGATGATCTTGTCTTCGGCCTGTAGGCTCTCAACAGTTTCTATCAGGAACGGTGTTTTAAGCGTTTCAAGACACTGGCGCAGCTTAGTGATCTTAGGCATGGCCATCAGGCTCATGTCATCGTAAATCTCTTTGTAGGCAGCCAAGCCTTCGCTGGGTGAGATATAGCGCACCGAGTGCGTTTTAGCGCCAAGGTCGAGCACGTCCTTTCGCCTGCGCAGCATCCAACCGCCCAAGGCACGGGCTAATGCTGCTCGACGATCACGGGATCCAGTGAATTCTTTGCGGAACTCCTTCAGCTCCATATGGCCAAGTGAGTGGCCCGTCAAACGCAAAAGCGTGTGCAACTCAATTTCACGATTCAGAAGCGGCGTGCCGGTCACCACATATCGTTTTGGGATCCGTGTGGCCATCACAAAAGCATTACGTGTACGCCCAGATTTGTGCTCCTTCAAATAATGCGCTTCATCAATGGCCATAGCCTCAAACTCAAGCGCGATCTCTCGCACTAGGCCACCCAATCGTTCGTAGTTCGCAATGACCCACTGACAGCCGTATAGCGTCGAGATCCGGTCATCCCCTGCAAAGCCGACAATAGCATCGGGGTACACGGCATGAATCTCACGCTCCCAGTTGATACGCAGAGAGGCGGGACAGACAATAAGCACTCTTCCCTGCCCTGCTGCCAGGCGAGCACCCACAACTGTCTGGCGTGTCTTGCCCAGACCCATATCGTCGCCTAAGCATGCTCCTGTCTGCCCAGCAAGGTGACGTACCCCTTCGATCTGATAGTCTCGTAAGCCCGCGCCCACAGCAGCAGCGGCCAGCACAGCCTCATCGATGTCAACTGAACTACTTTGTTCCAGGTCAGCAGACAAAAAACCCGCGCCGTCTACATCTTGACCAGGACTGCCATCTCCTCGCTCAGGTGTTGCAGCAGGAACCTGAATGGGAGATTCGTCAGCATTCGGTGATACCAGCTCTTCGAGTACGACGGGCTGCTCATGCACGAACGAAAATTCAGGGGCCACGCCTGCCAGGTCACGGAGCACCTTCTGGATGTGAGCTACGTCACCGCGTACTTGCCACGCCGCAGCGGGCTTATGAAATCTCCCCTGTAGCGCCCGCATTGCACGAACGCACAACCCATCATAGGAAAAGCTGACGGCATGTTGGCCATGGTTAAGCTCGCCTCTGGCCAGCTCAAAAATTTGGACGTCGAGCAGTTGGGTAAAGTAATCTGGCTCGGGTGCCCTTATAGCTGCTTTTAATAGCGCACCAACCCCGTCAAACTCAACATGCTCACGCAGATAGAGCGCTTGTAACCAAGCCAGGGCATGGTCCGCGTCAGCCTGCTCCAATACCCACATTCGCCGTCCTGGACACCACCATGCTCCAGCTTTGGACAACCGGGCCGCCATTCCTGAGATATTGAATAGCTGCAACCCAAGCCTACGACCGTCAAAAACGGCTTGAATCAGTCAATCAGGAGCCTTTAACGAGATTGGGATAATGCTCAATGGTGCAGCACCTAAAACGCCGAAAACTCTACTGCAAGCAAGCTGGAGGCAAGAATAAAGCCACCGACTCCAAAAGAGGCAATAAATAAATCACTACCTTCATTGCTTACGGTGCAGGTCATGCCTAGTACGCCGAATATAGCTAAAACTACAAACATCCAATACACAGACATTTTCAATCCTCCGAATTACAATTTAGTTCCAGGATGAAGAGGGTCGGCTCCGATGTAACAGTCGTCTGGCGCATCCGGCCAATCACGACGGCACACATCAAAATCTCCCTGGTGCCATGCCATAAGAAAATATAGACCGTCATCTGTATTCATATCGATGGCGTATTCAATTGCCGCAACTGCTGCATTCATAATTACCTTTCCTTTTAAATCATCGGGGCTATTCTCGAGCAAGCACCCTGCTGGTATCAGGGCGCTTGCCTCCCACTCAAACACTCGATTCTCTTTCCCTTTCAAGCAGATACAGAAAACGCACAATCGGAACCACAACCGCTAAGATTAACGAACACAAGGCCAAGAAAAGAAAGCCGCCATTGATCTCAATCTCAAGAACACTATTGAATACGTAACAAATCACAACTACTGTCATTGTTAACACTGACACCTGCGTAACAAGCCACGCCAACTTTACTTGCATATTTCCTCCGTTTCTGTAGACCAGGCCACTGTTTTACTGATCAAGCGGGCACATCCTCATCCAACGATGCCTCCTGATCACGGGCTGACGAAGGTCGGTTTGCTTGTTTGTAGGTGATCGACTCAATACGAGTGAGCTGCAGGGCTACATCCTCAGCGACAATCTTGATGACTTGTACCTCGGCATTCGTGGTCTCATCTTTGGCAAAGAAATCACGCTCCTCACCAATAACCAGCACGCGAGCTCCCTTGCGCAAAAACTGTGCGCACGCCTCGGCCTTGCTGCCGTAGATCTCAACCTCACGCCAGAAGCCCCCAATCTGCCCAACTTCGCCGGTGGCCTGGTCCACCCCATAGCGCCCAAAGTACACACGCATACTGCACACACTAAACTCTTCCCCCGAATTGTTCTTACGAGGAATACGTTTCAAGGTGGGTGAGTCGCCCAGGTTGCCCTTACCAATAAACAAGTTCTGCATATCAACTCCTTTCGGTGAAAAAAAATCGACTTGACCGTATGGTCAGACCGCCCTGCATTAACTGGATCACGTCCCACTTCTACTCGGGATAGGCCTGGCAAAAGTGGGAACTTTGCGTTGCTGACACAGTAACTTCAGTTCACGTACGAGTCCGCGCAACTTGAGGTGTTGCGAATTGAACTCTTGAGCTTGGGAATTGGCGTGTTCATACCAGTGCCGCAGCACGGTCGGTAGGACCGAATATCTTGAGTGCGCC
Source organism: Alcaligenes phenolicus (assembly GCF_032063905.1). NCBI lineage: Bacteria > Pseudomonadati > Pseudomonadota > Betaproteobacteria > Burkholderiales > Alcaligenaceae > Alcaligenes > Alcaligenes phenolicus. The sequence goes on from NZ_DAMBOE010000004.1 coordinate 317,014, forward strand.
TCTTCCCATGACAGATGCTTCCTTGTGCCAATCTCGCGCCAACGCAGCGCCATATAGCCGTCCGCTTTACGACGGTGCTCGGCCAGATACATGGAATAGCCAGCCACTTTCTTTGTGGCAGCACAGAGAGCAACCATGTCTGCTTCAACCTGGTCAACTTGCATGAGATGGTGGCGCAGCGACTGGGCGGTGCCCCTACCCGTAAAGGGCTTTGTGTCAACCACGCTCTGACACGTTTCGTTCTCCAAGGTCTTCCTTGCCCACTCAACCACATTGACACGTAGGCTTCGAGTTCGCTTCGTCATCCTTTCGCCCTTTCCTCACAAAATCCTTTCTTCACACCAAATCCGAATCGGCATCTTGAAACTGATTGGCTTCGCGCTGTGCTTCAGCTTCGGACAGTTGCACACCTACTGACTGCAACAGGCCCCTTTCCTTCTCAGTTAATGTGTACCGTCGCCGAGAATGTCGTGGTTGCAGCTTGGCGGTAAACACGTCGGCAGGCACCATGCCGAATACTTCGCGCACGAATTCCACACGCTGCTTGCCCTCTTCTGAAGCATGTTCCGTAATGAAGTCCAGTCGGGACAGCGCATTGATGTCTGGCTGCATGAGCCAACGTGAGAACCTGGCGACCTCATTGAATACGCGACGGATAAAGCGAGTCATTTCTGTGATCGAACGGCGCATTTGCTGATCGCTTAAGAGCGTCTTGCGACCCAGCGTCTTTTGCAAACGGATGAAGTAGTCGTAATCAACAATCAAGCGACTGATGCTGTATCCGTAGGGGGATCGGAACCCCAGTTGCAAAGACTGCGGTTGAGCGGACTTCAGCACGGAATAACTCAACCCACGTTGCTGCTGGCTGGACAGCAAAGTCTCGGCAGCCTTGATCTCCTCTTGCAGCCGCTCATTCACTTCTTCCATGGATTGTTCATGACGCAGCAAAGACCAATCGGCATAGGGATTATCATTGCCAGTCAACAGCCATAAGCTGCGCAACGAACTGGCGACACGGCGACCACCCACAATAGGCGCCACATCCGAGCCAGGCTCACGAACACGCCCCATAAACAACCTGAACGCTTCTTTGGTATGCAAGGTCATCAGATCGTCTTCTGAATCAACCAGAGAGCCCAGATCATCCATAGCGAAGAACTCAGCTGGCTTAACGTCGGGATCAGAACCCTTGCGTGTGTGGAACTTGGCCTGCATACGAGCCAATTGATCTTTGCGATCTTCCAGTTCGATATACCGCTCATAAAGAGGATCATCCTCATGCATCGGACCTGCCATATACGCAGCCAGCAAGGCTTCTTCGCCGGTAATCGAATACCCATCGGTGAAGGGGGAGTTCTCCTCCGTAGAGAACCCAATAAGAGACTTGGGTGCGGGAATGGCAGCGGGCTTGTCGCTGGACTTGAGTCGTGGCTGCTTATCAGTCGAAGTAGGCATAGGTAGTCACTGAGAAGAGGAAAGTGAATAGGAGGAGACGGACATCATCAGACCGTCGATCCCTTGAAATCTGCCAGCGGTGTTGCGTTGACAGCATCCAGAAACGGGAACGTATTGGCACGGAACCCAGGCAACATGCCGCTCAAAGGGTCTTGATTGAGGAATTCCAACAAGGCGTCACTGTTGACTGTGACCAAGGTGCGGTAATTGGGCTGAGGCATGACGTTAATAAGCCCCATGGATTCCAATCGCTCGAAGGCACGTTGAACTTGACGACGGTTGATCTGACCTCGCAATGAGTCCAAAGCCATCTTGGTAGCGGACGTCCGCACTCGACGCTCATCTCCGTGGTCTTGTAGCAGTACATGAAGAACCAGGGCATCACTGTATTTCTGTAGCCTATGCAGAAGATGGATAAACAATTGTTCGTTAGTCATTAATACGGTCTCCTAAGTCTGTTCTCTTGAGTAGCCCAAATTGGGCTACTTCCCAACCGTTGGGCGGTGGCCCAAAACGGGCTACTCCCCACCCGGTGTGAGGTGACCCAAAACGGGCTACCTCCCAACCGTTGGGCATTGAGACAAAACGTCTTACCTCCCACCCGGTGGGGATTGAGACAGAATGTCTTACCTCCCAACTGTTGGGGATTAGGACAAAATGTCCTACCGAATGAAGTTCTGGTCAGCCAGGCCGTCATGGCAGCTTCCTCATGGTCTGCACCTGCTGACGCAACTGGGCAAAAGCCTCCTCTTTTGTCATTGGAGGCAGAGAAGTCGTTAGGTTTGTATTGAGCGCCTTGATGTGCTCTTGGACGGCGTCCTGCGCATGTCGATTTTGTTCACGCTGGCTCGCGATGCTTTGTGCATACGCCAGATGCACACGCCCCGATTCCAAGCCAACACGCAGCGAATGCAAGTAACCAGGAGGATTTGCGATTTGCTTACCTGGATTGCGCAACTGGCCTTCCAGTTCATCCAGTAAACACTGACGATGTTCGGGTTTAGCTGTGGCCAGCACTTTCCGTACAGCCTCATGCCATTGCTTGCCAAGCACACTGGGTAGGCTGATATCAACCTCGTCGTTTTGAAAATTCAAATCATCACGACGACAACCCGCTATCTCGGCCAGTGCCTTGGACTTATCCCCTGCAGACGCCGTGGTGATGGCGGGTCTTGTAGTTGTTTGAAGAGATATTGTTGTATTGTTGTTTCGCGGTTTGGGCAGCTTAGTTTCGCGTTTTGGGCAAGTTAGTTTTGCGGTTTGGGCATCAAGTTTCGCGTTTTGGGCAGCTGGGCGAGTTGTGAGGTCGCTTGCTTTTGTGAGTTGTCCACAAGCTGCACCAGGACTGACTGAGGCCTGAGCAAAGAGACGTCCAGGATTCATACTGGCAGGGTCACGCAGCGCGTGCTGGAGGGTAGCGTTTGCCCGTGCTGCGCCAGCACTATCCAAAACAAACAGTGGCCTTTGTGACTGTGTGCCAGCTCCAAATAATTTGCTTGATCGTGATGGCGCGGGCTTCTGCCCATTCACAGGAACAGGTTTGGATACCGATGTCAGTTTCGGTGCATCAGCAATGGGTGGCTGATCGGTAGACTCAGACTTGAGGGGGAACTGCTCCTGTCCATGTAATAAAGGGCATAAAGCCAGCAGGTTAATGCGTATACGATTGCCTGCTTCCTGGAGTAGACCCATCTGTTTCAGGCGATCACGGGCATTGCGTTGTGTTTTGCTGGTCAAGCATAGAGCGTTACGAATCGCCTGTTGAGACAACGTGAACTCACCTTCAATGCTTCGGCTGTAAGTGAGAACATGCCGTTGCTGAATCAGCAGATAAGAGAGGTACAAGCCAGAGGCCACATTGCCCGCGATATCCGCCAGGGGCCGATAAAAGCTCACGTAGCGTTTCAGCAATGGGGCGAGCTGCGCCCAGTTTGCTTTCTGATCAACAAGCGAGATCCCCAGGCAAGAAGCGAGACGATCCAGGTTGATACGGTAATGGAGCTTGGCCGGTCTACCAGCAAGCTTTTCTTGGATCAGCGAATGTTGAACAAGTAAGAGACGAGCACTCTCCTGCTCTCGGGTACTCAATCCCGTTGCTTGCGCACATTGTTTTGCCGTCAGAAAGAACCAGCCATCACGATTTTTATAGTGAACGGCAGTATGCCGAGCCCAATAGAGCGCGTGCCCCAAAAACAAAGCAGCTTTGAAATTACCCAGCGTTTCAGCCAGGTTTGGGTAGTACTGCACAAACCCTTGGCTGGTGAGCAACTGCATAGCCTCATCAATTAGAGACGCCGTCGTTGTATCGGTGTTTAATGCGGCACCCATAGCCATCTCATCCGTATCGCTTGGAAAGAACGGGTTGTGACGACGATGAGCCTTGTTGTTGATGAACCTCCTCGAGCGAGTTGGCCAATGAAACGGATGCTTGGAGAATGGCATCCGCGACAACATTCAGATGCAAGCGGTATTCCGGTACACGGCCCGGCCCCGACTGTTCACTTAACATGCCCAATGCGATCAAGTCGCGTCGGCATGTCCGCTGCTGAGAGGCAGTAATCCCGGTGACCTGATGACATTGAGTCGCCGATAGGCGAAACACATAATCATCCTCCTGGAACTCCTCGGGCATTGCTTGAGCAACCCGTTCCAGCACAGACGAAAGCCATAATCCCGTGATGACATTGCCAGTGATATCGACATATAGGCGATGGAAGCTGATTGGCGTTTGCCCCATCAGATTCAACAGCGCCGCTTGCGCTAAAAAGTCTTCCTTTGGCGCGTCTTTCCTGTTCTGGGAACCATCGGCATGAGAGGACGGCAAGGCCCACCCGCCCTGTGTCTGGCCATCACAAGCACGCTCTGATCGAGGCAGAGTCGACGGATGCGGCGCAGTTGTAGATGTGATTGGCATAGTCATAATTTCGTCCATGTGGCTTTATCCTTGCAGTGGTGGCGTCGTCGGCTTTATTTCCAAACCAAGCTCATCATCTTCAGCAAACTCGACAATGGTTTGCTGGAGGACACTGATTCGCAGCTCAGGAAACTGTTGGTGTAAGGCGTAGATTCGGTCTCGGCAGGGTTGTTCAGACATCGATTGCTGAATATCGAACCAGGCTCGATGGATGGCATCACGCACAGCGACTGGAGGCAGGGCCGTACGGCCGCCAGGCTCACCTCCCGGCCTGAGCTGTGCGCGCAAGTCCCGATACTCCTCGTGGGACAGCTTGAAATACGCACACACCATCCGACGCGAAGCGCCATGAATCACAAAGTATTCGCGTAACTTGGCGTGCTCGCGCCGCATATCGAGCAGATGTAGCCCCTTGCTGATGACCTGCTCAGACAGTGAGAACCACATTTCCTGCGGAGAGTTGGCCAGATTCGTGATGTCCCGAGTGGTTCGGTAACGCAAATCATCGAGAAACTCGGGTGAGTAGCCCGCACGCAGTAGAGAGTCCATGTCCCCGCCATCGATTTGCTCAATAATGTGGGTCAGCAACATGCGGCGTAGAACAGGACATTGAATGGGAATCTTATTCATGAAATCTCCTCTGTCACATCCGGCATGAACAAGGGCACAAATCCGTCCAGTTGACGCTCTGGGTAACGGGTCCGAACTCGTTCCATTTCTGAGAGCAGACGTGTGACCAACGGCCCCAATTGCTCATGCCGCAATACCAGGCTCACGCTTTGGAGCGAGACATGGTCAAATGCCTCGCCCAGCAACTCCTGTGCTCCTGCCTGAAACTGTTCCTCGCCCTGCTCCCAAAGCTGTTTCCAAGCAATGGTGAAACCATCGGCTTCGTGTGGGATGAGCTGCGTAAATCGACGATCAAGCTGACCGGTGAGACTGACCAGGATTTTCCACAAGGCTCTGCGGTAAATAACCAATTCTGGTTCCAGCTCAATCCCATCGACATACCCAATACCTTGTGAAGGAAAGTCCAGGTAAAAGCCAAAGATGTGGTGGGGCTGATCGCTTTTAAAAAGCACATCCGACATGTCGATCAGGCTCTGAAACTCGCCTAACACCGTAAATATCGGCTGTGGATCGAACCCTTCCCCCTCTCCGCTCAAGACCACGTTCTGGGAGACCGATGGGGAAGCTGGCAAAAAGGCACCGCCAGAACTGTCGGGCTTACTCTTAGGCGTAGGCACACTGGCCAACATTCGACCGAGTGGAGGCTGAGTAGGTGGTTGAATTGCTAACGGCTTGAGGTCCACTGGCGCCGTAGGAGTGGCTTCGATCAGCCTCAGGGTCTCAACCTCCAGGCGCGGGTTTGCCTCTAGAGCCTGGGCCATGGCCAGCAGTTTTTCAGGGGCGACACCCAAGGTGTCAGCGATGGCTGCGTTGACCTCATCAAGCAACTGCGAAACGTCTAAAACCTGCTGATCACTCTGATCTGCCGTGACAGATTGTTGGCTCATCACAGCGGCGTACTTGTGCAAGATTGTCTGTAGCGCTGTTTCAGCGACTGCTTGCTGGCCAAACTTGTCAGCCAGCTTCAGCCACTGCGAGATCTGCGGTTTCAATAGCAGGTTCACATCACGCGTTTGTAGCCAGCGCCCGATCGGGGCCAGATACTCAACCGCAAAAAGGAAGTTTTGCAGCATGCTCATGCCGAAATTCAGGCCACTGGCCTGGCGCAACTCCCGGTTCAATTCCGTGGTTGAAAGCGATTTGCCCGATTCTTTCTCGAAATGCTCCTTAAACGACAGCACTCCCTGAGCTTTCTCCCAAAACGAAATCTCGCCACGCTGCTCGTTTTCAGCCAGGTGCGCCGCAATGGTCGGCGCGTCCCCTTTCCAGACCTTGACGATGACCGTCAGCCGCGCAAAGCGTTGGTCACCCTCTTCGTACAGCTCTTTCGCAATACGCAGCCGTGTATTCCCGCCACCGTAGACCATATAACGCGGCTGACCAGGACGCCTGGTAACGCTAATATGGTTCAGGATCCCATTGGCCCGAATCGACGCCTTGATCTCGTCATAGAGTGGGTTGATTTCGGTACGCGGGTCAAATTCGTACCGATCAATATCGGTAACCGCTAAATTTGAAATGCTGCCATCGACCACATCCATGGGCGTCATCGCACCCATGGCGTTCAGCGGTGGCGGCGTGCCCATCAGGGAACGTTTGGCGATATCTTCGTAATTCGATTTTTTTGAGGACACGGGACTTGTCTCTCTTAGTGTTGAGCTCAACTCAGCGTTCATGCGCAACTGCGCGGCACGCTGACTAGCGGTCAGCAATTCCGGAGTTTTAGACATGGCACGCTCTACGAATTAGCCGTGAGCGGGCTGTCTGGCTCGTCTGACGCGGAGATAGGGACATGCAATGCCGCTAGCGCGGGAGCTAACTCATTGCGGTGATTGGGAGTGAATTTATTGCTCAGGTTGGGGATTAATTCCCACAGCAAACTGTGCATGTGATCACCCGCTCTGACCGGATCAATCCAGTGAGCAGGGACTTGAGCGGTAGCGGCTTTTTTGTACGCGACCGCTTGTGGAATCTGGGTGGCCAGCACGGTGACACGCCCGCTCATTTCAATGAACTGATTGCGGATCAGGCTGGACATGGTGCGGCTATCGACCGTGTTCTCGCTACGGTTAATCACGCACTGAATGGCGGGCACCTTGTAGCCAAGATTGGAGGCAGACTCGTGACGAGCCACCAGTTTAATCGTGCCGTCAACAAACTCACGGGCCGACAAAACATCAGGGGCTACAGGAGCGAGAAGCACATCCGCCGCATTGACGGCGGCGTCTTGTAGGTGGCCCACTGCCCCTTGGGTATCGATGATGCAGACGTCGTACTGAGCACGAATATCCGGGTTACTTAGGGCCATCCGAATACGCACCAGGCGATCAAGCTGATTAGACAACCAGATTTGAAGGGGGCTGTCGTCACGCTGAGTGTCGGAGCACACAATATGCAAGAAACCGCCCTGCACATTCAAACTTGAACGATCACTCTCAAATTCAGCAGGTGGAAATTCGACGTGACTAATGCAGTCCGTGGTGAGTGCTCCCGACATCACCATTTGCGTTAAGCCATGAGGAGCTTGATGAGCCAGTTTGTAATAGCGTGTTAGAGATGGCTGAATATCCGCATCAATTAAAAGAACGCGATATCCGAAATCAGCAAGCAATCCGCCCAAATTGGCAGTTAATGTGGTTTTGCCAACACCACCTTTAGTGGCAACAGTTGTGAACGTAAGCATTTTAAAAACCTCGTTGAAAAAGCAACGAGTTTTCTGCTTAAATTACTGTATAAAAAATACTAATAAACAGGTGGACTTAACATAAAGCGACATTATGCGATGTTTATGATTATCCAGCACATCGTATTTCAAGGCCCCAAACCTCGTTACCCCAATGGCTACTTGCCACCGCTCGCATCCAGGAATGTTCCCGTGATAAAGGACGCCTCAGAGCTGGCTAGCCATAAAATTGCACGCGCCACTTCCTCTGCTTGGCCACCACGGCCCATCGGGATGCTGTCCTTTAATCGGTCTACACGGTCCGGCTCGCCGCCACTGGCATGCATCTCGGTATAAATATGCCCAGGCCGAACACAATTAACACGAATCCCTTCTCGGGCCACCTCTTTAGCGAAACCTGTTGTGAAAGTCTCCAAAGCTCCTTTTGAAGCGGCGTAATCCACATATTCGTTCGGACTGCCAAGCTTGGCCGCTATGGAGGAAACATTGATGACAGAACCGCCTTTCCCACCATGGCGATAAGCCATACGTTTGGCGGCCTGTTGCGCACAAAGCATGGGAGCAATCGTGTTGACCGCAAAAGTGTGTTGTATACGCTCGAAGCTGAGATCTTCCAGACGAGACTGCTGAAACAACACGCCTGCGTTATTTACCAAAACATCAATCCGCCCAAACCTTCGGTCGACCTGCTCAAAGAGCTGAGTAATCTGCTCCGGGTCCGCGCAATCCGCCTTGAAAGCAAAAGCTTGACGACCTGTCACCTCTACTTCAGCGACCACCGACAAGGCATCAGATTCGCTGGCGACATAGCTAAGAACAACGTTATAGCCCTGCTTCGCCGCCAGACGCGCCGTCGCAGCACCGATCCCTCGACTCCCGCCGGTAATCAATATGACTGGATAATTTGACGCTACACCCATCTGCCTATCTCCAACATGCAGTTTGAGAAAGCATCATAAGGCTAAAAACCAAGCTCAGGGCTCGCTGTCCATTTTTCCAGAATGCATAACGACCGAGGCAATCCCGACCTTTATGCTGCAAGATGCCAGAGGCAAAGCCGGTCTAGTCTTCATGAAAGTATTCGAGTTTGTGATTCCAAGCGCCGGATTCAGTACGGAATTGCCTACCGGCAAATTCTGCAAAGCATCTGCCATCGCGCCATCAAGCTCAACAACCGCCAGATACTGATTGTGGTTACCTCTATCTCCGCAAAGGCTTCCAGACAGGACTGGGCCAAAGGCAGGCCGATGTTCACCAGCTTCTCGCCCAGATTATCGTCGGCCAGCATGGCCACGATGGCTTCCTCAGCTGCTTGGTCCGATCGTACCAATGCGTGACGTGCTCTTCACTACGTTGTCCCATTCCACCAGGTCGGACCTACATTGGGCCAACGCCATGACTGAAGGGGCAGAAAACCGTTTTCGTACTAATCAAGAAAAATTCAGGCAATTCATTCATATAAAAACAGCGTAATTACAATATCAATTTAAGTTAGGTTGCGAATAATAAAGGAGATAGAAAAACAGCTATTTTTTTATTTAAATTAAATTGTATTAAAACAATTCAACTGCTATTCTCTGCTTGCACATAAGTGCAAAAAAATGTAGTTAGGCGCAACTTAATCAACAAGCTGAGGACTTAACCATGACTGCTAAAGATATTGCAACTGAAGAAAGCAAGATTCGGGCTTATGCGCAATGGATAGAAATTACCATATTCGTTGTTAACTCAAACTTCAAAGTAGAAGGTGCTTATCTGAGGTGGGGAAAGTTCCATGTGCCAGGAGATAAAGACAAGGAAATAAGTCCCAGCCAAATTAATGGCACCATTATCAAAGACGAAGACTCATACACCATTGCCTCCTGCGGACGCGAGAACGCCTCGTCAGGAACTGAAGGAGGTTTCTCCCTGTACGACGGTGATAAATTAGTTTTTGAATATTACTGGGATTGCCCCTGGAGTGGTTCCAACAGCGATGAGCTCACCGTTAAGGATAAAGAAAACTACACAGTGATTAAAAAAGGTGGCGGTAGCCCAAGTGGCGCGACAGGCAATATCTTCATTACTGTTGTCAAAAAATCCTAAGGGAGAAAATCATGGACATAGAAGCTAAATCCATCAATCCATTAATGGGAATCACAGTTGGATCTACTGTTCTTGGGAATGATTTTAAACCTTCAGTTCTGATAAATCCAATTACCAGAATGATTACCCAAAAAGAAATTGAAATGGGTATGAGTGGTAAAAGCCAATATGTCTACACTGACTCCTTGAACGAGGGAACCATTGGCTTTTCAGGAGCCTATGGTCCCTCGGGGATCGCCAAGTTTACCTCTGCAGTTGCTGTATCCGTCAGCAATGCAACTGCTTCGGAGTACAAGTCTATAAAAGTCTCCTACAATATTTCCATGATCTCGGGAATAGAATATATCGACTTTGACAATCTGACGGTAGAGGACGTATTAAACTCTTTAAGTGCAGGACCTAAAAATCTTTCGTTAAAGGTTTTAGAGAAATTCATTGCTGCCCGTGACTGCTCTGGATCGTCTATAGAAAAAGACGAGCTCATGAAAGAATGGGTCAAATCTCTGCAGAACTTCATTTCATCCTACGGGGATGGTCTGGTCGTGGGAGCCATCTGGGGTGGAATGGGCTCTGTTTCTACGGAGATGACGAGCAAAAAAACAGAAGACAGCTGGAAGTATGGAGAAACGGCTGAATTCAGCTATTCAGGGATAGGAAGTTCCGTATCCATAGCGCAAACCTATAATGGATCTCAAAAAGATCAAAGCTCTGAAGTTGAGGTATCTTGCAAGGCTCTCGCCAGTGGGGGTTGCGTTGAAAGCCAGGTAAATTCCTGGTTTGATGTTGTTGCCAACAAGTCCTTTGCCGAGATTTCAGGAATTAGCCTGCTGGATAAAGCGCCAATGCAAAGCTCGGTAAGCCCTCCTCCAAAAATCCCTGATTTTCTCAAACCGGAAAAAAATGCAGAGATAACGGAAAAGCTGGATACCATTAAAAAGCTGGGCGATTCTGAAGAGTTCGCGCTTGCGTCCGGATATGAAGAAGCCAAAAAAACAAATCCGAACTTAACTTTTGAAGAATTCAAATCAACTGTTCGGGACAAGAACAATATTGATGGCTTGAATGAGCTGGCATCCAAAGTCCAGGAAAATTCATTGGATGTGCTAGCAGAAGGCAGCATTTCCAGAAGGAATAAAAACCTCTCGCTTCAAGGGGTTAGAACAATCAGCTTAGATTCAAGCTCAGACTACGCCGTTTTAGGCGCCTGGATAGCGAATTGGTCAGATATTTTCCCATGGATGTCGATGGGATACATGAACGAAATCAGTGATGCTGAGGTTGCGGAGTACATCCTGAAAATCCGTTGCATGATGCAAGATTTGTCTACCTTGAATACTATTTACAATACTTTTAACGCATGCAACATTAAACTGGATTTCTGCCATCTTAATTCCGCATCTCAAGTCGCTGATTCTTTTAAAATTGCACAAGGAGTATTAAGCGACAACGTAGAGAGTGACGATGCGGTAGAAATCGCATTCAATTCCTTAAGCGATGAAGCCAAGAAGATTTATACCGCCTGGAACGAAATTGGTTTCTTGCGCAACGCGGAGCTTGGCCTGGGCCTGCTCATTGGGGATCAGTCAGTAAGCAGTGAAATTATCGACGTTAAGCCGATACCGTATCCCGAGGTCACCTACAAGGCAGCTTATTGCAGCTATGGAAACAACAACCCGACTGCTTTTAGCTCGTTCATAAAGATGCTTCCATTCATTGATACGAATGGTGATATTTATGCCTTCGGGCCATCCCTGATGCTATTGCGAAAAGCTTTGCCTGAAAAAATGATTTTCACCAAAGGCGGAGAAATGGCAATGAAGCTAACGGCTGATAAAGACACAGGGATTCTGACTAACGACAGTGTCAAGTTGATACCTATTCCATACTCTGCCGCCAAGGGAATTCAATGGCGGGGGCAAGGCCAAGGTCGGAGTCTTGCGTCAAGCCAATCCTTACAAGATCAATTTGCTGCCTTGGAAAAAGAACTGGGCAATCTCAACATTTGCACCTTAAGCAGCGATTCCTGGTCTAAGGATTGGACTTATACCGTTCCCTACACCCTGAGAAAAATAAGCACTACCTATATCGGAACCGTTGAGAAAATCAACAGTATATTTGGATAACTTGGCCTGAAACTCAGGCAATCTCCTTAACAGTCTCCCCATGAAAGGCTCTTCAGGCATCAATCATGTCTGGGGAGCTTTTCCATTAATGCGGTGCTTATAGTTCTTGTTCTATGACCGCTCTTGGCCCAGATCCATCCTGAAGAAAGAATCCTACAGCGTCATCTTGAAACCCTTGTGGCTGGCCGTGAAACCCAGTTGCTCATAAAACCGATGTGCATCGATACGAGCCATATCCGAGGTCAACTGCACAAGGTGGCAATTGCGTGCGCGGCATTGTTCGATGGCCCACTGAATCATCAAACGCCCCAAACCCGTACCACGGGCAGCGCTGGCAATACGTACAGACTCAATCTCCCCACGCCACGCGCCCTGGTGCGACAGGCCTGGCATATACGTGATCTGCAAAGTACCCACAACCGTGCCATCCAGCTCTACAACGGCCAGATACTGATTAGGGTCCGCTTCTATCGCCGCAAAAGCATCCAGATAGGACAGAGCCAAAGGCAGGCTGGTGTTTTCCCGTTTCTGGCCCAAAATATCGTCGGCCAACATGGCTACGATGGCCCCCAGATCCGCTGCCACAGCACGACGAAAAACAGGTGTCGACGTCACTTCAAACTCCTTAATAAAGCGAAATGGATCTGAAATTATGCCTCCCGGAGCTGACGAAACCGTGACTAGCCCTTCATTCTGATTGCGTATTCTCGGTAATCGCGGGATCGGCCGGAGTCTTTTGCGCTTCCAGCCATGCTAGCCAGGACGCCTGCAGGCGCCAGGCACTGGCTGCACCGGGGGCATAACCCATAATTTCTTCGATCTCAGGCAAGGAAAAACCTCGTTCGATCAAACCCGCCCCAAAGGTATTGCGCAGACGCTGAGGCGTCATCACCAGATCCATCTGCTTGATGCCCCATTTGCTGACAATGCGAGCCAGCGTGGCCGGATTCATTTGTGCCTGGGGTCGGGCAGCGCTGACTTGACGAGAGCCGGGGAAAACGCGGCTGTCCTTGGCCCAAGCTGAAGCGTCCTCTGCACCACTGAAAATCAGCCAGCTACGCAATATGGCTTCGCACCAGATGGGGGCTACGACCTCGCGCTTGGCCGCTCCAGTCAATTTCAGCAGGATAGTTCCATCACGCCATTGCTTGGTGTGCTCCTCATCTGCTTCGTTCGACTCCACCGGGCCGGCCCTGCGTTGGGCCACTCCGATAGCTGAAGGGTGCAACTGCCCCAACTCCACCGGCCGCAAACCTGTGCCCAGCATCACAGCCACAATCGTCATATCTCGATATTCACGCCAACGGGCGGCAATGGTCATATCACTGGCCAACTCCAGGACCCGCCATCGATTTTGCAATGCCTTGATGGTGGCAGAGCATTGATCTACAGAAAGAAATTGGGTGGCCTGGTTGTCAGGGGCCTGGCGCCAGCTTTCCTTGAAGGGGTCGTTGATGGCGGGGGCCGTTGCTGGATTTTCGGAGCGCCCATCCTGGCGGCATAGCTCTTCGTAAGCACGGGCGATTACTTGTTGATAACGCTCGCGCTGCGGGCGACGTACTTCGTCCAGATTGCTTAAAAAGTCCCGGATGTCCACGGGCTTGATCTGCGTGTACTGCTTTTTGTGATCCTGAAGTGCCTGCAAGAAGCGCCGCCACAAGGTACGATAAACCCGCTGCGTGCTGGGTGCCATAGGGGGGCGTTGATGCTGCAACCACGTGTCAAACAAGGCTTCCGCCGAGATATCTGCGGCCTGCGAGCCCAAAATGGGCAGCTCAAACTGCCCTTCTTCTCTTGTAGACCATTTTTTCATTGCGGCTTTGTCTTTTCCGTTAATTGCATTTTTATAATAGAACCTTACAGTGGCTTGATGCAACTTCGTCTTATCAGACAATGGAGTGTATTTTCTTCCATTTCCGCAGTCGAATCCGAGCATTCGCATAAGGTGAGGCCGTATTGAACTGAATCATGCGTCCTTGAGAATACTTCTTGTACCAAGGCGCTCCATACAGAGCATCATCTGTACTTTGCTCGACCAAGGCAACAATACGAGATTGCACCTCCTCCAGGCGATTTAACAAGTCCGAGTACGACACATTGGCAAAGTCGGCATAGAACTTCTGTGCCAGACGCCCGAGCTCGTTCCATTTAAAACCGGTTTCCGGGAAATCTACCGGCAAACCTTTGTCCTTGGCCTGGCTCCACTTCAAAACCAGTTCGTTCCATCCGATCAGATAAGCGACCAGATCAGCCACACTCATTTGCGTACCCTTGGCATGACCCTCCAGGTCTTTTTCACGAGCACGCGTAGCAGGAACAGTGGCCAGATCTGCAGCCAACTTTTGATAATTACTGCAAATAGCCACTAATAAATCGTGTTTGTTTTGAGCCACAGCCATATGATTGCTCCTCTTGCCCAAGACCGAATCACACCGCACTGCCCCTCCTTCTTCATGCAGCCGTGTGGCATCACTTAACGATAAAGGTTCTGATGAACCCAGCCCTTATTGGTCAAAATCATTCGTGCCTGACCCTCGACTTCCTGGGCCGTCAACGCGCGCAGATCCTCGTAGGTATCCTGAACCGCGCTATCTTTGATCCAGCCCGCCGCATCGGCCAGATGATAGACATAATTCACCTGACTGACGGTAAACCCGCCTGCGCTGGCCGGTTCAGTAAAGTAGTTGATACGGTCCAGAACCAGGCGGCCTGTACAAAATGCATCATGCTCGCCCTGCGACTGTTCGGAGCTGGAGCGACGCAAATAGGTGTCTGCATTGGCATCCAGCTCGTAGCGCGGTGCCTCTTCCTTTTCTACCTGACGCAACAAACCTACCTTGGCCAAGGCAGCCAGACGAGCTCGATCTTCCACAATCAAGGGGGAATCGTGCTCGGCCTGATAGGGATACACACGTCCAGGCACACCTACACACAAGCCGTCTCGCGTATCCAGATAGCTCTGGATTGCCGTGCTGAAATTTTCCTCATTGGCCTTTTTCGAGTCCTGGCATCCTGCCAACAAACCGGCTACCACGACGACCAACGCTGTTTTCCACATAGAGACTTCCTTGCTTGCGAGCTGAAAAAAGGAGTTTAGCCCGCCCCCACCCCACCCTGAAAGCCTTGTCACACGCTGCAAGAAAATAGTCATCTTGCAAGAGTGCACGACCAATACCCCTCAATATTGCATTACTGCATTGCAAAATCTGGTCTTTTACGATGCTTACAAACAGGTTAAAGTTTCTTGGCTTCGTAAATGAAAGGCATTATCAATGAGCATCACCCCTGTTCCAGTGAATCGCCAACGCTACACCCGAGTCGCGTGCATCTTGCATTGGCTGATGGCACTGGCCCTGACCGCCCTGGTGACCGTGGGCTACACCATGAAAACCTTGCCCCTGTCCCCTCTGAAACTGCAAGTCTATTCCTGGCACAAATGGGCCGGTATTTCCTTGCTGGTACTGGTGATCCTGCGCCTGCTCTGGCGTTTGTTCAACCGCCCCCCTGCTCTACCCCCTGGCATGTCTGCTCTCAGCCGGGCTCTGGCCCACTGTGGTCATGCAGCGTTGTACCTGTTGATGATTGGTATTCCCCTGACAGGCTGGCTGATGAGTTCTGCCAAAGGCTTTCAGACAGTGTGGTTTGGCGTGATCCCCCTGCCCGATCTGGTTTCCAAAGATAAACCTTTGGGCGAGCTGCTGGTCCAAGTCCACATCTTTTTGAATTACGCCCTGATTGCCATGGTCAGCCTGCATATTCTGGCGGCCTTGAAGCATCAGTTCATAGACCGTGACGGCTTGCTTGGCCGCATCACCTTTACTTTAGGCAAAGCCAAATCATGAAAAAATCTATCTTCGTGTCCCTGCTAATCGGCTCCCTGAGCCTGGGCACCAGCCTGGCCGTCAACGCCAAGAACTACCAGGCTCTGGACACCCAAAATAGCAAAATCGGCTTTCAGTATTCCCAGATGGGCGTGAAGCTGGATGGTCAGTTCCGTAAATTTGAAGGCGAACTGAACTTCAACCCCGACGCCCTGGATCAGTCCAAGGTGGTCTTGAAAGTCGCCCTGGATAGCGTTGATACCGGCTCAGAAGAAGCCGACGATGAATTGCAAGACGTGCGCTGGTTCGATATTGACGCGCATCCCCAAGCCGTTTTCAGCTCCAGGAGTTTCCGCGCTGTCAGCGACCAGCAATATGAAGTGCAAGGCACGCTGCAGATCAAAGGCCGTGAGCAACCCGTCACCGTCATGGCTACCATGGCTCCCGAAGGCGACAAAGCCACTTTTAGCGGTGCCTTTGAAATCAAGCGTGGCGATTTTTCTATCGGTGAAGGCTCCTGGTCCACCTACGACATCGTGGCCAACGAGATCACCGTCAACTTCAAGATTGATGCCAAGTAAGCAGACGCATCAGCGCCCCCCCCTCTCCCTGCATAACAAGGATTACACCCTCATGATCAAGCCAGTGATTGCCCTGTCCGCCAGTTTTCTATTTGCTTTTGCCGCTCAGGCAGCGCCGGTGACCTATCAGGTTGAGCCCAGCCACACCTTCGTGCACTTCAGCTACAAGCACTTGGGCCTGAGCACGCAAAGTCAGCGCTTTGACAAGGCACAAGGCACCGTTACCCTGGACCAGGAAGCCAAGACCGGCAGCATCAACATGAAAGTCGACACCCGTTCGGTCAGCACCGGCTTTCCTCTGTTCAACGAACACATCCAGGGCAAGGATCACTTCGACACCGAGCAGTTCCCCGAAGCAACTTTTGTGTCCAAGGACATTCAGTTCGACGGCGACAAGCCTGTATCCGCCAAGGGCGATCTGACCATCAAGGGCATTACCAAGCCCGTGACCATGACCATCGAGTCCTTCCTGACCATGCCCAAGCACCCCATGATGAACAAACCCGCCTTGGGCGCGGACGGCAAGATCGAGATCAAGCGCAGTGAATTTGGCATGGCCGCCAACGTGCCTTACGTGGGTGATGAAGTCACCATCCGTATCGCACTGGAAGCCATTGCCCAGTAATAACGCTTTGAGCGCTATTCAGGAAGTCTGATTACAGAATTTCCTGAACGACTTCCAGGGGACGCGCCAGACGCGTCCCTTTTTCTGTCACCACGATAGGACGGTTCAACAGTATGGGATGGGCTTCAATGGCGGCCAGCAAGTCATCGTCGCTCAGATCGGGGTTGCCCAGGTTCAGCTCGCTGTAGACAGCCTCTTTGCTGCGCATGGCATCGCGTACCGTCAAGCCCGTTGCCGCAATCAGCGCTTTGAGTTCGCTGCGCGACAAGGGTGTTTTCAAATACTCGATGATCTCGGGTTCCAGACCTTTTTCACGCATCATGACCAGGGCATTACGCGAAGTGCTGCAGCGCGGATTATGATAGATTTTGCTCATGACAGTCTTTGACTTCCTATAAACCGTATTCAGGCGAACAATAGTAGCCCAGCGCCGCCGGATACGTCATCTGGGTAGCTTGCTGCAGACAGGCCAGCGTCTTCACTTAGCCAGGAGAACACATGATCGACCTGTATTACTGGACCACTCCCAACGGACATAAAATCACGATGTTTCTGGAAGAGTCCGGTCTGCCATACACCATCCACCCCATCAATATTGGCCAAGGCGATCAATTCAAACCTGAATTCCTGCGTATCGCCCCCAATAATCGCATTCCCGCCATTGTTGACCAGGCTCCGCAAGACGGTGGCGAACCTATCTCCCTGTTCGAGTCCGGCGCCATCCTGCAATATCTGGCAGAGAAAACCGGCCAGTTCCTGTCGACCGATTTGCGAGTGCGTACCGAAACCTTGCAGTGGCTGTACTGGCAAATGGGTGGCCTGGGCCCCATGGCAGGCCAGAACCACCACTTCAATGTCTATGCACCCGTCAAAATCGAGTACGCCATCGACCGCTATGTGCGTGAGACTGGCCGTCTCTACGGCGTGCTGAACAAACATCTGGAGCAGCGCGACTTTATTGCTGGGGACTACTCCATTGCCGACATGGCCAGCTACCCCTGGATTGTCTCCCACCAGCGTCAAAGCCAGAACCTGGACGACTTCCCGCATCTGAAGCGTTGGTTTGAGCGTATTGGCGCGCGTCCCGCAACTGAGCGTGCCTATGCTTTGGTCGAACAGATCAACCCCGGCTCGCCCGTCCATGACGACAAGGCCCGTCAAATCCTCTTTGGCCAAGATTCCAAAACTATCCGATAGGACTACGATCTCATGACCTTACAGCGCCCCTATCAGCTGCTGCTTATTGGCCTGACAGCCATGGCTCTGTCTGCGTGTTCGAGCACGCCTAGCAATATCTCCCTGATTCCAACGCAAACCCAGGATCAGACTGAAAAAGATGGCGTTTTTACCCAGCCCCTGGACTACAAGCACGTCAAGCCAGGCTGTACCGGTGAATGCCCGCGCCTGGAGGTGAAATCTCTGATTTTCCCCGGCAACGCCGAGCTGACCAAGTTGGTCGATGAAAGCCTGGCTCATATGACGGTTATCTCTGACCGCCATCCTGGCTATCGCGGTTTGAAAGAATTCGAGAACTACTACTGGGCTACCGCCAATAATCGTGACGAAGTGCATTTATCCGCCCGTACGCGCTACCGTAACCGGGATCTGACGGTCCTAGAGCTAAGCTCGGGCATCTACATGACGGGTGCGGCTCACGGCATTACGGCAACCCAGTTCATCAATTGGGATAATCGCCTGAAGACCGCTTTGCCTCTGGACCGGATTATTGCCCCCGGCAAGATCAAACCTTTCCAGGAATTGGTACGCCAGGCGCACAACAACTGGGTTTCCGGCCTGAGTGAGGCACGTGAAGACCGAGCCGGTTGGGACAGAATGTGGCCCTTCCAGCCCGCCCAGAACATTGCCCTGACCGATCAGGGCCTGCTGGTGAAATACAACCCGTACGAGGTCGCCCCGTACTCCTTCGGTCAGCCAGAGCTCCTGCTGCCCTACTCGGAACTGCGTGGCATTCTACGTCCTGACTACCTGCCCGCCAATTAAGCGTTTGGGTCACCGTAAATAGACAGGCAGCGCATATCAGACTGCCTGTTAATAAAAACAGTATTTTTTTTTGCGCTACTCAAAGCCCGGAACCTTTAGCCATACATGCTGGAGCCGCGCCCGCCCTTAGCGTCCGATCATCCCCTCTTTCAAGCGCCCCTACCACCATGTCTGATAACTTGTTCCGCTTTCACGACCTGTTTGCTCAACTGGGTCTACCCAACACCCCCGAGGCGATTGCCAGCTTTCTGGAAAAACACCGCCCTTTGCCCAATGACGTGCTGCTGGCTGACGCTCCCTTCTGGAACGAGTCTCAAGCCGAGTTCATTCGGGAAAAACGACTCCAGGATTCCCCGGAATGGATCCAGATCATTGACCAGTTAAGCGAGGCCCTGCGTCAAACGACTGGCGTGGTGAATCTGTCCGGCCCTTGCCGCGTTCTGGCTTTATCAGGCAGCCTGCGTCAAAGCTCCTTCAACACCGCTTTGGCACACGCCGCGCAAGCCCTGGCTCCCCAAGGCATGGCGATTGAAGTCGCCACCCTACACGGCATCCCCCTGTATGACGGCGATGTCGAGAGCAAGGACGGCATTCCAGAAGCCGTACTGGCCTTGAAAGAAAAGATCCTGAACGCCGATGCTCTCTTGCTGGTTACCCCGGAATACAACAATGGCGTACCCGGTGTGTTCAAGAACGGGATCGACTGGCTGTCCCGCACGGACATGAAGGCCATCTTCTCGGGCCGTATTACCGGACTGATCGGCGCTTCCATGGGGGGATTTGGCACGATTTCCTCCCAGGCAGCCTGGTTACCTACGCTGAAAATGCTGGGCGTGTCCCTGTACAGCGGCGGTTCTTTGCTGGTGTCTCGTGCGCAGAATTCCTTTGATGCGGAAGGCAAACTGCAAGATGAGAATATTCAGAAAATGCTGAGCAACTACCTTCAAGGCTTCCAGACCTTTGTGCATGCCTCCCATATGGCCAAGGCGCAAGAAAAGGGCAATTAAGCGGCAATAGATAAAAAGGGTTTAGGTTTCCTGCCTATAGAGATACTCAGTCACCACAAATTGGAATGCAGTGCAAGAAATCAGTATCACTACAACCATTCCCGATTATCGCCGCAACAAAAAAGGAGCCTTCAAGGCTCCTTTTTGTATCCCGCACCAGACTTAAGGCTGTACAGGCTTGTCGAAACGATCCAGGTCAAAATAGCGACTGGTACTGCTGGACGAAGCAGGTTTCGAGCTGGAACTGTCTGCTGCAGGAGCCGGCTCGGGCTCTACCGTCACCGTCTGCACCCGATTCAGATCAGGCTGCTCTACCCGCTCTGGCACGCCATAGGTCTCTACCGCTCCACCGGAATAAGTCCCGGCTGCGGCTGGTGCAGCGGCCGCTTTACGAGCGACAGCTTGATCCAGATAACTGGCCAATTGTTCATGATTGGCCGAACGAGCCCAGTCTGCCGGACTCAGGCCTTGGGCATTTTGCATACTCGGATCAGCACCCGCTGCCAATAACACATCGACTACAGCCCGTTTGCCCGACAAGGCAGCCATCATCAAGGGGCTGGTCCCGTCTGGTGCAGGTGCATTCACAATCGCTTTCTGAGACAGCAGATAGCGCACCGTCTCTTCATGTCCTTTGGAAGCGGCATAGTGCAAAGGTGACCAGCCCACCCGATTCACCTGCCCACCTCGTGCTTGCAGATCACGCAAACGAGCGGTCTCCCCCATCAGGGCCAGATACATCATGGGGGTTTCGCGGGCCTCGTTCTCGATGTTCACATTGGTTTGACGGTTAGCCAGCAAAGTGTCCACCACTTTCCAGGACTTGTTGCGTATCGCCAGCATCAAGGAAGGATTGCCCTTGGAATCGACTGCGTTGGGGTTCGCCCCCTTGATGAACTCCTGCTCGATGATATTGGGTCGGTCATTTTCCAGCGCCAAATACCAATTTCGGCTCTCAAGCTCCGGTTCCTGCGCCGACACAGGGGCTGACAGCAGAAAGGCCAAAGGAAGCACCACGAAAAGGATGGTTTTATTGGGTATTTTTCTTTTAAAAATCATGCTATTAAATCCTTTTCATAAAGTGCTTTATCAGGTTATGAAAGTACAGATAGATGCCGCTTCAGGCGTTGCTTCTCTCTATCAAAGCGGGAAGCATTTAACTATAAGCAGGTTTAAGAATGATCAATAAGTTATTGATTATTAACAAAAACTAAACATTCCAATTGAATATAAACCAGGCCTAAAAGACAGAAAAAATCAAGTAAATTTCTATTTTTACTCTGAAAATCAACGAGTTAAATCATTTTCCTAAAGCTTTAAATCAACTTTAAGTAGCCCTTGTCCAAAATCCTGAGTCTTGGCTCAAACAGTCACAAAAGCCTTACCATAACCTCTAAACAAGATTAATTTAAATCTGTACCTTACTGAATAATTTGAAGAAATTCTCTGCGCTAGCCTCTTCAACTTCCTTTACCGATATCCCACGAAGCTCCGCAATCTTCTCGGCCACATGAATGACCAGGGAAGGATTATTGGTTTTGCCACGATACGGCACGGGAGCCAAAAACGGCGAGTCCGTTTCGATCAGCAGACGATCCAGCGGCACGCGTTGCGCCACATCCTGCAGCTGGGTAGCGCTCTTGAAGGTCACAATCCCGGAGAAGGAAATGTAGAAATTCAGATCCAAAGCCGCTTGTGCCACTTCCCAGGTCTCAGTAAAACAGTGCATCACGCCCCCGGCAATCTGCGCCTGCTCTTCACGCATGATGGCAATGGTGTCTTCACTGGCCGAGCGGGTGTGGATGATCAAAGGCAGGCCCGATTCACGGCTGGCACGGATATGGGTACGGAAACGCGCGCGCTGCCAATCCAGAGGCTCTTGCAAGCGGTAATAGTCCAGACCGGTCTCCCCAATCGCCACGACTTTAGGGTCTTGAGCATGCTTGAGCAGTTCTGCGACCGTCGGCTCGGTGACTTTCTCATAATCCGGATGCACACCCACCGAGGCAAACAAATGGCCGTGGGGACGCACCAGCTCCATCAAACCGGGCCAGTCGTCCATATCCACGCTGACCACCAGCGCACAACCCACCTGGTTCTGGCGCATCTTGTCCAGGATGTCGTCCAGATTTTCAGCAAGTTCAGGGAAATTAAGATGGCAATGCGAATCAACAAACATGATTAGACGGTACTTTTTTAGACACGACGACATGCCTGGTGCAAACGGTCCAGGGCATGATGAATAAACAATTTAGCATTGAGCGGATGATTCCCCAGCCTCTTTTGCTGCACCAGCCACTTCAGGGCTTCCGTCACCGCTGTGGTGTTGGATTGGGCTGCCAAGGCATCAATACGCTTTTGCAGGGAAGGATAGTAACGCGCCGGTTGAGCAAAGCCACCCAGCTGAATATCGACAAACAAGCGTTGCCAATGATCAATCCACTCTTGGGCGGGCAGTTTTTCCAGCGTATCGGCCAAGGACAGGTCCGCCTCTCGACCCGCTTTCAGTACCCCATCCATCCAGACGCTTAACCAATCGGGGCACGGTGCATTCATATCCTGGCTGGCGCTTAACGCTTTTAGTGGTGCACCACCCCAGGCAGCCAACCAGTCCGAGGCTTGATCCACCCCTTGTTGCTCCAGCCATTGCACCGATTGTTGAGCATCCGGTGCGGGCAAAGGCAAACGGCGGCAACGCGATACCAGTGTAGGCAACAGCCGATCTGGCGCATCGGCTACCAGCAGAAAAACCGTGCGGTCCGCAGGTTCTTCCAGCACCTTCAGCAAGGCATTGGCCGATACCAGATTCAGAGCCTGAGCCGGATAGAGCACCGCCACTCGCCACCCGCCTCTATGAGTGGCCGTATTGAACCAGTGCTGCAACTGGCGTAATTGCTCCACCCGGATTTCCCGGGAAGGATTTTTACGGGCAGCCGACTCTTTGGCCAAGTCCCCTTCCTGGGTGTCTGGCCCCTGCTCCTCCAGCGCAACCGCATCCGGGCGCAGCAGGCGCAAGTCCGGGTGATTTCCCCCCCGCACCCACTGACAGGCCTGACAGTGGCCACAAGCCAGACCCTGCACCGGCTGGTCGCACAATAAACTGGCGGCAGCCGCACGGGCGAATTGCTTCTTGCCGATGCCCGGCAGACCGTGGATCAGCCAGGCATGGGCAAAACGCTCCTGATTGCCCAGCCAATTTTGGGCGGTCGCGATTTGCCAAGGTAGAAAAGTCAAACTGTCAGACACCGTATTGCCTCAAGGTTGCACATCAAAAAGCCTGATTCACGCAGGAAAGACCAGGCAATCGCCCCCGCTTGAACAGCTCAGCGCACATTGTAATATGAACCGGTAAAATGCCTGCTCCACTACCAAGGATGATGAAGTGAGCTTATTGATCGGGCTGGCCGCCAAAGCGCGTTCAGGCAAAGATACTGTCGCCAATCTGCTACTGGCACAAAACCCCTTATTGGCTGCCTATGCCTTGGCGGACCCCGTGAAAATGGGCTGTGAAGTGCTGTTTGGTCTAAGTCCGGCCCAGGCCTGGACAGACGACAGCCTGAAAGAAGTGCCTATTGCCCTGTGGCAGCGCTCCCCCAGACAGTGTTTCCAGCTACTGGGAACGGACTGGATGCGCCAGCGCGATCCCGATCACTGGCTACGCCGCGCCCAGCATGTGCTGGAGTTTGGACCGGGCGCCCCCTTAAGCAGGAACATTCAGGACTACTCAGTCTGGGCACTGGCTCTGGCCGCGATTTACGGCATGGTGCCTGAGCACCTGGATGATGAGCAGGCGAATCATGTGGATGCCTTTTGGGGGTTGAGCCCGCGCCAGGCGGCTGAACATCTGCGCAATCAGGTTCTGGCCGAATACCCGGATTACGAGCAGCGTCGCCAAACCTTGCCCCTGTTGCTGCCCAGCCACCAGCTTCCTGATATGAGTCAGGCCCGTTGTTTGCTGATTAAAGACATTCGTTACGAAAACGAGGCCAATTTCATCCGTGAACATGGTGGGGAGATCTGGCATATCGAACGCCCCGGCAATCCGGTGATCAGCCAGCACTCTTCCGAATGGGGTGTTGAGCGCGCGCCCCAGGACTATCTGATTCGCAATGATGCGGGCCTGGACGAACTATCCAGCAAAGTCCATGACTTGTGGGCGGGGTTCACGCAACGACACGGTTTGACGCTTTGATTCCTTGGCCTCGGATAGCGTTCAGCCATACAAGCGCCACCAGGCCGTCTCCAAAAAGCACTCAGGCCCCAGATGGGGCCTGAGTGCTTTAACGCTTCAGAATATATTTGGCGACGGCTCGATTATGTGCAGCCAGATTCGTCGAGAACTCGCTGGTTCCATCCCCACGCGACACAAAGTAGTAGAAATTATGCTTTTCCGGATGCAGGGTCGCCATCAAGGAGGCCTTGCCCGGACTGGCAATCGGCGTAGGAGGCAAACCATTGCGCGTATAGGTGTTCCAGGGGGTATCCGTCGTCAGATCACGCTTGCGAATACGGCCGTCATAGGCTGAACCCATGCCGTAAATAACCGTTGGGTCTGTCTGCAATGGCATGCCTACGCGCAAACGGTTCATGAACACCCCGGCTACACGCGCTCTATCCTGACTGTGGCCAGTCTCGCGCTCCACGATAGAGGCCATGATCAAGGCCTCGTATGGCGTCTTCAAGGGCAAATCCGCATCCCGATCCGCCCATAGCTGTTCCAGCAGTTCCTGTTGAGCCTGAAACCCGCGCCTCAGGATATCCACATCTGCCGTACCCGGTACAAAAACGTAGGTATCGGGATAGAACAGACCTTCAGGATGTACAGCGTCCAAGCCAAAACGCTGCAGCAAGTCGGCATCACTGATATCACTCAAGGTTTGGCGAACCTGCGGATTGCTCGCCAGCGTCTCGCGAATGCGTTGATAGGTCCAGCCCTCAGGAATGGTCAGACGGGTTTGCAGCATATTGCCGCTGGACATGCGCTCCATCACCATCCATGGCGTATCACCACGCACGGCCTCGTAGGCCCCCGCTTGCAAGGAGGTATCCAGGCCAGAGAGACGCGCCATCCAGACAAAAGCATCTTCCTGAATATCGATCCCGGCCTGCTGCATGCTGCGTGCAATCGCACGGGGGCCAGAGCCTGCAGGCACCACATAGTCGATGCGCTCAGCGCTCATGGTCACGGGCTGCTTCTTGGCCCAATACCAGGCGCCACCCGCTATTACACAGGCGGCCACCACCAAAAGGCCCAACAGGGTAGAGAAGATCTTGACAGTTTTTTTCATGCGAGCGCTATTGTAATCAGAATAAGGCGGCATATTCCTGAATATGTGTCACAGTCAAACACAGAAACCGGGACAGGCCCGCGCTACCGGCTTGCTCTATCCAGCTCATGCCCTGATCCCAGCGGGGATATGCCCCTGAAACCGGCCTCACACACGGTATCATTGATGTTTAAATTTATTTTTTTCGCTCAGCCATGACCGGAATGCCAGCCCCCTCCTCTTTCGCCCTGCCTGATTTGTGCGTCCTCCAGTTTCAGGGAGCCGATGCCGTGTCCTTTCTCCATGCTCAAGTCAGCAATGATTTGGAGCATCTGGCAGCCGACCGCGCCTGCATCGCGGCCTATTGCACCGCCAAAGGTCGCAGTTTGGCGACCATGGTCTTGTGGCGCGAACAGGACGAGACCGTCTATGCCCTGGTGCGCCGTGACCTGAGCGAGGCCCTGATCAAGCGCCTGCGCATGTTCGTGCTGCGCAGCAAGGTGACGATCAGTCTGGCCGAGTTGCAGGTTTACGGTGTAGCGGATCAATCCGCTGCTCAAGCGGTCTGGAATTTGCAGCGCGATGGTGACGACACCTTAATACAAGCCCCCGGCGAGCTGGGCGGCTTGAATCGCTACTGGCGGATTTCTCCCCAGCAGGATACGAACGCTCAGGCTTCTGAGGGTCGTTGGGAAACGGCGGATATTTTGGCGGGCTTGCCCTGGATCAGCGCCGACACGCAGGATCTGTTCATTCCCCAGACTCTGAACCTGGACCTGATCGACGGCATCAACTTCAAGAAAGGCTGCTATCCCGGCCAGGAAGTGGTGGCACGCAGCCACTATCGAGGCACGATCAAGCGCCGCATGATGGCCGCCCGCAGCGCCATTCTGGACACGGCACCACAGGTGCAGGAAGCCGCCGATGTGCTCCTGGTCTCGCAAGGCGCAGAGCCGGTTGCGGCTGCGCGCATTATCAACCGCGCCTGGCAAGCCGAGCAGCAGCGTCTGTATGTCTTGATGGAAGTGGTACTGGCGGACCTGGAACAAGGCCAGTTTCAACTGGAGCAAGGACAGGCGCTGGAATTGCAGCCCCTGCCCTACGCTCTGCCAGAACTTAGCTCTTCTGACGGTACAAATTAAGAATGCTGGAGAAATCCAGCCCTGCATTCTGACCCTGTGCGGCATGCAAGGCGAACAGGTTACGGGCCAGTTCGCCTAACGGTGTCGCACTGTTTTGGCTCACGGCTGCATCGGCCGCCAAACCCAGATCTTTCAGCATCAAACCTGTTGCAAACCCACCCTGATAATCACGCGAAGCCGGTACATCCGGCATCACGCCAGGCCAGGGGTTGTACAGTTCGGTCGCCCAGTTACGGCCGGAGCTGCGCGCCATGATGGACGATAGCACTGCCGGGTCCAGACCGTGAGCAACGCCCAGAGCCAGGGCCTCGGCGGTACCCGCCATCAAAATCCCCAAGAGCATATTGTTGCAAATCTTGGCAACCTGGCCCGCACCGGCTTTACCAGCATGAAAAATGTTCTTGCCCATGGCTTCCAGGTAAGGACGCGCCTTTTCCAGCGCTGGATCCTCGCCCCCGACCATAAAGGTCAAGGTGCCGGCCATTGCGCCGCCAGTACCACCGGAAACAGGCGCATCCAGCATCAACAGACCCAGCTTGGCCGCCTTGGCCGCCAGATCCTGGCTGGTTTGAGCATCAATCGTGCTGCAATCGACCAGCACTGTGCCGGGGGCCACGGCCTGCAACAAGCCGTTCTCGCCCTCGTAAACCTGACGAACGTGGCGGCCAGCAGGCAGCATGGTAAAGACCATCTGCGCGTCTTTGGCGATCTGCACCGCCGACTCGCCCACTTGCGCCCCCGCTGCCTGCAGCTCCTTCATGGCTTCTGCATTCAGGTCAAAGACCTTCAGGCTATGGCCGGCTTTGAGCAGATTCAGCGCCATGGGTTTGCCCATATGGCCCAGCCCGATAAATGCAATTGTGTTACTCATTTTGTCTCCTCGTCATTATGAAAACGGCGCCGTCAGGCGCCGCAGCGGTCTGCCTGGATCACAGGTCAGCCAAGGGATGAGTCGTTTCTGCGGGCCAGGCGGGAACAAAAAAACGTTCCACCCAGCGGGCATCAGCCTGTTCCAGCGAGGCCGGGTTCCAGCGTGGCTGTTTGTCTTTATCAATTAGCAGTGCGCGTATGCCTTCCTGGAAGTCACCCTGTACGCCACATTGCAGCGACACAATGTATTCCAGGCGGAAGACATCAGCCAAAGACAGGTGGTGTACACGCTCCAGCAGTTCAAAGGACAAACGAGCCGAACCTGGAGCACCTTTGGCGAAGGTCTGTGCGGCACGGGACAGCCAGGGGTCGGCACTGTCCTGCCACTGCTGCAGAGCCTGTGTAATGCGTTCAAACTCACGACTGGCGCAGACATCACGCAGCATGGCGTAGTTTTGCTCCAGCGGGCCGGTATCGGGGCGAGCGCCCTCTGCCAGACTACGCAGGACCTGATGCACGCTGCTATCACGAGCGTCACGTTCATCAGACCAGTTCGTGGCTTGCAAGGCCTTGAGCAAGGCATCGAAATGCACCCGTGGCAAGTAGGCATCGGCCAAGCCCAGGAACAAGCAATCCGAGGCGTGGATTTGCGCGCCGCTCAGTGCCAGGAAATGGCCGATACCCGCAGGCAGATGTGACAGCATCCAGGTGCCACCTACATCGGGGAACAGGCCAATGGAGATCTCGGGCATGGCAAAACGCGTGGTATCGGTCACCACACGATGGCTGGCACCGTTGAACAAGCCCACGCCCCCACCCATTACAATCCCGTCACCCCAGCACAGGATAGGTTTTGGGAAGGTGTGGATCAGATAATCCAGGCGGTATTCCACATCGAAGAATTCGCGGGCGTACTCGTTATCCCAGGCCGAACCACCCTGGTTCTTTTGCATGGAGGCATACAGCGAATGCAGATCGCCCCCGGCACACAGGGCCTTTTCGCCGGCACCATGCAACACGATCATGGCAATACTGGAATCCTGCGCCCATTCCTGAAACTGCTTGAACAGCAGCTGGCACATCTCCAAATTAAGCCCATTCAGGGCTTGCGGGCGGTTCAGCGTAGCAACACCAATCGCCTTTCCGTTCTGGCCGGGCAGGCGATCAAACAAAACAGAATCCGTCATCGAATATCAGCTCCAAGATCTATGATTTGTCGTGCAATGATGACACGCATGATCTCGTTTGTGCCTTCCAGAATCTGGTGCACCCGAGTATCGCGCACCAGTCGCTCAACAGGATAATCCTTCAGGTAACCATAACCGCCAAAGAGCTGTTGTGCATCCACGCAGGCCTGAAAACCCAGATCCGTGGCCATACGCTTTGCCATGGCGCAGTAGGTGCTGGCCTGACTGCTACCGGCATCCAGGTGCGAAGCGGCCAGGCGCACCATTTGGCGGGCGGCAACCACGCTGGTCAGAATGTCGGACAACTTGAATTGCAGAGCCTGGAACTGGTCCAGATGCTTGCCGAACTGGCGGCGCTCCTGCATATATTGGCGGGCAGCATCATAAGCACCCTGGGCGGCTCCTACCGAGCAGCAGGCAATATTGATGCGCCCACCGTCCAGGCCCTTCATGGCCAGTTTGAAGCCCTCGCCCTCCTGGCCCAGCATGGCCGAGGCAGGAACACGCACACGCTCAAAGGTAATGCCCCGTGTGGACTGACTATTCCAGCCCATCTTCAATTCTTTACGACCGTAGGTGATACCGGCGGCATCGGCAGGTACGGCAAAAGCGGAAATCCCCTTTGCGCCATCCCCTCCGGTACGAGCCATAACTACCAACAAGTCCGTGTCTCCGGCACCGGAGATAAAGGCTTTGCTGCCGCTGATCAGGTAGTCGTCGCCATCACGCTCGGCACGTGTCCCCAGCGAGGCGGCATCCGAGCCTGCGCCCGGTTCGGTCAAACAGTAAGAGCCCAGTTTCTGGCCACTGCTCAGCAATTCGCCCCATTGGGATTTGACCTCGTCCGTGCCCCAGGTGCCGACCATCCAGGTAACCATATTGTGGATAGTCAGAAACGCGGTGGTCGAGGGATCAACAGCCGCCATTTCTTCGAACACCAGGCTGGACTCCAGACGCCCCAGGCCCAGGCCGCCGATGGATTCCGGGGCATACAAGCCGCAAAAACCCAACTCACCGGCTTTACGGAACGCCTCGATCGGGAAAACCTGTTCCTCATCCCAACGCGCCGCATGCGGTGCCAGTTCCCCTTGTGCAAACTCGCGAGCCGCTTGCGCAAAAGCGTTCTGATCGTCTGTCAGTATCATGTCTGTCTCCTTATTTTCACCCACCATAATGCGTGCCGCCCCCTTTAGTTGTCGTGCTGATGACAATCAGCCGTTTCATAGGGGGGGGCAGTGCAAGGCGGGAGGCGACAGTCTAGCTGAAAGTAGCGGCCTGATGATCAGGCGCAGACGAACTAGGCGCGAGCGGGTTTGCGCCGGGGTCTGGCGGCAGCGCGGGCGGCCAGCTTGTGCGCATAACGTCGCCGGCGGGAATCCATGGGGTCAAAGACCAGCTCGCGATAGACTTCTACCCGGTCCTGATCCCGCAAGAGTTGGTCCAGCTGGCAGCGCTGGCCGTAGACACCGACGTGCAGCCCGTCCAGTCCCTGTTCATCGTCCAGCGGCGGCAAGCTGCATTCACGCAGGCCTTCGGCAATGCCAGCTTTTAACAGGGCATCACGTACACAACTGCCCGCAGGCAAACGCAGGGCGGCTTTCCAGACCTGCGCCTGGGTAGCCACAATCACGCTGACGGATAATTCAGTCACCGTAGACCTCTTGGGCACGGCGGGTGAAGGAGTCGATAAAGCTGTTGGCAACGCGGTTAAAGATGGGACCGACCACCATTTCCAGCGCGCGGCTGGAGAACTCGTACTCCATGGTGAACACGATCTTGCAACCGTCTTCGCCCAAAGGAGTAAACTGCCAATCCCCCGTCAATGCCGAGAATGGCCCTTTGACCAGGCGCAAGACAATTCGATTGGGATAATCGTGTTCGTTACGTGTGGTGAAGGTTTGGCGAATACCCGCAATGCTGATGGTAACCGAGGCTTCCATCCCCTTTTCGTCGCGCTGGTTGACACTGGCGCCACCGCACCACGGCATGAATTCAGGGTATTTTTCCACCTCTGCAACCAGGTCAAACATCTGTTCGCAGCTATAAGGAAGGAGGACGGAGCGTTTTACTGTATGCATCAGGTCTGGTTAATAGATAGAATGTTCTGATTTTACAATCTATGGTTGGCAATTAATTCATGAGTATTGTTGATAATCGCAAGGCTACCCACGAATATTTTATCGAAGAGCGCTTTGAGGCCGGTCTGGTCCTGGAGGGTTGGGAGGTCAAGGCGATCCGAGCTGGGCATGTTCAGCTCAAAGAAAGCTATGTCATCGTACGCGAGGGCGAGCTGTTTATTTTAGGGATGCACGTCAGCGCTTTGCCGACAGCGTCCACCCATATCCGGCCCGATGCCACTCGTACCCGTAAACTGCTGCTCAAAGCCGAGGAAATCAGCAAGCTGATCGGCAAGGTTGAACAACGTGGTTACGCCCTGGTTCCCCTGAACCTCCACTACAAGAAAGGTCGTATCAAGCTGGACTTCGGTCTGGGACGCGGTAAAAAACTGCACGATAAACGTGATGTTTCCCGCGACAAAGACTGGAAGCGCGAACAAGAACGCTTGATGAAACACGACACCCGCCGTAAGACGAATGAATAAAACGGGCTAAAAAGCCCGTTTTGTTCCAAATCTCAATGTAATTTAACACGAGGGGCGGCCCGTTTGCTGAGCAAGCGGCCCAAAGCCAAGGTTGCCGTTCGCGCAACCCCCAAAATCGCCATGTGGTGCATCAGGTGCAGGCTCATGTACATGATGCGAGCCAGCAAACCTTCCACAAACCAGCTCTTGCCGGACAAGACCCCCATCAGGCTCCCTACCCCACGGCTGTGGCCCACGGAAACCAGCGAGCCGTAATCCTTATAGACAAAGGGTGCTTCATCCACAGGCTTGCCCTGGATACGAGCGGCCAGACGTTTGCGCAAGTAACTGGCTTGCTGGTGCGCGACCTGGGCACGTGCAGGCAGGAACTGACCTTCCTTGTCCCAGGGCACTTGTGCGCAGTCGCCCAAGGCCCAGATATACGGGTCGGGCGTGGAAAGACAGGAATCGAGCACCAGCTGATTGATGCGGTTGACGGGCAAACCCAACTGGCCCAAAAAGGCAGGCGCTTCAATCCCCGCCGCCCAAACGCACAAATCATTGGGATATTGGCCTCCGTTCACATCCTCGATATGATCCGCCGCCAGACGGCTGACCCGCACCGAGGTCCGTACCGCTACGCCACGCTGCTCCAGCAGGCTTTGAGCGGTAGCGGACAGCTTGGGCGGCAAGGCAGACAGAATGCGATCGGCGCCTTCCAGCAAGGTAATGCGCACTTCGCGGTCCGAACTGCTGCCCGGAATGCTGTAGATGCTTAAATCAGCACGGGCTTCCAGCAACTCGGCGGCCAATTCCACCCCGGTTGCCCCGCCCCCGACAATATTGATGTACAGCGGCGCACCTGGTTCGCGCTGGGCGCGGCGTGTCACACTGATCAATTCATTGAGCAGCTTCAAACGGAAACGCTCGGCCTGATGGGTCGAGTCCAAGGCCAGCGCGTGTTCATGGGTGCCAGGCGTATTGAAGAAATTGGATTTGCTACCGACGGCCATCACCAGGGTGCCATAGGACAGGCTGCGTTCCGGGAACACTTCTTCATGATCGGGCCCCAGGACAGGAGCCAGCGTAATGCTGCGCTGCTCGCGGTCTATACCGGTCATTTCACCTTGGATAAAGGTGAAGCCACAGTCACGCGCCAGCATGAAATACGACAGCCCTTCGCGGTGAATATCCAAGGTGCCGGCGGCAACCTCGTGCAAAGACGGTTTCCAGATATGGTCACTATCCTTGTCGACCAGAAAGATATGCTGACGCCCGAACTGACGTCCTAATTTGGCAGCCAGCTCCAGGCCACCTGCCCCGCCCCCCACGATCACCACTTGATACGACTGCGTAGTAGACATCCAGAACTCCTTGGGATTTGTCTTGAGCAAAGAGAGTATCAGAACCGCCGCCTTATACTTTAAATCAAAACAGATAAGGACTATAGCGGTCTGTAGACGCCGCCAGGCGCGTTCAGAAGCGCCGCCCTGCGCTACCACCTGAATGTGTGGCTCTTTTGCGCTTTGATAGGCCTTAGATCAAAGACTGGCGCAAACAAATAGGTCCAGCAGCAGTGCATGTCGTAAAATCAAGGGGGTTGGTCTTGCTTGCCCTTAACGATCGAAATAGAGCGGCAGCACAGCAGCTATTGATACGGTATGATGCTGACTTTGTCCTATTCACTTATTTTTTGCCTGCCATTATGCACGACGATGTTCCCCGAAAATCCCAACGCGCGACTCGAAAAGGGCGCGAACGCCGCGACAAAATTCTGGAAGTAGCTTCCGAGGTTTTTCGCGAGAATGGTTTTGAGGCCACATCCATGTCCCAAATCGCTGCCTTGGCAGGCGGCTCCAAGGGCACACTCTACAACTACTTCCCCTCCAAAGAAGACCTCTTGCTGGCCGTCCTGCTAACAGGCGCCCAGGAATTTACCGAACAGGTCTTGACCAAGCTGGACTGCGAAGGCGATATTCGCGAAGAACTGAAGCGCTTTTTGCTACCCATGCTGCGTAATCTTTACTCCAAGCAAACTGCCCAGTTGTTGCGTATCGTTGTCTCTGTAGGTGGCCACAGCGATATCGGCAAGCGCTTCATGGAGATGCTGGATGATCAGATCTGGGACGGCGTGCAGTGCTTTTTTGCCCGCCACATCGAACGCGGCACCTTGCGCAAGCTGGACCCGGCATTGATGGTGGAACACTTCCGCTGCCTGAGCGAAGGCGAAATCGTTCTCCTGCTGATGGGCGCCATGGAGCCCTGGAGCGAAGAACACATTCAAAGCGAAACCGAACATATTCTGGATATGTTCTTGCACGTTTATCAAAACGACACAGCAAACTAAGGCTGTATCAATCGACTGCAACCGCTGATTGCCATCTCCCTACGGTTCCCGGCTTTATGCTCTACAGCTGACAGCGAACCCTTCAAGACAATCTGAATCCATGCCGCCCGATCCAGGGCGGTGACGGCGACTCCCTTTTCCCCATCACTACCTTTCACCAGCGCCCTGCCCCTGATCGGTGCCGGTCGTCAAGATCGAACCTGTACTTCTCCCTGCCCTACACCACAAGCACTCGGCGATACCTGTACAAGCTCGCACACCAACTCCAGCCTGCCAATACGGCAACATAGACACACTCTTAGGCTAAAAGAAGCAAAAAACGAAATCGCCCAAGCACGGGCAAAGAGCGATAACAGAAGCGCAGGCAAAAGATACGCCCCCAAAACGACAACACCCCGACATGGAAGCTCCATGTCGGGGTGTTGAGTCTTGACTGGCTTGACCAGCGTACTAGCAGAGACGTTTCCCTGGCAGTGGCTTAGGTCTTAGTCCTTAGGCCTTGGCCAGACGCTGCCAGGTGTCCACAACCGTGTCGGGGTTCAGCGACAGCGAAATAATGCCTTCTTCGCTCAGCCACTTGGCCAGATCAGGGTGGTCGCTGGGGCCTTGGCCACAAATACCGACGTATTTGTTTTGTGCCAGACATGCCTTGATGGCACGGCTCAGCATGAACTTCACCGCTTCGTCGCGCTCGTCGAAGTCAGCAGCCAACAGTTCCATACCGGAGTCACGATCCAGACCCAGGGTCAGCTGAGTCATGTCGTTGGAGCCGATGGAGAAGCCGTCAAAGTACTGCAGGAACTTCTCGGCCAGAATGGCGTTGGAAGGCACTTCGCACATCATGATCAGGCGCAGGCCGTTTTCACCACGAGCCAGACCGTGGGAAGCCAGCAGCTCAACCACACGCTCTGCCTGACCCAGGGTACGCACGAATGGCACCATGATTTCGACGTTGGTCAGACCCATTTCGTCGCGCACTTTCTTCAGGGCTTCGCATTCCATCTTGAAGCATTCTGCGAAGTCTTCGGACAGGTAGCGAGCCACACCGCGGAAGCCCAGCATTGGGTTCTCTTCCTCGGGCTCGTAGCGCGAACCACCCACCAGCTTGCGGTATTCGTTGGACTTGAAGTCCGACAAACGCACAATGACGGGCTTGGGGTAGAAGGAAGCGGCCAGAGTCGCAATACCTTCAGCCAGTTTTTCCACGAAGAAAGCACGTGGGCTGGCGTAGCCACGAGCCGCCGATTCCACCGCCTTTTTCAGGTCGCTATCCACATTGGGGTAGTCCAGAACGGCTTTGGGGTGAATCGCGATGTTGTTGTTGATGATGAATTCCAGACGAGCCAGACCCACACCATCGTTCGGGATTTGCGAGAAGTCGAAAGCCAGTTGTGGGTTACCCACGTTCATCATGACTTTCAGGCCGATCTCGGGCATTTGGCCCCAGCTGACTTCTTCGATCTCGGTTTCCAGCAGACCGTCGTAAATACGGCCTTCGTCGCCTTCAGCACACGATACCGTCACTTCCTGGCCTTCTTTCAGCACGTCTGTGGCGTTGTTGCAACCGACCACGGCAGGGATGCCCAGCTCGCGAGCAATAATCGCCGCGTGGCAGGTACGGCCGCCACGGTTGGTGACAATAGCCGAAGCCAGCTTCATGATGGGTTCCCAGTTTGGGTCCGTCATGTCGGTCACCAGCACGTCGCCGGGTTTGACCAGATCCATCTCGGAGGCATCCGCCACGATACGGACTTTACCCGAACCAATCTTCTGGCCAATGGCGCGGCCTGTGACCAGCACGTCGCCGGTGGCTTTCAGGCGGTAACGCTCTTGCACATCGTTGCTGCCTTGCTGGGACTTAACCGTCTCAGGACGGGCTTGCAGGATGTAGATCTTGCCGTCGATACCATCACGACCCCACTCGATGTCCATGGGACGCTGGTAGTGTTTTTCAATGATGGTGGCGTAGCGAGCCAGCTCGATCACTTCTTCGTCGCTCAGGGAGTAACGATTGCGCTCGGACACGGGCACGTCCACGGTACGTACAGCGTGATCGGTGGTACGACCTTCGTCAAATTCCATCTTGATCAGCTTGGAGCCGATACGGCGGCTGATGATGGGGTAGTGACCGGAAGCCAGCGTTGGCTTGTACACGTAGAACTCGTCCGGATTGACCGAACCTTGCACCACGGTTTCGCCCAGGCCGTAGGAGGAGGTCAGGAAAACCACGTCCTTGAAGCCCGATTCCGTGTCCAGGGTGAACATCACGCCGGCGCTGCCCTTGTCGGAGCGCACCATACGCTGGATACCAGCGGACAGAGCCACTTCAGCGTGGGCGTAGCCCTTGTGCACGCGGTAGGAAATAGCGCGGTCGTTGTACAGGGAAGCAAACACGTGGTGAATCTTGCTCAGCACCTCGTCAATGCCCACCACGTTCAGGTAGGTTTCTTGCTGACCGGCAAAGGAAGCGTCAGGCAAGTCTTCGGCGGTTGCGGAAGAACGCACGGCAAAGGAACCTTTGCCATCGGCGTCCAGCTCAGCAAACGCGTCACGTACGGCTTGTTCAAACTCGGCCGGGAACGGAGTGTCGATGATCCACTGACGGATTTCGGCACCGGCAGCAGCCAGTTCACGTACGTCGTCGGCGTCCAGCGCGTCCAGACGCTGCTGAATGCGCTTGTCCAGATCCTTGTTTTTCAGGAAAACGCGGAATGCTTCGGCTGTTGTGGCAAAGCCACCTGGCACACGCACACCGGCGTCCGCCAGCTGGCTGATCATTTCACCCAGCGAAGCGTTTTTACCGCCCACTGTGTCGACGTCCGTCATGCGGAGCTTGTCGAAACCAATTACGTAAGACATAAGTCACCTTGAATAGAAAAAAAAGCGTGTTTGCTTAAGGCAGTGATCCCAGCGGCGCTGTCTGTGTGATCTGTCCTAAGCAAACCTGCCTTTCCATCCCCCGATTCGAGCGGTAAATGGTAATCTTGCAAATTGTACCGTTTCCCGAGCATTGTGCACGACTTATTCCATGTCTTCTTCTCCTATTGAGCGTACCGTCTTTGTCGTTTCCGACAGCACGGGCATTACCGCCGAAACTTTCAGCAACTCCGTCCTGTCGCAATTCGCTCAATTCGAATTTCAGGCCATCCGGATCCCCTTCATCGATACCATCGAGAAAGCCCAGTCTGTTGCTGATCGCATCAACCAATGCGCCCAGGAACAGGGCCAGCAGCCTCTGGTCTTCAGCACCCTGGTTGACCCCAAGATGGCGCACATCATTGGCGCGGCCAACTGCACCTTCCTGGACCTGTTTGGTGCCTTTGTACGACACATTGAACGCGCCCTGGGGGTGAAATCCAGCCGTTCCGTGGGCCGTTCGCACTCCGGTGGCATGTCCAAGCGCTACAACAACCGCATCGAGGCCATCAACTTCAGCCTGGCGCACGACGATGGTCAGTACGTGAACGGTCTGGAACAAGCCGACGTGATCCTGGTGGGTGTCTCCCGCTGCGGAAAAACGCCTACCAGCTTGTACTTGGCAATGCAGTATGCCGTCAAGGCCGCCAACTACCCCATCATTCCCGAAGACTTCCAGCGCGGCACCCTGCCCGCCACGCTGGCTCCTTACCGGAAAAAGATTTTTGGCCTGTCCATTCATCCGGATCGCCTGTCCGAAGTGCGTAATGAACGCCGTCCGGGTAGCAAATACGCCACCATCGAACAGTGCCGCATGGAAGTGGCCGAAGCCGAACGCCTGATGCGTATGGAAGGCATCCCCTGGTTGTCCACCACCACCAAGTCGATCGAGGAAATCTCCACCAAGATTCTGGATGATGTCGGTTTGGACCGCCGCTCCTACTAAGGATTGAACTCCTGGTCCAAGCGCTCCCCTTCGGGCGTATTCGGACAGCCTCAACATCAAGGCCTGAACCCGGTGTGATACCTGGCTCAGGCCTTTTTGTTTGCTGCGGGTACGGTATCAGGTCTGCTGCGCATCCGCTTGCGCCTCTACGGGTGTCGGTTTGCCTATACCGGCTTGCATCCACTGTTCTTGCCCCCTCTTAGTCCAGCTTGCCCACCCAAACCTGCGGGTGCTGATCGGCCCAAGGCAAGGCTTGCTCCAGTTGCCCAGCCAGCCCGAACAAAAGGCACTCCTGACCGTAGCCGGCTGTAAACATCATGCCTATGGGTAAAGAGGTGGCCACATCCTGCCCAGCAGGCACGGACATGGAGGGCGAACCACTGATATTGGCCAAAGCAGCAAAAGGCGCTTGCCGGAAGACGTGGGCAATCCAGCCCAGGCCATCCACCTGATCCTGTACCTTGTTGTACTCGCCCACCTTCATGGGCAGCGTAGGCACGGTGGGTGTCATCAGCACATCGTACTTCTGGAAATACGCCCCCAGATTCCGTGTGACTGTATTACGCACGGCAATCGCCCCCAGAATATCAATCCCGCTAATTTTCTTGCCATAGGCGTAGGCCGCCAGCGTGGCCTGTTCCAGATACTCCTCGTTCACCGGGCGTCCTGTCGCCGCGGCAATGCTGTCTATCCATGCAGCCGTATTCACGTTCCAGAACTGGGCATTGGCGTGCACAAAAGCCTCCCAACTGACGCCGGAATCAAACACCAGGGGCTCCACCTGATGGCCCAAGGACTCCAACACCGAGGCCATATCAATCGCCTTGGCCGCTATGGCAGATTGGGTTTTATCGCCGCTGGGCGGGTCCATCATCAAGCCGATACGCAAGGAGCCCGGATTCTTCTTGACGGCCGATAAAAAGCTCTGCGGGGGCGCTGCGGTGTAATAGGGCTCGCCGATACCGGGACGACTAATCGCATCCAGCAAGGCCGCACTGTCTCGCACACTGCGGCTGACACCCAGGTGGGCGAGCAGACCACTCCACACTTCATCTTGCTGAGGACCGCTGGAGACACGCCCCCGAGTGGGCTTCAAACCAAACAGACCGTTCACTGCTGCAGGGACACGAATAGAACCGCCGCCGTCGGTTGCATGCGCCACTGGCACCATCCCTGCCGCCACTGCAGCGGCCGAACCTCCTGTAGAGCCGCCAGCATTAAAAGCCGGGTTCCAGGGGTTCAGCGTAGGGCCTACGCAGCGCGCTTCCGTCGTGGTACTGATGGCGAACTCCGAGGTGGTCGTGCGCCCCAGCGTGACCAGTCCCGCCTCCTTGTAGAGGCTCATCAGGGTGCTGTCCGCATCCATCACCATGTCTTGCGCCAGCTTGCTGCCCAGCTCGTAGCGCTTGCCCTTCATGGTGATCGCCAAATCTTTAATCAAAAACGGGACGCCGTAGAGTACGGAGTCCCGGTCGGCATGGGGATCAACTTCCCCGTCCCAGCTCTCTACAACCGCATTGATTTTACGGTTCAAGGTGTCTACGGCTTTTTTGCCCACTTGGCCTAATTCTTGAACACTGATTTGTTTCTTGGCGACCAGCTCAGCCAGAGCCAGGGCATCATAGGTCGCGTATTCGCTAAGTTTCATTGTTGACCTCATCTGAAAAAGATTAGGAATCCAGCCGGATACAACGATGCAGCGATAAAGGGAGGGAAAGACGACTCTGCCTGAGCCGCTAGCAGACAAGCGCCTACTGCGCCAGGCACTCCGTGCTAGCGTACCGATAAGCAGGTGCCTTACTAGATGATTTACTTGATTTTACAAGTAGAGACAAGTGCTAGATCAAGACAGAATTAGCGCATACAGGCTAACTCTGCTTGATGCTGTGCAATAAAGCCGCTGGAACTAGCGGCTATGCTGACGACGTTGCTCGTACAGGCACAGCGCGGTGGCAATGGCCACGTTCAAGGACTCAACACCGGGCGCCTGGGGAATGAACAAGCGTTGATTCGCCTTGGCCAGCAAGGCCGGGCTGACACCCTGCCCTTCATTGCCAAAAACCCAAATCCCTTGGTCTGGCAGGCTGGATTCGTACAGGTCCTGGGTATCCGGGCCCAGAGAGGTCACCAGCACCGGCAAGGCCGCTTGTTCAAGCAATGCTACGCCATCGACCTGCTCATGGATTTGAATGGAGAAATGAGCACCCTGCGCACTACGCAGCACCTTCTGCGACCACACGCTGGCACAGCCCGGTGTCAGATACACCGCTTCCAGACCCACCGCCACAGCGGTGCGCAGTACCGTTCCTACATTGCCCGGATCTTGCACCTGATCCAGCAAGATGGCGCGTTTCGTGGGAGCCGTCCAGGTCTGTCCACGAGGCACACGGACAATAAAGCCTATGCCCTGCCCCTGGCCGACCTGGGAGACTGCATTCATCAAAGTGGCATTGAAGGTGACGCTGCTATGGCCTGGCAAGAAACGCGCCAGCTCCAGCAACTCGTCGGAGTGGCGGTCCATCTCGAAAACAGCCAATTCCGGCAAGCCACGGCGCTCCAGCCACATTTGGCACAAATGAATGCCTTCCAACCAAATCAGCTGATCGCCCCCATCCAGCTCGCGCTTATCGTGAGCCAAGCGCTGTACTCGTTTGAATAGCGCATTATCTTTGGATTCAATCAGCCTCATTGTCTTCAACTTACCTAACTAAAGATGCGCGTACCGGCGCGAAACTTCGACGATGCTCGGGACAAGGCCCGTGCTGGGACAAACGATCCAAATGCAAGGCCGTCCCGTAGCCTTTATGCTGGTCGAAACCGTATTCGGGATAGTTTCGGTGCAGCTCCAGGCAGACCGCATCCCGCGCTGTTTTGGCCAAAATCGATGCAGCCGCAATGGCGGCATGGCTGGCGTCACCCTTGATGATGGCTTCTGCGGGACAACACAGACCGCCTGGAATGCGATTGCCATCCACCAAAGCTTGTTCGGGTTTGACGCTCAGACCATTACAGGCTCGTTGCATCGCCAACATGGCCGCGTGCAAGATATTGATGTCATCAATTTCTGCCACACTAGCACTGGCAATCTCCCAGGCCAAGGCTCTTTCCTTGATCAACACAGCCAGGGCTTCACGTCGCTTGGCGGTCAGCTTCTTGGAGTCGTTCAGGCCTTCAATAGGATTGTTCGGGTCCAGAATAACGGCAGCGGCAAAAACGGGACCAGCCAAGGGACCACGCCCTGCTTCGTCCAGCCCCGCCACCAAACCTGCCGAGACATCACTAACTAATAAATCCAGCTGCTTCATGCACGCGCCATATTCAAAATGACCTCGGCCGCCAAGGCGGGGGTATCCCGACGCAAGGTCAAATGCATCTCGGTAAAGACCTGCTCGATATGGGCCACATAATCCTGATCGCTCAAGGCTTTCCAGCACTCCTGCGCCAGCTTCCTGGGCTCGGCATCTTCTTGCAGCAGTTCGGGCACGACAAAATCGCGAGCCAGCACATTAGGCAAGCCTACCCAAGGCACATACGGTCTGTCCTGGCCGGACTTCCAACGTATGATGCGCTCCATCATGGGGCTGAGCACATACGAAATAACCATAGGACGCTTGTACAAGGCCGTTTCCAGGCTGGCGGTACCACTGGCCACCAGCACCGCGTCACTGGCCTCCATCACCGTCCAGGCGGGTGGACGGACCACGCCTTCCGAATCCGGCTGACGAATACCCGCTGTGTTGGCATCAATAATGTGCAAGTTACGGATAGGATGCTGAACAAGAGCCTCTTCAAATTCCTGACGGCGCTTGGGATTGACCATGGGCACCAGAATCATCAGATCCGGGTCCTGGTCCTGCAGTATCTGTACGGCCTGCAAGAAGCGCGGCGACAGCATCTTGACCTCGGAGGAGCGGCTGCCAGGCAACACGCCCAGAATACGGCCGGTCTCGGGCAAACCCAGGCGACGACGAGCGTCGGCCTTGTCCGGCTGCAAAGGGATATTCGCTGCCAAGGGATGGCCCACATAGGTCACCGGAATGCCTTCCTTTTCGTAGATCTCGGTCTCGAAAGGAAACAGCACCAGCATATGGGAAACCGCTTCGCGGATTTTGTGGATACGCTCGTAACGCCAGGCCCAGATCGAGGGCCCCACAAAGTGCACCGTAGGCACACCAGCCTGACGCAAACGATGCTCCAGGCGCAAATTGAAGTCCGGGGCATCAATACCCACAAACACATCGGGACGCTGCCGCAACCATTGATTGCGCATGCCCAAATAGGTGGAGACCAGACCCGGAATACGTTTGAGCGCCTCGACGTAACCAAATACCGTCAAGGCGTCCATGGGATAGTATTGGTGAAATTGCTGGGCGGCCATCTCGGGGCCACCTATGCCTTCTACCTGCACGCCAGGACTGCCCTGGCGCAGCCCTTGAATGATGCGAGCTGCCAGCAAGTCGCCAGACGGCTCCCCGGCCACCATTCCTATACGCAGATCCCGCTTGGCCCCTGTTTGCCCCGACCCGTCTGAACGTGCCGCTAATGGGCTGGAGGCGCTGCTCATGGTCGGCAAATACCCCGGCTGGAGTCATTCAAGAAGTCGATCATGACCTGAACCGCTGCACGGCAGTCAGGCTGCGTTTCCTGCAAGGCTTGCATTTGCTCTACCGCCTGCTCCACCGTCAGCTTGCGACGATACAGCAGCTTGTAGCTTTCCTTCACCGCCGAAATCGCTTCAGCCGAGAAGTTGCGACGGCCCAGGCCTTCACTATTCACACCGACAGGGCGGAAAGGATCACCTGCGCCGATCACGTAAGGAGGAATATCCTGACGCACCGAGCTGGTACCACCAATCATGCTGTGCGCACCGATACGACCGAACTGGTGCACGGCAGTCAAACCGCCCAGAATGGCCCAATCACCAATATGTACGTGGCCGCCCAGCTGGACGCTGTTGGCGATAATCGTGTGATTGCCGATCTGGCAATCATGAGCAATGTGGGTGTAGGCCATGATCCAGTTGTCATTGCCCACACGGGTCACGCCCACATCCTGCACCGTACCGGTATTGATGGTGACGTACTCACGAACCATATTGCCATCGCCGATTTCCAGGCGAGTCGGTTCACCAGCGTACTTCTTGTCCTGCGGCATGCCGCCGATAGAGCAGAAACGGTAGAAATGGTTGTTGCGACCAATCGTGGTCACGCCATCTATCACGCAGTGAGGGCCCACTTTGGTGCCCGCCCCTATCGTGACATTGGGCCCGATAATACTGTAAGGCCCGACCTCGACATCATCTGCAAGCTGAGCGCCTGCTTCGATGATGGCCGTTTCATGAATACGCATAAACTATTCTTCCAATTGACGGATAGCACACATAATTTTGGCTTCGGCAACCACTTGGCCATCGACCAGGGCGCGGCCTGTGTACTTGCACAAAGCGCGACTGATGCGGTCAGCCGTCACTTCCAGACGCAACTGATCGCCTGGCATCACGGGCTTGCGGAAACGCGCGCCATCCACACCGACCAGGTAATAGGCCAGTTTGTTGTCCACTTTGGCGTACGGATCCTCGGGATCGGTAAAAGAGAACAGTGCGGCTGCCTGAGCCATGGCTTCAATGATCAAGACCCCAGGCATCACCGGCATGTGCGGAAAATGACCTGTAAAAAAGGGTTCATTCATCGACACGTTTTTAATGGCGACGATGCTCTTGCCGGGCACCAGTTCCAAGACGCGATCGACCAACAGCATCGGGTAACGATGAGGGAGGCGATCCATAATTTGTCGAATGTCGAGTTCCATGTCCTGTCCTGCTTATTTTTGTTTATTGATATGTTCAGATGATTCATTTGCCCCATCCGCCTGCTGACGTTCCAAAGAACGCAGGCGACGGCGCAAACCGCTCAATTGTCCCAACACGGCAGCATTTTTCTGCCAGTCCTGGTGTCCTGCAAAAGGATAAACCCCGGTATAACGTCCGGGCTGGCTGATGTTGGAAGTGACAGCCGTACCACCAGAGACGTGCACGTCGTCCCCCAGAACCAGGTGTCCCGAGAGCATCGCTGCCCCGGCAATCGTACAACGTGCCCCGATCCGGGTAGAGCCGGCCACCCCCACACACGCCGCCATGGCGGTGTGTTCGCCGACCTGCACGTTGTGACCGATCATGATCTGGTTATCCAGCTTGACGCCGTTGGCCAGCACCGTGTCGTCCAGTGCGCCACGGTCCACCGTCGTAT
Organism: Alcaligenes phenolicus; assembly: GCF_032063905.1. Taxonomy (NCBI): domain Bacteria; kingdom Pseudomonadati; phylum Pseudomonadota; class Betaproteobacteria; order Burkholderiales; family Alcaligenaceae; genus Alcaligenes; species Alcaligenes phenolicus. Next base: position 360,440 of record NZ_DAMBOE010000004.1, read on the forward strand.
TGGCACCGATTTCGACATCGTCACCAATACGTACATGACCGATCTGCGCGATCTTGGCCCACGCCCCCTTCCCTTTCACGGGATCCGGTGCGAAGCCAAAACCGTCCGCGCCCAGCACCACGCCCGAATGCAGAATGGCGCGTGCGCCAATATGCACCTGATGGTAAAGAGTGACACGTGCGTGCAGCAAGCAATCCTGACCCAAGGTGGAGCCTGCGCCAATTACGCAATGTGCGCCCAAACGGGTGCCCCGTCCGATCTTGACACCGGCCTCGATAACACAGAATGGCCCGACCGACACGCCTTCGCCCAACTCAGCGCTGGCATCAATCACTGCGCTGGGATGAATGCCCTGGGGCAAATCCGCCATGCGTACCTGATCAAAGCGTTGCGCCAGCAGCGCGTACATCAGATAAGGTTGCGAGCACAAAACCGGGATAAAGGACGGTGCAAAGCCCAGGCCTTCATAGACTTGTGGTGTCAGGATCACCACCGCAGCAGAAGTCTGCTCCAGCAGATCCTGCATCTTGGGATTGGACAGAAAGCTGATTTCCTCCGGGCCCGCAGAAAGCAAAGAGCCTAGGCCCCGAATCCGGGGCATAGGCTCTTTAATGCCTTCTGGCAGCTTGCAATCCAGTCCGGTCTTGTTGATGGCGTCTATGAGTTCAGACAGCTGTACAGCCTGATCAACGTTCAGCAATACCGGCATAGTGCATCAACCGCCCAGTGCTTTCAGAACTTCCTCGGTGATGTCCACACGTGGGCTGACCGTAACGGCGTCCTGAATGATCAGGTCGTAGCCTTGGGAGTCAGCAATACGCTTGATGGCGGCATCAGCCTGCTCAACAATGGCCGAGAACTCTTCGTTGCGGCGACGGTTGAAGTCTTCCTGGAATTCGCGACGCTTGCGCTGCAAATCGGAATCCAGATCAGCCAGCTGACGCTGACGCTTCACACGGTCGGACTCGGACAGCACAGGAGCGTCCTTGTCGAATTTCTGAGCTTGCGAACGCAGGTTGTTGGCCATGCGCTCCAGTTCTTCGTCGCGACGCTTGAATTCTGCTTCGATTTTGGTCTGGGCAGCTTTGGCGGGCTTGGAATCACGCAGGATACGCTCTGTGCTGACAAAACCGATTTTGGTCTGTGCCTGAACAACAGGTGCAGCGGTCATGGCACCGACACCCAGCGCGGCAGCCAGAACGAGCGCTTTATTGCCACGCGACAAGCTGCGGGCGATGTTTGTAAGTTTTAATGCGATGTTTGACTTCATGGAAAATCTACCTTGCTAATTAGGCTGCAGAATAGTGCAATTGTGCCACTAAACACGAACATCAGAAAGCGGTACCAATCTGGAACTGAAAGGCTTGTTTGTCGTCACCTTCCTTGGCGCGCAAGGCGCGACCGTAGGACAGCTGCAAAGGACCGAGCGGGGATTCCCACGACAAGCCCAGACCTGCAGCGTACTTCCAACCGCATGGGTCTTCCGACAAACGATCAGGGCGACCCATTGCACAACCACCGCTAGTGTTGTCGACCTTACCGGCATCGGCAAAGACAAACCAACGTAACGTGCGGTCACGTGACGCGCCCGGGAAAGGCAGGTACAGCTGGGCGTTGGCGATCATGCGACGCGAACCACCCAGGTAGTCACCGGTCAAGGTGTCTCGACCACCCAAGGATGCGCCTTCATAGCCACGTACCGAACCGATACCACCGGCGTATACGTTCTTGATGACCGGGAAGGTCTTGCCACCAATGCTGCGACCATAGTCAATGGCACCATTCAGAGCCAATGTATACGCACGACCCAATGGAATGTAGTGCTGGTGGCTGGCGCGCAGCATGTAGTAGCGCAGGTCCACGGTACCCATATCCGCCGACAGGCTAGTCAGGCTACCCTTGTTGGGAGCAATCGCGCTGTCACGGGTATCTTTGGACCAACCCAGATTAAAAATAAACGTATTGGTGCGCTCACCGTACTCATTCACGTAATCCTGATAGGCACGTGGCGTGTACTGGGGGCTCAGGCGTGAGAGCTTGTTCTGCTCAAAGTTCACACCCATGAAAATACGGTCGTACTCGGAAATAGGCACGCCAAAGTTCAAGCCCGCACCAATTGCGGTGTTCTGGTAATCACCCCAACCATCATTGGACTGGTAAGGCGTGGTACGACGGTAGTAAATCGAGGTGGTTTTGCTGATGCCGTCACCCGTCCAGAAAGGATTGGTGTGGCTGATCACCGCCGCACGGTTCACCTTACTGGTATTGACCTGCAAGGACAGACTATTACCGCTACCGAAGATGTTGTCCTGACTGATACCTGCCGACAACATCAACTTGTCGGTGGATCCGTAACCAATACCCAGGTTAACCAAGCCGGTGGGCTTTTCCTTCACGTCCACGTTCACGTCGACCTGGTCAGGCGAACCGGGCACAGGCTTGGTGTTCACGTCCACTTCGTTGAAGTAGCCCAGACGGTCAATACGGTCACGCGAGAACTTGATGGCGTCCGAGTCATACCAGGCCGCTTCTTGCTGACGCATTTCACGACGTACCACTTCATCACGGGTACGGACGTTTCCGCCTACCTCGATACGACGCACATACACGCGACGACCAGGATCGACGTAGAAGGTCAAGTCAGCCGTATGATTTTCGCGATCCAGAACCGGATTCGGGTTGGCATTGGCAAACGCATAACCCAGGCCACCCAGGTATTCGGTAATCGATTTCACAGTGGCGCTGGTTTTGTCCGAGGAGAAGACCTCGCCTTCTTTCTGCTGAACCAGAGGCTGGATCTTGTCTTCCAGACCCAGCAGATCACCCGCCAGCTTCACACTGCTCAGCTTGTAGGGCTGGCCTTCATGGATGGTCAAGGTGATGAAAATATCTTTGCGATCCGGGGAAATCGAAACCTGAGGTGCCTCGGCGGAGTACTCCAGAAAGCCGCGGTTCAGGTAGTAGGAGCGGATGCGCTCCATATCGCCTTCCAGCTTCTCGCGGGAGTACTTATCGGTGCCGGTGTACCAGGTCATCATGCCCGAGGTCGTCAGTTCCATCTGATCGAGCAAGTCACCTTGCGAGACGGCTTCCGTACCGACGATGCGGATTTCCTTGATCTTGGCCAGACCGCCTTCAAAGATGTCAAAGCTGACACCGACGCGGTTACGTGGCAAGGGCGTGATGATGGGCGTGATTTCCACACCGTACTTGCCCTTGGACAAGTATTGTTGTTTCAGCTCGAATTCGGCCCGTTCCAGCATGGAGCGGTCAAAAACCCGGCCTTCTCCAAAGCCAACCTGAGCCAGGGAGTTGGTAATATTCTTCGCATCGAACTCACGCATGCCATTAAAGGACACCGACGCGATGGTTGGGCGCTCTTTGACGTTGACGATCAGCACATTGGTGCTGGTGTCAATTTGCACGTCGCTGAAAAAGCCCGTGGCGTACAAACGCTGAATCGCGTCTGCGGCCTGCTCTTCCGAGAAAGACTCACCGACCTTGACAGGCAAGGACGAGAACACGGCGCCGGGGTCGACCCGCTGGATGCCGTTGACTTGAATATCGCGCACGACAAACGGTGCAAATGCATTCGCCAAGGCGGGAGCAAGCAGACTTGCCACCAATACGGGCAGAACACGCAACGCAAAAGTAGGTTTCCGGCTAAACGACATCCTGGACAATCCTTGGTCGGTCAAATGGTTGGAAATTGTATGCCACCCGCCCTCAACTGAAAAGGCGGGTGATGTCATTAAAAAAAGCAATACTCATCAGCAGGGCCAACAAGGCCAGGCCCAGGCGCTGACCGACAAGCATCATACGCTCCGAAGCGGGCTTGCCGCGCACAGCTTCGATGGCATAGTACAGTAGATGCCCCCCGTCCAACATAGGTACGGGTAACAAATTCAGTAAACCGATGCTAATACTGATCAGGGCCAGGAAATTCAGGTAGGCGATCAAGCCAATACGTGCTGTCTGGCCCGCATAATCCGCAATAGTAACCGGCCCGCTGACATTACGTACAGAGACTTCCCCCGTAATCATGCGCCCGATCATCTTCAAAGAGAACCAGAAGGTCTGCCCGGTACGGGTAAATCCGCGTTCCACACTCTCGATCGGCCCATAACGCACCAGCGTCATGGGCATATCCATAGCCACTTTTGCGCCGATGCGCCCCTGCGCATTGGCATCGCCTTCGGGGGTGAGCAGCAGGCGTTGAATTTCGCCGTCCCGCAGCACTTCAAGCTCCAGTGTCTTGCCTGCGGATTGTTGCACCTTTTGAACGAAAGCCGTGATCCCGGGCTCGATCAAATCATCCAGCCGGACAATAAGGTCATCCTCCCGCAGGCCTGCCTGCTCGGCTGCCGTATCTTTAAACACCTCTTGGACGATGGATCGCGCCGGACGCAGTACCAATCCTGCCTGGGCCATCAAGTCCTGCCCGTCCGGCAAAATCTCGCCCGCCGGTAATCTCAAGTAACGATTTTGTTCCTGTCCCAGCGGGTCCTTGACGCCCACTTCCAGCTCGCCGCCCGAGGACAAGGCGTCCATAAAGGCCCAACGCGCCTGCAACCAGGAGTCCACCGGCTTGCCATCGACCGAGATCAGGCGATCTCCAGCCTCGAAACCAGCTTGTGCGGCGGGTGTCCCTTCTGGAACGGGGCCAATTTGCGCAATAGGCTCTTGAGTACCCAGCAAGCCCACAAAGGCATAGATCACCACGGCCAGAATCAGGTTGGCCATCGGGCCGGCCAGCACAATCGCGGCGCGTTGTCGCAGGGGTTTGTAGTTGAAAGATTCGTCGATCTGGGCCTGCGTGGCATGAGCAGGCGGATCATTTTGCATGGCGACATAGCCGCCCAAGGGCAAGGCCGAGACGGCCCACTCAGTACCATTCCTGTCAAAACGGCGGTACAGCACCTTGCCAAAACCAATCGAGAACCGCTCTACCCGCACCCCGCAACGACGGGCCACCCAGTAGTGGCCCAGCTCGTGAAAGGTCACCAGCACGCCCAACGCTACCAAGAAAGCCAGCACGGTAAAGAGCATGTTAATTCCTGTTAAATACGCGCAGAGCTTCGGCAGTAATCCAGCGCCAGCGAACGGGTTTCGCTATCGAGCTCCAAGACCCCGTCCAGAGCATCCAAGGCCTGGCTGGCACGACCATTGAGCTTGTCCAGGCAATGTTCGATCACAGCCGGAATCTGAGTATAGCCAATCTGCCGTTCCAGGAAGCGGTCTACGGCGATTTCATTGGCGGCGTTCAAGGTCACGCAGGCGGCCTGACTGCTGCGCAAGGCATCATAGGCCAGTCGCAGACAGGGGAAACGCAGAAAATCGGGCTGCTCAAAATCCAGACGTCCCATTGTGGCCAGATCCAGCAAGCCTACACCACTATACAAACGCTCCGGAAAGCCCAGACCGTAGGCAATCGCCGTACGCATGTCAGGCTGACCCAATTGCGCCATGACGGAACCATCTATGTACTCGACCATGGAGTGAATCACGCTTTGCGGATGCACCACCACATCAATCTGGTCAACAGGCACAGAGAACAGCCAGTGTGCCTCAATGACCTCCAGACCTTTATTCAGCATGGTGGCCGAATCCACCGAAATTTTGCGGCCCATGCTCCAGTTAGGATGCGCGCAGGCCTGCTCGGGGGTCACTGCCTCCAGCTCGGACAGGTTGCGCGAGCGGAAAGGGCCGCCGGAAGCGGTTACCAAAAGACGACGCAAAGCAGCGACTGGTTGACCGGGTTCTGGAGGCAGCTCACCCGCCAGGCATTGATAGATGGCGCTGTGTTCAGAGTCAATGGGCATCAACTGCGCCCCACCCTCTTGCACGGCTTGCATGAAGATACGACCTGCCGCAACCAGCGCTTCTTTATTAGCCAGCAGCACACGCTTGCCGGCACGGGCAGCGGCCAGGGCCGAGGGCAAACCTGCGGCGCCGATAATCGCGGCCATGACAGTAGTGACTTGCGGATCGGCAGCCGTGTCGGCCAGCGCCTGAGCACCTACTCGAATCTCTGGCAAGGCACCGCCCTGCCACGCGGCCAGAAAGCGGCTACGCGCGGCTTCATCCGGCACGAGGACAACACGGGCTGCGCTGTTACGAGCTTGCTCGGCCAACAGCTCCATCCGAGTGTGGCCGCTCACGGCATAAACCGCCATCCGATCGGGATGACGAGCAATCACATCCAGTGTGCTGATACCAATAGAGCCAGTGGCCCCTAACACACATACATGCTGGAAACTCATGAGTTCTTCCTTGACGCAAACACTTTGAATCCACGCAGGACTAAAAGAGCCACGCCCCACTTAGCAGCAAGGCCACGGGAGCAACCGGCAGCAAGGCGTCGATACGGTCGTACACCCCACCATGACCGGGCAATAATTGACTGGAATCTTTAACACCGGCACGACGCTTGAGCAGGGACTCGAACAAGTCACCCACGATAGACAGACCCGCCAGCGCAACGCCCAAAGCAGCCGTGGCGACCCAGCCCCAGCGCTGCTGCACATCGGCACCGAAACTGCCGGCCCAATTTGCGCTGATCAACATCCATGCAGCAGCGGCAACCATACCACCGAGCGCTCCAGCCCAGGTCTTGCCAGGGCTGACACGCGGGGCCAGCTTGGCTTTACCAAAGGCACGACCCGCGAAGTAGGCAGCGATATCCGCCACCCAGATCAGGACCAGCAAGGAGAGCACATAGACAATGCCCTGCGTATGCAGAAACAGATACAGGCTGGCCCAGGCGACCAAAGGAGCCAGTACACCCATCACGCTGAGCAAGACCCCTTGCGTGCGCTGGGTCGCCTGACCTTGCAGCACCAGCCCGGTAGCGCCTACGACCCACAAGGCCGCCATCAGGGGCACCAGACCACGGTAGACCAAATCAGCCGCCTGCCCCTGCGGGCCGGTGTGATACCAGTGCACGCTTAGCCACAGCATCAAGGCACCGTTGAGCAAGGCCAGGGGCCAGGCCCAACGCTGCTGCTCCTGGGACAGGCTCAGGCGCTCCCATTCCCAGCAAGCCAGCGTACTCATCAGGACAAAAATAGCCAGCAATGGCCAGCGCACGGGGGCAAGCATGGCCGCGCCCAGAATGACCAGCAGGATCAGGGCGGTGATGACTCGTTGTTTCAACATAGATAAGGCTCCGTCAAGGCGCGGGGCTACCCTGCACCTGGGCACTGGTGCGCCCAAAGCGCCGCTCGCGCCCACGATACCACTCGAAGGCCTGCTCCAGCTGCGCCCGGTCAAAATCCGGCCAGTACGCGTCTGTAAAGTACAGTTCGGTATAGGCCATCTGCCAGATCAAAAAATTGGAAATGCGGCGCTCTCCGCCCGTGCGGATGAACAGATCCGGTTCGGGGGCGTAAGACATCGCCAAATAGGGACTGAACATGGCCTCATCCAGTTGTTCGGGATGATCGACCAAATGGGGATTGGCAGCCAGCGCCTTTCGGGTCGCCTGCAAAATATCCCAACGACCACCGTAATTGGCGGCAATCGTCAAATGCAAGGTGTCGTTATCACGCGTTTGTTCTTCTGCGTCGGCAATCAGCCCGCGCAATTCTTCGCTAAATGCGGATAGCTCACCAATAACATGAAGTCGGACGCCGTTTTTTTTCAGTGTTGCCACTTCTTTTTGCAGCATCTTGACGAACAGCCCCATCAACAGAGACACCTCTTCAGGAGGGCGTCGCCAGTTCTCGGAGCTGAACGCAAACAGGGTCAAATAACGCACGCCGAGCTCGCCACAGGCCTCGACAATGCGCCGGACGGTTTGTACACCACGCAAGTGCCCTGCCGTGCGTGGCAAAAGACGACGGGTCGCCCATCGTCCATTGCCGTCCATGACAATCGCCAGGTGGCCAGGAACCTGACCGTGTTCCGGAATAGTTTGGGTAGAACTGAAAGAAATCACCTAGCCACCTGTGCAAAAGCCGTTAGACCGTCATGATCTCGGCTTCTTTCTGGGCGATCAGCTTGTCGACTTCCGCCACATACTTGTCGGTCAGCTTCTGGATTTCGTCCTGGGCGCGGCGCTCGTCGTCCTCGGAGATTTCCTTGTCCTTGACTTGCTTTTTGAGCGTGTCATTGGCGTCACGACGCAGGTTGCGAATGGCGACCTTGGCATCTTCGCCTTCGCCACGCACCACCTTGGCCAGATCACGACGGCGCTCTTCGGTCAGCGCGGGCATGGGCACACGAATGCTCTCGCCCATCGAGATGGGGTTCAGACCCAGCTCGTTGTCACGAATGGCTTTTTCAATCGGGCCAGCCATATGCTTTTCCCACACTTGCACGTTCAGCGTGCGAGCATCCACCACCGTGATGTTGCCCACCTGGCTGACCGGCACCATGGAGCCGTAGTACTCAACCTGAATGTGATCCAGCAAGCCTGCAGTAGCACGGCCAGTGCGAATTTTGGCCAGGCCTGTCTTGAGAGACTCGAGGGACTTACCCATCCGGCTGTCGGTCGATGCTTTAATCTCGGAAAGACTCATGGACTAAATTCCTATAACTTTAAACGTGAACCAGGGTGCCTTCATCTTCACCAGAGACCGCGCGCGTCAAGGCGCCGGGCTTGTTGATGGAGAACACTTTGATCGGCAGTTTCTGATCGCGACACAAGGCAAAGGCGGTCGCATCCATCACTTCCAGACGGCGTACGATAGCCTCATCAAAGCTGATACGCGAGTAACGCGTCGCACCTGGGTCTTTATTGGGATCGGCACTGTAGATGCCGTCGACTTTGGTCGCTTTCAGTACGATTTCCGCACCCACTTCAGCGCCGCGCAAGGCCGCTGCCGTATCGGTGGTAAAGAACGGGTTGCCCGTACCGGCTGCAAAAATAACAACTTTGTTTTCTTCCAGGTAACGCAGTGCCTTGGGACGAATGTAAGGCTCTACGACCTGCTCGATATTCAGGGCAGATTGCACACGGGCATCCAGGCCACGGTGCTTCAAGGCATCTTGCAAGGCCAGCGCATTCATGACGGTAGCCATCATGCCCATGTAGTCGGCTGTCGCACGATCCATGCCCTGGGCACCTGGAGCGATGCCGCGAAAGATATTGCCCCCGCCAATCACGATAGCCAGCTGTACCCCCAACTGGGCAACCTGGGCGATCTCCTCCGTCATGCGAATGATTGTGCTGCGATTAATACCGAACGAGTCCTCGCCCATCAGCGCTTCGCCGGAGAGCTTCAACAGAACACGTTTGTAATGAGGGGTAGTCATGGGTGGGATTCCAAGTGACGAAGACAGAAGAGAGTGTAAAGCAGCAGGGCAGGCACCGCCACTACGGTGCCTGCCCTGAAAAAACAAGCTAGATTAGGCTTGGCCGGCAGCAGCAGCTACCTCAGCGGCGAAATCTTCAACACGCTTTTCAATGCCTTCACCCACAACGTACAGGGTAAAGCCAGCGATCGATGCTTTTTTCTCGTCCAGCATTTGCTGCACGCTTTGCTTGTCGTTCTTGACGAAAGGCTGGCTCAGCAGAGTCACTTCTTTCAGGAACTTGGCAACAGCGCCGTCAACCATTTTGGTGACGATGTCAGCAGGCTTGCCGGATTCAGCGGCTTTCTGAGCAGCCACGGAGCGCTCGGCTTCGATCTCGGCTGCGTCAACACCCGAAGCGTCCATCGCCTTAGGACGAGTCGCAGCGATGTGCATGGCCAGATCCTTACCCACTTCTTCGTCGCCACCGGCGAAATCAACCAATACGCCGATCTTGCCACCGTGAACGTAGCTGGCCAGTTGGCCGGCTGTTTCGTAGCGCTGGAAGCGACGGATAGAGATGTTTTCACCAATCTTGCCAACCAGAGCAGCGCGCACGGTCTCGACATTGCTGTCGGCCAGTGGCAGTTCAGCCAAAGCGGCCAGATCTGCCGGGTTGTTCTTGGCGACCAGTTGAGCGACGTCGTTGATAAAGCCGATGAAGTCATCGTTCTTGGCAACAAAGTCGGTTTCGCAGTTAACTTCAACTACGGAGCCGGTCTTGGCATCGTCAGCGATGTAAACAGAAACCAGGCCTTCAGCGGTAACGCGGGTAGCTGCTTTGCTAGCCTTGCTGCCCAGCTTCACGCGCAAGATTTCTTCAGCACGTGCCATATCGCCGTCGGCTTCGGTCAGTGCTTTTTTGCATTCCATCATGGGCGCGTCGGTTTTCTCGCGCAATTCTTTAACCATCGATGCGGTGATTTGAGCCACGGTTTTCTCCAATTCTGTAGAACATGCCCCGGCAAGCCGGGGCGATACGAAGGGTCACTGTAGCTGTCTGCCATGACAACTGATGGTGTCCGGCAGACAGCGGTGAACCTGTTACTCCTGGGTGTCAGCCTGAACTTCGACGAACTCTTCGTCAGCGGCGATTTCTTCAACCAGACCGTTCAGGTTCTGTTCGCGGCCAGCCAGCACGGCGTCAGCCATGCCACGAGCGTACAGAGCGATAGCCTTGGCCGAGTCATCGTTACCAGGGATCACGTAATCCAGACCTTCTGGCGAGTGGTTGGTATCAACCACGGCCACAACGGGGATACCCAGAGTGCGGGCTTCAGCCACGGCAATCTTGTGGTAGCCAACGTCGATCACGAACAGGGCGTCAGGCAGGTTGTTCATGTCCTTGATACCGCCGATGGCCTTGTTCAGCTTTTCCAGTTCGCGTTCGAACATCAAGGCTTCTTTCTTGCTCATGGTTTCCAGACGACCTTCAGCCATCTGAGCTTCCATTTCTTTCAGACGCTTGATGGAAGTCTTGACCGTTTTGAAGTTGGTCATCATGCCACCCAGCCAGCGGCTGTCGACGTAAGGCATGCCGCAACGTTCGGCCTCAGCAGCCACCAGTTCGCGAGCAGCGCGCTTGGTGCCTACGAACAGCACGTTGCCGCCACGAGCAGCCAGTTGACGCACGAATTTGGTTGCTTCTTCGTACTGAACAACCGTTTTTTCCAGGTTGATGATGTGGATGTTGTTACGCTGGCCGAAGATGAACGGAGCCATCTTGGGGTTCCAGTAACGGGTTTGGTGGCCAAAGTGCACACCAGCTTCCAGCATTTCACGCATTAAAGACATAAAGTTCTCCAAGGGTTTGGTCTTGTAACTGCCCGGTATCCGGTAAGGGCCGCAGCCTGTGCTGCATTCCAGACACCCCGAGACGGACAGTCACGCGATTTACAACTAAAAACATAAAAACGTTGCTCAACATGAGCGAACGCCTGCACTGCAACGGACTCACGCCTGCAGGCAGACAAGATATCTGCCATCCGGGCCCGAGCCTGAAACTTTTCTGGCTACCGCCTGCATACAGGGCACTGTTCGCAGGTGTATCCTAGAGGATTGCTTGGTCAGCATCACTTGAACAAGAACCGGGCTGCTGCCCCTGTTGCTTTCGCAACGCTTGTCATTGTGCTGACCCTGTATGTGTTGTGAATTCTGCTTGTTTTTGCTGGCTGGCCATGGCCCGAGGCTGCTTCCAATCTTGGGACACGATTTCCTGATGCCTGGCTTGACTCATCCAGCCTGAAAATTCAGGCGGTCCAAAAAAGCCGGTCAAAACAGGAAAGCCCAGATTTGGCGCGGTGTTCCGCGACACGCGATCGCCCCAAACGGGACGGCGCGTAACTGCAAAATTCACAAAAGCCTATAATTCTACTATTTTTCAATAGACCTGTTCAAGTTGCTATGAGTATTCTCGTCACAGACCCCACTGATCTCGAAAAAATGCGCGCTGCTTGCCAGACCGCGGCATCCATCCTTGATTACCTGACTCCCTTTGTCAAAGCAGGTGTCACGACCGGCGAACTGGATCGCCTGTGCATGGAGCGCATCAATGAACTGGGGGTCAAATCCGCCACCGTAGGCTACGCGCCTCCTGGCTACCCACCGTTTCCAGGCTCTATTTGCACCTCCGTCAACCACGTTATCTGTCACGGCATTCCCGGCGATAAAGTGTTGAAAAATGGCGACATTCTGAATATGGACGTCACCATTATTCAAGACGGCTGGTTTGGCGACACCAGCCGTATGTACTACGTGGGCGAGCCCAGCATCCTGGCCCGCCGCCTGACTGAAACCACCTACGAATGCATGTGGTTGGGCATTGACCAAGTCAAACCCGGCGCCACCCTGGGTGATGTCGGCCACGCCATCCAGCAACACGCTGAAAAACAAGGTTTTTCCGTTGTGCGCGAATACTGCGGCCACGGTGTGGGCCAGAAATTTCACCAGGACCCGCAAGTGCTGCACTACGGCAAACCCGGCACCGGCGTAAAACTGGAACCCGGCATGATTTTCACCATCGAGCCCATGATCAACGCCGGTCGTCGCGAACTGCGCACTCTGGCTGACCAATGGACTGTGGTGACCCGCGACCACAGCCTGTCGGCCCAATGGGAGCACGCGGTGCTGGTAACCGATACCGGCTACGAAGTACTGACCGTCTCGCCCGGCATGCCTGCCCCTCCAGCCATCATCGGCAAGGCCTGAACCATGTCTTTCCTGGCCCAGCTTCGCGACAGAATTGCTTGCCGCCGGGCTAGGGCCTACGAGCGCTTCAGGCAAGACCTGCATTGCGATCGCCTGCTCAAAAGCCTGTGCCAGATTTGCGACCAAGGTCTGCGTGAACTTCTGGTCCGTTACCCCCTGCCCCGCCAAGCCAGCCTGGCGGCCCTGGGGGGGTATGGTCGCGGGGAGCTGTATCCGCATTCGGATGTGGACTTGCTGATCCTGTTGCAGCGCGAGCCCAATGCAGAGGATATAGACCGGATTCAGGCACTGGTCGCCGCCTTGTGGGATATCGGTCTGGCTCCCAGCCATAATGTGGCCACGCCCGCCCAATGCCTGGAACAAGCCAGCCAGGACATCACCACCGAAACCGCCTTGCTGGAAAGCCGCTGGCTGTCGGGTTCCCGATTGCTGCTACGCCATGCCCAACAGCAACTGCAAAGCCAGATGGACCCGCAAGCTTTCTTCCTGGCCAAACAGGCCGAACAGCAGCAGCGTCATGCGCATCTGCAAGACACCCCCTACTCCCTGGAACCCAATTGCAAAGAGTCTCCTGGCGCCTTGCGCGACCTGCAGGTGCTGCTCTGGATGGCACGGGCAGCGGGTTTGGGACGCAGCTGGGTGGATGTCGCGCAATCCGAACTCCTGACGCAATCCGAGCTGAAAGCTCTGCAACGCGTGGAAGAAGCCTTCAAGCGTCTGCGCATTGAGCTTCATCTACTGACCGGCCGCGCCGAAGACAGACTGCTGTTTGACCTGCAACCACGTCTGGCTGAAATTTACGGTTTTCAACCCACGGCTACCCGACGCGCCAGCGAACTGCTGATGCAGCGTTACTACTGGGCCGCCAAGATTGTCAGCCAGCTCAATCTGATCCTGATGCGCAGCATCGAGGAACACCTGTTCCCGCAAACCGATCAGGAACCGCTGATTCTGGACGGCCACTTCCAGATTCATCATGGACAGTTGGAACTGCGTCAGCCTGATGGCTTCGAGCAAGACCCCTCTTTGATTTTTGTGGCCATGCTGCATTTGCAGCAACAGCCCAATCTGCGCGGCCTGAAAGCCGATACCTTGCGAGCCCTCTGGCATGCACGCCGCCTGATCGATGCCAAGTTCCGGGCCGAGCCTCGGAATCGACGTCTGTTTCTGGAAATCCTGCAGCAGAACAAAGGAATCGTGCATACCTTGCGGCTGATGAATCTGCTGAACCTGCTGCCGCGCTATTTACCGGTATTTCGACGCGTCGTCGGACAGATGCAGCACGACCTGTTTCACGCCTACACTGTGGACGAGCACACGCTGAAGGTCATACGCAATCTACGCCGCTTCACCATGGCCGAGCACAGTGAAGAACTGTCCATGGCCAATCAGCTGATGAGTGGTTTTGATCGCCATTGGCTGCTATATATCGCCGCCCTCTTTCACGACATTGCCAAAGGACGTGGCGGCAATCACTCCGAGTTGGGTGCACAGGACGCCTTGGCATTTTGCCAGGATCACGGCTTGATGCCGGTAGACGCAGAGCTGGTGGTGTTTTTGGTGCGCGAGCACCTGACCATGTCGCAAGTGGCTCAGAAACGTGATTTGAGCGACCCGAATGTCATTTTCCAGTTCCTGCAAACCGTAGGTACGGAACGCCGCCTGACTGCCCTGTACCTGCTGACTGTCGCCGACATTCGGGCCACCAGCCCAACGGTATGGAACTCCTGGAAAGGCAAGCTGCTGGAAGACCTGTACAAGCTGTCACTGGCAGCCTTAGGACGTCAGGCCAAGGATGGCGTGTCCGTACTGGATCAACGCAAGCGTGACGCCGCTGGCGAAATTCGTCTGGCCGGTCTGCTGGACGAAGCTCGCGAGGACTTCTGGCAATGGCTGGACAAGCCCTATTTCCTGCGCCACGACGCCAGTGAAATCGCCTGGCACACCATCCAGCTCTACCACCAGTCCCACAGCCCGACACCGGTGGTGCGCATACGTCCAGCCGGACAAACCGATGCGCTGCAAGTGCTGGTCTACACCAAGGACGCCAGCCGCCTGTTCTTGCGCATCTGTCGCTACTTTGACAGCCAGGCCGTCAGCATTCAGGACGCTCGCATTTACACGACTCGCCACGGCTGGGCACTGGACAGTTTCATCGTCATGCTGCCCGCCTATGACCACGCCCTGCGGCGTGACCCTTTGCTGATCGAAACCGAGTTATGCCAGGCACTCCAGCAAGACCTGCTCCCTAGCGAGCCCCCGCACGACCACTACCGTGACATCCGCTCCCGCCGGGCTCGGGTCTTTCCCATTCAGCCCACCGTGGATCTGCGTCAGGAAGAGCAAGGGCAGGACTGGATTTTGACGCTAAGTGCTACAGACCGGCGCGGTTTGTTGTACAGTCTCGCCCAGGTATTCGAGCATCACGACGTGCGACTGCGCTCGGCCAAAGTCATGACCTTGGGCGACCGCGTTGAAGACGTCTTCATCCTGAGTGGTGCCGCACTGGAACAGAACCGTAATCAATTGCGCCTGGAGCGCGATGTACGTTTAGCCCTCTCTCAACAAGCCACCCCGTCTTAATGGAACTCTCCTCCGTATTTGCTGATGTCAGCCGCAGCTTCCTGTTTGCATTGGCGACGCTATTGCCCATGCTGAACCCGCCTGCGGCTGCCCCCATCTTTCTGACCCTGACCGAAGGCGCCAGCGTGCCTGATCGTGCCCGCCTTGCCAAGAAAGTCGCCATCAATATTTTCATCATGCTGGCCATTGCCATGGTGGCGGGCAATATCGTGCTGAATTTCTTTGGCATTTCCCTGCCCATCATTCGTATTGGCGGGGGCTTGCTGGTCATAGGCACGGCCTGGCGATTGATCAACGCCTCGGACTTTGATGCGGCGCACGCCCAGAACATGGCCGAGTCCTACTCCTGGGAACAGATTCGCTCCAAAGCCTTCTACCCCCTGACCTTCCCCATGCTCTGCGGCCCCGGCTCCTTGTCTGCAGCACTGACGGTAGGGGCGACCTTGCATGACAATTCGGTCACCGGCACCATGAGCAAGCTGGCTGGCGCGCTGCCAGCTATTGCTGCGGCCAGTTTTATCGTGTTTCTAGCCTTACGTTTTGCATCGCAATTTCTGTACAAACTGGGTAAAAATGGCACGGCTGTCGTGATGCGCCTGTCCGCTTTTATTCTTTTATGCCTGGGCGTGCAAATTACCTGGGCCGGTTTCCATGAACTTTTCCTGGGTTTGCTGCACGAAGCATCTACCTTTCATTCTTTAAGTTCCTCTTGATACCATGGCCGCATCCTCCCGCCAGTCCGCTGCACCCTACTATCTGATCGCCCTGCTCGCCTTTTCCGGCGTAGGCATTGCACTGCTTTCCCAGCATGTATTCAGCATCCCGCCTTGCGCCTGGTGCGTCCTGCAGCGCCTGATTTTCATTGTGCTGGGCGTATTCAGCCTGGTTGCTGGTGTGTTGCGTCAGTTGGGGCATCAGCGCAGCTCTACCTTCGCCAGCTTGCTGGGTCTGGCAACCTCTGTAGGTGGCATTCTGGCCGCCTGGTATCAGGTTTCTGTGGCACAGCATTTGTTCAGCTGCGACCAGACCTTTGCTGATCGCTTCATTACCCAGTCCGGCCTGGAAAGCGGCCTGCCTTGGTTGTTTGGTATCTATGCTTCCTGCATGGACGCACGTCAGCCACTGCTGGGGATTGAATATGCGTACTGGAGCCTGGCGCTGTTCGTCATTCTTGGTCTGGGCTTGCTGCTGACCTTGTTCAAGCGTCGTGGTACCTGAGCACTTCAATCAGCACGATAAAACTCGCCTGATTGCGTAACACCCCACAAACCGGACGCAAATCCGATTTATGGGGTGTTTTTACATCCAATAGCCGTAGGCAAGCTTATCCTGGCATCAGCCCCAGGTCAGCATAAACTGCATCGCGCACTTGGTCCGGGAAAGCGCCAAACAAGCCCTCCGGAGCCGTATTGGTCATGCTGACAATAATCACATCCTTATGTGGATCAAACATCCACTTCTGCCCAAAGGCGCCTACCCATTGCACACTACCTGCCGACATGGGCATGGTTGAGTCCGGCTCCAGTCGGGAAATTGCCGCCCCGTAGGTATAGCCCCAGTTGCGCCACATGCACTTGGACGAATGCGGTACATGGTCGCTCAAGAACGCCTGATAGGATGACCGGGATAGCAAGCGCCCATTCCGCAAACCCAGCAAGATACGCATCAAATCCGGGCCAGAACCCAACATGGAAGCACCGGCATAGACCGGCGTAGAGGGTCGGGACATCAGGCTCTCATCAAAACGCAGCACACCTATTCCCAAATCCAACGCACCTTCAGCCCGGGACAGGCCTGCTGCATGATTTTGATAATGCGCTGCTATCTGGTAGTAATCGCGCTCATAGAACGAACAATGCTGCAAACCCAAAGGAGCACTGATTGTCTCTTCCAGCAGTTGCGCCAAGCCTTTCCCGGACGCGACCTCCAAGGCTTTGCCCACCACGTCAATACCCAAGGAGTAGCGCCAGCCAGTCCCCGGCGCAAAGCGCAGCGGCACGGAACACACACGACGGAAGTTCTCTTGCCAGCTCAGGTCTACGCGATCAATGCCATCACTGATTTGCGCCTGCGCATACAGGCTCTCCTCCCCATCAATAAAGCGATAGCTGAGACCCGAGGTATGAGTCAGTAATTGATGAATCGAAATCGGTGGACATTCCGACTCAAAGTGAGGACCAAAATTGGGAAGGTAACGTGTGATTCTGTCTTTCAAGGAAATCAGTCCTTGCTCGCTTAAGCACAAGGCTAACCAGGAGCTAACCGATTTGCTCAAAGAACCCAATCTGAACACCGTATCCTCGTGCATGGGTCTGGCCTTTTCCTTGTCGGCCCATCCACCCACATAACTCAATACCACCTGACCTTGGTGAGCGACCAGAACCACCGCTCCCATCACCTGATTTCGGCTTAGGGCTTGCTCCAGGAATTGATGCAAGACAGGAAAATGGGTCCGCGAAGAACTATTGCCCTGATTCTCCCCAGTCGACTCAGTTACCGCCATTACGTGGTCTGACTCTATATCGCAGTTTAGGTCTTTCATCTTTGTATCCCGATAGAATAAGCACTGATGCTCATGATTTATCAAAAGAAACAAAGCAGGAATATAAGTGAATTAATAAAAATCCAAAAACAAAGTGGAAGAAATTATTATTATCAACAAGACAAGAGAAATAAATTTATTTTATAAAATAGGCTAATAATTAAAACCTGAATAAAAAAATCGAATGCAAAAACAAAAACCATAGAATGAAGAAATAAAAAACCCGCCATAAAAGCGGGTTTTTTACTCAACTGAAGAATCAGACGATCAATCCGTCACGTCCGGCACTTCACGACCGCCTTTGCGGCCTTCTGCCAACAGATTCAGATACGCCTCGTCCACATCGCCTGTCACGTACTCGCCGCTAAAGCAGGAAGACTCGAAACCTGCAAAGCGTGGGTTCAGGTCACGCAAGGACTGTTCCAGATCGTGCAGGTCCTGGTAGACCAGACCGTCCACACCAATTTCCTTGGCAACCTGATCCACATCACGACCCGTAGCAATCAGCTCGGACACGGTGGGCATGTCAATGCCGTACACGTTCGGGAAGCGTACCGGTGGCGCTGCCGAGGCAAAGAACACCTTGTTTGCACCTGCTGCACGAGCCATGTCCACGATCTGGCGGCTAGTGGTACCACGAACGATGGAGTCGTCCACCAGCAGCACATTCTTGCCCTGGAACTCCATGGGAATGGCGCTCAGCTTCTGACGCACGGACTTCTTGCGCACTTCCTGGCCGGGCATGATGAAGGTGCGGCCTACATAGCGATTCTTGATGAAACCTTCACGGTAGTTCAGGTTCAGATGCGCCGCCAACTGCATGGCCGATGGGCGGGCCGAGTCAGGGATAGGCATCACCACATCAATATCAGCCAGACGCAGGTTCTTGGCGACGTTCTCGGCCAGGTACTCCCCCATCAGCAGACGGGCGTCGTACACCGACACACCATCGACCGTGGAGTCTGGGCGAGCAAAGTACACGTATTCAAAGACACAGGGGTTCAGGCGCGGGTTCTCGGCGCACTGGCGGCTGCTGAGATTGCCGTCCAGATCAATGATGATGGCCTCGCCGGGCTCAACATCACGAACCAGCTCAAAGCCGCAACCGGTCAAGGCCACGGACTCGGAGGCAACCATCCATTCTTCACCTTTGGGGGTCACGTTGCGACCCAGGCACAAAGGACGAATCCCGTTTGGATCGCGGAAGGCAACCAGACCAAAGTTCGCAATTTGCGACACCACGGCGTAAGCACCACGAGCACGACGGTGCACGGCTGCCACGGCCTCAAACACTTCGTCCTGAGACAGCTCGGGGCCCGTGGCGGCACGTTGCAATTCGTGCGCGTACACATTGAGCAGAACCTCGGAGTCCGAGTTGGTGTTGATGTGGCGACGGTCAATGGTGAACAGCTCTTCACGCAGTTCACGCCAGTTGGTCAGATTGCCGTTGTGCACAAAGCTCAGACCAAAGGGGGCATTGACGTAAAACGGCTGCGCCTCCTCCACGCTCTGGCTGGAGCCTGCAGTGGGGTAACGCACGTGGCCAATACCGCTATTGCCCGGCAAGGAGCGCATGTTGCGGGTACGAAATACGTCCCGCACCAGGCCAAATGCCTTGTGCATGCTGAAGAACTGGTCGTGCCAGGTCGCCAGCCCCGCTGCATCCTGCCCGCGATGCTGCAGCAAGAGCAAACTGTCATAGATCAACTGATTTACAGGGCTGCGCGCAACAACCCCTACAACTCCACACATGATTGGTTCCCGTTAGTGTGTTCTCAATAAGGCAGCCATTCTGCCAGAGACGGCGGCAGCATGGCCTTAATCGACTGCACCGCGCGGATCGCAGGTTCGGCCAGCTTGGCCTGTTCCCACCACGGTTCTTTAGGTAAATCGGTATGCCCGGCCAGAATGACCAGTATCAGCACCAGCAACACCCCGCGAGCCAGACCAAACAGGCCGCCCAGTCCGTGATCGGCGGGCGTCAAACCTGTTTGCTCGATCAGGCTGGCCAGCAGCATGTTCAACAGGCCCACCAGCAGCAAGACCATAAAAAAAACGGCTCCGTAGGCCAAAGCCGTACGTAATAAGCCGTTTTCTACCCAGACTTGTATCCAGCCTGATGTGCGTGGCCCCCACCAGATTGCGGCCATGAAAGCCAGCAAATAGGCGCTGAGCGAAAGAACTTCCTTGATCAATCCGCGTATCAGGCCCAGAAGGCCTGACACACCCACAATTCCAAGGACGATATAGTCGAAGCTGCTCACTTAGCCGAGATAAAACTGTTCTCGTAACCGAGCGAGCGCAAGCGGGCCTGGGCTGCCTGTGCCGCTTCACGAGTGGGGAATGGGCCCACACGCAAACGATAGGTTGGCTTGCCACCGCTTTGTGCCGTCTCTACATAGGCATTGGTCACACCGGCCGATACCAGCTGATCACGACGCGACTGGGCATCGTTCTGGTTGGAATAGGCGACAATCTGCAAAATGAAGTTGCCTTGCTGCGCAGCCGGCTTGGCGGCAACAGGGGCAGGTTTGTTCGGTACACGGCCTTCCAGCAGGGCCAGCGCGTAGGAGCCGTCATCCGTACGGCCATTTTGTGCAGGCGCTGGGGCTGGCTTGGGTTTTTCGACAGGCTTGGGTTTTTCAACCGGCTTGGGCGGCTCTGGACGGGTGGTCACAGGCGGCGGCTCAGTTGGGGTGCTTGGCGTAGTCACATGCGCAGGATCGGTTTCCAGACCGGGATTGACCACAGCCAGGCCACCATCAGTACTGGTGGAAGGATCAGCGACCAGCGGCTCGTCAGGTTGCTCGATAACAGGAGCGGGCGTGCCCTCTTGCACCACCAGCTCGCCAGGACGGGTTTGCACTGTGCCCTGCCCCGTTGTCTGGCCAATCGGCCCCAAAGCCAGAGACTGCTCGGGCTCGGGCGGGGTTTTGTCGGCAGTCAGCATGGGTACCAGCACAACTACGGCCAAAACCAGAGCCAGCGCGCCGATCAGACGGCGACGAGCCCGTCCACGCAGTTCCGATAATTGTGAATCGCTGGAAGCACTGCCGCGGCGACCCGACGATGAGGAAGTATCGTTACGTGAAAATAAACCCATGAGCCCTAGACCTATGAAATAAGCAGTCTTACCGATATTCAGGAAGAAGAACGGTCGTTTGCGGCTTCAAGTATCGGCCCTACTGTCGCAAACGAGCCAAACACGACAATTCTATCATTGTCACTGGCCTCTTTTAATGCCGCCTCGTAAGCGAGCTGAGGACTGTTGTAACTGGATACGACTGCTGACGCTTTACTGACTGAAGCACGCGCAACGGGTCGAACGCCCGGGCGATGCGAACTGGATTCGGCTTCGGGTGCCAGCACATCATCAGGCATCTCCCCACTGGCCAGCACAGAACGGACGTGATTGGCCAACTCCTCGCCCGACAGGCTGCGCGGACCTTCCAGACTGGCGCACATCCAGTGATCGATACGGGTAGCCATACGGGCAATCACGCCATCCACATCCTTGTCCTTGTACATGCCCACGACGGCAATCGTCTTGGGGTACGGCGGCATATTGTCCAGGTTCTGTGCCAGGGCAGCTGCGGCATGGGGATTGTGGGCCACGTCAAAAATCACGCAAGGCTGGCCGGGTTGAATCTGGAAGCGACCAGGCATGTGGGCACGCAACAAACCAGCGCGTACAGCCTGCGCAGGCACAGCCAGACGTGGGTGCAGCGACTCCAGCGCAGCCAATGCCGCGGAGGCATTCAGCAGTTGGTTCGCTCCACGCAAGGCCGGGTAAGCCAAGGCAGCGCGGCGCTGGTTACGACCACCATAAGCCCATTGCTGGCGGTCGCCCGAATAGTTGAAATCTTTGCCAAACAGCCACAATTGGGCACCAATCTCCTGGGCGTAATCCAGCATGGTCTGTGGCGGTACGGGATCCGCACAGATCGCAGGACGATCAGCGCGGAAAATATGGGCTTTCTCCCAGGCGACCTGCTCACGGGTGTTGCCCAGGTATTCAGCATGATCAATATCAATACTGGTAATGATGGAACAGTCCGCATCAATGATATTGACGGCATCCAGTCGACCACCCAGCCCTACCTCCAGCACCGCAACATCAACCCGCTGCTCCTGGAACAGCAACAAGGCGGCCAGTGTGGAAAACTCGAAGTAAGTCAGTGTCAGATCGCCACGGGCTTCGTTAATACGGGCAAACTGGGCCGTGATCTGGGCATCCTCGGCCATCTCGCCATTCAAGCGAATGCGCTCGTTGTAGCGCACCAGATGCGGTGAGGCATACACGCCCACCTTGTAGGCCGCCGCCAGCAAAATCGCTTCCAGCATGGCGCAGGTCGAGCCTTTGCCGTTGGTGCCCCCCACCGTAATGACGACGGAATCCAGTTTGATGTTCAGACGTTGGGCAACCTCGCGAATCCGTCCCAGGCCCAGATCAATGGCCGAGGGATGCAAAGTTTCCAGATAGGACAGCCAATCGCTCAGCGAGGAGTCGGCTTTCAGAACAGGATGAGTCATGGACAACACCAATTACAAAATAAAAACGGCAGGCGCTGATGATAGCACCTGCCGTGATCCAATACGCCTTAACTATCAGGCGAATACTGGTATTACTTGCGACGTGTGGGAGGCAAGTCCGTGCACGTCCCTTCTGCGACGGCAGCAGCCTTGCTGACGGACTCGCACAAGGTCGGGTGTGGGTGGATGGATTTGGCCAGATCGACCGGGTCCACGCCCATTTCGATAGCCAGCACCAGCTCGCCAATCAGCTCGCCCGCATTGGTGCCGACGATACCGCCACCCACGATACGGTGGGTTTCAGCATCGAACAGAACCTTGGTAAAGCCTTCGTCGCGGTTGTTGGCAATGGCACGACCCGAGGCAGCCCATGGGAACACGCCCTTCTCGACCTTGATACCGTCTTTCTTGGCCTGATCTTCAGTCAAACCCACCCAGGCGATTTCCGGATCGGTGTAAGCCACCGAAGGAATCACGCGGGCGTCAAAGAAGGATTTTTCACCGGCGATGACTTCAGCAGCCACATGCGCTTCGTGCTCAGCCTTATGTGCCAGCATGGGCTGACCCACAATGTCACCAATCGCGTAGATGTGCGGCACGTTGGTACGCTGTTGCTTGTCAACCTGGATGAAACCACGGTCTGTAACCTGCACACCGGCTTTCTCGGCACCGATCTTCTTGCCATTGGGCGAGCGGCCCACGGCTTGCAGAACCAGGTCATAACGCTGCGGCTCGGCCGGCGCGTTCTTGCCTTCGAAGGTCACCCAGATGCCGTCTTCGCGGGCTTCAGCGGCCACGGTGCTGGTTTCCAGCATCATGTGGTCGAAGCGATGCTTGTTCATCTTCTCCCACACCTTGACCACATCACGGTCTGCACCTGGCATCAAACCAGTTTGCATTTCCACCACGTCCAGGCGTGCGCCCAGAGCCGAGTACACCGTACCCATTTCCAGACCGATGATGCCACCGCCCACGATCAGCATGCGCTTGGGCACGGACTTCAGTTCCAGCGCGCCGGTGGAGTCCACCACGCGTGGATCGTCAGGCAGGAATGGCAGTTTTACCGACTGGCTACCGGCCGCAATAATGGCCGAACCGAACTTGATCACTTTCCTGGTGCCGTCGTTGGCGGTCACTTCGATGTGGTTGGGGTCCAGGAACTGGCCGTTACCGACCACAACCTGTACCTTGCGTCCCTTGGCCATACCGGCCAGACCGCCGGTCAACTTGCCGATCACCTTGTTCTTGTAATCGCGCAGCGCGTCGATGTCGATTTGCGCTTCACCGAACTTGATGCCGTGCGTCGCCAGGGACTTGGCTTCCTCGTAGACCGCTACGGTATGCAGCAAGGCCTTGGAAGGAATACAACCCACGTTCAGACACACACCACCCAAGGTGCTGTAACGCTCGACCAGAGCTACTTTCAGGCCCAGGTCAGCGGCACGAAAAGCTGCGTTGTAACCGCCAGGGCCAGCGCCCAGAACGACCACATCCACGGAATCATCCGCAGCACCCTGATGGCTGGCAGCCTGCGGAGCAGGTGCTGCAGCCGGAGCGGCAGCGGCAGGAGCCGCCGCTGCTTTAGGCGCTTCTTCTTGTTTAGCGGGTGCAGCAGCGGGAGCGGCCTGGCTCTCGGACGCTTCAATCTTGGCAATGGCCGAACCCTGGGAGACTTTGTCACCCACTTTGACCAGCAACTCCTTGATCACCCCTGCCTGAGCGGCAGGGATTTCCATGGAGGCCTTGTCGGACTCCACGGTGATCAGGCTTTGCTCGACCTCGACCGTATCGCCGACTTGCACCAGCACTTCGATGACATCTACTTCACCGGAGTCGCCGATATCCGGGACTGTCAGATCAATCAGACTCATGACAACTCCTTACAATGCGATGCGACGGAAGTCGGCCAGCATCGTTGCCAGGAAGGCATTGAAACGGGCGGCGGCGGCACCATCGATAACGCGGTGGTCGTAGGACAGGGACAGAGGCAGCATCAGACGTGGCTCGAATTCCTTGCCATTCCAGACTGGCTGCATGGAGGAACGCGACAGACCCAGAATGGCCACTTCTGGCGCATTAATGATGGGTGTGAAGTCCGTACCGCCAATACCGCCCAGCGAGGAAATGGTGAAGCAACCGCCTTGCATCTGGGCTGCGCTCAGCTTGCCATCACGGGCAGCGGCGGCCAATTCGCCCGTTTCACGAGCGATATCCAGAATGCCTTTCTTGTCGGCATCACGGATAACCGGCACAACCAGACCGTTAGGCGTATCAGCGGCAAAACCGATGTGGTAGTACTGCTTGAGCACCAGATTGTCGCCGTCCAGCGAGGCATTGAACTCGGGGAATTTCTTCAGGGCAGCCACGGCTGCCTTGATGACGAAAGCCAGCATGGTGACGCGAGCGCCGGACTTCTTGTATTCCTCGTTCAGCTCTTTACGCAGGGCTTCCAGAGAGGTGATGTCAGCCACATCGTTATTGGTGACATGAGGAATCATGACCCAGTTGCGATGCAGGTTGGCACCCGAAATCTTCTTGATGCGCGACAGGGCCTGCGTTTCGACTGGGCCAAACTTGGCAAAATCGACCTTGGGCCAGGCCAGCACATCCAGACCACCCACTTGAGCAGCGGTACCGGCAGCAATAACCGGAGCAGCGCCGCCCGCCATGACCTGCTTCACAAAGCCACGCACGTCGTCAGCCGTAATACGGCCTTTATCGCCCGAGCCATGAACCTTGGTCAGATCCACACCCAGCTCGCGAGCGAACTTGCGTACGCTAGGCGAGGCATGCGGCAGATTGCGCAAGGAGCCTTCGGTTTCCGCAAAAGCGGCAGTGGGCGAAACACGCTCTGGAGCCGGCGCACCAGCACCGACCACCACCGAGGAGCTGGCAGCAGGAGCGGCCGCTGCTGCGGGAGCAGGTTCAGCTTTAGGAGCGGGAGCGGCGTCGGCCTTGGCTGGCGCAGGAGCGGCAGCAGCTCCTTGGACTGTCAGTTCCAGAATGTCACTACCCTGGCTGACCTTGTCACCCAGTTTCACTTTGATGGCCGTCACCACACCGGCGTGGGAAGACGGTACTTCCATGGAAGCCTTGTCCGATTCCACGGTGATCAGGCTTTGATCCACTTCAATGGTGTCACCCACTTGCACCATGATTTCGATAACGTCCACATCGCGGGCGTCGCCAATATCAGGCACTTGAACGGTAACTTGCTGTTCACCACCGGCCGGGGCTGCCGCGGCAGCGGCAGGAGCCGCTGCGGGCGCAGCTTCAGCTTCAGGAGCGGGAGCAGCTTCAGCCTTGGCAGGCTCAGCGGCAGGCGCGGCCTGCGCGCCTTCGGCGGCTTCCAATTCCAGAACCAGACTGCCTTCCTTAACCTTGTCGCCCAGCTTGACCTTGATCGACTTGACCACGCCAGCATCGGACGAGGGGATTTCCATGGAGGCCTTGTCGGACTCCACGGTAATCAGACTTTGCTCGACCTCAATGGTCTCGCCTTCCTTGACCAGGATTTCGATCACTTCGACAGCGTCGTCAGCACCGATATCCGGGATTTTGACTTGAATGATATTGCTCATGGTTCAGTCCCTTATGCGTGCTGCGGGTTGGCCTTGGAAGGATTGATGCCGTATTTGGCAATCGCCTCGGACGCTTTGCTGAACGGAATCTTGCCGTCTTCAGCCAGCGCGCGCAGAGCAGCCAGCACCACAAAGTGACGATCAACCTCAAAGTGCTCGCGCAGCTTGAAGCGGTAGTCGGAGCGGCCAAAACCATCGGTGCCCAGCACTTTGAAGGTGCGACCCTTAGGCACAAACGGACGAATCTGGTCGCCAAAGGCCTTGACGTAGTCGGTGGAGACCACGATAGGACCGTCCGTTTTAGCCAGTTGAGTCGTCACGTAAGGCACGGGCAGATCCTTGCCTTCAGGATTCAACAGCGCAGCACGTTCGCAATCCAGACCATCACGACGCAGCTCGGTAAAGCTGGTCACGCTCCAAACATCAGAGCCAATGCCCCAGTCTTTTTCCAGCAGTTCCTGTGCAGCGATCACTTCGCGCAGAATCGTGCCCGAACCCATCAGCTGAACGCGCAGCTTGCTGTCCTTGGCCACCGACTTGAACTTGTACATGCCGCGCAGGATGCCGTCTTCGTCACCTTCGACCAGACCGGGCTGAGCGTAGTTCTCGTTCATCAGGGTGACGTAGTAGTACACGTCTTCCTGGTCCTGAACCATGCGCTTCAAGCCATGCTGCATGATGACAGCCACTTCGTGAGCGAAGGTGGGGTCATAGGATACGCAATTAGGAATCAGCGAGGACTGAATATGGCTGTGACCATCTTCGTGCTGCAAACCTTCACCGTTCAAGGTGGTGCGACCGGCAGTGCCGCCCAGCACGAAACCGCGTGCCTTCATGTCACCCGCTGCCCAGGCCAGATCGCCAAAGCGCTGGAAGCCGAACATGGAGTAGTAAATGAAGAACGGAATCATGATGCGGTTGCTGTTGGAGTACGACGTGGCCGCCGCAATCCAGGAGCTGAAAGCACCCTGTTCGTTAATACCTTCCTGCAACAACTGACCATTGGCCGTTTCGCGGTAGTACATGACCTGGTCTTTATCGACCGGGGTGTACTTCTGGCCTTCCGGTGCGTAAATACCGATCTGACGGAACAGACCTTCCATACCAAAGGTACGGGATTCGTCAGCCAGGATAGGTACGGCACGAGGACCCACTTGCTTGTCACGCAGCAAGGTGTTGAAAAAGCGCACAAACGCTTGCGTCGTGGAAATCTCACGGCCTTCGGCAGTGGCTTCCAGCATGGGCTTGAATGCATCCAGAGTCGGCACGGTCAGCTGTTCATCGGCCTTGGTGCGACGCTTGGGCAGGTAGCCGCCCAATGCCTGACGGCGGGCGTGCAGGTATTGCATTTCCGGAGAGTCATCAGCTGGCTTGAAGTAAGGCAGCTCTTCCAGTTTGTCATCAGGAACCGGGATGTTGAAACGGTCGCGGAATTCGCGCACAGCGTCCAGATCCAGGCTCTTTTGTTGGTGCGACGGGTTCTTGGCCTGGCCCACGTGGCCCATGCCGTAGCCCTTGATGGTCTTGGCCAGAATAACGGTAGGCTGACCTTCGTGCTTGGTGGCGGCGTCAAACGCAGCGTACACCTTGTGAGGATCGTGACCGCCACGGTTCAGACGCCAGATATCCTCGTCGCTCATGCGGCTGACCATTTCCAGCAGCTTGGGGTGCTTGCCAAAGAAGTGCTCGCGAACGTAAGCACCGTCGTTGGCCTTGTAGGCCTGGTATTCGCCGTCCACGGTTTCTTCCATGACCTTGCGCAGGATGCCTTCCTTGTCACGGGCCAGCAATGGATCCCAGTAACCGCCCCAGATCAGTTTCAGCACGTTCCAGCCAGCACCACGGAAGGTACCTTCCAGCTCCTGGATGATCTTGCCGTTACCGCGTACAGGACCGTCCAGACGCTGCAAGTTACAGTTCACGATGAAAATCAGGTTGTCCAGTTTTTCACGTGCTGCCAGACCGATGGCGCCCAGGGATTCGGGTTCGTCCATCTCGCCATCGCCCAGGAACACCCAGACTTTACGGCCGCTGGTATCAGCGATGCCACGGGCATGCAGGTACTTCAGGAAACGAGCCTGGTAGATCGCCATCAATGGGCCCAGACCCATGGATACGGTGGGGAACTGCCAGAATTCGGGCATCAACTTGGGATGCGGGTAGGATGGCAGGCCTTTGCCATCAACTTCCTGACGGAAGTTATTCAATTGATCTTCGGAGATACGGCCTTCCATGAAGGCGCGGGCGTAAATACCGGGCGAGGAATGGCCCTGGAAGAACACCATGTCGCCGCCGTGATCTTCGGTTTCAGCGTGCCAGAAGTGGTTCTGACCGCAGCCAATCATGGTGGCCAGCGAAGCAAAGGAGGCAATGTGACCGCCAAGACCACCGCCATCAGGAGGGGTTTCGCGGTTGGCGCGCACCACCATGGCCATGGCGTTCCAGCGAATGTAGGAACGGATACGCTCTTCGAGCATCAGATTGCCAGGGTGGGCAGGTTCCAGACCGGGAGGAATCGTGTTCTCGTAAGCCGTGTTGGGCGAGAACGGGATGTGAGCACCGGAGCGACGGGCCAGATCGATCAGCTTTTCGATCAGATCATGAGCACGGGCCGGGCCTTCACGGTCCACCACCGCTTCCAGGGCGTCAAGCCACTCTTTTGTTTCTAGGGCTTGGTCTTGACTGACCTGAGCCGAACTATTGTCTTGGGTTGAGGACATATAGTGTCTCCATATATGTGGTAGTAGTCCGGTCTTGCTCGACGCTGAGCCGCCCATCTAATAAGAAGTAAAGCGATCCTGACCGAAGCGGGTTTTGCGGACTGTGAGCGTTCAAGGCGGGGTACGCCTGCACCAAACCATTCTAGGAAAGAACACAGAAACGCTCAAGCAAAATTTCATTTTATGGTATGTGTTTTCATAATACGAAATATCACTAAAAAAAATAGCCCTACATTACAATCCAGCCATACTTCTTTTCTTGCTGTTATGGCTACTCATCCCAAAAAGTCTCTGATCCCTTCAACCTTCTATGATCAGGCCAAGCAGAATCGGCGTGGATTCTATTGGCTGACACCGGTTGTCGTGCTGTTTCTCTACCTCTGTGTCATGGGCGTATTCCTGTGGCTGCAGCGTTTGCAAAACGATAGCGTCATGTTTGTGACCATCGATCAGGAAACGCGCCAGCAACGCCTGATGATGGTGATTCTGGCCCTGTCCCTGGTGATTGTGGTCAGCTTGCTGGCCCTGTGGCGCTATACCCGCTTCCGGACCCATGCCGAGGCAGCCCAGACCGCCGAAACGGGTTTCCGGCGTGCCATGGAAAACTCCATGTCCACGGGGATGCGCGTTTTTGACATGCAGGGCCGCATTGCTTATGTGAACCCGGCTTTTTGCAGAATGATTGGCTGGAACGAGGCCGATCTGGTCGGCCGCACTGCCCCCTTCCCTTACTGGTTGCCCGGTCGTCACCAACAGCACCAGGAAACCCTGGATCTTTTGCTATCCGGCCGCACACCCAGCAGTGGTCTGGAGGTAGAGGCTCAACGCCGTGATGGCTCGCGCTTTACGGCCCGTATGTATGTCTCGCCCCTGCGTGCCCCTAATGGAGAGCAGATCGGCTGGATGACCTCCATGACGGACATTACCGAACCCAAGCGCATTCGCGAAGCCTTGACCGCCGCGCATGAACGCTTCATGACGGTGCTGGAAGGTCTGGATGATGCCATTTCCGTGGTGGCCGATACCTCCGACGGTCTGGAGTTGCTGTTTGCCAACCGTACCTATCGTCGCTTCTTTGGTGCCCAATCCAATGGCCACGCTGAACTGCTGGGTGGTCGTCTGGGTCGCTTTACGGATGAAACCGTAGAGATTTACTCCGAATCGGCGGCCCGCTGGTTTGAAGTCCATCACCGTATGCTGGCCTGGACGGATGGCCGTCGTGTGCGTCTGCAAGTGGCGCGCGACATTACCGACCGTCGCAAGCACGAAGAAGCCTCACGTATTCAGCAGGAAAAAGTGCAGCTGACCAGCCGCCTGACCACCATGGGCGAAATGGCTTCCTCGCTGGCGCACGAATTGAACCAGCCGCTGACGGCCATCAATAACTACAGCATGGGTGCAGTCGCCATGCTGAAATCCGGTCGCTACCAGCCTGAAACCCTGCTGGCCGCGCTGGAAAAAGCGGCCCAGCAAGCCGAGCGCGCGGGCAAGATCATCAGCCGCATTCGTGAATTTGTGAAGCGTAGCGAACCGCGCCGCGTCCGCGTCAAGGTCATGCGTATTGTGGAAAATGCCGTCGGCTTTGCCGAAATCGACGCCCGCAAGCGCCAAATTGACATTGAATTGAGCATTCCTGATCCGGTTCCTGACGTCATTGCCGACCCCATTCTCATAGAACAGGTATTATTGAATCTGCTCAAAAATGGGATCGAAGCCATGGAACACAGCGAGCATCATGTGCTTCAATTGGTGATTACCCAACAAGAATCGCTTTTGGAAATGGCCGTCATCGATCGCGGTCATGGCTTGAAAGACCCCGAGCGCCTCTTTGAACCGTTTTACAGTACCAAGTCCGAAGGCCTTGGGATGGGCCTGAATATCTGTCGCACAATTATTGAATCGCATCACGGCCGCCTGTGGGCAGTCGGCAATCCAGAGGGTGGAACGATTTTCCGTTTCAGTCTACCTTGTGCGGCACCGGATGTAGCGGACACCCTTGATAACAAACTGGAGATACCCGAATGACCAGCCCGCAAATGCCATGCACCATTTACGTAGTCGATGACGACGAAGCCGTACGGGACTCCTTGCGCTGGCTCCTGGAAGCCAATGGCTACCGGGTCCGCTGCTTTGCATCGGGCGAAGAGTTTCTGGGCGCCTACGACCCAGCTCAGGTAGCCGTCCTGATTGTGGACGTGCGCATGCCCGGCATGAGCGGCCTGGAGCTGCAGGAAGCCCTGATCGCTCGCAAGTCGAACATCCCGATTGTGTTCATTACTGGCCACGGTGACGTGCCCATGGCCGTGAGCACCATGAAGAAAGGCGCTATCGACTTTCTGGAAAAACCCTTTAACGAAGCCGATCTGCGCACCATTGTCAGCCGCATGATCGAACAGGCTACGGCGCGTGCCTCGCAAGCGCAAGCGCAGAAAGATCAACAAGAAGTCCTGGGCCGCCTGACAGCGCGCGAGCAGCAAGTGCTGGAACGCATTGTTGCCGGTCGCCTGAACAAACAGATTGCTGGGGACTTGAACATCAGCATTAAAACTGTCGAAGCGCATCGCGCCAATATCATGGAAAAACTGGAAGTCACTACGGTTGCCGACCTCATGAAAATCGCCCTCACCAAGTCCGAGGATGCGTAAATGAGTGCTCGCATTATTGATGGAAAAAAGCTGTCCACCGCCATCAAGGCGGACGTTGCAGAACGTGTTGCCAAGCTGAAACAAACCCACGGCATTCAAGCCGGTTTGACCGTGGTGCTGGTCGGTGAAGATCCAGCCTCCCAGGTCTATGTACGCAACAAGGGCCTGGCGTGTGAAGCCGCCGGCCTGAAGTCCGAAATCATCCGCCTGCCGGCTGACACCACCGAAACCAAGCTGCTGGCCCTGATCACCCGCTTGAATCAGGACAGCTCGGTGCACGGCATTCTGGTTCAATTGCCCCTGCCCGCCCACCTGGACGAGCACAAGGTGATTGAAACCATTGCACCGCATAAGGACGTGGACGGTTTCCACGTCAGCAATGCCGGCATGCTCATGACAGGCAAGCCGCTGTTTGCCCCCTGCACGCCCTACGGTGTCATGAAGATGCTGGAGTCCGAAAACGTGGCGCTGCGTGGTGTAGAAGCCGTGGTGGTGGGGGCCAGCAATATCGTGGGCAAACCCATGGCCATGCTCCTGCTGGCTGCGGGCGCTACCGTCACCCTCTGTAATTCCAAAACGCGTGATCTGGCCGCTCAAACCCGCCGCGCCGATGTGCTGGTGGCTGCCGTAGGCCGTCCCGGCATCATTACCGGCGATATGGTCAAGCCCGGTGCCGTCGTGATTGACGTCGGTATCAACCGCGGTGCCGATGGCAAGCTGTGCGGTGACGTGGACTTTGCCAGCGCCAGCGAAGTGGCCTCGGCCATTACGCCCGTCCCTGGCGGCGTTGGCCCCATGACCATTGCCATGCTGCTGGTCAACACCTTGGAAGCGGCCGAACGTTCGGCCAACATCAGTCTTTAATTTAATCAACGGTTTATGACGACAAATCCCTTACTGGTTCCTATCGACAGCCTTATTGACTATCCCGCCATCCAGCCCGAGCACATCGAGCAGGCGGTGGACCAACTGCTGGCCTTGGCCCGCCAAGCCGTAGACACAGTCTCCAACGACGATAGCGAACCCACTTGGGACAACATCGTCGAGCCCATTACCGACGCCACCGAAACCTTGTATCGCGCCTGGTCGGTGGCCGGTCACCTGAACTCGGTCATCAACACGCCCGAACTGCGCACGGTGTACAACCAGTGCCTGCCGCGCATGAGCGAGTTCTCGACCTGGGTGGGCTTGAACCGTCCTTTATTCCTGCGTTATCAGGCGCTGGCCGATAGCCTGGCCTTTGCCACCCTGACGCCCCAGCGCCAACGCATCATTACTCTGGCCCTGCGCGATTTCCGCCTGAGCGGCGTGCAACTGGAAGGTCAGGCGCGTGAAGACTACGCCCGTATTTCCGAAGAACTGGCGCAAACCTCGCAGCAATTCTCCGAGCATGTACTGGATGCGATTGATCAGTGGCATTACCTGGTCACCGACCAGGCCGAGCTGGACGGCATCCCGGACGACGTGCTGGCCGCCGCCCAACGCGCTGCCCAGGAAAACGATCAGCAAGGCTGGCGTCTGACATTGAAAATGCCTTGCTACCTGCCTGTCATGCAATACGCACGCAACCAGACCTTGCGTGAGTTGATGTACCGGGCCTACACCACCATTGCCTCCGATCAGGGCGATGCCCAATTTGATAACTCCCAGGCGATTGAAACGCTGCTGGAGCTGCGTGCCCAGGAAGCCAGCCTGCTCGGTTTTGCCAGCTACGCCCATATGCGTCTGGAAACCCGCATGGCCGACACCCCGGAACAGGTGATGAGCTTCTTGCGTGATCTGGCTTCCAAGGCTCGCCCCTACGCCCGCCAGGATCTGGACGAGCTGCAAGCCTTCGCTAAAAAAGAGCTGGGTCTGGAAACCCTGCAAGCCTGGGATGTTCCGTTCAGCGCTGAACGCCTGCGTGAGCAGCGCTACGCCTACTCGGAAGACGAGGTCAAACAGTACTTCACGGAACCCGCCGTTCTGAACGGCCTGTTCAAAGTCATCCAGCGCTTGTTTGACGTGACACTGCGCGCCGCTGACGTGCCTGCCTGGCATCCTGCCGTACGCCCCTTTGAAGTCATGGCTTCCGACGGCAAAGTTCTGGGCTATCTGTACATGGACCTGCACGCCCGCCAGGGCAAGCAAGGCGGTGCCTGGGTGGACAGCGAACGCAGCCGTCGCCGTCTGGGTGAACAGCTGTGCCTGCCTATTGCCTACCTGGTATGCAACTTTGCCGAACCCCAGCCCGGTCGCCCCGCCCTGCTCACGCATGACGATGTGATCACCTTGTTCCATGAATCCGGCCACGCCCTGCATACCCTGCTCTCGCGTGTGGACGATCCGGCCGCCTCGGCCTTCTCCGCCGTGGAATGGGACGCCATCGAACTGCCTTCGCAGTTCATGGAAAATTTCTGCTGGGAATGGCCTGTCGTGCAGATGCTGACCGCCCACGTGGAAACCGGCGAGCACCTGCCCCGTGCGCTCTACAACAAGCTGAACCTGGCCCGCAACTTCCAGAGCGGCATGCAAATGGTGCGCCAGCTGGAGTTCTCCCTGTTCGACATGCTGATTCACTCGCGTGACAGCGGCCTGAGGATTGATGCCGTCATGGAAATTCTGGATCAGGTACGCCAGGAAGTCGCCGTGCTGTTCCCGCCTGAGTGGCACCGTTTCCCGCATCAGTTCTCGCACTTGTTTGCGGGTGGCTACGGCGCGGGTTACTACAGCTATAAATGGGCTGAAGTCCTGTCCGCCGACGCCTACTCGGCCTTTGAGGAAAAAGCCTATACCCACTCGGATGGGGCACGTGATACCCTCGACAGCAATACGGGCCATCGCTTCTGGCGCGAGATTCTGTCCGTAGGGGGCGAACGCCCAGCTGCCGACTCCTTCCGCGCTTTCCGTGGCCGCGATCCTTCCATCACCGCCCTGCTCCGTCACAGCGGGCTCACTCCAGAGCCTGCTTAAACCCAGAGGACGTCCATGACACCCAGCCCAGTAAAGTCCATTCTTGTCTTGTTTAAACAGTTTGGCCTGACACTGGCGCTGGGCTTGTTCCTGCTAAGCAGCGCTGCCGCTGCCAATCTGCATCCCGTACGTGGCTTCCTGCCCGATCTGCGTTTTTCCCTGCAAGCCGCTGGCCCCAAAACCGTCACCCAGGATGACTTCAAGGATAAAGTCGTCATGATGTTTTTTGGCTATGCCAGTTGCCCGGATGTTTGCCCCACCACCTTGGCTCAACTGGGCCTGGTCATGGAAGAACTGGGGAACGATGCCGAGCAGGTGCGCATCATCTTTGTCAGTGTGGACCCCCACCGCGATACGCCCGACTCCCTGGCCCGTTATGTGGCCGCCTTTGATGGCAAGCACACCACAGGCCTGACAGGCTCAGAAAAGCAGATTGCCGATCTGGCCCGTCGTTACCGAGTGGCCTTCCAGATTGAAAAACCCGATCCCAAAGCGCCCGAGAACTACGAGGTCTCGCACAGCCGTGGCGTATATATCTTCGATCAGCAAGGCCGAGCGCGGTATCTGGCACCGGACACCGAATCGGTGCAGGTTCTGGCCGATGGGGTGCGCAGTTTGCTGAACTGA
The DNA here is from genome assembly GCF_032063905.1 of Alcaligenes phenolicus. Taxonomy (NCBI): domain Bacteria; kingdom Pseudomonadati; phylum Pseudomonadota; class Betaproteobacteria; order Burkholderiales; family Alcaligenaceae; genus Alcaligenes; species Alcaligenes phenolicus. The sequence continues at coordinate 395,127 of NZ_DAMBOE010000004.1, forward strand.
ACGGGCTTGGCCCTGAATCAAACCTCAGATCAGACTGGCCAACAGCGCCCTCAGCACAACAACAACAACAACAACAACAACAACAACAACAACAACAACAACAACAACAACAACAACA